>NZ_JBQERA010000013.1:0-252733 GCF_053813445.1 Actinokineospora lacus
CCGAGGCGTCGCCCAGATGCGCAACCTGGCCATGACGGCTTGAACGACCACCGGCCGCAGGCGACACCGCTATCACTCCCTTGCCTCGCCAAACTCTCGACCATTACGGGACAACCTTTAGCCGAACAGCCGCCCGACCACGTCCGCGGGGGACGGCATCGCGGCGATCTCGTCGCGGACCCGGTGGGCGGCGGCGCGGGCCTCAGGGGCCAGCAGGTGGGCCAGCGCCCGGCGGGCGGAGTCGCGGGTGACCTCGGCGGGAGGCAGGGTGACGCCGACATCGGGCTGCTCGGTCATGTGGGGCATCAACAACTGCGGGACGCCCGCCGCGAGGGCGCTGAACGTGGTGCCCGCACCGCCGTGGTGGGCCAGGACGCGGCAGCGGCGCAGCACCGCCGACAGCGGGGTCCAGCGGTCGGACGGTTCGAGCCCGAGCGTCATGACGCGCAGGCCGAGGTCGGCGGCGGCCCGGAGGACGGGTTGGACGACCTCCGTGCGGCCAAGGCCGGGCAGGATCGTCCCCAGCGTCAGGCACACGTCGATCTCGTCGGTGTCGACCGACTCCCCGTCATAGGGCTCGTAACGCAACAGGGTGCCCTCGGGAAGGTGGCTGGGACGCAGGGAAGGCGGGCACAGGTCGAGCAGGACGTCCGGGTCGGCGAGCCAGCCGCCCGGCTCACGCAGGCCCGCCAGCTCCCGCTCCGCGGCGATCAGCCGGTCGCGCGGCATCACCATCCCGAAGGAGAGCTCCACCAGCGCCGCCCCCACCTCCCGCGCGGCCAGCGCGCCCGCGAACTCCGGCGGCGTCCGCAGCACGAAGTCCGGCCGCCACCGCCGCGCCAGGTCGAGCACCTCGACGACGGTCCGCTCGGTCAACGCCACCATCCGCGCCCACCCGGACCGACCCGGCCCGCCCGGCACCGACATGAGGTCGACATCCCCGCCCACCGGCCGCACGTCGAGCCCCGTCGCCGCGGCTCGCGCCGCGAAGCCCCCGCCGATGGCCACCACCACCTCGTGCCCGGCCGCCTGGGCCGCTCTCGCCAGTGGGACCAGCGGCTGGAAGTGGCTCGCCGCCGGGCACGCGGTCACCAGGATTCTCATCGGGGCACCACCACGGCGAGCACCAGGACGAACGCCCCGGCGACGGCGACCACCGCGTGCGCGGGCAGGAGTTCGGCGAGCGCGCCCGCCGCGGCGATGGCCGCGCCCTGCGCGGCGATCGGCAGCGTGGTGGCCATCCCGAGCACCCGACTGCGCAGCGGGGGAGGGGCGGCGGCCAGCAGCAGGCGGTCGACGCCCAAGGCGTAGCCCAGGCCCGCGCCGGAGGCGACGAGCAGCAGGGTCGCCACCAGGACGCCCGGCCGCGCCAGGAAACCCAGCAACGGCAACGCGACCAGGAACAGCAAGGGGCCGACCAGGCGCGGGGAGTCGCCCAGCCACTGGCCCAGGGCCAGTTCGCCGAGCACCGCGCCGAGCAGGGTGCCGGTGAGCAACAGGCCGAGGCCCGCCGTGCCGATGCCGTTCTCGGCCGCGTACACCACCGCCACCGCCTCGGGGACGACGGCGCACGCCGGGGGCAGCCACAGCAGCAGGAGCAGGCGGCGCACGCGCCGGTCCCGCCACGCCTCGCGCGCCCCGGACAACGACCGGCGGACCACCCCGCGCTCACCCACCGCGGCGGGCCGGTCCGCGGTGCGGCGCAGCAGGAGTGCGGCCACGCCGAACGCGGCGGCGTCGACCAGCAGCGCCGCCTGCGGGGACAGCACGACCAGCGCGGCACCGCCCACCAGGTAGCCGCCGACCTGCAACGCGTTGGCCACCACCCGCAGCAGCCCGCGCCCCAGCGCGAACACCTCGGCGGGCAGCACCTCGGGCAGCACCGCCGCCCGCACCCCGACGAACACCGACCCGGCCGCCCCGAGCACGAACACCAGCAGCAGCGCCGCCGCCGTCGGCAGACCGGGAACCGCCAACCCCGCCACGACCACCCCGCTGACCACCTGGCACCCGATCAGCACCCGCCGCGCCGGGAACCGGTCGGCCACCGCCGACACCAGCGTCGCGGCGAGCAGGCTCGGCAGCAGCCCCACCGCGAACACCAACGCCGTCAACAACGGCGACCCGGTCCTGGTGTAGACCAGCACTCCCAGCGCCACCTGCGCGACCGCCCCGCCGAGCAGTGAGATCCCGTGCGCGGCCAGGATCACCCGGAACTCCGGCACCCGCAACGGAGTCGCCCATCCGACGGCGCTCATCCGGGCGTGGTGGCCCGGGCGGAGACGCGCAGGCGCAGGCCGTCGGGTTGGAGGGAGAGGGCAGGGCGGGGCGTGATGGAGGTGGTGGGGTGGAAGTGGTGGCGAGCGGTCAGGGCGGCCACGGCGGCGGTGGTCTCGGCGGTGGCGATGGCGGCGCCGATGCAGGCCCGAGGGCCCAGTCCGAAGGGGAAGTAGGCGCCGCGGGGATGGTGCGGATCGGTCAGCCAGCGGTCCGGGCGGAACTCGGCGGAGTCGGGGAACCAGCGGGGATCGCGGTGGGTGACCCACTGGCTGACGGTCACCGTGGTGCCCGCCGGGATGGTGTGGCCGCCGAACTCGGTGTCGCGCCGGGATTCGCGGCTGGTCAGCCAGGCGGGTGGGTGCAGGCGCAGGGATTCGCGGACCACGGCGTCGGTGTACGGGGTGGGACCGCCCGCTTCGACGGCGACGCGGGCCGCGGCATCCGGGTTCTCGGAGAGGTGGTGGCAGGTCCACAGCACGGCGTTCTTGGTGGTCTCGAAGCCGGAGAGCACCAGGGTCGCCAGCTCGTCGCGCAGCTCCTGCGGGCTCGCGCCCTCCAGTGCGGACAGGACGGGGGAGCTGCCGCTGCCGATGCGGCCGACCACGCCGTCCATCTCGCGCAGGGCGCGGCGCATCCGCAGCGTGCCCGGGGTAGGCAGCCAGGAAGGCAGCGCGTAGGGGGACAGCGACAACGCCATGATCTCGCGGACCAGCCGACCCACGGCGGCGATGTCCGCGTCGGACAGGGCCGCGCCGAACAGCAGGCGGGTCACCGAGCGCAGGGCCAGCCGGGACACCGCGGGCGCCGGGTCTAACGCGGGGCCGGGCTCCCAGGTCACCGCGGCCGCCTCCGCGCCCGCCAGCTCGGCCGCGCGGGCCACGAGGTCGCGGGTGAAGGCCGGGCCGACGCGGTCGCGCTTGCGACGCCACACCGCGCCGTCGCTGTTCATCATCGCCTCGGGGAAGCCCTGCTCCCGGCCGCGGGTCTTGCCGCCCGTCTTGGCGAAGTCGCCCGCCCGATCCACCAGCACCCGCTCGATGTCGGCGGGATCGCACAACAGGACGTTGCGCGAGGCGATCGACACGACGTCGCCGTGCTCACGCGCGCACGCGGTCAGGAAACCCAACGGGTCGGCGGTGAACGCGGCCAGGTTGCCGGTGGCGCGGTCGCCGACCGGACCAGGCGGGCCGGGCATGAGTCCTCCCGAGGGGATGGGCTGGGGCCGCCCCGGTGCCGGGGCGACCCCACGGCGCTGAACAGCGCCGATCAGTAGTAGACGTACGGGGCCGTGAGCCGGTCCTTGCGGGCGATACCCACGAAGACCGCCACCGACAGCAGCGCCTTGCGCATTCGTTCCACCTCCCCCCTGTTCCGATGGTTCTCCGGTCAGTCGCGGCCCGAGTTGGCCCGCCAGTGCCAGCGCGCGCCGGGGTCAGTGCCCTCTCGGGTGAAGAAGAACGCGAACGTGGCGAACTCGCGGCCCGGCTCGCGGCGCACCGCGGCGTCGAGCACCAGCCAGGTCAGGCACACCGATCGCGCCGCCGGAAACGAGCCGCCGGGCGGGAACAGCACCGTCAGCGCCTCCGCGTCCAGCCAGCCCGGCAGGAACAGCTCCCGAGTCTCGTTGACGTAGAGCGAGCACAGCAGCGACGGCACCCCGACGAGCCGGATCGGCGCGCGGTCGGCCACCATCGACGCGGCGTGCAGGTGCACCGCGCAGTCCGCGGAGAGCTGGTCCACCACCGCCTTCGGGAACCTGCTGTCCACACCGGACCCGACCGGCCGTTCGGCGGGCAGCAGGCCGCGGTGGCGCAGCTGGTTGTCGGCGACCAGGCGCTGCGGCGGCACGAGGTCCCGGTCGGTGGTCCACTGCCACACCGACGGGAAGTTCTCCGTCTGCCAGGCCAGCGCCTCCTCGACCCCGGACAGCGACTCCTCGACGACCTCGAACAGGGCGTTCACCAGTGCCTCCAGCGGCTCAGTAGCGCGCGGCCAAGCGGTACTGCTTGCCGTGAGTCCGGTCCGGCCGGTACGGGTCCAGGTCCAGCGCGGGCGTCTCGCCCACGACGATGTCGCGCACCAGGCGCCCGGTCAGCGGTCCCATGAGGACGCCGTTGCGGTAGTGGCCGGTGGCGAGCACGACCCGCCCGCCGTCGACCGCGCCGATGATGGGCATCTCGTCGGGCGTCGTCGGCCGGAAACCCGACCACATGTCGGTGATCGACATCGTGCCGAGCGCGGGCACCAGCGACGACACCCTGGCCAGCACCGCGGCGACCACCACCGGCGTGTTCGCCACCGTCGCCGATGTGCCCTCCTCGCTGGTGCCCACCACGTAGGTGCCCGGGTACCGCTCGACGACGCTGCCGCATGCCCCGGTGGCGACGTAGAGCACGGACCGCACCGCGCCGGGCGGTCCCTGCAGCTCGATGATCTGGCCGCGGATAGGCGCCACCGGCACGTCGAGCCCCAGCAGCCCGGCCAGTTCCTGCGTCCACGCCCCTGCCGCCAGCACCAGACGCTCGGCCACCACGTGATCGCCGCGCGCGGTGCGCACGGTGAAGCGGTCGCCGTGGTCGGTGATGCCCTCCACGCCGTCCTCGATGACGGTGTCGGCCAGCCGGGCGCGCAGCTCACCGAGCACCGCGCGCGGGTCGACCACGGCGTCGCCCTCCACGCGCAGCGACCCGCGGATCACGTCGAGGTTGAGGCCGGGCTCCCGGCGCAGCGTCTCGCGCAGGTCCAGGTGGGTGACGGCCAGCCCGGCGCCGCTGAGCGCGGCGTGGTGGCGCTCCATCTGCTCGTCGCGCTCGCGTGAATCGAGGTAGAGGAAGTCGGTGGGCCGGTATCCGACCCGGTACCCGTCGGCGGCGTCCCCGCCGGTCAGCGCGGCGAGGAACTCGGGGTAGTGGTCGCGCCCGGCGATCATGAAGTCCAGGAAGTGCCGCGGCATCCAGCCGTTCCACTCGCAGCCGGGCGTGAGCATTCCCGCCGCCGCGCTGCTCGCCATCCCGGGGTGCCGGGGCGCCAAGACGGCGACGTCGAGGCCCTCGCGCGCCAGGTGCCATGCGGAAGCCAAGCCGACGAGCCCGCCGCCGACCACGAGTGTGCCCACCGACTCCACGCCGCCTCCGTCCCCCGGTCCGGACATCCCACCTTTCTTGTTGTGGAGCAATAAAAGCTAGCTCCGAACGGGGGACATGCCCCGCCGAATCCTGTTCGATGTCCTCAGTGGACGCGGAAGCCGATTGTGTGCGGCGGGTCCGCCGATTCACGCGACTTGCATGCTCTCGACCGGCCCGGCTCCGCTCCCTGTGAGTGCGGCCTCGTCGTCCTTATTGGACGTTGATGTGGTAGTTGAAGGTCGCGCTGGTGTTCACGTCGACGTCGCGGTACATCTTCATTGAGACGGTGGTGGTGTCGCTGGGGGTGACGTAGGCGCCTGGCTTGGTTTGCCACCACTTCTTGAGCGCCGCCCACACCCGCGGGGTGACCTGGGTCGGGTGGAAGACGACCGAGCCCGTCGCGCAGGTGCCCCAGGTGCCGTTGATGTTGCAGCCCTGGGCGTTCGCGGACATGGTGGCCCAGGCGGCGAGTTGTGTGTTGACGTTCGTCTTCTCCGCGGTGATCGCCTGCTGCTCCAAGGCCGTGAGCGGCGGCGGCCCCTGCGCCGCACCACCCACCTTGTAGGTCGCGTTGTAGCGCTTGAAGACCTGGGTGCGGAATTCATCGAGCGTGAGGATGCTCTGGAAGCGGGCGTCGAGCAGGGTCAGCAGCTCCTCCTTCTCCTTCCACGGGCCGTTGCCCTTGAAGAGCTGGTTGACCGGCGAATTGGTGTGAATCCTGGCGACCGCGTCGGTGAGGGCGGTCTCCAGGGAGTCGTCGGCGTCGTCGCGGTAGCGCTGCGCTGCGTCGAGGAGCCTGCCGTACTCGGTCTCCAGTTCGATGCGGAACTCGCGGCGCTTCTGGGGGGTCACGTTGGAGCCGATGGTGAACTTGGCCTCCACCGCCGTCACCTTCGTGAACCGCCGCTGGAGGTCGGTGTCGTCCGCGGCGGCGCTGCGGGCCTTCGTGACGTCGGCGCCGGTGAAGCCGTTGGCCAGCAGGAGGGCCCGAAGCGAGCCCGCCTCGGCATCCGGCAGCCGTCCCGGCTTGGACTGGGCGTCGAGCGGGTTCAGCGGCATGGTTCCTCCAGTGGATTGCGCGGCGCGCCGCGGGAAGGGTGGTCACTGCTCTCAGGGTGTCCTGTATGGATGGTTCCGCGGTGACGCGTCGGTCGCGTCGGGGCGGCGCCGCCATTAAGATGATCATGAACTTACCTGTAACGCGGACATCGCTCCGGCCACCCCGGGGGTTACGCCCGACCTGGGAATCACCCGAACGCCGCGTCGCCCGAACGCGAGGTGCAATCACCTGTACGAGTGGTGTGGCCGGTCTCCCGAGGTGGATTGAGAGGCTGATCGGCGGCAAGGCGTCCGTCCGCTGGGCGCAACCTTGGCCGTTCCCCATTGACAGCCAATGTCGAGAATTCGTCTACTTCTTTCGATTCCCACGATTCGCGCTCACCCCTGCACGGAGAGTCAAGGGAGGCACAACCCGTGTCGTTGTCACGATCAGTCCGGGTCGCGGTCTCGTCGCTCGGCGCCCTCGCGGTCGCCGTCGGCGTGCTCGCCGCACCGGCACAGGCCCAGCAGGCGGCCCCCGCCGCGGCAGGCACGGTGGGGGCGGTCACCGACCGCCTCGCCGGGCGGCTGGCGGGAGAGTTCGCCGACGATGCCAGGAGGCTCGGGCTGTTCCCGGGCACGGCGGCAGGCGCGGTGGACCTGGCGCGCGCGCCCGCGGGCACCGCGCTCGGCCGGGCCGTCCGGGAGGCCAACCGGGCCGTCCTGGCCGCCAAGGGGCTGCCGCAGGACGGCACCTCGCTGCTCACCGTCCGGCTCGCGGACGCGGGCATGGCCGCCGCGCTGGACCGCGGCGTCGCGCCGCTGGTCGCGACGTCCCCCAGCGACGACACGGCCACCGCCGTGACGGCCTACGACCACCGGGGGCGCCAGGTCCTGCTGCCCGCCGACCGGGTCCCGGCGCGGCCGGTGTACCTGGTCGAGGTGGACAGCGGGAAGGCGCTGTCCAAGGGCATGGGCGTCCTGCGCTCGGCCCTGTCCGCGCGCGGCCTCTCCGCCGAGGCGGCCCGCGCCGCGCTCGCCCCCGCGGCGGGCTACTGGGCCACCCAGGTCACGTCCATCCGCCTCAACGACGACCACGAGCCGTGGCACAAGGGTGGCGCCGAGATCTTCGCCATCACCGCGGGCTTCGGCCTGGACGGCAAGGTCGCCGTCGACACCGTCCAGCTGCCCTACCTCGACCACGACGGCACCACGTACCACCCCGGCCAGCTGCTCGTGCACTTCTCGGCCTACAAGTACAACCTGGCCGACATCGTGATGATGGAGGAGGACGGCGGCACCAACTACCGCGACCTGGCGCTCGCCCTCACCCAGGCACTCCTGACGATCATCGACGGCGGCACCTACATCCCGCTGGTCAACGCCATCCTCAACGCCATCCCGGACTCCTGGTGGACCGACGACCCCGACTACGTCGACTCCTGGTACACCCTGTCCACCACCAGCAGCGGCACCCGCACCGGCGCCGCGGGCAACGGCACCATGACCGTGGCCCCCTACTGGGTGGCCCCGCTGTAGCGCCTGCCGACAGACGGGGGCGAGGCCGCGGTGGTCGCGGCCTCGCCCCCTTGTCGGTCCAGCGGTAGCTGATGTCGGACGGGGGAGTGAACGCAGTTCACCTGTCGACACCGGAGCCGATCTCGACTGCCCCGGGACGAGGTGCCGGTTCCGGGACCCGGAGCGCCACGCCTCGTGGGTTGTTTCGCGACCAGACCGTTGTTGACCGCGTGCAGGGGATGACCCGTCAGCCGAAGACCTTGAAGCCCGACAGCTGGCCCGCGGGCCAGCCGGTGTTGGCGGTGAAGCGGAGCCGGACGTAGCGGGCCCGGGTGTTCGTGGCGAGGGGGATGACGGCGGTGTTCGCGGTGGCCGGGTCGAAGGTGTGGGCGGTGGCGGGGCGGGCGGTGGTGTACGTGGAGCCGTTCTCGCTCACCTCCACGGCGATCGTCTGGCTGCGGCGGGCCCATGCGGGGTTCGGCGGTAGCGACAGTTCCAGGCGGAGGAGGGTCGCCGTCGAGCCGAGGTCCACCTGGACCCATTGGGGGAAGGCGTTGTTGGCGCTCTCCCAGTAGCTGTGCGGGTCGCTGTCGACGGTGTGGTGGCTGCCGTAGTGCTGGGTCTGGCTGCTTTGGCTCGTCGGGCGGCCCGCGGCCAGGTCGCGGACCGGTGGGGGTTCGTCGGTGAGCATGGGGCGGGTGGGGCGGATCGGGGTGAGGGCGATGAGGCCCTTGAGCATCCGGCCGCCGTCGCCGGTCAGGCGCAGGTAGTAGTCGGACGAGCAGCGGGTGCCGTCCTCGTCCAGGGCGAGGAAGCCCGAGCCCACCGGGATGCCCGCCTGGGTCTCCGGGGTCTTGGCGATCTGGTTGGCCTCGTTGTACTCGTCGAACATGCTGATGTAGATGCCCTGCACGCCGAGGCGGGTCATGTTGTAGAACTGCCGCCACATGAAGTCCCCGTGCGCGCGGTGGCGGCGGGAGAGGTCCCCGGGCAGCACGCACGGCTGGTAGTCGATGCCGAGGCGGTTGCATTCCTGCTGGTCAGGGGTGTTGATGTTGGTGTAAAAGTGGTCGGCGTCGGCGACGTTGCCGATTCGGCCGACCATCCACGGCGAGATCATGTGGAAGCTGCGGTAGACGCCGCCGAAGCCGGGCCGGGAGTCCTCGACCTCGCGGCGCCAGTGCGTCGGGACGCCGCCGATCAGGTAGACGCCCTGAGCCTTGAACCAGTCGACGACCTCCTGGCACTGGGCCGGGGTGAACGGGCGGCCCGGGTCGTTGAACCCGAAGCCCCAGACGCAGACGACCGGCTTGCCGTTCTGCCGGGCGTACATGGGCGAGGAGGTGTAAGCGCGCATCTTGTTCAGCCAGTCGGCCTTGATCTCCGACTGGAAGTTCGTCCAGTTCGTGACGTCGTACATGATGTAGAACTTCACGCCGTGCGCCTCGGCCGCCCGCCGCACGTGCGCGGTCACCGCGTCCCGGATCGGCCCCTCGCCGCCGGTGGGGTTGAAGCGCTGGAGCGCGGCGGTGTCGCAGCCGTACTGCCTCATCCAGCGGAAATGGATGTCGGTGGTGCTGTAGTCGTGGTTGGAGAACACCGTCGCCTGCTGGCCGCTGCCGAGGTTGGCGAACGACGTGGCGTACTTGGCGGGGTAGTCGGTCATGTCGGGCCAGGACATGAGGGCATGGTTGGACGGCGAGGGCGGCTGGCTCCAGTTGTCGCTCCAGTGCCACCACCCGTCCAACGGCGAGCCGTCACCCCGGGCGGCGAACCAGCCCTGGTACCCGACGGTGATCTTGCCGACCACGTCCCCCGGCGGACTCCCCGCCTGCGCGACCCCACTCGTCAACCCCACCGTGGCACCAGCGGCGGGCACCGCGAGCGCCGACGTCAACAACGTCCTGCGGGACAGGGGCATCGCGACTCCTTCGTTGGAGAGACGACACCAGCATGCAAGAACTTGACAGAGTCAAGCAAGACTTCGACTAGCGATCGACGCTCGGAGGCCCGAACGGCCTAGCCGGTGATATTCCATAACCCTCCACGACGTGCGGTAAGTTTTTGAGGAGACTCAAGCAGGCTCTAACTTTCGAGATCCGTCAGAATCGATATTTTGAATTCTGACAAGGATGATAACACTCTGTCGGCGATGCCGATCAGCTTGCCAGTCCTTCCATCTTGTGACGGTACTGCGATGCACGACATTTTTGCGGATTTGGCCGAGAGTACGCCGTTCCCGGAGTCTTCGAAAGCCAGGCACTCTTCCGGCCTGAAGCCCAATCGTTGCGCTGTGGTCAAGTATACCGCTGGGTGCGGTTTGCCATGCGATTCATGTTCTGCGGAATGTGCCACGCTTATGTAGTCGATGAAATCAAATTCCTTCAGGACGATATCAATGATTCGCTGTGGCGACGAAGAAGCAATGGCCATCGGAATGTTCGCCTCTTTGAGCGTCTTGAGCACGTCCAAGGCCCCGGGGAGTGTCGGAGTGCGCTGGTGGAGTAGGCCTGCCATCGTGTCCAACAGGTCCTCCTCGACCTCCGCCTGCGAGGGGGCGCTCCAGGGAAACCTGTCGTGCAGGAAGCGTACGGCCTCGTCGGATCGGAGGCCGAGCATCTGCGCGCTGAGTTCACGGGTCATGGGCACTCCGACTTTTGGGAACACCTTCATCTTGGTTATTTCCCAGAGCGGTTCGCTGTCTATCAGCAGTCCATCCATGTCGAAAATCACTGCTTTGATCACGGGCAGTTCCTCCTGGCATAATATTCATGCCCTTATTGAATCGCCTGTGGAACCCTTTTACAGGGTGAGCCCTGCGGCCTGCGCATCGTGGTGGAACATGCGCACCGTGTCGAGTGAGTACTGGTCGAGTGGCTTTCCGAATAGGCTCATTTTTGCGAGCATGTCATGGGTCAGTGTGATGATGTCGACGCCGAGGTCGTCGGCCTGCCTGACGTTGAGGACTTCGCGCGGACTTGCCCAGAGAAGGCGCACGTTGCGCTGTATGGATGTGATGGCGAGGGCGGATGCCATAGCTGGTATCGGGTCGCGGCCGGTGTCGGCGATGCGGCCGGCGAAGACCGAGACGACTGCTCCGCGTGTTCCTTCCAGAGCGGCTGTGGCTTCCTCCACCTGGGCCGCCGTCAGGACGGCGGTGACGTTGATCTGAACGCCGTCGGCGGTGAGGTGCCTGATGATCGACGAGGTGGACTGTCCCCAGGTGTCGATCACCGGAACCTTGACAAATACGTTCGGTGCCCAGGAAGAGATGAGGTGGGCTTGGCGGATCATCCCGGCTGCGTCCTCCGCGAGGACCTCGAACGACACGGGGCGTTCGCGGATCACCTGGAGGACCTTTCGAGCGAAGACCTCGTAGTCGGTCACTCCGGACTTGTGCATGAGGGTGAGGTTGGTCGTGAAGCCGGATATTTCAGGCCTCGCCGACAGGGAGACGATGTTCTGGAGGTCGGCGCCGTCGGCGTAGATCTCCACGTGCTTCAGGGACGTGACGGTCACCGTCTTACTCCTCACGGGTGTGTGCGAGCAGGAAATAGCTGTCGGTGAACTGGTTGCGGAACTTCCCTTCAGGGTCGTACTTGAGTAGAAGTTTCCGGAAGTCGTCTGATCGCGGATACTGGGCCATCACATCCAGGGGAGCCATGGTGGTGATCTTTCCCCAGTGCGGGCGTGCGCCCAGCGGGGCGAGTCGCTCTTCCAGTTGTCGGGTGACCGGTAGCACCTTCTCGGCATCTTTGACCCAGGTGAAATGGAACGTGACGGAATCCTGGTCGTATGCCGGGCTCAGCCACAGGTCGTCCGATCGGACCGTGCGCACCTCGGAGACGAGCAGGACGGACGCCACTGTGTAGGCGATCTCGCGCACCGCAGTGAAGGCGGCTTCCGCCTGGTGTCGGGGCAGAAAATACTCGGATTGCAGCTCATCACCCGCCCACATGGGCGCGTCGGCGTGAAAGTGCGGGAGGCGCTCGTGCCATGGGCCCGCAGCACCCAGCTGTTCGGTGCAGGATTGCGGTGATATCCCGGGCGTCGGGTGGATTGGGTGAGAGGCGGGTTCCCCCACCTGCAAGGCCACGGGCGTTGGGCCGGTGTGTTGCTTCAGCCATACCGTCGCGGTGTCGCTCTGCCAGTCGGTGAAGGCGCTGACGCTGTAGGCGGCGGCGAACATCTCGTCGAAGTGGGCGGCTACGTGGGTGAGGGGAATTCCTTGTCGTACCCACTGGTTCAGTTCGAAGGCGGGCACGAGGTCGAGGGTCATCTCGGTGACGACGCCGAGCGCACCCAAGGCGACCACCGTGCCGGCGAAGATATCGGGGTGGGTGGCTCTGTTCAGTTCGTGGAGGTCGCCGTCGGGGCCGACCCACTGCAGCCCCGAGATGTGGGCGGCGAGGACGCGTTGGTGGTCGCCCGAGCCGTGTGTTCCCGTCGCGCATGCGCCGGCGAGGGAGAGGTGTGGCAGTGCCGCCAGGTTGGGCAACGCGAAGCCGGCTCGGTGCAGTCTGGGCGCGACGTCGGCGTATCTCATGCCGGCTGCGACCTTGGCCGTCGAGTTCACCGGATCGATCTCGACCGTCGACGGCAAGCCGTCCAAGCGGATCAGATCGCCGGTCGTGTCGGCGACGGGGCTGAAAGAGTGGCCGCTGCCGATGGCCTTGGCCTGATCGCAGTTTTTGACGATCCGGCACATTTCCTCGACGGACTCGGGCCTGTGCACGCGGGTGGCGTTGAACGTGAGGTTGCCTGCCCAGTTGGTGACAGGCGTGTTCATGGTCGACAAGATGATCAACTTCTTTCGCGGTGTCGCGTCATGGGGCGCGGAGTCGGGCTACGCCGATGGCGGCCAGTGCCAGCAGAGCCGGCACGAGAAGGAATGCGTAGTGCGGGCCGAAGCGGTCGGCACCCATGGCGAGGATCAGTGGGGCGGCGCTGTAGGCGAGTGCTTCGGCATACAAGGTCCGGGCTGCCGCAAGATCCGACTGTCCGGCAGAAGCACGGATCGCGAGCGCCAGGGCCAGGGGATGGTGCAGTGCGATGCCTATGCCGGTGAGCCACAGGCCCGTGACAGACAGCCACGGTGTCGCTGGCGTCCAGAAGACCGTGAATCCCGCCGCCGCCAGCGCCAACGCCCAGAGCAACATCGACCTCGCGTCATGGCGCAAGGTGAGACGACTGCCGGCAAGGCGCCCGAAGAACACTCCCCCCATCAACGCCGAAGCACTCGCCGTCGCGGCACTCGTCGACATGGCAGCATCAGCGCGCAGCTCATCGGTCATCCACATCGCCAGACACGTCTCGACGCTCAGACACAGCAGAAGCACCGCCCAGGCCAACCAGTACCGCCCTGGCAGTCGCCCGCACCCTGAAGGTGCGGGCGCAGCCTCCAGGGACCGTGGGGGCTCGGCGGTCCCTCGGGCCACGACGGCGATCGCCGCGGCCAGCACAATGGTGACCGCTGTACCCGCACGCCACCCGGCCCCGATCGCCACACCCGCACCAAGGACCAGCGGCGCCAGCAGCGCGATGCCGGAACCCACTGCACTTGCCTCGGTGATCGCGGCAGGCGCGGCCTGGCCATGGTGGCTGCTGAGACCGGCAATCGCGCATGCGGCAACTGCAGTACCCGCCGTCGCGGCAAGAGCGGTCGCAGGCAATGTGCCTGCCAGGTTTGACGCGAAGCACAGCACACCCGCTGCCCCGGACAGCGCTGCAGACGCCAAGAACGACATACGAACCCGGCCGAACCGCCGGACCAGCCGCGGCACAGCCACTCCGCTGACAATCGCCCCGATCGCCACAGCCGATCCATGAAGACTCGCAACCGTGCGACTCAAGCCGAGCTCGTCACTCATTAGCGGCACCGTCAGACCGAAGCTGAACAAAAAGTACATGCAGAGCGCGAACTGGGCGTAACACACAAGCGTCACACGGTCACGGACCATACGAACGGGCCGAGTCATGAGGCGGTCATGGCGACGCGATCCATAAGGAAGTTCGACGAAGAAAGTAAATTTCCGAGCCGCAGGCCCAAGACTCTCGGTGCTCGACACCCAACCTGGAGTCATCACCAGATCTGGAGAGGGCCCTGCATCGACCCACGTCAGCGACCATGGTTACCGTGACGCCCACAACATCAACCTGCCCTCGATGATGTTCGGAAAATTATTTGCCTAAAAACACACTACGCAGAAGTCGTCGCACTGGTTCCCTCTGGCTCGATCCGGTGCGTGCGTGGTGTAATGCCCTGACAGGCCGACGATCATGGACACGGCGGTCCGGCCAGCTCGCCCCGGGCATATCGCGAGCCACTCGCTATATGAGTGCACTCCATGCTTGGAGGATGCGCGTAGGCCCCCAAGCGGGAATTGCCGGATCGATGTCGTTGGTTCCGGAGAGTGTGGCGATCAGAGGTGGCGTGTCCGGTGTGGTTCCGGGGAGTTGGGTCGTGGCGTGTCGGAGCGCGTTGAGGTCGTGGTTGTCGAAAGGGCTGTTGAGCCATTTGATGGAGCCGGTGAAGTGGATGGTGGTGGCTACGGGGCTTCTGTCGGCGCCGACGAGGTCGATTTCTGGGTTGAATTGGCGGTTCCACCATCCGCCGACGGCGGTGACGTCGGGCCAGGGGAGGGCTCCGGCGAGGGCGGCCAGTTCGAGGGCTTCGCGGATGAGGGGTTCGACGGCTCTGCCGCGCCAGGTGCTCCAGCGGCGGTGGAGGAGGGTGATGGCGGCTTCGGGACGTCCTCGGCGGACTTGTTCCTGGGCGAGGCGGCCGAAGGCGAGGTAGAGGCGGAGGTTGGTGTCGGCGACGCGGTAGAGGGCGGGTTTACCTGGTCGGGTGGAGAGGGGGTGGTCGACGGCGAGGACGCGTTTCTCGTCGGCGAGTTGGCGAAGGAGGGGGGAGAGGGAGCCGGAGGGGATGGCGCCTTGGCGGCTGCCCGCGGTGGCGGCGATGGTGGCGTGGGTGCGGTCGCCTGCGCCGATGGCTTCGATGACGCGGCGGGCTTGGTCGGGGACGGCGAACTCGGAGAGGAGAGCCGATTCGGGGATGCTGTACAGGGGGGCGGCGGGGTCGGTGAGTTCGGTTTCGAGGTAGGTGAGCGGTGGGGTGGCGGGTGGCCAGGTGCGGATGATGCCGGGGAGCCCGCCGGTGATGAGGTGGGCGTCGATGGCGTCGGCGGCGTCGAGGCCGAGTGCGTGGCCGGTTTCGGCGGGGTTGAGCGGGCCGAGGGTCATGTTGTCGGCGCGGCCGTAGAAGGGCCGGTCGTAGGCGGTGAGGCGTTCCATCATGTGGAGGTCGCTGCCCAGCAGGAGCAGAAGTACAGGCCGTGGGGCGAGGAGTCGGTCCCACGCGGTCTGCAGGGCGCCGTCGAGGAGGTCGTCTTGTTCTGCCAGCCAGGGCAGTTCGTCCACCACGACGATCGCTGGTCGGTCAGGCAGTGCGGCGGTCAGGACGCGGAAGGCGTCCGGCCAGTCCGCTGGTGCTCGCGCTGGGAGGAGTTCGGGATGGGTGGGGAGGTTGGATTCGGCGAGTTCGGCCAGGAAAGCGCCGAGCGCTTCCACCGAGGAAGCGCCCTTCGTGGCGGTGAAGAACAAGTAGGGGACACCGGCTCGGTTGCAGAACTCCTGCACCAGGCGGGACTTGCCCACCTGCCTGCGTCCGCGGATGGCAACGGCCAGTCCTTCACCGGACGAGCTGACACGGTCCAGGCGTTTGCGCAGCAGTCCCAGCTCCACAGCTCGACCGAGGAAACTGGCCATGGACTCCTCCACGCTCGGTAGGCGCAATCTAGGTAGGTAGAATCTACCAAACTCGCCGAGCTGTTCTGTTCCTGTAGGAGCGTCGGCTGACGCTCCCCAGCGCCGTTGGAGCGCGGCGGGGAGTTGGGCGGTCATGGCGCAACCGATGGCCCGCGCCCGAGAAGGGCGCGGGCCATCGGGTGGCTACCTCGACAGGACGGGGACCGTCGCGGTCCAGTACAGGGCGTTGGCGGTTTGGGCGTAGAGGCCCTTGGGGTGGTCGCGGAACATCGGTTCGCTGCCGAAGAGGACCACCCGGGCGCCGCGTTCGTCGGTTCCGGACACGACGGAAGCCTGGCCCGCGGCGTCGGCTGGGCCGCCGGTGCCGTCCGCGCGGGGCAGCCAGTGACCCGCCACCAGCGGGTCGGCGGCGTAGCGCTGCTCCGCGGTGACGCCCGCGCCGAGGTCGGTGAACCAGAGCGGGGAGTAGACGAACGAGTGCGGCAGGGCTCCCGAGGTCAGGCCAGTGCCGTTGACCACGTTGACCACGCCGTTGGCGTCCTCGCGCCCGGCGACCGCGCGGGCCGCCAGCAGACCGGCGTCAGCGTTGAAGCGGGCGCCGGTGGCTCCTCGGGTGATCACGCCGCCCCGGCCGAGGAACGTGTTCAGCGCCGCGACGGCCGCCGCGTTGAGGTCGGCGTGGCGCAGGCCGGAGGACACGTACAGGGTGTCCACCCGGGACCAGTCGAATCCGCCGTTGAGGATCGCGGCGTTGACCGGCCGGACCTCGAAGCCCATGTCGCGCAGGGCTTTGAGCTCGTCGCCCGCGACCGCGCCCGCGATGACCTGGGGGCGCATCGGCGTGCCGGACGTGCCCGCGGGCGCCGCGGTGAACCGGACGCCGTGGCGACCCGCGACCTCCAGCACCTCGGCGCGGGTCGCGGCCGGGGCGATGACCGAGCCGTCGGCGCCGCGGCGCAGGGCCAGGCCGCGCCCGAGCAGGTCGTTGACCGCCCGCACGTCCTTGCCGTCGCGCACCGTGATCGCCAGGTCCTGGCCGGGGCCCGCGTCCACGCCACCGGTCGGCGCGGCGACCACGACCGGGCGGCCGGGCACGCGGACCGGTCCGCTCGCCACGCGGTCGACGGTCGCACCCCACAGCAGGCCGAGGCTCCAGCCGGAGATGTCGTACATCTGCGGCACCTTCTGCGAGACGTCCGCGCCTGCCTCCAGCAGCGCGCCCACCAGGCCGCGCTTGGGCTGGTGCATGTCCACCACGTAGGACCCGGCCGGGTACGCGCGCCCGCCCAGCTCGAACCCGCGCTGGGCGCGGGTCACCCGGATGTCGTTGTCCACCAGCATGTCCACCAGCCGCGCGGCCGCGACCTCGGAGCGCTGCGCCGGGCCGGTCGGGATGACCCAGGCGCGGGCGAAGGTCGTGGAGTACCGGTCCTCGGGGCCGAAGCCGGGCACGAAGCCGTCCGGGATGACGCGCTGCGCCTCGCCCGCCCGACCGCGGCGGAACAACTCGATCTGGTCGGCGATCAGCGAGTCGCGGTTGGTGTCGGTGTAGATGATCGCGGCCCTGATGGTCGCGGCGGCCACGTCGGTGTTGATCGCCGAGCGCCTGCGCAGTTCCGACACCGGCAGGTCGGTGTAGTTCGCGCGGTTGACCCGCAGCGGGATCTCCACGGTGTGCCCGACCGCGCCGTGGTACATCACGTTCATCGGCGTGAAGATCGGCGGCCAGTCGTCCCAGTCGCCCGGCGGCAGGTCGCGGAACGGGATGGTCACCGACTCGGTCTCGGCGTGGCCGAGCGCCTTGACCGCGGCCTCCATGCCGAGCGCGTTGGCGTAGGCGTGCTTGATGTACAGGTCGTACTCGTAGTTCTGCCCGTGCGGCGCGGTGGCGGGCTCGATCAGCGTGTCGCCGGTGTACCCGTGCTCGTCCAGCATCACCAGCGGCTGCGTGAGCAGGCCGATGTCGCGCATCACGCGGGTCTCGGGCTGGGAGGCGGTGGCGAAGTCGCGGTTGAGATCGAACCCGGCCGCGTTCGGCCGGGTGCCCGCGTTGCGGCCGTCCGGGTTGGCCGTGACGTTGAAGTAGACACGGTTGCGGCGCAACAGCTCCAGCGTCGCCCGGTCGGACGTGGTGGCGAAGTGCTCGATCAGGCGCATGGCGCCGTCGGTGCCCTCCCACTCGTCGCCGTGGATGTTGCTGTTGATCCAGATCGGGGCCTTGTACTCGCGGCGCAGCCCGCGGTCGCGCGCCGCGCGCGCCGGGTCGTCCTCGATCAGCTCCTTCCACCGCTGCTGCTCGCGGGTCTCCCGCGCGGACTCCGGCGCGGTCACGGTGACCAGGTACAGGTCACGGCCGAGGGTGGACTGCCCGACGACCTCCACCGAGATCCGGTCGCTGCGGTTCTGCAGCTCGTTCAGCTTCGGCGCCAGCGCGTGGTACGGGTACAGCCCGAGCTTGATCGATTTGTCGTTCGCGTCCTCGGGGTAGACCCGCAGCGACGTCTGGCGCGGATAGCCCTGGTGGGGCCGCGCGCGGTTCGCGCCGCCGGGCACCAGCGCGGACCGGGCCGCGGGCGTGTCGAGCGCGGCGACCTGGTTGCGCTCGGCGCCGTTGGCCGGGTGCTCGTTGCGGGTGGGGGCCTTGGCCGGTCCGACCGGGTCGGCGGTGGCCGGGAGGCCGGTGAAGGCGGTGCAGGCGGTCAGGAACAGGACCGCGAGCGTGGCCGACCCCGATCTGGGGCGCATAGCGGGCATCGATACCTCCGTTGCAAGCAAGGTGTCCTTCTCTAGTCGTCTCAAAGCCGCTGGTCAACGGGCATGATCCAGAGACGGGCCCCACGTGCGGTTCTTGGGTCGCGACCAGTGCCGGTCCGGGTGTCCGCCGTGGCCGTCGCCGATCAGTGGCCGGTGCCAATCGGCATCGGTGCTGGTGTTGTTGGCGCCGCCGCGCGAGGCATAGGTTCGTGTCATGGCTGTGACCTGGGCTGCGGCACTCGGCTGGCGGCTGCGACGTCATTTCCTTGAGCATGGGCGTGCTGGTTCGGTCGAGGCTGTCGTCGATCGGCTTGTCGCGGTGCCGTCGTGGTCCGGGGACGCGGGCACCGCGATTCGCTTGCGGCTGGCCCGTCCTGATGAGGGGGACCTGGCAGCCGCGACCGCGGCAGGCCGGATCTTCGCCACTTACGCGTTCTGCGGTGCGACGCACTTCATGACGCCGTCCTCGGCAGCAGTCCACCTCGCCCTGCGCAGCGCGAGTCGGCAGTGGGAACGCCCAAGCTGGTGCCAGCACTACCGGCTGGAGCCCGAGCAATGGCCACGACTGAGGGCGACCGTGCGGGACGCGCTGAGCAGCGGCCCTCTCACCCAGCACGAGTTGGCTCACGCGGTCGCGAAAGACCCGGCCTACCGTCATCTGAGATCCGCCTTCGACGACAAGTCGCACACGTTCCTCAAGCCTTTCGGATGGCAAGGTGACCTGTGCTTCGGGCCATCCGCGGACGTGCCCACGTTCCGGCTGCTCGAAGCCATCCCCGGCTGGGCTGGACTGGCGAGGATCGAGGAGGCCGGTCCGCTGGCGATTCGGGCATACCTCTCGGCCTACGGACCTGCGACCCTTGACCGAGTCCTCTACTGGCTGGCGGCGGGGTTGAGCGCGGGCCGACAACGCGTCACCGGCTGGATCGAGCGGATGGGCGACGAACTGACCACCGTCTCGATCGAGGGTGCCTCAGCGCTGTGCCTGGCCGAGCACGCCGATGACATCGCCCGCACGCCGGAGTCCGGTCAGGTCGTGTTCCTGCCCGGATTCGACCAGTGGGTCCTCGGCGCAGGCACGGCGGACAGCAACGTCGTACCCGCCGCACACCGACCTCTCGCGACCCGCGGGGCGAATCTCATCCTGATCGGGGGAAGGGTCCGCGGGACGCGGACGATCGAGCGCGCCGCGATCCGGGCCCGGTGGCTCGATCGCACCGGGGCTGCCGAGTCGTCATCCGTGGCCGCCGCTGCGCGACGGCTGTCGAGCGCGTTGGGCCGCGACCTGCGCTTCGCGGTCGACTGACCGAAACGGTCAGGAACCGCCATCCGTCTGCTGGGCGGTTGGGGACGGCGAGCCCTGCCTGGTGGCAGGTGGCGATCGCGCAGGCGTCGGAGCCGACGCGCGGGTCCGCGCGTCGGCTCCGACATCATGGCTGCACCCGCGCGGTCAGCTGTCAGCCGACCCGGACGATGCGGTAGTAGAGGTACGGGCCGCAGATGCCTGAGTTGGAGTACGCCTCCGTCACGATCCCACTTCGAACTCGGCGTTGATCGCGATGGATTCCCGCTGCGCACGGCCTCGTCCGCGTGACGGTCGCATTCGTCGTCGTGCCAGGGAGCGCCGATCTCCGCCGCGCTCCGATCGATCAGCTCGGCGAGGTCGACATCGCCGAGCATGCGCAGGTGCGCGCGGTTCGCCCACAGGTAGCGGTGGTCGTGGTCCTTGATCCACGCCCCGAAGGGCGCGTGGTCCATGAACGCCGTGAACCGCCGCTCGGCCTCCTCGGCCCGCCTGCGCTCGGCCTCGCGCTCGCTGACGTCCAACGTGAGGTGACCGACCAGGGGCTCCCCGCCCGGGCCGGTCAGCGGGAAGCGGATCTCGTCGCTCTCCCGGACCGATCCGTCCTCGTCGAGCCACGCGCCGCGGGTGGTCGTCGCCTGCCCGGTGGCCAGGACGAGCGTGTCCGCCGCGGGCCCGTTGGGCGCCCCCGCGCCGCGGCGCAGTTCGGTCTCGGTGAGACCGACGACCGACGCGAGGTCGCGACCGACCATGCGCAGGTAGCGGGGTGAGGCCCACACCGTGCGGCTCAACCGGTCCCGCACGGCCACGGCCGCGGGGAGGTGGTGCATGACCTGCGCGAGCCACACGGCGGAATCGGCATCGGCCAACACACCCGCGTAGGTGCGTTTGCGCAGTCGGTATCGCCGTCATCTGGCCGTATTCCTCCGGTTCGGTGTGCGGCCCAGTACAGGCTCGCCGTCGCCGCGACGCACAACCGGCCGCAGGTGAGGAGCTCGGTCAGCGGAAGGCCGCCGTCGGCCATGCCTGCGTAGAACGCCCCTGCCCTCGAGAGTGGGGGGACCGCGTCACCGGGTTCATCAGACGTGCATCGGATGGCGGTGTCGATGTAAGCGGTTCACGGAATAAGGTGCCAGTTTGTTAGGTGTCGACTCGCCTGGGGGTTGCCGTGCCGTGGCGTGCTGGATCGGTCGTCGTGGCGGTCGTGGTGCTGTTCGCGCCTACCGCTGTGGCGCAGGTGGAGGACATCCCCGGTGGTGCGGCGGTATCGGTCGACCCTCAGCAGCGGATCGAGACCGCTCGGACGAGTCGGCCGGTCGCGCCCGGCGTGACGCTGGACTCCTTCGACTGGTACGAAGCGGGGGCTGCGGGCGGCTGGGTCCGCGGCGACGTGCTGACCGCCGATCTGACCGCGGGCGCCACGGTCGGCTACGTCGATCCCGGCGCCGTCGCGGCCGCGGCGCCGCTGTCGTCCCAGGCTACCCGTGCGGTCGCCGCCGTCAACGGGGACTTCTTCGACATCAACAACTCCAACGCCCCGGAAGGCGTCGGCATCCGGCACGGCGAGCTGGTCAAGTCGCCCAACACCGGCCACCACCGCGCGGTGGGCGTGGACGCGGCCGGGATCGGGCGGGTGATGGAGGTGTTCTTCGAGGGCACGGTGACCGTCGACGGCCGCGCGATCCGCCTCACCCAGCTCAACTCCGCCCGCATCGACGCCAACGGCATCGGCGTGTTCACCCCGTTGTGGGGCGGGTACTCGCGCGCCCGCGCCGTCCAAGGCGCGCCCCGGGTGACCGAGGTGGTCGTCCGCGGCGGTGCCGTCGCCGAGATCCGGCGAAGCGCGGGCAGCGACCCCATCCCGACCGACGGCCTCGTCCTGGTCGGTCGGGACGCGGGCGCGGACACCCTGGCGGCCCTGCCGGTCGGCGCGGGCGTTGAGGTGTCCTACCGGTCGCGCACCAGCGATGGAAGTGTGCCGCGCACCGCGATTGGCGGCAACCAATTGCTCATCGAGGACGGCGAGATCGTCGCCCCCGCCGACCCGCTGCACCCGCGCACCGCCATCGGCTTCTCCGCTGACGGCAAGAAGATGTTCCTGCTCAGCGTCGACGGCAGGCAGGCGTACCTGCTCGGCCTCAACCTCCGCGACATGGCGTCGATGCTCAAGGAGATGGGCGCGCACAACGCCCTCAACCTCGACGGCGGCGGCTCGTCGACCATGCTCGCCCGGGAACCCGGCACGACCGAACTCCGGTTGGAGAACCAGCCGTCGGACGGGGGTGAACGCCCTGTCCCCAACGGCCTTGCCCTGTACGCCCCCGCGGGCAGCGGCGAGCTGACCGGGTTCTGGGTGCGCACCGCGATGGAGCCCGCCCGCGCGCCGGGCGCCGACACGGTCCCCGGCGGCCACCCGGACCGGGTGTTCCCCGGCTTGAGTCGGAAACTGGTCGCCCACGGGTACGACGAGACGTATGGCCCGGCCGAAGCCGGACCGCGGTCGTGGCACGTGCCCGGGCCGCAGGGGCGCGTCACCGCGGACGGCGTCTTCCACGCCCAGCGCACCGGAGTCGCCGAGGTGACCGTCCGTCGCGGTGACGTCGTCGGCCGGATCGCCCTGACCGTGCTGGGGCCACTCGCCCGCATCAGCCCCACCGCCACTCGGCTGAGCCTGCTCGGCCAGGGCGCGGACGGGACCGTCGGCATCGTCGGCTACGACGACACCGGCGCCACCGCGCCCGTCGAAACGTCCGATGTGGACCTCGAATACGACCGCTCCCTGCTGTCCGTGGCGCCCACCGCCGACGGGCGCCTGCGCGTCGAGGCCGTCGGCGCGGAGGGCTCGGCCGTCGTCACCGCCCGCGTCGGCGACAAGACCACCCGGGTCGCGGTGACAGTCGGCCTGCAGACGCGGACTCACGCGACGTTCGACGACGCCGCGTCCTGGACGTTCGGTTCGGCCCGGGGCACCGGGGCCGTCGCGCCCGTTCCCGGCCGCACCGGGCAGGGCCTGCGCCTTTCCTACGACTTCAGCAAGTCCACCGGAACCCGCACCGCCTACGCCATCCCGCCGCGCCCCATCGAGGTCGAGGGCCAGCCGCTGGCGCTGGGCGTGTGGGTCCACGGCCATGGCAAGGGGGAGTGGACCGCGTTCACGGTCACCGACGCCCAAGGGGTCAGCCGCTCCCTTTACGGCCCGTACATCACGTGGACGGGCTGGAGGTACCTGGAGATCCCCGTCCCGACCGGGATGCCGTTTCCGCTGAAGGTCAACCGGTTCTACGCCATCGAGACCAAAGCGGACCGGCAGTACACCGGGGAAATCCTGATCGACGACATCGTCGCGAAGGTTCCCCCGCCGGTGGAGATCCCCTCCGAGCCACCGGTCACCGACGACGTGGTCATCCAGGACGGAACGGTCGCGGGCAGGCAGTGGCGGTTCGCGGTCATGTCCGACGCGCAGTTCGTCGCCCGCAATCCCGACAGCGAGCTGGTCCGCAACGCTCGGCGCACGCTGCGGGAGATCAAGGCCGCGCGCCCGGACTTCGTGGTCATCAACGGCGACTTCGTCGACGAGGCCGCGCCCGAGGACCTCGCCCTGGCCCGGCGCATCCTCACCGAGGAACTCGGCGACGAGCTGCCGTGGCACTACGTGCCGGGCAATCACGAGATCATGGGGCCGGGCACGATCGCCAACTTCGCCCGCGAGTTCGGTGCGACCAGCCGCGCGTTCGACCACAAGGGCACGCGGTTCGTGCTGCTGGACTCCTCCACCGGCACCCTGCGCGGCGGCGGGTTCGACCAGGTCCGGATGCTGCGTGACGCACTCGACCGGGCCGCCGTCGACCCGGTCCACTCGGTGGTCGTCCTGCACCACCACCCGCCCCGCGACCCGACGCCGACCCAGGCCAGCCAGCTGTCGGACCGCCGCGAAGCCGCCGTGCTGGAGCGCTGGCTCGCCGACTTCCGCCGCGACACCGGCAAAGGCGCGGCCTTCATCGGCGCCCACGTCGGCCGCTTCCACGCCGCCCGCGTCGACGGCGTGCCCTACCTGATCAACGGCAACAGCGGCAAGGCGCCGTCCACCGACGCCGGTTCCGGTGGCTTCACCGGCTGGACCATGCTCGGCGTCGACCCCGCCGAACCGGACCGCACCTGGCCGCGCCGCCCGCGCCCGTCCTGGATCACCGCCGAGATGCGCCCGCACGTCGACGCGCTGACCCTGCACGCCCCGCCCGCCCTGGCGGCGGGCCAATCCGCGCCGATCTCCGCGACCGTCCGGCAGGGCACGCGGACGGTCCCCGTCTCCTACCCCGTCAGCGCCGACTGGTCAGGATCGCTGAACCTGCACATCGGCCACCCCGACGACCTCCGCCCCTGGCACGCCGCCCACCTCGACCCGACCACGGGCGTCCTCACGACCCTGCGCCCTGAGCCCATCGTCATCGCGGTGACGGTCAACGGGGTCACCCACCAGGAACACGTCCAGATCACCGAGCGCGCGGCGGCCTAACCACGCGTCGACGCCCGCACGTCGGTGCCCGTGCCGCGACGGCATCCAGCATCCCCATGCCACCGTCATCGCCCAAGACGGCCAACTCGCCAAAGCAATAGTGGCACCGGGCACCCACGCCGCCGGTGTCGCTTTGCCGAGTGCGGGGGTGGTCGCTCGCGACTATGGGGCGGCCAGCGGTCCCACCAGCACGACCGGGCCCGTTCCGCGGCGCAACAACCGGTGGCTGGTCGAGATGTCCGTGGCGGTCGCGCTGGAGCCGATCACCAGCATCGAGGCGAGCTTGGCATGGCGGGCCAGGCCGGTGGTGGGGTGTGACCTGGCGATCCGCACCTCCATGGGGACAGAGGGGTTGTGTTCGGCGCAGGACCGGGTGACGGAGAGGGCGGCTTGGGCGATGTCCGGGACGGCGGCCGGCGCCGCGGAGTGGTCGTCCAGCGTGCAGCACACCACTCGCAGACCGGTGTTCAGGGCCGAGGCGATGAGGAACGCGGTGCGCAGCGTGGGTTCGGCCAGGGCGTCGCCGCTGATGCCGACGGCCATGGGCCGGTCGGGCGGTTGGGGTCGCTTCGTCCCGGCCTTCGCCGGGACGGCGGTGACCGGGCACCGGGACCGCGCGCTCACGGTGGAGGCGAGCACGCTGATCGCGTCCGGGGTGGGACCGCCCACGACGATCATGTCGGCGGTGTGGGACTCGGCGATCAGGGCGCTCTCGGCGGAGGCGAGGATCACGCTTACCGAGACGTCCAGGAGCGGCAAGGCCTCCCGCACCCGCGCGGCGAGCTCGTCCAGGCGGCATCGGGCGGCGGCCACCTCGTCGGGGTTCCGGCACGCGTGTGCCAACCGGAGGCCGAGGCCGCGCTGGAGGGCGTGACGTGCCGCCCAGCGCACCCCCGCCGCCGAGGCCGCGCTGAAGGACACCCCGGACACCACCGAGGGCGCGACACCGAGTCGTGTCATCTCTGCCTCCAGACCCGTCCGGCGGTCGACCGACGTGCGCGGGCACGGGCGACACGGGGGAGCCGTCCCATCGGTCGGACTGTATCGGCCGTGTGGATACCGTACGTGGGACCCTGCGGTGTTTGCGATCGACTGACCGAGTCTTCCTCCGCCCGGAGCGGTCAGGAATTGTTGCGCGCGCTGATCGTCAGGGTCTTGGAGATGCCCTTGGCGCCCTTCGGCCACACCGTGTAGGTGTGCGTGGTCTCGCCGTTGCCGGCCTCGCACGGGAAGGCCAGCTCAAGCTGACCTGTCGCCGGGTAGTCGTCGCCGTAGGCGGCGTACATGCCGGGGTTGTCCACCGAGATGGCCGCGCCTTCCGCGTCACTGACCTTCCACGCGATGATCACGCCGTGGCCGGGGGAGGAGAACGGCGCTTCCGGGGTCCCCACCACCGGGCACGACGGCTTGCTGAGCACGGTGAGGCTCTCGACCTTCGGCCCGGCCCGCACGTGCGACTTGGTGGTGGTGGTCGTCGTGGTGGCGGGCTTGCGGCTGGTGGTCGCTGCCGACTCGGCCGCCTTGCCCGCCCCGCCCTCCGGCGAGCCGGACTCGGACTTGGCGGACGCGGAGGCGCCCGGCCCCGCGGTCGTGCTCACGGGTGCGGTCACGGTGACGGTGCTGACGCCGGCCTGCGTGGGTTGCCCCTGCCCGCCCTGCAAGGCGGTGCACCCGGTCGCGCCCACCGCCGCGAGGAGGATGCCCGCGGCCAGGCCGGCCGCTTTGCGCGCTCCCGTGATGTCCATGCCCTGCCACCGTTCCCTGTGCCTTGTCCTGTCAGGCATAGAGACGCACGGCGTCGGCGCGGGTTCCCGCCGTAGCCGTCGCGACCGGCGACGCATCGTCGGGGGACTCGCGCCGCACGTGCGGAAAGGCCGTGGGCGGGGGAGTTCCCCGTCCACGGCCGTGGTCCAGCAGAGTGGATCAGACGTGCGCCTTCCAGTGGATGTTCATCTGGTAGTGGGTGCTCGGCCCCGTGAACGTCAGGGTCTTGGTCGAGGTGCGGAGGTTGTCCCAGCCCGCGGTCTTGCCGTTGTCGTACATGTGGGCGTAGAGGGTCGAGACCGTCATGCAGGCCTTGGCCGGGGTGAAGACGTCGTCCATGAAGAGCTTGATCAGCCAGCCGATGAGCTTGTCGACCAGCCAGGCGATGACCTTGCCGAGGAGGCCCGCGATCACCTTGCTCAGGTAGGCGCTGAGCGCCGTCCCGACGAACTGCTCGATCGCGCCGAGGACCTTGGACTTGACCTGCTCCCACGCGGCGTTGACGGCGTCGGCGAAGCCGCCGAAGTCGATGTCGGCCATGATCGCGATGTTGCACGCGGTCGCGGGCACCGACGGGCTGCCCCCGGTCAGGTTCGCGTAGGAGAACATCAGCGGCGGGTTGTAGGTCTTGACCTCGCCGGAGTCGAAGTCGTTCTTCACGGTGAACGGGGCGATCTTCTTGGTCACGCCCTTGTGGTCGGTGGCGGTGCCGCCCAGCTTGATCTCGTCACCCCAGTACTCGTTGGAGTTCACCGCCTTGATGGAGGTGATCTGCATGCTCAGCCCCTTGAGCAGCGAGCCCGCCGCCGTCGGGTCGATGCCCTCGGCCGCGGCGACGTCCAGCGCGTGCTGGTTGGTGACGGCCGACTCGGCCTCCACCTGGTCCGCCTGGGCCTGGAGGCTGCGGCGCAGGGCCGTCCAGTCGACCGGCAGGTCGCGGAAGGCCCCGTCGAAGCCCAGCCGGGCGTACACCGCGGGGTCGTAGCGGCCGTAGCGGCCGAACTCGGCCACCCGGGTGTCGGGGTCGGCCAGCAGCGTCTGGGCCGCGCGCCTGCTCCGCTCCTGCCGCTCGGCGGGCATCGAGCGCACGCCCGCCTGGAGGATGTCCTCGATCGAGCCCTCCGGGAACACCTGGTCCGGGTTGGCGGTCGCGATGGTGAGCGACAGGCGGAACGCCTGGTCAGCCTCCTGGGCGATGACCAGCATCTGGGGCTCGCGCAGGTCACCCGGCCCCTCGGCGGGCGGGTACTCGGTGCTGTCCGAGGTCACCGCGGTGCCGGCGAGCGCCTGGGCCGCGTTCGCGGGCACCATGGTCGCGGTCATGGCCGCGGCCACCGCCACGGCGGGCAGGGCGTAGCGCCACGCGGAGTACGAGCGAGAACGCAGATGTGTTTTCATCGGAGATCCTTTCGTGTGGTTGACCCGGTGAGCACCGCCCGCCGGGCACTCATAGGTCTACGGAGGCGACGTTGTCGGCCTGTTGTGCTGCTGTTGTGGCCGATTCGGGGAGAACGCGATGACCGTCGTCGAGCAGGGCGGACTGTGCGAGATCCGGGTGCTCGGCCCGGTGTCCGCGCACGGCCCGAACGGGGAGGCGGTGCTCTCGGGCACCCGCCAGCGGGCCGTGCTGGGGGTGCTGGCGCTGCACGCGGGCGAGGTGCTGCCCTTCCACCGGTTGGTGGAGGTGCTCTGGGGCGAGGACCCGCCGCGCACGGCGCTGCGCACGCTGCACAGCCACATCGCGCGGATCAGGCAGGCGCTGGCCGCGTGCGGCGTGCCGCCGGTGCTCGGCACCCGCGAGTCCGGCTACCTGCTCGACCTGCCCGCCGGGTGCGTCGACGCCCACCGCTTCGCCGGGCTGGTCGCCACCGCGCGCCGCGACCTGGCCGGGGGAGCGCCCGAGCGCGCGGCGCAGGGGCTGCGCGCGACGCTGGGGCTGTGGCGCGGCGAGCCGTTCGCGGGCGCGGCCCTGGTCGGGTGGGGCGAGCACGAGGTGGAGCGGCTGCGGGAGCTGCGCCGCTCGGCGGTGGAGGACCTGTGGGAGGCCGAGATCCGCTGCGGCGGGCACGAGGCCGCCGCGCTGGAGCTGCCCCGGCTGGTGGCCGAGGACCCCACCCGCGAGCGCCTGGTCGGCCTGCAGATGCTGGCCCTGCACCGCTGCGGGCGCCACACCGACGCCCTGGAGGTGTACGCGCGGCTGCGCCACACCCTCGACGAGGAGTTCGGGGTCGACCCGGGCCCCGAGGTGGCCGCCCTGCACACCGCGATCCTGCGGCGCGAGCCGGTGCTCGATCCGCCGCCGCCCGCGGCGCCCGCCGCGCCCGTCCCGCCGCGGCAGCTGCCCGCGCGCGTCGGGCACTTCACCGGCCGGGCCGACGAGCTGGCCGCCCTGGACGAGGTGCTGGCCACGGCGGACGAGCCGCCGATCGTGGTGATCACCGGCCCCGCGGGCATGGGCAAGACCTCGCTGGCGGTGCAGTGGGGCCACCGGGTGGTCGACCGCTTCCCCGACGGGCAGCTGTTCGTGGACCTGCGCGGCCAGGACCCGCGCCGCGCCGTGCCCGCCCAGGACGCCCTGGCCCACCTGCTGCGGGTGCTCGACGTGCCCGACGACCGCATCCCCGCCGAGCCCGACGAGCGGGCCGCGCTGTACCGCTCGCTGCTGCACGGCAGGCGGTGCCTGGTCGTGCTCGACAACGCGGGCAGCGTCGAGGACGTGCTCCGGCTGGTGCCGGGCGGCGACGGGAACCTGCTGGTGATCACCAGCCGCCGCAGCATGGCCGCGCTGGCCGCCCGGCACGCCACCCGCGTCGTCGTGGTCGACGCCCTGCGCCACGACGAGGCGGTGTCCCTGCTGGACAACGTCGTCGGCGGCGACCGGGTGGACCGGGAGGCCGATTCCGCCGCCCGGCTGGCCCGGCTCTGCGGCGGCATGCCGCTGGCCCTGCGCATCGCCGCGGCCCGGTTGGTGGGCGACCCGGTGCTGCCGATCGCCGAGTTCGCCGCCGAGCTGACCGGGCCGCGCAGGCTCGACGGCCTGGTGGTCGACGGGGACTCCCGCACCGTGCGCACCGTGCTGGCGAGCGCCTACGAGCCCCTGGCCCCGGAGTCAGCGCGGGTGTTCGGCAGGCTCGGCCTGCACCCGGGGCCGACCTTCAGCACCCACCTGGGCGCCGCGCTGGGCGGGCTGAGCCCCGCGGACGGCAGGCGGGCCGTGGGGGAGCTGGCCGCGTCGCACCTGGTCACCAGGGCCGGGGCCGACCGCTACCGCTTCCACGACCTCATCCGCGACTTCGCCCGCCAGTGCGCCGACCTCCCCGACCCCACCGAGCGCCTGCTGGACTGGTACCTGGCGGTGGCGCAGGCGGCGAACCGGCTGGTCGACCCCGAGCGCGACCAGGTCACGCCGGTCGTGCGCCACGCCCCGGCCGAGCTGCCCTTCACCGACAAGCACGGCGCCCTGGCCTTCCTGGAGGCGGAGCGGGGCAACCTGGTGCCGGTGGTGCAGCAGGCCAGGGCGGGCGGCCACCTGACCGCGGCCTGGCAGCTGACCTACCTGCTCACCAGCTTCTACGACGCCACCGGCCACTGGCACGAGCGCGTCGAGCTGTGCAGGCAGGGCGCCGCGGCCGCGGCCGAGCTGGGCGAGCCCGCGGCGGAGGCGGAGATGCTGCGGGCCCTGGGCGTGGCCTACTCCATGACCCGCAGGCTCCACGACGCCCTCGCCACCAGCGAGCAGGCCCTGCGCGTCGCCGAGACCATCGACGACGTGATGGGCCAGGGCCACATCCACAACAACATGGCCAACACCTACGCCGAGCTGCGCCGCTTCGACGAGGCCGTCACCGCCCACCTGCTGGCCGTCGAGCGCTGCACCGCGGCGGGCCACGCGCTGGGCAAGGCGCTGTCGCAGCGCAACCTGGGCCACACCTACATCCAGATGGGCCGGGCCGAGTCGGCCTTCGCCCCGCTGGACGAGGCGCTGGCCAGCTTCCGCGAGCTGGGCCACGGCAGGCTGGAGGCGGGCACCCTCGACGCCCTCGGCGAGGCGCGCCTGCAGACCGGCGAGCAGGAGCGGGCCCTGGAGCACTTCCACCGGGCCCTGGGCATCTGCCGCGAGATCGGCGACCGCTGGCTGGAGTGGGAGACCCTGCTCGACATCGGCATCGCCCACCTCGACCGCGGCGGGCACGGCGAGGCCATGGAGCGCTTCGAGGAGGCCCTGGCCATCAGCCGCGAGGTCGGCGACCGGCACGGCGAGTCCTGCGCCCTCGGCCACCTGGGCCGGGCCCGCATGCTCGCGGGCGAGCTGACCGCGGCCCGCGAGCACCTCGACGCGGCCCAGGTGATCCGCGAGCGGGTGCCCGACCGCTTCGAGGAGGCCCACCTGCACCGCGACCTCGCCGAGGTGGCCGAGCGGCGCGGGGACACCGCCGCCGCCCGCCACCACCGCGGGACCGCGGCCCGCCTGTACGCCCAGGCGAACGCGACCGCCGAAGCCGAGGCCCTGCTGGGTCCCTGACGCGGGCCCGTCCTCGGCGGACGGGCCCGCGGTCCCGCTTTGAGGGCAGGTCCTAGGGGCTGACGCCGACCTGGACCCGCCCGGTCTCGACGGTGCCCGCTGACGGGTTGAACAGCTCGACGAAGAAGTACGCGCCGGGCTCTCGCTCCGCGCCGTCCAGCAGGGGCACGGAGATGACCGCCGAAGGGTTCTCCGGCGTCAGCGTGAGGACGCCGCGCACCGAGCTGTAGTGGTCCCCCGCGGACGCGGTGCCGTTGACGGTCCGGAAGTGCACGGTGATCGGGGCCCGCGGGGCGGCGCTCGCGAAGACCGGGATGTCGACGCTGTCGTCCTCCTCGTCCCAGTAGATCTTCCCGGAGTCGGAGCCGAGGACCACGCCCTCGTCGTCGAGGACCGTTCCCGCCGCCAGGGCCCGGGTGATCACGACCCCGTTGCCGTCGTACAGCTCCACCCGCACCACCTCGTCGGGCTCCTCCTTGTGGTCCGGCACGACCGGCACGGCCACCGCCAGCGCCGCCCCACCGCTGACCTGCAGGACACCGCTGACCGCCGCGTAGTCCTCGGGGGTGCTCGCCCAGCCCTCCCCGGCCGGACCCGCCACCGTCCGGTACTTGACCGTCCCGGCGCAGCCCGCCGACGCCGTCACGGTGAAGGCCATCTTGGCCCCGCCCAGGCTCCCCTCGTACATCTTCGTGTCCTGAACCGCGACCTCGCACGCGCTCTCCGCGGTCGCCGTCCCGGACGCCGCCCCCAGGCCCAGGATGACCGCCACAGCCCCCAACATCGCCTTTCGCATGATCTTCGTGTTCCCCTCTGGTGTCTTTGACCTGCTGCTCAAGTAGTAGTCCGGCCCCGTTGTGAGTCGGTTGTGGAGCCGGCGCCACCGGGGGAGCCACCAGGTCGAACCGGCTGCCCGAGCCCCGGCGGGAACGTCGATGACGTTGCCCTCGGCACCAGACCACCCAGAGTTAATTTCATACTGAGCATAACCCCTTGCCCTGTGTTGGCCCGCTCCGTTACGTTGTGGGGGAACGCACCCGCGGATCGGTCCGGCGCCCCGCTTGCCGCTGTCCCGCAAGGATTCACCGGTCCGGAACCCCGGACGGCAGGGACGTCGCCGATCGGCCATGTCAACCCGATGTCGTAACCGGATTCGCATCCGATGCCGCCAGCCGTCCTTGTGCGGCACCGTCACCTTCGCTAGCCAAATACCGGTGTCCGGTAGTACCCGGCCACCATGGATCAAAGGAGATCCGGTGCGCGCCATAGGAAGAATCGGGCGGGCGCTGCTGGCACTCGCCCTGGCCGTGCCTGGCCTGGCCGCACTGAGCGCTGCCCCCGCGATCGCGGCACCGGCTTCGCTGATCAGCGTGGCATCGAACAAGTGCTTGGACGTGGTGGGCAACAGCAACACCCCCGGATCGCCGGTCGCGATCTGGGACTGCAACGGTCAGGCCAACCAGTCATGGGACTTCGCCTCGTCCGGTGACCTGCGCACTTTCGGCGGCACCCGTTGCCTGGACGTGGAAAGCGGCTCCACCACCGCGGGCGCGAGGCTGCTGATCTGGGAATGCACCGGGCAGCCCAACCAGAAATTCCGGCTCAACGCCGATGGTTCCGTGACCGCGACCCAATCCGGGCTCTGCCTGGACGTGGTCGGGGCCGCGACGGCCAACGGCACCCTGGTCAACACCTGGAACTGCAACGGCCAGACGAACCAGCGGTGGCGCGCGGGCACCGATCCCGGTCCGGGGCCCGGCCCGACGTGCTCGGTCAACCCGGTCAACCCCAACTCCAACACCGCGGTGCGCAAAGTCCTGTGCTACCTGCACTCGCAGTACGGCAACCACATCATCGCTGGCCAGGAGGAGTCCACCTGGAACGGTGGGCCCGAGTACGAGATGAGTTACATCCAGCGCAACACCGGAAAGCTCCCCGCGCTGCGGGGCATGGACCAGGCCACGACCGACTACGTCGGCCGCGCCATCACGTGGTGGAACTCCGGCGGCATCCCCGAGGTGGCCTACCACATGGGCGCGCCCACCAAGCCCGACACCTACGAGGGCAGCCAGATGGCCGTGTCCATCAACGCTGTGCTCACCTCCGGAACGGCGGAGAACAACTCGTTCCGCCAGCGCATGGACGCCGCCGCCGCGAACCTCCAGCGGTTGGAGGACATCGGCGCGGCGGTGATCTGGCGTCCGTTCCACGAGGCAGGTGGCACCTGGTTCTGGTGGAGCAAGGAAGGTGGCGCCCAATACGTGCGGCTCTGGCGCTACATGTACGACTACATGACCCGCACCAAGGGGTTGAACAACCTGATATGGATGTTCGGCACGCACGGCAGCCCCAACAGCTCCTTCTACCCCGGCAGGTCATACGTCGACATCGGTGGCGCCGACACCTACGCGGGCAGCGGCAACTACGACCCGCAGAACGCGATGTACAACGCCGCGCGCAACGCCGTCGGCTCACAGGTCCCAGTCGCGCTGCACGAGAACGGGCCGATCCCGGACCCGGACCGCCTGCAGTCCACCAACACCCGGTGGCTGTGGTTCATGACCTGGAACTCGCAGTACCTGACCCAGCACAACTCGATCGCCCACCTCCAGAAGGTGTACGCCAGCAGCTACGTCATCACCCGCGACGAACTGCCCAACTTCCGGTAGACGACACGCTGATCACCACCAAGTCCGCCACCTGACAACGATCACCGTTGTCCGACGACATAGCCATGTCAGTGCCGAAAGGCGAGGACGTCTCCCCGCTCACGAATCTCCAACCCGGTCGTCACCCTGGCTCGACCACCGTCGAGCCAGGGCGACGACCGTGATCCACCAGCGCGGCGGCGCCCCGATCCAGTCGCAACACGTCGGCGACCGGCACGCCCGCCCAGCGGGACACCTCCCAGGCCGTCGAAACCCGCCGCGCTCGGGCCTGCGTCGACAGGTCGCGGTGCTCAGGCCGCTCTTCGGAAATCCCAGCAACGTCATTGGGCACCATTCGGGGTGGTTGCGAGAGATATGGTCGCACCGTGACGTCATCAACCCGCACTCGTGCCACGCCGAGGTGGCCTGACCTGACCGAAGTCGCTCGTGACGTCCTGCTGGAGGTGCTGATCCACGGGCCCATGCCCCGGTCCGAGATCGCACCCCGCCTACGCCTGTCCCGGTCCACCCTCACCCGTGCCGCCAAGACGCTGGTCGGCGAAGGGCTACTCGTCGAGGGCGGCACCGAGCTGCGCTCCTCCACCGGACGCCCCTCCGAAATCCTGCGCGTCCGTAGTGAGGCGCACCGGTTCCTGGGTGTGAAGCTCACCGCCGACCGCCTCTATGCCGCCGTCACCGACCTGACCGCCGTCGTCACCGGACTCATAGAGCAACCACTGCGCTCCACTGATCCCGAGCAGGTCGCCGCCCAGATCGCCGAGGTCGCTGCCGACCTGCCAGGGGTGACCGCGGTCGGTGTCACGCTCGGCGGCGTCGTTCGCGACGGCGTGGTCGCCAATGCCGGATTCCTCGGTTGGGAGGACGTGCCACTCGCGGCAGCGGTCACCGGGGCGACCGGATTGCCCGTCGCCGTCGACAACGACGTGCAGGCGTTGACCTCCGCCGAGCACTGGTTCGGCGCAGGCGCGGGCGTGGACTCGATGGTGGTGATCACCATCGGCGCGGGCGTCGGCACCGGCCTGATCATCGACGGCAAGCTCGTCCGAGGCGCACACGGCCTGCCGCGCCGGTTCGCCCACCTCCTCGTCGACCCCACGGGCCCGCAGTGCGGCTACGGCCACCGCGGCTGCGCCTCCAGCTACCTGATGAGCCACGTCATGCTCCGTCGACTCGACGGCTGCGCCACCTACGACGAGGCGGTCGAACGGGCACGGGCCGATGACCCCGAGGCCAACCGGGTCTTCGCCGAGGCGGGCTACGCGCTCGGCGTCCTCATCGGCCACACGGCCAACTTCCTCGACCCTGAGAAGATCCTGCTCACCGGGGACGGCCTGCCCCTCTACGAGATCGCCTCCGAGCACGTCCACAATGGAATCGAAAACACCTACGAGGACGACCCCGCCCTGATCGATCTCGACGTCCAACCGTTCGACTTCAACGAATGGGCACGCGCCGCCGCCGCGCTCGCCATCAAAGACACGATCAACGGCACCACCTGATCCCACCGCCGGTGCGGTGATCACCACCATCGAGTCCACGCCGGCGCCTGCGCCGAACCAGTGCTCGGCGGAGGTCAACGCCTGCACGTCGTTGTCGACGGCGACGGGCAATCCGGTCGCCCCGGTGACCGCTGCCGCGAGGGGCACGTCCTCCCGGCCAGGGAATCGGCGTTGGCGACATCCGGCACCTTGCGGCACATCATTGACTTTGTTTCATCGTGTGATTAACAATGTGGTGTACCGCCTCGTCCGCCTGGAAACGTCACACCGGCAGCGACTCCTCCACCAACCTCCTCTCCCACCCTGCCCGAGCAGGGCGGGACCGGGCACCGCAGCTGCTCGCGGCACCCGCCGTCATCGGTCCATCCCGAGCGGTGACCCGCGGATGCCGGGTGAGGAGCACCACCACACCCGGTGCGGTCGGAGTGCCACGTGGCACCGGAAAAGAGACGTGAGGTTGGGCATGTCGCGCTCACCCCGCGCCGCGCGGTGGACGTCGACGACGATGGCCGCGTCACCGCCGACGAACCCGAGATCGCCCTGCGCGCCAGCGCCCACGGGGACCACGTAGAGCTGCGCGTGGTCGACCACGGCCCCGGCCTGCCGAAGAACACCGCGGACACGGTCTTCGCGCCCTTCCAACGCTTGGGCGACCGGGACAACATTCCCGGTGTCGGCCTGGGTTTGAACGTGGCCAAGGGGTTCACCGACGCCATGGGCGGCACCATCACCGCCGAGGACACCCCCGGCGGCGGTTTGACCATCGTCCTGTCCTTTCCCGTGGCTCAAGGGGTGCGGGCATGACCACCGTGCTCGTGGTGGACGGCGAACCGCATCTGCGAAGAAGACGGCTCCGGCCGCCCTGGGCCAGGGTGGGTTCCGGACCACTCGTTCAGGGGGACTCAGAGTCCGTCGTTCCCCGTGCCGTTTCCGGGAAAGGGCAGGCGCATGGCGCACGAGAACGGGGTCGTCGGCGCCGCGATCGCCGTTGTCGGACTGGCCTGCCGCCTGCCGGGCGCGGGGAACCCCCGGGAGTTCTGGGAGCTGCTGCGCGGCGGGGTCGACGCCGTGGGGACCGTGCCGCCGGGGCGGTGGGAGCCGGTGGACGAGCGGACGGCGCGCGGCGGTTTCATCGAGGGCGTCGACCTCTTCGACGCCGGGTTCTTCCGCGTCTCACCGCGCGAGGCCGCGGGCATGGACCCGCAGCAGCGACTGCTCCTCGAACTGAGCTGGGAAGCGCTGGAGGACGCGGGCATCAGCCCCGACGCGGTCAGGGGCGGGCGGGTCGGGGTCTACGTCGGCGCCAGCTCGGCCGACTACGCGCTGCTGCTCGACGGCAGGCCCGACGAGCACACCCTCACCGGGGTCAACCGCTCGATGCTGGCCAACCGGGTCTCCTACGCCCTCGGCCTGCGCGGCACCAGCCTCACCGTCGACACCGGCCAGTCGTCCTCGCTGGTCGCCGTGCACCTGGCCGCCGAGGAGCTGCGCCGGGGGGCGGCGGACCTCGCCGTGGTGGCGGGCGTGAACCTCAACCTCGCCGAGCACAGCGCCGCCGCCGCCGCCGGGTTCGGCGCGCTCTCCCCGGACGGGCGCTGCCACACCTTCGACGCGCGCGCCAACGGCTACGTCCGCGGCGAGGGCGGCGGGGTGGTGGTGCTGAAACCGCTGGCCGACGCCCTCGCCGACGGGGACAGGGTGCGCTGCGTCCTGCGCGGCAGCGCGGTGTCGCAGGACGCCGGGCGCGCGGGGCTCACCACGCCGGACCGCGCGGGCCAGGAGCGGCTGCTGCGGCTGGCCCACGAGTCGGCGGGCGTCGACCCGGCGCGGGTCCAGTACGTCGAGCTGCACGGCACGGCCACCCGCGCGGGCGACCCGGTCGAGGCCGCCGCGCTCGGGGCGGTGATCGGGCGGGTCCGCGGAACCCCGCTGCTGGTCGGCTCGGCCAAGACCAACGTCGGGCACCTAGAGGCGGGCGCGGGCGTCGTCGGCCTGATCAAGACCGTGCTGGCCGTCGAGCACGGCGAGATCCCGCCGAGCCTGCACTTCGCCACCCCCCACCCGCTGATCCCGCTCGACCGGCTGAACCTGCGCGTCGCGACCGGCGCGGGCCCGTGGCCGGAGCCCGACGAGCCGCTGGTCGCCGGGGTGACCTCGCTGGGCATGGGCGGCACCAACTGCCACGTCGTCCTGGAGCGGGCCCCGGCCGCGCGCCGCGACGAGGTCGAGCCCCCACCCGCCGGGGTGCCGGTGCCGTGGGTGCTCTCCGCCCGTTCCGCCCCGGCGCTGCGCGCGCAGGCGGGCAGGCTGGCGTCCTTCCTCACCGATGAGCACCCGGTGGACGTCGCCCACTCGCTGGCGAAGACCCGTGCGGCGCTGGAGCACCGCGCGGTGGTGTTCGACCGGGCGGGGCTGGACGCGCTGGCACAGGGCGCGCCCGGTCCGGTGACCGGGTCTGTTGTGGACGGAGGGCTGGCTTTCCTGTTCTCCGGCCAGGGTTCCCAGCACCCGGGCATGGGGCGCGGGTTGTACGGGACGTTCGCCGCGTACGCCGAGGCGTTCGACGAGGTCTGCGCGGGTTTCGCCCTCCCGGTGCGCGAGGCGGTCCTGGGCGAGGGGGACCTGCTCGACCGCACCGACCTCACCCAGGCGGGCCTGTTCGCCGTCGAGGTCGCCCTGCACCGGCTGCTGACCGGGTGGGGCCTGCGGCCGGACGCGCTGGTCGGGCACTCGGTCGGCGAGCTGGCCGCCGCGCACGTGGCCGGGGTGCTGACGCTGCCGGACGCGTGCCGCCTGGTGCAGGCGCGCGGCAGGCTGATGCTGCGGCTGCCCCCGGGCGGCGCGATGGTCGCCGTGCGGGCGGGCGAGGACGAGGTGCGCCCGCACCTGCGCGGGGCGTGCGTGGCGGCGGTCAACGGGCCGCGCTCGGTGGTGATCTCCGGCGACGAGGCCGAGGTGCTGGAGATCGCGGCCCGGTGGCGGCACACCCGGCTGCGGGTCGACCGGGCCTTCCACTCCGCGCACCTCGACCCGGTGCTGGCCGAGTTCGCCGAGGTGGCGCGGGGCATCACCTTCCACCCACCGCGCGTCCCCGTCATCACGACACAGACCGGCGAGCTCACCGACCCCGCGTACTGGGTCCGGCAGGCCCGCCACGAGGTCCGCTTCCACGACGCGGTCCAGGCGCTCACCGCGCGCGGCGTGCGCACCTGCCTGGAGGTCGGGCCGGACGCCGTGCTCACCGCCTTGGTCGAGGACGGTCCCGTGGTCGTGCCCGCGCTGCGCCGGGACCGCCAGGACGCGGCGTCGCTGCTCACCGCGCTGGGCCGCCTGCACGTCCGGGGCGTGCCCGTCGACTGGGGCCGCGTGGTCCCCGGCGGGCGGCGAGTCGACCTGCCCACCTACGCCTTCCAGCGGCAGCGGCACTGGTTCTCCGCCCCCGCGGCTCCGGTAGCCCCCGCGGCACCGCTCGCCCCCGCGCCGCCGGTCGGCTCCGTCGCGGCGGGCGGCGCGGAGCTGGACCTCGTCAGGGCGCACGTGGCCGCCGTGCTGGAGTACCGGCACCCGGCGGAGGTCGACCCGGGGCTCACCTTCGCCGAACTCGGGCTCGACTCGCGCACCGCCGTGGAACTGGCAGGCGCGCTCGCCGCGGCGACCAGGCGGCCGGTGCCGCCGAGCGCGCTGTTCGACCACCCGACCCCCGCCCGCCTCGCCGACCACCTGCGGGCGGGCGAGCGCGCGGGCGCGGACGAGCCCGCCCCGGCCTGGTCGGACGAGCCGGTGGCGATCGTGGCCATGGCGTGCCGGTTCCCCGGCGGGGTCGGCTCCCCGGAGGAGTTGTGGCGCCTGGTCGCCGACGGGACCGACGCGATCACCGAGGTGCCCGCCGAGCGCGGGTGGGACGTGCGGGCGCGCGGCGGCTTCCTCGCCGACATCGCGGGCTTCGACGCGGCGTTCTTCGGCATCCCGCCGCGCGAGGCCACCGCCATGGACCCCCAGCAACGGGTGCTGCTGGAGACGGCGTGGGAGCTCTTCGAGCGCGCCGGGATCGACCCGGACGCGGTGCGCGGCAGCCGCACCGGCGTGTTCATCGGCGCGACCGCCCAGGAGTACGGCGGGCGGATGGCCGACGCCGGGTCGGCCGCGGAGGGCCACCTGCTGACCGGGACCACGCCCAGCGTCGCCTCGGGCAGGCTGGCCTACGCCTTCGGCCTCGCCGGGCCCGCGCTCACCGTGGACACCGCGTGCTCGTCCTCTTTGGTCGCGGTGCACTCCGCGATCGCGTCCCTGCGCCACGGCGAGTGCGCGATGGCGTTGGCGGGCGGGGTCGCGGTGATGGCGCGGCCGGGCATGTTCGTCGAGTTCGCGCGCCAGGGCGGGCTCGCCGCCGACGGCCGCTGCAAGCCGTTCGCCGCCGCCGCCGACGGCACGGCGTGGGCCGAGGGCGCGGGTCTGGTGCTGCTGGAGCGGTTGTCCGACGCGCGCCGCTCCGGCCACCCCGTCCTGGCGGTCGTGCGTGGCTCGGCGATCAACTCCGATGGCGCGTCCAACGGCCTGACCGCGCCCAACGGCGGCGCGCAGCGGCGGGTGATCAGGTCCGCGCTCGCCGCGGCCGGACTGCGCTCGTCCGATGTGGACGTCGTGGAGGCGCACGGGACCGGCACCGCGCTCGGCGACCCGGTCGAGGCTCAGGCGATCATCGCCACCTACGGCCAGGACCGGGAGCGGCCGCTGCTGCTGGGATCGATGAAGTCCAACATCGGGCACGCGCAGGCCGCCGCCGGGGTCGGCGGGCTGATCAAGCTGGTGCAGTCGCTGCGGCACGGGGTCGCCCCGCGCACCCTGCACCTCGACCGGCCGAGCCCGCACGTGGACTGGTCGGCCGGGTCGGTGTCGCTGCTGACCGAGACCGTCCCGCTGCCCGACCCCGGGCGCCCGCGCCGCGGCGGCGTCTCGTCGTTCGGGATCAGCGGCACCAACGCGCACCTGATCGTCGAGGAGGTGCCCGCCGCGCCGGTCGACCGGCGGCCACCGGATCGCGCGGAGCCGCCGCCCCTCGTGGTGTCCGCCAAGGACCCCGCCGCGCTCGCCGAGCAGGTCCGGCGGGTCCGCGCGCTCGACGCGCACCCGCTGGACCTCGCCTACTCGCTGCTCACCACCCGGGCCGCGCTGCCGCACCGGGCGGTGCTGCTCGGCGACGACCTGGTCACCGGGGCGGCGCGCGATGGCCGGGTGGTGTTCGTCTTCCCCGGCGCGGGCGGGCGCTGGTCAGGCCGGGCCGTGCTGGACCTGGTCGACTCGTCGCCGGTGTTCGCCGCGTCGATGTCCCGGTGCGCCGAGGCGCTGTCGCCGGTCGTGGACTGGTCGCTGCTCGACGTGCTGCGCGACGACGCGGCCGCCGAGCGGGTCGACATCGCCCAGCCCGCCCTGTTCGCGGTGCTCGTGTCGCTGGCCGAGCTGTGGCGCGCCCACGGCGTCGAACCCGCCGCGGTCGTCGGCCACTCGCAGGGCGAGGTCGCGGCCGCCTGCGTGGCAGGCGCACTGTCCCTTGAGGACGCCTGCCGCGTGGTGGCGGTGCGCGGCAAGGCGCTGCTGCCGCTGGCGGGCCGGGGCGGGATGGCCACCGTCGCGCTGCCCGAGGGCGAGTTGGACCTGGACCGGTGGGCCGGGCGGCTGTCGGTCGCCGCGGTGAACGGCCCGCGCACCACGGTCGTCTCCGGCGACCTCGACGCCCTGGACGAACTGCTGGCGGCCTGCGCCCGCGACGGCGCCCGCGCCCGGCGCATCCCCACCGACCACGCCTTCCACTCCCACCAGGTCGAGGCCATCCGGGAACCGCTGCTGGCCGCCCTGGCCGGGATCACGCCGCGAACGCCGTGCGTCCGGCTGGTGTCCACGGTCACCGGCGAGCCCGTCGACGGCCCGGACCTCGACGCCGAGCACTGGTACCGGCACCTGCGCGAACCGGTGCGCTTCGCCGACGCGGTCGGCGGGCTGCTCGCCGATGGCCCCGCCGTCTTCGTGGAGACCAGCCCGCACCCCGTGCTCACCGTCGCCGTCGAGGAGACCGCGGAGGCCGCGGGCGCCGACGTGGTCGTCATCGGCACCCTGCGCCGCGACGAGCCCGGCCCGCGCCGGTTCCTGCGCTCCCTGGCCGAGGCGTACGTGCACGGCGCGGCCGTGGACTGGTCGCCGTTCGCGGCCGGTGGCAGGCGCGTCGACCTGCCGACCTACCCGTTCCAGCGCCGCCGGTTCTGGCTGGACGCCGGGCACCCGGCGGGCGTGGCCGCCGCCGGGCTCGACCCGGTCGAGCACCCGCTGCTCGCGGCCGCCGTCCCGCAGGCCGACGACGGCTGGGTGTTCACCGGCCGCGTCGGCACCCGGACGCACCCGTGGCTGGCCGACCACGCCGTCGCCGGGACCGCGGTGCTGCCCGGCACGGCGTTCGTGGAGCTGGCCCTGTTCGCCGGGGAGCGGGTGGGCTGCGGGCGGGTCGACGAGCTGACCATCGAGGCGCCGCTGGTGCTGGGCGACGGCGATCCGGTCGCGCTCCAGGTGAGCGTGTCGGCGGCGGACGAGCACGGCAGGCGGCTGCTGGCCGTGCACTCCCGCTCGGGCGGGGACCGGGTCCGCCACGCGGCCGGGGTGCTCGCCACCCGCGAGCCGGTGGAGGTCGAGCGGCACGAGTCCTGGCCACCGCCGGGCGCGGTCGCGGTCGACCCGGCCGAGCTGTACGACCGGCTGGCCGCGGCCGGGTACCACTACGGCCCGGCGTTCCAGGGCGTGCGCGCGGGGTGGCGGCGTGGCGGGGACGGCGCGGGCGAATCCGCCACCGAGGTCTTCGCCGAGGTCGAGGTGCCCGACGTGGCCGGGTTCGTGCTGCACCCCGCGCTGCTCGACGCCGCGCTGCACCCGGGTCTGCCCGACGCGGCGCCGCTGCTGCTCCCGTTCGCCTGGACCGGGGTGACCGCCCTGACCACGGGGGCCTCGGTGCTGCGGGTGCGCCTGACGCGCACCGCGCCGGACACGATGGCCCTGCAGGCCACGGACGAGCACGGCCGTCCGGTGGCGCGGGTGGAGCAGTTGTCGCTGCGGCCGGTGGCCGCCGAGCTGCTGGGCACGTCGGCGTCGCTGTTCGGCGTCGAATGGGCGGAGGTCGCCCTGACCGGGGCGCCAGGGGCGGACCACGACGTGCTCGACCTGGAGTCCCCGGGCGCGGCCGACCCGGACGCGGTCCGGCGGCTCACCCACCGCGCGCTGGCGGTGCTGCGCGCGGCCGACGACGACACCCGGCTCGTGGTCCGCACCCGCGGCGCGGTCGGCCCGGGCGCCGACGACCCGGCCGCCGCCGCCGTGTGGGGGCTGGTCCGCTCGGCGCAGTCGGAGGACCCGGGCCGCTTCGTGCTGCTCGACGTCGACGGCACCACCGAGTCGGCCGCGGTCGTCGACGCCGCGCTGGGCAGCGGGGAGCCGCAGCTCGCCCTGCGCGCGGGTGTCGCCTACGCGCCCCGCCTGACCGCGCTCGCCCCCGCCGCGGGCGCCCGCCCCGACCTCGACGGCGGCAGCGTGCTGATCACCGGCGCGAGCGGCGCGCTCGGCGGGCTGCTCGCCCGGCACCTGGTGACCGAGCACGGTGTGCGCAGGCTGCTGCTGCTGAGCAGGAGGGGCTGTCCGCCCGACCTGGCCGCGGAGCTGACCGGCCTGGGCGCGGAGGTGACCGGGGTCGCGGTCGACGTGTCCGACCGCGCCGCGCTGGCCGGCGCGCTGGCCGGAGCACGGCTCAGCGCGGTGGTCCACGCGGCGGGCGTGCTCGATGACGGGGTGGTCCGGTCGCTGACCCCCGACCGGCTGGACACCGTGCTGCGCCCCAAGGTGGACGCCGCCTGGCACCTGCACGAGCTCACCGCGAGCCACGACCTCACCGCGTTCGTCCTGTTCTCGTCGATCATGGGCATCACCGGCGGTCCGGGCCAGGCGAGCTACGCGGCCGCCAACGCCTACCTCGACGCCCTGGCCGTCCACCGACGGGCCCGGGGGCTGCCCGCCCAGTCGCTGGCCTGGGGCCTGTGGGCCGAGCCGGGTGGCATCTCCGGCGGCCTCGCCGACGTCGACGTCGAGCGGATGCGCCGCTCGGGCATGAACCCGATGTCGTCGGCGGACGGCCTGCGGCTCTTCGACGCGGCGCTGGCCACCGACCTCCCGCTGCTCGTGCCCGCCGACCTCACCCTGCCCCGCACCCGAGGCCAGCGCCCCGCCGCGCGCCAGGACGCCGGGCTCGCCGCGCGCCTCGGCGGGCTGTCCGACGACGAGCGGGGTCGCGCGCTGCTGGAGGTGGTGCGCGCCCAGACCGCCGAGGCGCTCGGCCACGACGACCCGGCCGCGGTCAGCGCGGCGAACCCCTTCAAGGAGCTCGGGTTCGACTCCCTCACCTCGGTGGAGCTGCGCAACCGGCTCGCGTCCGCCACCGGCCTGCGGCTGCCGGTGACGCTCGTGTTCGACCACCCCACACCCGGGCGGCTGGCCGAGCACCTGGCGGGACGGCTGCGCGGCCCCTCGGCAGGCATCGGCGCGCACGGGCTGGATGAGCTGGAAGCCGCGCTGCCCGGCATGGGCGCCGCGGACCGCAGGGCGGTCGTCGCGCGGCTGCGGGCGCTGCTGCGCCAGGGCGAGACGGCCCTGCACGCCGTCCCCGCGGGCAGCGGGGACGACGACGAGCTGGACACCGCCACCGACGAGGACCTGTTCGAGTTCATCGACAAGGAGCTCGGTGCGTCATGACACCCCAGTCCACTGAGGACAAGCTGCGGGACTACCTCAAGCGCGCCACCGCGGGCCTGAAACGGGCCGAGCGGGAGCTGCGCGAGGTGCGGGCCAGGGAGAGCGAGCCCATCGCGATCATCGGCATGGCCTGCCGCTACCCCGGTGGCGCGGCCTCCCCGGAGGAGCTGTGGGAGCTGGTCGGCTCCGGCACGGACGCGGTCTCCGGGTTCCCCACCGACCGGGGCTGGGACCTGGACCGGCTGCACTCGGACGACCCGGACGAGCCTGGCACGTGCTACGCCCGCGAGTCCGGGTTCCTCCACGACGCCGCCGAGTTCGACCCGGCGTTCTTCGGGATCGCGCCCCGCGAGGCGCAGGCGATGGACCCGCAGCAGCGGTTGCTGCTGGAGACGGCCTGGGAGGCGTTCGAACGGGCCGGGCTGGACCCGCGGGCGCCGGGCGCGCGCCGCACCGGGGTGTTCGCGGGCGTCATGTACGACGACTACGGCACCCGCCTGCGGGTCGTGCCGGAGGAGTTCGAGGGGTACATCACCACCGGCAGCGCGGGCAGCGTCGCCTCCGGCCGGATCGCCTACACCTTCGGCTTCGAGGGCCCGGCGGTCACCGTCGACACGGCGTGCTCGTCGTCGCTGGTGGCGCTGCACCTGGCCTGCCAGTCGCTGCGGCGCGGGGAGAGCGCGCTGGCGCTCGCGGGCGGGGTCACCGTGATGGCCACCCCGCGCAGCTTCGTGGAGTTCAGCAGGCAGCGGGCGCTGTCGCCGGACGGCCGGTGCCGCTCGTTCGCCGCGTCGGCCGACGGCACCGCGTGGGCCGAGGGCGCGGGCGTGCTGCTGCTGGAGCGGCTGTCGGACGCGCGTCGCCACGGCCACCGGGTGCTGGCCGTGGTGCGCGGCAGCGGGGTGAACCAGGACGGCACCACCAACGGCCTGACCGCGCCGAGCGGCCCGGCGCAGCGGCGGGTCATCGAGGAGGCGCTGGAGGCGTCCGGACTGCGCCCGTCCGATGTGGACCTCGTGGAGGCGCACGGCACCGGCACGGCGCTCGGCGACCCGATCGAGGCGGAGGCGATCCTGGCGACCTACGGCCAGGACCGGGACGAACCGCTGTGGCTGGGCTCGCTCAAGTCGAATATCGGCCACAGCCAGGCGGCGGCCGGTGTCGGCGGGGTGATCAAAGTGGTGCAGGCGATGCGGCACGCGACGATGCCGCGGACCCTGCACGTGGACGAGCCGTCACCGCACGTGGACTGGTCGGCGGGCCAGGTGGAGCTGCTGACCGAGGCGCGGCCGTGGGTGGACGCCGGTCGGCCGCGCCGGGCGGGGGTGTCGTCGTTCGGGATCAGCGGGACGAACGCGCACGTGATCGTGGAGCAGGCGCCGGATGAGGAGCCTGCCCCAGGTGAGTTCGGCGGGGTGGTGCCGTGGGTGGTGTCGGCGATGTCGGAGCCATCCCTGGACGCTCAGCTGGAGCGGCTCCGGGGAGTGGACGCCGCACCGGTCGACGTGGCGGCCGCGTTGGCGAATCGTCCGTGTTTCCCGCACCGGGCGGTGTTGTTGGACGGTGTCGAGGTGGCGCGGGGTGTGGTGTCGTCGGGTCGGTTGGGTGTGGTGTTCCCGGGTCAGGGTGCGCAGCGGTTGGGTATGGGTCGGGGGTTGTATGGGCGTTTCCCGGTGTTTGCCAAGGCTTTTGATGAGGTGTGCGCGTACCTTGCCCCTGGTCTTCGTGAGGTGATGTGGGGTGGGGATCAGGGTTTGCTGGACCGGACTGGGTGGGCGCAGCCCGCGTTGTTCGCCGTTGAGGTGGCCCTTTACCGCTTGGTGGAGTCGTTTGGTGTTCGTCCGGATGTTGTGGTGGGGCATTCGGTGGGGGAGATTGCTGCTGCTCATGTGATTGGTGAGTTGGGTTTGGAGGCTGCGTGTCGTTTGGTGTCGGCGCGGGCGTCGTTGATGGAGATGCTTCCTGCGGGTGGGTCGATGGTTGCTGTGCAGGCGACCGAGGATGAGGTCACGCCCCTGTTGACTGAGCGGGTTTCGTTGGCTGCGGTCAATGCTCGTGACTCGGTGGTGATCGCGGGTGATGACGCTGCGGTCGCTGGGGTTGTGGCGGCGTTGGGGGAGCGGCGGTCGACGCGGTTGCGGGTGTCGCACGCCTTCCACTCGTACTTGATGGACCCGATGGTCGAGGAGTTCCGGGCTGTCGCGGCGTCGGTGTCGGACGATCCTGAGCGTTGGGTTCGGAATATCCGTGACACCGTGCGATTCGCGGACGCCGTCGAGGGCATCACAGTCGCCCTGGAGCTGGGGCCGGGTGCGCTGTCCGGGGTGATGTCGGCGCCGTCGTTCCCGATGCTGCGCAAGGACCGGGACGATGAGACCGCTGTGCTCACCGCGCTGGCGTCGCTGCACACCGCCGGGGTCGACGTGGACTGGGCAGCGGCGTTCGCCGGGGCAGGCGCGCGGGCGGTGGACCTGCCCACCTACGCCTTCGACCGGCAGCGGTACTGGCTCGACGCCGAGGAGGCCACGGCCGAGCCCTGGCGGTACCGGGTCACGTGGCAGCCGGTCGGCGTCGGACCGGTGCGGGGCGGCCGGTGGCTGGTCGTCGGCGACGACCCGGTGGTCGCCGAACTCGCCGAGCACGGCGTCGAGGTCGTCCGGCCCGACGGCGGCACCGGTCCCGACGCGCTGCGGGCGGTGGGCCCGGTCGACCGGGTGCTGGCGTTCGTGGACGTCGAGGACTGCCTGGCGCTCGTGCGGGCGCTGCTAGAGGCGGGAGTGACCGCGCCGCTGTGGTGCGCGACCAGGGGAGCGGTGCCGATCGCCCAGGACGACCCGATCGGCGATCCGGCGGGCGCGATGGTGTGGGGCCTCGGCCGCGTCGTCGGCCTGGAGCACCCCGAGCTGTGGGGCGGGCTGGTCGACCTGCCCCCGGACCCCGGGCACCGGGTGGGAGCCCGGCTGGTCGGCGCCCTGGCAGGCGGCGAACGGCAGGTCGCGGTGCGCCCCGGGGGCGTGTTCGGCCGCAGGCTCGGCCCAGCGGCGCCCCCGCCCGCGGGCGACGGCGCGTGGCTGCGCGGCACCGTCCTCGTGACCGGTGGCACCGGGGCCCTCGGCAGGCACGTCGCCCGGTGGACGGCCCAGCGGGGCGCGCCGCACCTGGTGCTGTGCAGCAGGCGCGGGCCGGACGCCGAGGGTGTGCCGGAACTCGTCGCCGAGCTGGCCGACCTGGGGGCCGAGGTGACCGTCGCCGCCTGCGACGCGGCCGACCGGGACTCCCTGGCCGCCGTGCTGGCCGCGATCCCGGAGCGGTTCCCGCTCAGCGCCGTGGTGCACGCGGCGGGCGTGCTCGACGACGCCGTGATCACCTCGCTGACCGCCGAGCGGCTGGCCCGGGTGGTGCGGCCCAAGGTGGCCGCGGCCGTCGCCCTGCACGAGCTGACCCGCGACCTCGACCCGGCCGCGTTCGTGCTGTTCTCGTCCATCACCGGGGTCACCGGCAACGCCGGGCAGGGCAACTACGCCGCGGCCAACGCCTACCTCGACGCTCTCGCCCACCAGCGGCGCGCGGAGGGGCTGCCCGCCACCTCCATCGCCTGGGGGGCGTGGGCCGACACCGGCATGGCGGCAGCGGGCGTCGCCGAGGAGCAGCTGCGCCGTCGGGGCATCGGCGCGATGGACCCGGACCGGGCGCTGGCCGCCATGCGCCAGGCCGTCGAGGGCGGCGAGACGTGCGTGGTGGTCGCCGACGTCGACTGGGACCGCTTCGGCACGCCCGGCGACACCGGCACGGGCGACCTGCCGCGGCGGCTCCGCGGTGCGGGTGCGGCCGAGCGGGCCCGGCTGCTGGTCGACCTCGTGCGCGGCGCGGTCGCCTCGGTCCTCGGCCACACCGGCGGCCAGGCGATCGATCCCGACCACGCGTTCACCCAGCTCGGGTTCGACTCGCTCACCGCGATCGAGCTGCGGAACCGCCTCGCCGCGCGCACCGGGCTGCGGCTGCCCGCCACGCTGGTGTTCGACCACCCCACCCCGACCGCGCTCGCCTCGGCGCTCGGCGCGGAACTGCTCGGTGCCGACACGGTCACCGACGCGCCCGCCGCCGCCGTCACCGGTGCCGACGAGCCCATCGCCATCGTGGGCATGGCCTGCCGGTTCCCCGGCGGGATCGGTTCGGCGGAGGACCTGTGGCGGGTGGTCGCCGAGGGCGGGGACGTCCTGTCGGAGTTCCCCGCCGACCGGGGCTGGGACCTCGGCGCGCTGTTCGACGACGACCCGGACCACCACGGCACCAGCTACACCCGCCGCGGCGGGTTCCTCGCCGGGGCCACGGGCTTCGACGCCGCGTTCTTCGGGATCAGCCCCCGCGAGGCCGTCGGCATGGACCCGCAGCAGCGGGTGCTGCTGGAGACCTCGTGGGAGGCGCTGGAGCACAGCGGGATCGACCCGGCCGCGCTGCGGGGCACCCGGACCGGGGTGTTCGTCGGCTCCAACGGCCAGGACTACTCCCCGCTGGCCGGGGCGTCGTCCGCCGATCTGGAGGGCACGGTGCTGATCGGCAGCGCGAGCAGCGTGCTGTCGGGGCGGGTGTCGTACACCTTCGGGTTCGAGGGCCCCGCGGTCACGGTCGACACGGCGTGCTCGTCGTCGCTGGTGGCCATGCACTGGGCGGCCCAGTCCCTGCGCTCCGGCGAGTGCTCGCTGGCGCTGGCCGGTGGGGTGACGGTGATGGCGACTCCGCAGATCTTCGTCGAGTTCTCCCGCCAGCGCGGCCTGTCCGGGGACGGCCGGTGCAAGGCGTTCGCCGACGCCGCCGACGGCACCGGCTGGAGCGAGGGCGTCGGCGTGCTGGTCCTGGAGCGGCTGTCCGACGCCCAGCGCGCCGGTCACCCGATCGTCGCCGTGCTGCGGGGTTCCGCGGTGAACTCCGACGGCGCGTCGAACGGCCTGACCGCGCCGAACGGGCCGTCTCAGCAGCGGGTCATCAAGCAGGCGCTGGCGAACTCCGGTCTCTCGGCGTCCGATGTGGACGCCGTTGAGGCGCACGGGACCGGGACGACCTTGGGTGACCCGATCGAGGCGCAGGCGTTGTTGGCGACGTATGGGCAGGGTCGGGATATCCCGTTGTGGCTTGGTTCGGTGAAGTCGAATCTCGGTCATACGCAGGCTGCTGCGGGTGTTGCTGGTGTGATCAAGATGGTGCAGGCGATGCGGCATGGTGTTTTGCCGCGGACGTTGCACGTGGATGAGCCGTCGTCGCATGTGGACTGGTCGGCGGGTCGGGTGGAGCTGTTGACCGAGGCACGGGAGTGGTCGGGTGATCGGCCGCGTCGGGCTGGGGTGTCGTCGTTCGGGGTGAGCGGCACCAACGCGCACGTGGTGCTGGAACAGGCGCCACCGGTCGACACGAGCGCTGAGCAGGTGCGCGGAGCCATCCCCTGGCTGCTGTCGGCCAAGACGGACACCGCCCTGCGGGCGCAGGCGGCGCGCCTGGCGGACCACCTCGACGCCCACCCCGACCTGGATGCCGCCGCGGTCGCGCGGACGCTGCTGGGCCGCTCGCTCTTCGACCACCGCGCCGTGGTGCTCGGTGGCGACGCGATGGCGGCACTGGGCCGGGGAGAGCCGCACGCGGGTGTGACCACCGGCTCCGCCGCGAATTCAGGTGCGGTGTTCGTGTTCCCTGGGCAGGGTTCGCAGTGGGTGGGCATGGGTTTGGAGCTGGTCGGGGTTTCCCCGGTCTTCGCTGAGTCGATGGCGCGGTGTGGTGTGGCTTTGTCGGAGTTTGTGGAGTGGGATCTGTTGTCTGTTCTGGGTGATGAGGAAGCTCTTCGGCGGGTTGATGTGGTGCAGCCTGTGTTGTGGGCGGTGATGGTGTCGTTGGCGCAGTGGTGGCGTGCGCATGGTGTGGAGCCGGTGGCGGTCGTGGGCCATTCGCAGGGCGAGATCGCTGCCGCCTGTGTGGCTGGGGTGTTGTCGCTGCGTGATGCCGCGCGGGTGGTGGCGTTGCGGAGCAGGTTGATCGGGGAGCGGTTGTCGGGTCTCGGCGGCATGGTGTCGGTCTCGCTCGGCGCAGCCGATGCGGTGGAGCGGTTGGGCCGCTGGGCGGGCCGGGTGTCCCTGGCGGCGGTGAACGGCCCTGGCTCGGTGGTGGTGTCCGGAGAGGACACCGCGTTGGATGAGTTGATCGCTTCTTGTGAGTCCGATGGTGTGCGGGCGAAGCGGGTCGCGGTGGATTACGCGTCGCATTCTGCTCAGGTGGAGTTGTTGCGCGAGCCGTTGTTGGAGTTGTTGGCCGAGGTGTCTTCCGGGCCTGGGCAGGTTCCGGTGTATTCGACGTTGACCGGGGGGCTGCTGGACCGGCCGATGGACGCGGCTTATTGGGTGGAGAACCTGCGGCAGACTGTCCGGTTCGAGGACGCGGTCCGAGGGCTCCTCAGCGACGGCCACGCCGCGTTCCTGGAGGCCAGCCCGCACCCGATCATGCTCCCGGCGGTGGAGGAGATCGGCGCGGTGGCGACGGTCGCTTCCCTGCGGCGCGGGGAGGACGGGCCCCAGCGGGTGCTGCGCTGCCTTGCCGACGCGCACGTCCACGGCCTCACCGTCGACTGGCACCAGGTCATTCCGGACGCGGGCCGCGTGGAGCTGCCGGGATACCCGTTCGAGCACCGGCGCTACTGGCCGGAGCCGTCCTCGCGGGACGCTGACGTGGCCGCCGCGGGCCAGACCCCGGCCGGGCACCCGCTGCTGGGCGCCGCGGTGGAGCTGCCGGGCGATGGGGGGATCGTGCTGACCGGCAGGATCTCGCTGTCGTCGCACCCCTGGTTGGCCGATCACGCGGTGAACGGCACGGTGTTGTTCCCCGGCACGGGTTTCGTGGAGCTCGCGGTCCGGGCTGGTGACGAGGTCGGCTGCGACCGCGTCGAGGAACTCACCCTGGAACACCCGCTCGTGCTCACGGGCGCGGTGGCCCTGCGGGTGGCCGTCGGTCCCGCCGACGAGACCGGCGCCCACCCGATCGAGATTCACTCCCGCACCGACGGCCAGGGTTGGCAGCGGCACGCCACCGGGCTCCTGACCACGGCCACCCCCGTCGACGCGACCTCGGCACCCGCCACGCCCTGGCCGCCGTCCGGCGCGACCCCCGTCCCGGTCGACGGCCTCTACGACCGCTTCGCGGCGGCGGGCTACGGCTACGGCCCGGTGTTCCACGGCGTGCGGGCCGTGTGGCGCGCGGGGGACGAGCTGTTCGCCGACGTCGAACTGCCCGCCGAGGCAGCGGGCTTCTGCCTGCACCCCGCCCTGCTCGACGCGGCCCTGCACCCCGCAGCCGACGGCGACACCGCGCCGCGCTTGCCGTTCGCCTGGACCGGCGTGGTCGTGCGAGCCGTCGGCGCCACCCGGGTGCGGGTCCGGATAACCCCCCTCGACACCGACGGTCTCCAGGTCCGCATCACCGACCCAGCCGGTCTCCCGGTCGCCGAGATCGCGTCCCTGATCACCCGCCCCGCCCCCGCGAGCCTGGCGCCCGCCTCGCCCGACGCCCTGTTCGAGCAGGTCTGGACCCCCTTGTCCGTCCCGGCCCGCGCCCCGAGCGGCGTGGCGACCCTCGACCCCCACCGGTTCGACCTTGACCTCCCGGAGATCCCGGAGGTCGTCCTGGCCCCCGTACCCGATGGCGACCCGCTCGGCGTCACCGCGCAGGTCCTCGCGCTGCTGCGAACCTGGCTGGCCGACGACCGCTTCGCAGGCTCCCGGCTGGCGGTGGTGACCCGCGGCGCTGTGGTCACCGCCGACGGCGACCGGCTGACCAACCCCGCCGCGGCCACCGCCGCCGGCCTGGTTCGATCCGCCCAGGCCGAACACCCGAACCGCGTCGTGCTGGTCGACGTCGACGGCCACCCGGACTCCGCGGACGCGCTGCCCGGCCTGGTCACGGGGGACGAACCCCAGCTCGCGGTCCGGGCAGGCAGGGCGTGGGCGCCCAGACTCGCCCGAGTCCGCACCGCCCAGCCCGGCACTGACGCGGATTCCCCGCAGGCCCAGCCCGTCCCGGCCGTCAGCGCCGAGCGCCACCCGGCCGTCCCGGCAGGGGAGTCCGGGCTCGCCCGGTTGGCGGCCCCGATCAGCTTCGGCGCGGACGACACGGTGCTGATCACCGGTGGGACGGGTGGGCTTGGCGCCGAGTTCGCCCGGCACCTGGTGGCCGAGCACGGTGTCCGGAACCTCGTGCTCGCCTCTCGTCGGGGTGTCGACCCGGCGGGCGACCTGGCGGCCGAGTTGACCGGCGCGGGTGCCACCGTCGAGGTGGTGGCCTGTGACGTGGCGGACCGGGCCGCGGTCGTCGAACTGCTCGCCACCAGGTCGGTGACCGCGGTTGTCCACGCGGCGGGCGTGCTCGATGACGGGTTGGTCGATTCACTGGACCCGCAGCGCCTGGCGGCGGTGTTCCGGCCCAAGGTCGACGGCGCGGTCACCCTGCACGAGCTGATCCCGGCCGACGCGCCGCTGGTGCTGTTCTCCTCAGCCGCGGGCACGCTGGGGGCGGCGGGGCAGGGCAACTACGCGGCGGCCAACGGCTTCCTCGACGCGCTGGCGCGGCAGCGGTGGGAGGCGGGCTCGCCCGCGCTGTCGCTGGCGTGGGGCTTCTGGGAGCAGCGCAGCGCGATGACCGCGCACCTGTCCTCCGCCGACGTGGCCCGCATGTCCGCCATGGGCATCGCACCGCTGACCAGGGCACAAGGGCTGCGGCTGTTCGACGACGCGCTCGTGGCGGGCCGTCCGGTCGTGGTCCCCGTGCGGCCGGACCTGGCCGCGCTGCGCGGCCAGGCCGGGCCGGTGCCCGCGCTGTGGCGAGGGCTCGTTCGATCCGCAGGCAGGCGTTCGGTCGCCGCAGCGGGATCACCCGACCTGGCCGCGCTTCCCCGCGCCGACCAGGCCCGAGCGGTGGCCGGGCTGGTCCGGTCGCACGCCGCCGCCGTCCTCGGCCACGCCGACGCCCGGGAGATCCGGGACGACCAGCCCTTCACCCGGTTGGGCTTCGACTCGCTCACCGCGCTGCGGCTGCGCAACCAGCTCACCGGCGCGACCGGCCTGCGGCTGCCCGCCACGCTGGTGTTCGACCACCCGACCCCGGCGGACCTGGCCGCGCACCTGGTGGATCTGCTCGCGGGCGCCGAACCCGGGACCGCGGACCCGGTGCCCGCCCCGCCCGCGGTGGACGACGACCCGATCGCCATTGTCGGCATGGCGTGCCGGTACCCGGGTGGCGTCGACTCCCCGGCCGCCCTGTGGGACCTGGTGTCCGCGGGTACCGACGTCGTGTCCGCCTTCCCCGCGGACCGCGGCTGGGACCTCGACGCGCTGTACCACCCCGACCCGGCCCACCCCGGCACGTCCTACACCCGGCAGGGCGCGTTCCTCTCCGGAGCGGGCGAGTTCGACGCCGGGTTCTTCGGGATCAGCCCGCGCGAGGCGTTGGCGATGGACCCGCAGCAGCGGCTGCTGCTGGAAACCTCGTGGGAGGCGGTCGAACACGCCGGGGTCGACCCGGCCGCGCTGCGGGGCTCCCGGACCGGCGTGTTCGCGGGCGTCATGTACCACGACTACGCCGCGGGTCTGCCGAGCGTCCCTGAGGAGCTGGAAGGACTGCTGGGCACCGGCAACGCGGGCAGCGCGGCCTCCGGGCGGGTGTCCTACGCCTTCGGGTTCGAGGGTCCCGCCATCACCGTCGACACGGCGTGCTCCTCATCGCTCGTGGCGATCCACATGGCCGCCGGTTCCCTGCGCTCGGGCGAGTGCTCGCTGGCACTGGCCGGTGGGGTGACCGTGATGGCGACCCCGCAGGTCTTCGTGGAGTTCTCCCGCCAGCGCGGCCTCTCATCGGACGGCCGGTGCAAGGCGTTCGCCGATGCCGCCGACGGCACGGGGTGGGGCGAGGGTGTCGGTGTCGTGGTGCTGGAGCGGTTGTCCGATGCGCGGCGCAACGGCCACCGGGTACTGGCGGTGGTGCGCGGTTCGGCCGTCAACCAGGACGGCGCGTCGAACGGCTTGACCGCGCCGAACGGCCCCTCCCAGCAGCGGGTGATCCGCCAAGCGCTGGCGAGCGCCGGGCTGTCAGCGTCCGATGTGGACGCTGTGGAGGCGCACGGGACGGGGACGACGCTTGGTGATCCGATCGAGGCGCAGGCGTTGTTGGCGACGTATGGGCAGGGTCGGGATGTTCCGTTGTGGCTTGGTTCGGTGAAGTCGAATCTGGGGCACACACAGGCTGCGGCCGGGGTGGCCGGGGTGATCAAGATGGTGCAGGCGATGCGACATGGTGTGTTGCCGAGGACCCTGCACGTGGATGAGCCCTCGTCGCATGTGGACTGGTCCGCTGGTCGAGTGGAGCTGCTGACCGAGACACGGGAATGGCGGGCTGATCGGCCGCGTCGGGCTGGTGTGTCGTCGTTCGGTGCGAGTGGGACCAACGCCCACGTGGTGCTGGAGCAGGGGCCTGATCACGCCACCGAGTCCGAGGAAACCGACCCCGCGCCATGGCTGCTCTCGGCGAGGACACCGGCCGCCCTGCGGGCGCAGGCCGCCCGGCTGGCCGGTTACCTCGACTCCCACCCCGGAGCGGGTGCGGCCGGGGTGGCGCGGTCACTGCTGGCCCGCTCGTCCTTCAAGCACCGGGCCGTCGTCCTCGCCGGTGACCGGGACGCACTGGACGCCCTGTGGCGCGACCAGCCCCACGCGGCGGCCGTCACCGGCTCCGCCGCGAACTCGGGTGCGGTGTTCGTGTTCCCCGGGCAGGGTTCGCAGTGGGTGGGCATGGGTTTGGAGCTGATCGAGTCCTCCTCTGCCTTCGCCGAGTCGATGGCGCGGTGCGGTGCGGCGCTGTCGGAGTTCGTGGAGTGGGACCTGCTGTCCGTTCTCGCTGATGAGGAAGCCCTTCAGCGGGTTGATGTGGTGCAGCCTGTGTTGTGGGCGGTGATGGTGTCGTTGGCGCAGTGGTGGCGCGCGCACGGTGTCGAGCCGGTCGCGGTGGTGGGCCATTCGCAAGGGGAAATCGCGGCGGCCTGCGTCGCGGGCGTGCTGTCCCCGCGCGATGCCGCTCGTGTCGTGGCGTTGCGCAGCAAGCTCATCGGGGAACGGCTGTCCGGCCTGGGCGGCATGGTGTCGGTCTCGCTGGGGGCCGAGGACATCGCCGACCGGCTGTCGCGGTGGGAGGGTCTGTCCGTCGCCGCGGTGAACGGTCCGGGTTCGGTGGTGGTGTCGGGGGAGGACGCCGCGTTGGATGAGTTGATCGTTTCGTGTGAGTCCGATGGTGTGCGGGTGAAGCGGGTCGCGGTGGATTACGCGTCGCATTCAGCTCAGGTGGAGTTGTTGCGCGAACCGTTGCTGGAGCTGTTGGCCGACGTTTCTCCTGGGTCTGGGCGGGTTCCGGTGTATTCGACGTTGACCGGCCGGTTGTTGGATCGGCCGATGGACGCCGCCTACTGGGTGGAGAACCTGCGGCAGACCGTGCGGTTCGAGGAGGCGGTCCAGGCCCTTCTCGGTGATGGTCACGCCGCGTTCCTGGAGGCCAGCCCGCACCCGATCATGCTTCCCGCTGTCGAGGAGATCGGCGCGGTGGCAACGGTGGCTTCCCTGCGGCGGGGGGAGGATGGACCCCAGCGGATGTCGCGCTGCCTCGCCGACGCGCACGTCCACGGCCTCCCCGTCGACTGGCACCAGGTCATCCCCGCCGCGCACCCGCTCGACCTGCCCACGTACGCGTTCGACCACCAGCGGTACTGGCTCCGCGCCCAGCCCGCGAAGCGCGAGGACCAGGACACCGGGGAGTTCTGGGACCTGGTGGAGCGCCAGGACACCGCGGCCCTGGCCGCGAGCCTCGGTGTGGCCGAGGGCGCGACGTGGGAGTCGGTGCTGCCGGTCCTGTCCTCCTGGCGGCGGCACCGCCGCGACGAGTCGGCGGTGGACTCCTGGAGCTACCGCGTCACCTGGAACCCGGTGACCGCGGCACCCGCCCCGGCGCTGTCCGGGCGGTGGCTCGTCGTCGCCCCCGACGGGCACACCGACGACCCGTGGGTGTCCCAGCTGGTCACCGCCCTCACCGACCACGGCGCCGACGTCCACCTGACCGGAACCGCCGCCGAGGCCGACCCGGCCGGGCTGGCGGGAGTGGTGTCCCTGCTCGGCCTGGCCGAGGAGCCCACCGACGGCGAACCCGATGTCCCCGCGGGCGTGACGCACACCCTCGCACTGGTCCGGACGCTGCTGGAGCGCGGCACCACCGCCCGCGTGTGGTCGGTCACCCGCAACGCCGTCTCCACCGCCCCCGGCGACCCCGTCGACGGCGCCGCCGGTCCGATGGTCTGGGGCCTCGGACGGGTCGTGGCGCTCGAACAGCCGCGGCTGTGGGGCGGGCTGGTCGACCTGCCCGCCCAGCTCGACCCCCGCCTGCTGGCCCGACTGGCGGGCGTGCTGGCCGGGACCGAGGACCAGGTCGCGATCCGGCCGTCCGGGGCCCTCGCCCGCAGGCTCGTCCGGGCCCCACTGCCCACCGCCCCCGGCGACGGCCCGTGGTCGCGCGGAACCGTGCTGATCACCGGCGGCCTCGGCGCGCTCGGCGCCCGGTTCGCCCGGTGGGCAGCCGAACGCGGCGCGCCCCACGTCGTGCTGCTCGGCAGGCGCGGGCTGGAGACCACCGGCGCCCAGGAGCTGGCCGCCGACCTCTCCGAGCTGGGGACCAAGACCACGGTCGCCGCCTGCGACGCCGCCGACCGGGACGCCCTGGCCGCCGTGCTCGCGGGCATCCCCGAGGAGTTCCCGCTGACCGCGGTCGTGCACGCGGCGGGCGTCCTCGATGACGGGGTGGTCGAGTCGCTGACCCCGGACCGGCTGGCGCGGGTGCTGCGCCCCAAGGTCACCGGCGCGGTCAACCTCCACGAGCTGACCCGCGACCTCGACCTGTCCGCGTTCGTGCTGTTCTCCTCGCTCGCGGGCGTCACCGGCAGCGCGGGGCAGGGCAACTACGCCGCGGCCAACGCCTTCCTCGACGCCTTGGCCCGCCGTCGCCGGGACGCCGGTCTGCCCGCCACGTCCATCGCCTGGGGCGCGTGGGCCGACGCGGGGCTCGCCACCGACCCGCAGGTGGAGCAGCGGCTCACCCGGACCGGCGTCGCGGCCATGGACCCGGCCCTGGCCGTCACCGCCGTGCACCGGGCCGTCGCCGGGAGCGAGACCTGCGTGACCGTCGCCGACGTCGACTGGACGCGGTTCGCCGCCGGGTTCACCTCCGCCCGCCCCAGCCCGCTGCTCGCCGACCTCGCCGACCGGACGGACCCCGGCACCGAGGGTGAGCCGGGCGACCTGGTGAGACGGCTGGCCGCCGTGCCCCGGCCCGAACAGCGGGACCTGGTGCTCGACCTGGTCCGGTCGCACGCCGCCGCGGTGCTCGGCCACACCGGGGCCGACACCGTCCCGGACGACCAGGCGTTCCGCGGCCTCGGCTTCGACTCGCTGACCGCGGTGGAACTGCGCAACCGGCTCACCAGGGCCACCGGCGCCGCGCTGCCCGCCACGCTCGTGTTCGACCACCCGACCCCCGCCGCGCTCGCCGACCACCTGCTCCAGGAGCTGGTCGTGGACCCCAGCGGTGCCGACGCGGGCTTCGCCGAGCTGGCCAGGCTCGACGCGCTGATCACCTCGGGCCCGCTGACCGACGCCGCGCGCACCCGGATGGCCGCCCGCCTGCAGGAGATCCTCTGGAACCTCGGGGAAGGCGGTCCCGAGCCGGACGACGAGCGGACCGACAGCCTCGACGACGCCACCGACGACGAGATGTTCGACCTCATCGGCAAGGAGTTCGGCATCTCATGACCAAGGACGCGGCAATGGCCAACGAGGACAAGCTCCGCCACTACCTCAAGGGCGTCACCGCCGACCTGCGCAAGGCGCGGCGCAGGCTGGACGAGGTCGAGACGGCGGCCAGGGAACCCATCGCCGTCGTCGGCATGGCGTGCCGCTTCGCGGGTGACGTGCGCACGCCCGACGACCTGTGGCGGCTGGTCGCCTCCGGGGGCGACGCGCTCTCGGACTTCCCCGCCGACCGGGGCTGGGACCTCGACGCGCTGTTCGACGACGACCCCGACCACCCGGGGACCAGCTACGCGCGGCGCGGCGGGTTCCTGTCCGCCGCCACCGAGTTCGACGCGGGCTTCTTCGGCATCAGCCCGCGCGAGGCCACGGCCATGGACCCGCAGCAGCGGCTGCTGCTCGAAACCTCCTGGGAGGCCGTGGAGAGCGCCGGGATCGACGCCGACGCGCTGCGGGGCAGCGGCACCGGGGTGTTCGTCGGCTCGAACGGCCAGGAGTACGCCGGGCTCGCCGCCGCCTCCCCGGAGACCGAGGGGCACGTGCTCACCGGCAACGCGGGCAGCGTGCTGTCCGGGCGGATCGCCTACACGTTCGGGTTCGAGGGCCCCGCGGTCACCATCGACACCGCGTGCTCGTCGTCGCTGGTGGCGATCCACCTGGCGGCGGTCGCGCTGCGCGGCGGCGAGTGCTCGCTCGCGCTCGCGGGCGGGGTGTCGGTGATGGTCACCCCGGGCGTGTTCGTGGAGTTCTCCCGGCAGCGCGGCCTCGCCCCCGACGGGCGGTGCAAGGCGTTCGCCGACGGGGCGGACGGCACCGCTTGGGGTGAGGGCGCGGGTGTGCTCGTCCTGGAGCGGCTCTCGGACGCGGAGCGCAACGGCCACCGGGTGCTGGCGGTGGTGCGGGGTTCGGCCGTCAACCAGGACGGCGCGTCCAACGGGTTGACCGCGCCGAACGGCCCCGCGCAGCAACGGGTGATCCGGGCGGCGCTGGCCAACGCGCGGCTCGCGGCGTCCGATGTGGACGCCGTCGAGGCGCACGGGACGGGGACGCGGCTGGGCGACCCGATCGAGGCGCAAGCCTTGCTGGCGACGTACGGCCAGGATCGGGACGTGCCGCTGTGGCTCGGCTCGGTGAAGTCGAACCTGGGTCATACGCAAGCTGCCGCGGGTGTCGCCGGCGTGATCAAGATGGTGCAGGCGATGCGGCATGGTGTGCTGCCGCGCACGCTGCACGTTGATCAGCCTTCCTCGCAGGTCGACTGGTCCGCCGGTCGGGTGGAGTTGTTGGCCGAGGCGCGGGAGTGGTCGGGTGATCGGCCGCGTCGGGCGGGTGTGTCGTCGTTCGGGGTGAGTGGAACGAATGCGCACGTGATCCTTGAAGCGGGCTCTGAGGTCGAGGTTGTTCCGGAAGAGGCGCGCGGGGTGGTGCCGTGGGTGGTTTCGGCGAAGTCGGTGTCCTCTGTGGATGTTCAGGTGGAGCGGCTTCGGGCGGTGGACTCGTCGCCGGTGGATGTCGGCTGGTCGTTGCTCTCCCGTTCGTCGTTCCGGCACCGGGTGGTGTTGTTGGATGGTGTCGAGGTGGCGCGGGGTGTGGTGTCGTCGGGTCGTTTGGGTGTGGTGTTTCCGGGTCAGGGTGCGCAGCGGTTGGGTATGGGTCGGGGATTGTACGACCGCTTTCCGGTTTTCGCCAAGGCTTTTGATGAGGTGTGTGCGCATCTTGATGCTGGGTTGCGTGGGGTGATGTGGGGTGAGGATGCGAGTCTCCTGGACCAGACCGGGTGGGCGCAGCCCGCGTTGTTCGCGGTCGAGGTGGCCCTGTACCGGCTCGTGGAGTCGTTCGGGGTTCGCCCGGATGTTGTGGTGGGGCATTCGGTGGGGGAGATCACTGCTGCTCACGTGACCGGTGAACTGGGTTTGGAGGCTGCGTGTCGTTTGGTGTCTGCGCGGGCGTCGTTGATGGAGGCGTTGCCGTCGGGCGGATCGATGGTCGCTGTGCAGGCGACCGAGGATGAGGTCACACCTCTGTTGACTGAGCGGGTTTCGTTGGCTGCGGTAAATGCTCGTGACTCGGTGGTGATCGCTGGTGAGGATGCTGCGGTTGCTGGGGTTGTGGCGGCGTTGGGTGGGCGGCGGTTGACCAGGCTCCGGGTGTCGCATGCTTTCCATTCGCCGTTGATGGACCCGATGGTTGAGGAGTTTCGGGCTGTCGCGGCGTTGGTGTCGGATGATCCTGAGCGTTGGGTTCGGAATATCCGGGACACGGTGCGGTTCGCGGACGCGGTTGAGGGGATCGCGGTCGGCCTGGAACTGGGTCCGGGAGTCTTGTCGGGCGTGATGGCCGTGCCGTCGTTCCCCGTGCTGCGCAAGGACAGCGGCGAGGAGACCAGCTTCCTCACCGCACTGGCGAACCTGCACGTGACCGGTGTCGACGTGGACTGGACCCCAGCGCTGGCCGGTGGCGGGCGCGTGGACCTGCCCACCTACGCCTTCGACCGCGAGCGGTACTGGCCGAGCGTCACCCACCCGCTGCTCGGACCCGCCGTGGACCTCGCGGGCGAGGACGGCGTCGTGTGCACCAGCAGGCTGTCGGCGCGCTCGCACCCCTGGCTCGCCGACCACGTCGTGCGCGGGCGGGTCATCGTCCCCGGCACCGCCCTGCTGGAGCTGGCCCTCGGCGCGGCGGACGAGGTCGGCTGCGCGACCGTCGAGGAGCTGACCATCGCCGCGCCGCTGGCACTCCCCGAGCGCGGGACCGTGGAAGTCCAGGTGCGCGTCGGCGCCGCCGACGACACCGGGCGCCGGGCCGTCGGGGTCCACTCGCGGCTCGACGGCCTCGACTGGACCGCGCACGCCTCCGGCACGGTCGTCCCCGACCCGCGCGCACCGGAGGAGTCCGAGGCGCACTGGCCACCCGCCGACGCCGACGCCGTCGACCTGACCGGGCTCTACCCCGGCCTCGCGGACGCGGGCTGGGACTACGGGCCCGCCTTCCGGGGCCTGCGGGCGGCTTGGCGGCGCGGCGACGAGGTCCACGCCGAGGCCGCGCTCCCGGACCACGTCCGCGACGCCGCCCGGTTCGGCCTGCACCCGGCCCTCCTCGACGCTTGCCTGCACACCGTCGCCCTCACCGGGATGAGCGGACTGCCGTTCTCCTGGTCGGGCGTGACGCTGCACCAGCGCGGCGCCACCGCCGCGCGCGTGCGGATCACCCGCTCCGGTGACCACGCCGCGAGCATCACCGTCACCGACCCGGCAGGCGCGCCGGTCATCACCGTCGAGACCCTCGCGCTCCGGTCGGCCGACGGCCTGGGCCCGGCCACCGACCCGCTGTTCGGCGTGGAATGGGTGCCCGCTCAGTCGACCGGTGCCGCCCCCAGGGCCGTGGCCATGCTCGGGACCGACGCGCACGGCCTGACCGCCGCCCTCGGCGCCGCGGGCACCGAGGACCCGGACGTCGTGGTCGTCAGCGTCACGGGCGACCCCGACCGGGTCATCGACTCGACGCACGACCTCACCACGCGCGCGCTGCGGACGATCCAGGACTGGCTCGTCGACGAGCGGGCCCGCCTGGTGTTCCTGATCCGCGCCGGGGACCTCCCCGCGGCGGCCGTGCGGGGACTGGTGCGATCGGCGGAGTCCGAGCACCCCGGCCGCTTCGGCGTGGTCGAACTCGACGACGCCGACGGGCAGGCGGTGGCGCGCGCCCTCGCCACCGACGAGCCCGAAGTCCTCGTGCGCGGTGAGTCCGTGCTGGTTCCCCGGCTGACCCGCGTCGCCGCCACCGCGCCCCGGCCCGACTGGGCCGCCGCGGGCACCGTCCTGATCACCGGCGGCACCGGCGGTCTCGGCGCGGTGATCGCCCGGCACCTCGTCCTGGCGCACGGGGTGCGCGGGCTCGTGCTGGCGTCCCGGCGCGGCGCCGGGGCCGATGACCTGCTCGCCGAGCTGCGGGACGCGGGCGCCGACGTCCACGTCGCCGCCTGCGACGTGGCCGACCGGGACGCGCTGTCGGCGCTGCTGGCCGAGCACCCGGTGTCCGTGGTCGTCCACGCGGCCGGAGTGGTCGACGACGGCGTCATCGGGTCGCTGACCCCGGACCGGGTCGCCGCCGTGCTGCGGCCGAAGGTGGACGCCGCCTGGCACCTGCACGAACTGGCCGGGAACGCCGAGCTGGTGCTCTTCTCCTCGGCGGCAGGCGTGTTCGGGTCGGCGGGGCAGGGGAACTACGCGGCGGGCAACGCGTTCCTGGACGCGCTCGTGCGCCACCGCCGGGACCGGGGCCTGCCCGCCGTGTCGCTCGCCTGGGGCCCCTGGGTCGGCGAGATCGGCATGGTCGGCGGCCTCGCCGACCCGGCGGTGCGGCGGATCGCGCGCTCCGGGATGCTGCCGATCGATCCGCGCCAGGGCGCGGACCTGTTCGACGCGGCCACCGGCGCGGCCGACCCGGTGGTGCTGCCGGTCCGGCTCGACCTCGCCGCCCTCCGCGGCGCGGCCGAGGTCCCCCACCTGCTGCGCGGCCTGGTGCGACCCCGCCCCCGCCGCGCGCCCGTCGCGGCCGTGCCCGCCGGGCTCACCCGCGCCCAGGCGCTGGACCTCGTCCGCGCCCAGGTCGCCGCCGCGCTCGGGCACGCCACCCCGGGCACCGTGGACGCCGACCGGCCGTTCACGGACTTGGGCTTCGACTCGCTGACCGCGGTCGAGCTGCGCAACCGGCTCACCGCGGCCACCGGGCTGCGGCTCCCGGCCACGCTGGTCTTCGACTACCCGACCACCGCCGCCCTCGCCGACCACCTGCTCGGCGCCGAGACCCCCACCGCCCCGGTGACCGCGGCCCGTCCTGTGACCGACGACCCGATCGTCCTCGTCGGCATGGCCTGCCGCTACCCGGGCGGCATCGAGTCCCCGGAGGACCTGTGGCGGTTCGTCCGCGACGGCGGTGACGCCACCACCGGCTTCCCGGCCAACCGTGGCTGGGACACCGACCTGCTGTTCCACCCCGACCCCGACGAGCCGGGCCGCACCCACGTCGTCCGCGGCGGCTTCCTGCACGACGCGGGCCGGTTCGACGCGGCCTTCTTCGGCATGAGCCCCCGCGAGGCGCTGGCCACCGACGCGCAGCAGCGGCTGTTGCTGGAGGTGTCGTGGGAGGCGGTCGAGCGCGCGGGCATCGACCCGGCGACGCTGCGCGGCAGCGCGACCGGCGTGTTCGCGGGCGTCATGTACAGCGACTACAGCGGCCTGCTGCCCGGCGCCGACGGCGACGGCCTGCGCGGCAGCGGCAGCGCGCCGAGCGTGGCGTCCGGGCGGGTCGCCTACGCGCTCGGCCTGGAGGGCCCCGCGGTCACCATCGACACCGCGTGCTCGTCGTCGCTGGTCGCCATGCACCTCGCCGCCCAGGCGCTGCGGTCGGGGGAGTGCTCGCTGGCGCTGGCGGGCGGGGTCACCGTGATGTCCACCCCCGGCGCGTTCGTCGAGTTCTCCCGCCAGCGCGGCCTCGCCGCGGACGGGCGGTGCAAGGCGTACTCCGACGCGGCCGACGGGGTCGCGTGGTCAGAGGGCGTCGGCGTCGTGGTGCTGGAGCGCCTGTCCGACGCCCGGCGCAACGGTCACCGGGTGCTGGCCCTGCTGCGCGGTTCGGCGGTGAACTCCGACGGCGCGTCGAACGGCCTGACCGCGCCGAACGGCCCCTCCCAGCAGCGGGTCATCCGCCAGGCGCTGGCAGGCGCCGGGCTGTCGTCGGGGGACGTCCAAGTCGTCGAGGGGCACGGCACCGGGACGGCGCTGGGCGATCCGATTGAGGCGCAGGCGTTGTTGGCGACGTATGGGCAGGATCGGGATGTTCCGTTGTGGCTCGGTTCGGTGAAGTCGAACCTGGGTCATACGCAGGCCGCGGCGGGTGTCGCTGGTGTGATCAAGATGGTGCAGGCGATGCGGCACGGTGTGCTGCCGCGCACGCTGCACGTGGACGAGCCCTCGTCCCATGTGGACTGGAGTGCGGGCGACATCCGGCTGGCCACCGCGGAGGCGACGTGGCCTGCCGCGGGGGGCCCGCGCCGGGCGGGGGTGTCGTCGTTCGGGGTGAGCGGGACGAACGCGCACGTGATCCTGGAAGCGGGCCCCGCGGGCGATGTGGTGCCCGGTGAGCCTGCCGGGGTGGTGCCGTGGGTGGTGTCGGCGAAGTCGCCGTCTGCTGTGGACGGTCAGCTTGAGCGGCTGCGGGGTGTGGGCGCCGCGCCGGTCGACGTGGGATTCTCGCTGCTCTCCCGTTCCTCGTTCACGCACCGGGTGGTGCTGCTGGACGGTGTCGAGGTGACACGGGGAGTGGCCTTGCCGGGTCGGTTGGGTGTGGTGTTCCCCGGGCAGGGTGCGCAGCGGCTGGGCATGGGGCGCGGGCTTTATGAGCGGTTCCCGGTGTTCGCCAAGGCTTTTGATGAGGTGTGCGCGTACCTTGCCCCTGGTCTTCGTGAGGTGATGTGGGGTGGGGATCAGGGTTTGCTGGACCGGACTGGGTGGGCGCAGCCCGCGTTGTTCGCCGTTGAGGTGGCCCTTTACCGCTTGGTGGAGTCGTTTGGTGTTCGTCCGGATGTTGTGGTGGGGCATTCGGTGGGGGAGATTGCCGCTGCTCATGTGATTGGTGAGTTGGGTTTGGAGGCGGCGTGTCGTTTGGTGTCGGCGCGGGCGTTGTTGATGGAGGCTCTGCCGTCGGGCGGGTCGATGGTTGCTGTGCAGGCGACCGAGGATGAGGTTGTGCCGCTGCTCGATGAGCGCGTCTCGCTGGCGGCGGTCAACGCCCGTGACTCGGTGGTGATCGCGGGTGAGGATGCTGCGGTCGCTGGGGTTGTGGCGGCGTTGGGGGAGCGGCGGTCGACCAAACTCCGGGTGTCACATGCCTTCCATTCGCCGTTGATGGACCCGATGATCGAGGAGTTCCGGGCTGTCGCGGCGTCGGTGTCGGATGATCCTGAGCGCTGGGTGCGCAATGTCCGGGACACCGTGCGCTTCGCCGATGCCGTCGAGGGGATCAGCGCTGCCATCGAGCTGGGGACCGGGACACTGTCCGGTGTCATGGCCGTGCCCGCGTTCCCGGTGCTGCGCAAGGACGCGGACGAGCAGAGCGGCTTCCTCACCGCGCTCGCCCACCTGCACGTGAGCGGGTTCGACGTGGACTGGGCGCCCGCCCTCACCGGTGGTCGGCTGGTGGACCTGCCGACCTACGCCTTCGAACGGGACTGGTACTGGCCCGCCACCACCGTCGGGCTCGCCGACGCGACCGCCATCGGCCTGGTGCCCGCCGAACACCCACTGGCGGGCGGCGTCGTGGACCTGCCCGACGGTGGCGGGGTGCTGCTCACCGGCAGGCTGTCGCTCCGCTCGCACCCGTGGCTGGCCGACCACACGGTCGGCGGGTCCACCCTGCTGCCCGGCACCGCCCTGCTCGAACTCGCCGTCCGAGCGGGCGACGAGGTCGCGGCCGGACGAGTCGCCGACCTCACCATCACCGCCCCCCTCGCCCTGCCCGACCACCGGGGCGTCCAAGTCCAGGTGCGCGTCGACGCCCCGGACGCGGCCGGGCGCCGTGACCTGCGCATCCACTCCCGGCTTGAGGGCGCGGAAGAGCACCCCTGGACCGAGCACGCCACCGGGACCCTCACCGCCCCGGCCGAGCCCACCGCACTGGGCACCCGGCCCTCCACGGGCGCTGAGAACCCCGGCCGAACCGACCACGCCACCGCAACCACGGGCAACGGCGCGCCGGGCGAGTGGCCGCCCGCCGGGGCTGAGCCGGTCGACCTGGACGGGTGCTACGACCGGCTCGCCGCCGCCGGGCTCGACTACGGGCCCGCGTTCCGGGGGCTGCGGTCGCTCTGGCGGCGCGGCGACGGGGACCGCGCCGAGGTCTACGCCGAGGTCGCCCTGCCCGACCACCTCCGCGACGCCGCCCGCTACGGCCTGCACCCCGCGCTGCTCGACGCCGCGCTGCACGCGCTCGGGGTGATCGACCTCGGCCTGCCGCCCGCCGCGGTCCCGTTCGCCTGGCGCGGGGTGACGCTGCACGCCTCGGGGGCATCGGCCGTGCGCGTCCGGCTCACCCGGACGGCCGACGACACCGTCGCCATCGCGCTCACCGACCCCAGCGGCCCCGTGGCGTCGATCGACGCCCTGGTCGTGCGCCCGCTCACCACCAGCCGCTCGACCGCCGACGACCTGTTCCACATCGACTGGGTTCCGTTCGAGCCTGCCACCACCGACCCCGGCGTGGCCGTGCCTGGAGAAACCGCTGAGCAGCCCTTCGGCGTGGTCGTGCACGAGGTGATCACCGAGCCGGGAGAGCACGTCCCCACCGCCGCCCACCGGATGACCGCCGCCGTCCTGGACCGCCTGCGCGAGCACCTGGCGCTGCCCGGCCACACCCGGCTGGTGTTCCTCACCCGGGGCGCCCTCGACGGCACCGACCCGGCCGCGGCCGCCGCGGCGGGGCTCGTGCGGTCGGCCGCGACCGAGCACCCCGGGCGCTTCGGCATCGTCGACCTCGACGACGACCCCGCCTCCCGTGACGTGCTGGGGCGCGTCGTCGACACCGCCGAGCCCGAGCTGCGCGTCCGGGGCGGGCGCGTGAGCGCCCCCCGGCTCACCCGCCTGAGCGGCGCGGGCGCGGCGCTGCCGTGGGAGCCCGGGGGCACCGTGCTCATCACCGGCGGCACCGGCGGTCTCGGCGCCGCGGTCGCGCGGCACCTGGTCGCGGCGCACGGCGTGCGGCGGCTGGTGCTGCTGTCCCGCGGCGGCGGGGGCGGCGACCTGGTGGCGGAGCTGGGCGAGCTCGGCGCGGACGCGCGGGTCGTGGCGTGCGACGTGGCCGACCGGGAGGCGCTGGCCGCCGTGGTGGCCGAGCACCCGGTGTCGGTGGTGGTGCACGCGGCGGGCGTGCTCGATGACGGTGTCGTCGGCGCGCTGACGGCCGAGCGGGTCGACCGCGTGCTGCGCCCCAAGGTGGACGGCGCCTGGAACCTGCACGAGGTGGCGCGGGACGCGGTGCTCGTCGCGTTCTCCTCCGTCGCGGGCACGTTCGGGTCGGCGGGGCAGGGCAACTACGCGGCGGCCAACGCCTTCCTCGACGCCCTCGTGCGGCACCGGCGCGCCCACGGGCTGCCCGCCGTCGCGCTCGCCTGGGGACCGTGGGCCACCGGCATGGCAGGCGCGCTCAGCGAGTCCGATGTGGACCGACTGGCCGCCGCCGGTCTGCCGCCGCTGCCCACCGAGCAGGGGCTGGACCTGTTCGACGCCGCCCTCGCCACCGGCGAGCCGGTCGTCCTCCCGGTCCGGCTCGACCTCGCGGCCCTGCGCGCCGCCGGGGAGGTCCCGCCGGTGCTGCGCGGACTCGTCCCCAGCCGGGTCAGGCGGGCCCGTGCGGGCGGCGACGGCGACCTCGTGCGACGGCTCGCCGCCGGGACCGGGCCGCGGCGCCGCGAAGTGCTGCTCGAGCTGGTCCTCGGCCAAGTCGCCGGGGTGCTCGGGCACCAGGGCGCCGACCGTCTCGACCCGACCCGGGCCTTCTTCGACCTCGGCTTCGACTCGCTGACCTCGGTGGAGCTGCGCAACCGGCTCGCCACCGCCACCGGCCTGCCCCTGCCCGCGACCGCGGTGTTCGACCACCCCTCCGCGGAAGCCCTCACCGACTTCCTGCTCGTTACCTTGTTCGGCTCACCGGCGAACGACCAGCCGCAGGCCGCCGCGACCGCGCCCGACGAGCCGATCGCCATCGTCGGCATGGCCTGCCGCTACCCCGGCGGCGCCGACACCCCGGACGCCCTGTGGCGGCTGGTGGCCGCAGGCACCGACGTGATCGCGGGCTTCCCCACCGACCGCGGCTGGGACCTGGCCGCCCTGTACGACCCGGACGCGAGCAAGCCCGGCACGTCCTACACCCGCCACGGTGGCTTCCTGCACGACGCGGCCGAGTTCGACGCGGAGTTCTTCGGGATCAGCCCGCGTGAGGCGTTGGCGATGGACCCGCAGCAGCGGCTGCTGCTGGAGACCTCCTGGGAGGCGGTCGAACGCGCCGGGCTCGACCCGGCCGCCCTGCGGGGCAGCCGCACCGGCGTGTTCGCGGGCGTCATGTACCACGACTACGGCGCGCGGCTCACCGACGTGCCGGAGGACCTGGAGGGCTTCGTCGGCAACGGCAGCGCGGGCAGCATCGCTTCCGGCCGCATCGCCTACACCTTCGGTTTCGAGGGCCCGGCGGTCACCGTGGACACCGCGTGCTCGTCATCGCTGGTCGCCCTGCACCTCGCCGCCCAGTCCCTGCGGTCCGGCGAGTGCTCCCTCGCCCTCGCGGGCGGGGTGAGCGTGATGGCCACGCCCGCGGTGTTCGTCGAGCTGTCCCGCCAGGGCGCGCTGTCCCCGGACGGGCGGAGCAAGGCGTTCGCCGAGACCGCCGACGGGGCGGGCTGGGCCGAGGGCGCGGGCATGCTGGTGCTGGAGCGGCTCTCCGACGCCCGCCGCAACGGGCACCCGGTGCTCGCCGTCGTCCGCGGCACCGCGGTCAACCAAGACGGCGCCTCCAACGGCCTGACCGCCCCCAACGGCACCGCGCAGCAGCGGGTGATCCGCTCGGCGCTGGCCGCCGCCCGCCTCCGACCATCCGACGTGGACGCCGTCGAGGCGCACGGCACCGGCACGGCGCTCGGCGACCCCATCGAGGCGCACGCCCTGCTCGCCACCTACGGCCAGGACCGGGGCGAACCGCTCTGGCTGGGCTCGGTGAAGTCCAACATCGGGCACACGCAGGCCGCCGCGGGCGTCGCCGGGATGATCAAGATGGTGCAGGCCATGCGCCACGGCGTGCTGCCGCCCACCCTGCACGCCGAGCGGCCCTCACCCCACGTGGACTGGTCAGCCGGGGCGGTCCGGCTGCTCACCGAGACCCGGCCGTGGCCGGAGACGGGCAGGCCGCGCCGCGCCGGTGTCTCCTCCTTCGGGATCAGCGGCACCAACGCCCACGTCGTGCTCGAACAGGCCCCGCAGGCCCAGACGCCCGAGCCCGCCGGAGCGGGACCGGTCGCGTGGCCGCTGTCGGCCCGCACGCCCGCGGCGCTGCGCGCCCAGGCCGCGCGCCTGGCCGAGCACCTCGACGCGCACCCGGACCTGGCGGCGGCCGACGTCGCCGCCACGCTGCTCCGCCGCAGGCGGTTCGAGCACCGGGCGGTGGTGACCGGCGGCGACCGCGGCGCGCTGGACGCGCTGCGGCGCGGTGAGCCGCACCCGGAGCTGGTGACCGGCAGCGGCGCGGGGGCGTCGCCGGTGTTCGTGTTCCCCGGCCAGGGGGCGCAGTGGCACGGCATGGGGCTGGAGCTGCTGCGGTGTTCCCCGGTGTTCGCCGAGTCGATGCGGCGCTGCGCCGACGCGCTGGCCGAGTTCGTCGACTGGGACCTGTTCGCCGTGATGCGCGGTGAACCCGACGCGCCCCCGATCGACCGGGTGGACGTGCTGCAGCCGGTGCTGTTCGCGCTGATGGTCTCGCTCGCCGACGTGTGGCGCGCGCACGGCGTGGAGCCCGCCGCAGTGGTGGGCCACTCCCAGGGAGAGGTCGCGGCCGCTCACGTCGCGGGCGCGCTGTCGCTGTCCGACGCCACCCGCGTCGTCGTGCTCCGCAGCCGGTTGTGCGGCGACCGGCTCGACGGCCGGGGCGGGCTGGCCACGGTGACCCTGCCGGAGGCGCGGGTGCTCGACCGGATCGCCGCCTGGGGACCGCGGCTGTCGGTCGCCGCGGTCAACGGTCCGGCCGCGGTGGTGATCGCGGGCGACAACGAGTCGCTGGACGCGTTCGTCGCCTCCTGCGAGGCCGACGGCGTGCGGGCCAAGCGGATCGGGTCCGCCTTCGCCTCGCACTCCGCCTACGTCGAGCCCCTCCGCGACGACCTGCTCGCCGCGTTCGCCCCCGTCCGCCCGGCCCCCGCGGCCGTCCCGGTGTTCTCCACCGTCCTCGGCGCCGAACTCGGCGACCTCCCGCTGGACGCCGGGTACTGGGTGGAGAACCTGCGGCGGCCCGTGCGGTTCCAGGCCGCGATCGAGGCCCTGCTCGCCGCGGGCCACGACACGTTCATCGAGATCAGCCCGCACCCGGTGATGGTCGCCCCGGTCCAGGACACCGCCGAGGACGCGGGCCGCCGTGCCGCGGTCTTCGGCACCCTCCGCCGGGGGGAGGACGGCCCCGCGCAGGTGCTGCGGTTCCTCGGCGCGGCGCACGCGCACGGCCTGAACCCCGCGTGGGACCGCGTCCTGCCCGGCGGCAAGCCGGTCGAGCTGCCCACCTACGCCTTCGACCGGCAGCGGTTCTGGCTCGACGCGCCGGAGCCCGACCGGCGGGCGGCCGACGAGGTGGAGTCGGCGTTCTGGGACCTGGTCGAGCGGCGGGACACCGGCGCGCTCGCCACCCACATCGGCGTCCCGGACGGCTCACCGGTCGGCGCGTCGCTGGAAGCGCTGCTCCCCGTGCTGTCCTCGTGGCGGCGACAGCGGCGCGAGGAGTCCGCCGTGGACGCCTGGCGGTACCGGGTGGCCTGGACGCCCGCCCGGCTCCACCCGGTGCCCGCGCTCGACGGCCGGTGGCTGCTGGTGCTCCCCGCCTGCCACACCGACGACCAGTGGGTGCGGGCGGTCGCCGACGCGCTGACCGGCGCGGGCGCGGACCTGGACCGGCTGGTGGTCGCCTGCGACGCGCTCGACCGGCACGCCCTGGCCGAACGCCTCGCCGCGGGCGACCGCGCACCGGCGGGCGTGCTGTCCCTGCTGAGCCTGGCCGAGCAGCCGCTGGCCGGGCACCCCGCCGTACCCGCCGGGCTGGCCGCGTCACTGGTGCTGTCGCAGGCGCTGCTGGACGCGGGGATCACCGCGCCGCAGTGGTGGCTCACCCGGGAGGCCGTCGCGGTCGACGCCGACGACCCCGCGGGCACCACGACCGGCGCGATGGTGTGGGGGCTGGGTCGCGCGGCCGCCCTGGAGCACCCGAGCACCTGGGGCGGGCTGCTCGACCTGCCCGCCGACCCCGGCCCGGGGCTCGGTCAGCGGCTGGCCCGCGCGCTCACCGGCTCCGGGGACGACGACCAGCTCGCCGTCCGCCCGTCCGGGGTGTACGCGCGCCGCCTGACCCGCGCCGCGCCACCGCAGGCCGGGGGCGACACCGGGTGGCTGGCGGGCACCGTGCTGGTCACCGGGGGGACCGGCGCGCTGGGCGCCACGGTCGCCCGGTGGGCCGCGGAGCGCGGCGCCCCGCACGTGCTGCTGTGCAGCCGCCGCGGCCCCGACGCCGACGGCGTGCCGGAGCTGGTCGGCGAGCTGAGCGCGCTCGGCGCCAAGGCCACCGTCGCCGCCTGCGACGCCGCCGACCGCGAGGCGCTGTCCCGCGTGCTGGCCGGAATCCCCGACGAGTTCCCCCTGTCCGCGGTCGTGCACGCCGCGGGCGTCGGTGACGTGGGGGCGCTGGCCGACATCGGCGTGGCCGAGGTGAGCGCGGTGGTGTCCGGCAAGGTCGAGGGCGCGCGCAACCTCCACGAGCTGACCGCCGACCTGCGCCCGGCGGCGTTCGTGCTGTTCGCCTCCGGCGCGGGCGTGTGGGGCAGCGGCGGGCAGGGCGCGTACGCGGCGGCCAACGCCTACCTCGACGCGCTGGCGGGGCGCCGCGCCGCGCAGGGGCTGCCAGCGACCTCCATCGCCTGGGGCGCCTGGGCCGAGGCCGGGATGGCCACCGACGACACCGCCGACGAGTACCTGCGCAAGCGCGGCTTCGCCCCCATGGACCCCCAGCTGGCCATGACCGCGCTGCGGCAGGCGGTCGAGGGCGGCGAGACCTGCGTGACCGTCGCCGACGTCGACTGGGAGCGGTTCGCCGTCGGGTTCACCTCGGCTCGTCCCAGCCCGCTGATCGGCGAGCTGCTGCCCGCCTCCGCCGAGAACGCCGGGGACGCCGGGACCGGTGACGGCACCGGCCTCGCCGAGCGGCTGGCCGGCCTGGAGCGCCCCGAGCGCGCGGGGGTCGTGCTCGACGAGATCCGCCGCGCGGTGGCCACCGTGCTCCGCCACGACGGCGCGGGCGGCGTGGCGGCCGACCGCCCGTTCAAGGAGATCGGGTTCGACTCGCTGACCGCGGTCGAGCTGCGCAACCGGCTCACCGCGGCGACGGGGCTGCGGCTGCCCGCGACCATGGTGTTCGACCACCCCACGCCCGCGGCGCTCGCCGAGTTCCTCCTCCAGGGACTCACCCCCGAGGAGCCCGGCTCGGACGACGGGACCGCCGAGATCGACCGGCTCGCCGCCCTGATCGCCACCGCGGACCCGGCGGGCCGCGCCCGCGCCCGCATGGCGACCCGGCTGCGCGAGCTGCTCTGGGCGCTGGACGGCGAGCCCGCCGCCACCGCGCCCGACGACCTGGACGGGGCCAGCGCCGAGGACCTGTTCGCGCTGCTCGACGACGAGCTAGACCACTGACCGGGAGCGAAGACCGATGTCGGACGACGCCAAGCTGCTCGAATACCTCAAGCGGGCGACCGCCAACCTGCGGGAGACGCGCCGCAGGCTGGACGAGGTGGAGTCGGCGGCAAGGGAGCCGATCGCCATCATCGGGATGGCCTGCCGCTTCCCGGGTGGCGTGGAGTCCCCGCAAGACCTGTGGCGGGTGGTGGCCGCGGGCGAGGACGTGGTGTCGGACTTCCCGGTCGACCGGGGGTGGGACCTGGACGCGCTCTACCACCCCGACCCCGGTCACGCCGGGACCTCCTACACCCGCCGCGGCGCGTTCCTGCACGACGCGGCCGAGTTCGACGCCGGGTTCTTCGGGATCAGCCCGCGTGAGGCGCTGGCGATGGACCCGCAGCAGCGGCTGCTGCTGGAGACCTCCTGGGAGGCGGTCGAGCGCGCGGGCATCGACCCGGTCGCGCTGGCGGGCAGCCGCACCGGCGTCTTCGTCGGGTCGATCGGCCAGGACTACGCCTCCCTGGTCTCCCGCGCCCCGGCCGACGTCGAGGGCCACGTGCTGACCGGCAACGCCACCAGCGTGCTGTCGGGGCGGGTGTCGTACACCTTCGGGTTCGAGGGCCCCGCGATCACGGTCGACACGGCGTGCTCGTCCTCGCTGGTGGCCATGCACCTGGCCGGGCACGCCCTGCGGACCGGCGAGTGCTCGCTCGCGCTGGCGGGCGGGGTCACGGTCATGGCCACCCCGGGCGTGTTCGTGGAGTTCTCCCGGCAGCGCGGCCTCGCCGCCGACGGGCGGTGCAAGTCGTTCGCGGACGCCGCCGACGGCACCGGCTGGGGCGAGGGCGCCGGGATGCTCCTGCTGGAGCGGCTGTCGGACGCGCGGCGCAACGGCCACCGGGTGCTGGCGGTGGTGCGGGGTTCCGCGGTGAACCAGGACGGCGCGTCGAACGGCCTGGCAGCGCCGAACGGTCCGGCGCAGCAGCGGGTCATCCGGGCGGCGCTGGCCGGCGCGCGGCTCGCCGCGTCCGATGTGGACGCGGTGGAGGCGCACGGGACCGGGACGACCCTGGGTGACCCGATCGAGGCGCAGGCGCTGCTGGCGACCTACGGGCAGGACCGGGACGCTCCGTTGTGGCTCGGTTCGGTGAAGTCGAACCTGGGTCACACGCAGGCCGCCGCGGGTGTCGCAGGCGTGATCAAGATGGTGCAGGCGATCCGGCACGGAGTGCTGCCCCGGACCTTGAACGTGGATGATCCCTCGTCGCATGTGGACTGGTCGGCCGGCCGGGTCGAGGTGCTGACCGAGACGCGGGACTGGACGGTCGACCGACCGCGCCGGGCTGGGGTGTCGTCGTTCGGGATCAGCGGGACAAACGCGCACGTGATCGTGGAGCAGGCGCCCGATGAGGAGGGGGTGTCGGAGGGGGAGCCCACGGAGTTCCGTGGGGTGGTGCCGTGGGTGGTGTCGGCGAAGTCGACCACCTCGCTGGACGCGCAGGTCGGCAGGCTCCGGGGCGTGGATGCCTCAGCGGCCGATGTCGGTGCGGCTCTGGTGGGCCGTTCGGCGTTCGCGCACCGGGTGGTGTTGTTGGATGGTGTTGAGGTGGCGCGGGGTGTGGTGTCGTCGGGTCGGTTGGGTGTGGTGTTCCCGGGTCAGGGTGCGCAGCGGTTGGGTATGGGTCGGGGGTTGTATGGGCGTTTCCCGGTGTTCGCCGAGGCTTTTGATGAGGTGTGTGCGCATTTTGATGCTGGGTTGCGTGGGGTGATGTGGGGTGGGGATCAGGGTTTGCTTGATCGGACTGGGTGGGCGCAGCCCGCGTTGTTCGCGGTCGAGGTGGCGTTGTTTCGGCTTGTGGAGTCGTTTGGTGTTCGTCCGGATGTTGTGGTGGGGCATTCGGTGGGGGAGATTGCCGCTGCTCATGTGATTGGTGAGTTGGGTTTGGAGGCGGCGTGTCGTTTGGTGTCGGCGCGGGCGTCGTTGATGGAGGCTCTGCCGTCGGGCGGGTCGATGGTTGCTGTGCAGGCGACCGAGGATGAGGTTGTGCCGCTGCTTGATGAGGGTGTGTCGCTGGCGGCGGTGAATGCTCGTGACTCGGTGGTGATCGCGGGTGAGGATGCTGCGGTCGCTGGGGTCGTGGCGGCGCTCGGGGAGCGGCGGTCGACGCGGTTGCGGGTGTCGCATGCTTTCCATTCGCCGTTGATGGACCCGATGGTTGAGGAGTTTCGGGCTGTCGCGGCGTCGGTGTCGGATGATCCTGAGCGTTGGGTGCGCAATGTTCGGGACACGGTGCGGTTCGCGGACGCGGTTGAGGGGATCGCGGTCGGTCTGGAGCTTGGGCCGGGAATCTTGTCCGGCGTGATGTCGGTGCCGTCGTTCCCGGTGCTGCGCAAGGACAGCGGCGAGGAGACCAGCTTCCTCACCGCACTCGCCCAGCTCCACGTCACCGGAACCGGGGTCGACTGGGCCGCGGCCTTCGCCGGGACCGGTGCGCCGGACGTCGAGCTGCCCACCTACGCGTTCGACCGCAGGCGGTTCTGGGTGGACGTCGAGCACCCGCTGCTCGGTGCCGCGATCGAGCTGGCCCCCGACAGCGGCACCGTGCTCACCGGCAGGCTCGCGCCGTCCGCGCAGCCCTGGCTGGCCGACCACGTCGTCAGCGGCACCGCGCTGCTCCCCGGCACGGCGTTCGTGGAGCTGGCCCTCCGCGCGGGTGAGGAGGTCGGCTGCGACCGGATCGATGAGCTGACCCTCGAAGCGCCGCTGGTCATCCCCGAACGCGGCGGGGTCACCGTGCAGGTGCTCGTCGCCGCGCCGGGTGACGACGGCGCCCGCGCCGTGGAGGTGCACTCCCGGGCCGAGGACGCCCTGGCCGGGTGGGTCCGCCACGCCCAGGGCGTCCTGTCCGCGGCCGACCCGGTTCCGGGCACGGGCTCGCTCAGCGGCCACTGGCCGCCCCCGGACGCCGAGCCGATCCCGGTGGACCGGCTCTACGACCGCTTCACCGACCACGGCTACACCTACGGACCGGCCTTCCAGGGCGTCCAGGCGGTCTGGCAGCGCGGCGACGAGCTGTTCGCCGAGGTGGCGCTACCCGAGGCGCAGCGCCATTCCGCCGGGCGCTACCGCGTGCACCCCGCGCTCCTCGACGCCGCGCTGCACCCGCTCGCGGTGACCGTCGTCGACCAGGACGAGCCCACCACGCCGGTGCTGCCGTTCGCGTGGAGCGGCGTCACGGTGCGGGCGGTGGGCGCGGCCCGCCTGCGGGTCCACCTGACCCGGCGCGCGGGCGAAGTCGGCGTCGAACTGGCCGACGAGGCCGGGCACCCGGTGGCCGAGATCGCCGCACTGGCCATGCGCCCCATGACCGCCCCGACCACGGCCCCCGACGGCCTGTTCGAGGTGCGCTGGCTGCCTCAGCCGTCGTCGGACAGCGCCGCGCCCCCGACCACCGCCGTGCTCACGTCCGCCCACCTGCTCGCCGCGCCGCTTCCCCCGGTGGTCCTCGGCGGTCCGACCGCCGAGCACGTGGCGGAGCTGGCCGATCTCGTGGACCCGCCCGCGGTGGTGTTCGCCCCCGTCACCGGCGGATCGGGCGATCCGGCCGCCTCGACGCACGAGCTCGCCGCGCGTGTCCTGCGGTTGCTGCGGGAATGGCTGGCCGAGCCGCGGTTCGCCGAGTCGCGGCTGGTGGTGCTCACCCGCGGCGCGGTGGTGGCCGTCGACGGTGACGAGCCCACCGACCTCGCCGCCGCGGCGGCCACCGGCATCGTCCGGTCGGCGCAGTCGGAGAACCCCGGCCGGATCACCATTGCCGACGTGGACGACGCCGAGGAGTCCCACCGCCGCCTCGCCCGCGCGGTCACCGGCGACGAGCCGCAGCTGGCCGTGCGGGCGGGTCGGGTCCTCGCCCCGCGCCTGGCCAGGGCCGAGCCCGCGGCGGGCGACCCGGTTCGCTTCCACCCGGACGGCACCGTGCTGGTCACCGGCGGCACGGGCGGCCTGGGCCGGGTCGTCGCCCGGCACCTGGTGACCGGGCACGGCGTCCGGAACCTGCTGCTGGTCTCCCGGCGGGGCCCTGACGCCGACGGCGCCGCGGCGCTGGAGGCCGAGCTGACCGGCCTGGGGGCGGCGGTCCGGATCGCCGCCTGCGACATCGCCGACCGGGACGCGCTCGCCGCGGTGCTCGCGGGTATCCCCGTCGACCGTCCGCTGACCGGTGTCGTGCACGCGGCTGGTGTGCTGGATGACGGTGTGGTGGGCTCGTTGACTCCGGAGCGGGTGTCGGCGGTGTTGCGTCCGAAGGTGGATGCCGCGGTTGTGCTGGACGAGTTGACCCGTGATCGTGACTTGACCGCGTTCGTCCTGTTCTCCTCCATGGCCGGGGTGTTCGGAGCCGCCGGTCAGGGCAACTACGCGGCGGGCAACCTCTTCCTCGACGCCCTCGCGCAGCGGCGAAGGGCCGACGGCCTGCCCGCCCTCTCCCTCGCCTGGGGCTTCTGGGACCAGACCGGCTCGATGACCGCCCGCCTCTCCGATGTCGACCGCGAGCGGCTGGCCGCCGCCGGGATCGCCCCGATGTCCGTGCCGCACGGGCTGGCGCTCCTCGACGCGGCACTCGGCGCGCGCGGACCGGTGGTGGTGCCGGTGCGGCTGGACCTCGCGGCGGCGCACCCCGACCACCTGCCGCCCATGCTGCGCGGCCTGGCGCGGTCCCCCCGCAGGCGGGCGGCCGCGGCAGTGGCGGAGCCCGCGGCCCGCCCCACCGAGCTGCCGCAGGTGGTCGACCTGGTGCGGGCGCAGGTGGCCGCCGTGCTCGGCCACGCGGGCGCGCGCGACGTCGAGGTCGAGCGCCCGTTCACCGACCTGGGCTTCGACTCGCTGACCGCCGTCGAGCTGCGCAACCGGCTGGCCGCGGCCATCGGGCTGCGGCTGCCCGCGACGCTGGTCTTCGACTTCCCGACCGTCGGCGCGCTCGCCCGGCACGTGCTCGCGGAGCTGGGCGGCGCCGCCGCAACCGAGACCACCTCCCCCCAGACCGCCCCCGGTGACGACGACCCGATCGTCATTGTCGGCATGGCGTGCCGGTACCCGGGTGGCGTCGACTCCCCGGACGCCCTGTGGGACCTGGTCGCCACCGGCGGCGACGCCGTGTCCGGGTTCCCCGCCGACCGGGGCTGGGACCTCGACGCGCTCTACGACCCCGACCCGGAGCGGTCGGGGCGGTCCTACACCCAGCAGGGAGGTTTCCTGCACACCGCGGCGGACTTCGACGCCGGGTTCTTCGGGATCAGCCCGCGCGAGGCGCTGGCGATGGACCCGCAGCAGCGGCTCCTGCTGGAGGTGTCCTGGGAGGCGCTGGAGCACGGCGGCATCGACCCTGCCCACCTGCGGGGCAGCCGGACCGGCGTGTTCGCCGGGGTGATGTACCACGACTACGCGACCCGGTTGTCCGCCGTGCCCGAAGAGGTCGAGGGCTTCGTCGGCAACGGCAACTCCGGCAGCGTCCACTCCGGACGCATCGCGTACACCTTCGGGTTCGAGGGCCCCGCGATCACCGTGGACACGGCGTGTTCGTCGTCGCTGGTGGCCCTGCACTGGGCCATGCAGTCGCTGCGGTCGGGGGAGTCCTCGCTCGCCTTGGCGGGCGGCGTGGCGGTGATGGCCACGCCGGGGGTGTTCGTCGAGTTCTCCCGCCAGCGCGGGCTCGCCGCCGACGGGCGGTGCAAGTCGTTCGCGGAGTCGGCGGACGGCACCGGGTGGGGCGAGGGCGTCGGCATGCTCGTGCTGGAACGCCTCTCCGACGCCCGACGCCACGGGCACCGGGTCTTCGCCGTGGTGCGGGGCACCGCGGTGAACCAGGACGGCGCGTCCAACGGCCTGACGGCGCCCAATGGTCCGGCGCAGCAGCGGGTCATCCGCCAGGCACTGGCGAACGCCGGGCTGTCCGTGTCCGATGTGGACGCCGTGGAGGCGCACGGGACCGGCACGACCTTGGGCGACCCGATCGAGGCGCAGGCGCTGCTGGCGACGTACGGGCAGGACCGGGACGTCCCGTTGTGGCTCGGTTCGGTCAAGTCGAACCTGGGCCACACCCAAGCCGCGGCCGGGGTGGCCGGGGTGATCAAGATGGTGCAGGCGATGCGGCACGGGGCCCTGCCGAGGACCCTGCACGTGGACGCGCCGTCATCGCACGTGGACTGGTCGGCGGGTCGGGTGGAGCTGCTGACCGAGGCGCGGGAGTGGCCGTCATCCGACCGCCCGCGCCGCGCCGGGGTGTCCTCGTTCGGCGTCAGCGGCACCAACGCGCACGTGGTGCTGGAGCAGGCCCCCGTGGAAGACGACCCGACCACTGGCGACGACGGCGCGCCGTTGCTCCTTTCCGCCCGGTCGGCGACCGCTCTGCGCGCCCAGGCGACCCGGCTGGCGGACTACCTGGACACCCACCCCGACGCGACCGGGGTGGCGCGGACGTTGGCGGGGCGGGCGCTGTTCGAGCATCGCGCGGTGGTGCTCGACGGTGTCGGGTTGGCGGCTCTGGGTCGGGGTGAGCCGCACGCGGAGGTGGTGGCGGGGTCTGCTGTGGGTTCGGGTGCGGTGTTCGTGTTTCCTGGTCAGGGTTCGCAGTGGGTGGGCATGGGGTTGGGCTTGGTTGGGTCTTCTCCTGTTTTCGCGGAGTCGATGGCGCGGTGTGGTGTGGCTTTGTCGGAGTTTGTGGAGTGGGATCTGTTGTCTGTTCTGGGTGATGAGGAAGCTCTTCGGCGGGTTGATGTGGTGCAGCCTGTGTTGTGGGCGGTGATGGTGTCGTTGGCGCAGTGGTGGCGTGCGCATGGTGTGGAGCCGGTGGCGGTGGTGGGCCATTCGCAAGGGGAGATCGCCGCCGCTCACGTGGCCGGGGTTCTGTCGTTGCGGGACGCGGCTCGTGTCGTGGCGTTGCGCAGCAAGCTGATCGGGGAGCGGTTGTCGGGTCTGGGCGGCATGGTGTCGGTGTCACTGGGGGCGGAGGGCATCGCTGATCGGTTGTCGCGGTGGGAGGGTTTGTCGGTCGCCGCGGTGAATGGTCCGGGTTCGGTGGTGGTGTCGGGGGAGGACGCCGCGTTGGATGAGTTGATCGTTTCGTGTGAGTCCGATGGTGTGCGGGTGAAGCGGGTCGCGGTGGATTACGCGTCGCATTCTGTGCAGGTGGAGTTGTTGCGTGAGCCGTTGTTGGGGTTGTTGGCCGAGGTTTCTCCAGAGCCTGCGCGGGTTCCGGTGTATTCCACCTTGACCGGGGGGCTGCTGGATCGGCCGATGGACGCCACCTATTGGGTGGAGAACCTGCGGCAGACCGTCCGGTTCGAAGAGGCTGTGCGGGCCGCGATCGCCGACGGGCACGCCATTTTCGTCGAGAGCAGCCCGCACCCGATCATGCTCCCGGCGGTGGAGGAGATCGGCGCGGCGGCAACGGTCGCTTCCCTGCGGCGGGGGGAGGACGGGCCCCAGCGGGTGCTGCGCTGCCTCGCCGACGGGCACGTCCACGGCCTCACCGTCGACTGGGCCCCGATCGTCGGCCCCGGCCCGCGTGCCTCCGTGCCGACCTACCCGTTCGAGCACCGCAGGTACTGGATCGACGGCCGCGCCGACGCGAACGTCGCCGATGTCGGCCAGCTCGCGGCCGACCACCCTCTGCTGGGCGCCGCGGTGGAGCTGCCCGGCGACGGCGCAGTGGTGCTGACCGGCAGGATCTCGCTGTCGTCGCACCCGTGGCTGGCTGATCACGCGGTGAACGGCACGGTGTTGTTCCCCGGCACGGGTTTCATGGAACTGGCGGTCCGGGCTGGTGACGAGGTCGGCTGCGACCGTGTCGAGGAGCTCACCCTGGAACACCCCCTCGCCCTGCCCGAGCGGGGCGGGGTCGCGGTCCGGGTCGTGGTCGGCCCGGCCGACCGGTCCGGCGCCCACCCGGTCGAGATCCACACCCGCGCCGACGACCGGGACTGGCAGCGCCACGCCACCGGAACCCTCGCCACCGGCGCCCAGCCCGCCGCCGAACCGGAGAGCTGGCCCCCGGCCGGGGCCGAACCCGTCGACACCGACGGCATGTACGAGCGGTTCGCCGCCGCGGGCTACGGCTACGGCCCGGCGTTCCGGGGCGTGCGGGCCGTGTGGCGGCGCGGCGATGAGGTGTTCGCCGAGCTGGCGCTGCCCGACGAGGCAGGCGCCGCCGACGGCTTCGGCCTGCACCCCGCCCTGCTCGACGCCGCGCTGCACCCCGTGCTGCTCGTCGCGGGCACCCCGACCACCCCCGTGCTGCCGTTCGCCTGGAACGACGTCGTGGTGCACGCCACCGGCGCGACCCGGCTCCGCGCCCACATCGCGCACCGGCCGGACGGGACGCGGGTGCGCCTCGCCGACGGCGCCGGGCGTCCCGTGGCCACCGTCGCGTCGCTGACCACGCGTCCCCTTTCGGCCGCGGGCGCCCCCGACGGGCTGTTCACGGTCGACTGGACCGCCGTCGGCACCGGCCCCCGGCCACCGCGGGTCGCGCTGCTCGGCCCGGACGCCTTCGGGCTCGCGGACCGGCTGCCGCTCGCGCCCGACGCCGACCTCGTGCTCGCCGCCGTCACGAGTGCCCCCGGCGACCTCGCCGAGGCGACGCACGCGCTCACCGCCCAGGTGCTCGACCTGCTCCAGCGGTGGTTGGCCGAGCCCCGACCGGCGGGCGCCCGGCTGGTGGTGCTCACGCGCGGCGCGGTCTCGGCGGACGGCGACCAGGTCACCGACCTCGCCGCCGCGGCCGGGTGGGGCCTGGTGCGCTCGGCGCAGGCGGAGAACCCCGACCAGATCGTGCTCGCCGACATCGACGAGCACCCCGCGTCGGTGCCCGCGCTGCTCGGCGCGATCACCTCGGGCGAACCGCAGGTCGCGGTGCGGGCCGGGCGCGTGCTGGCGCCGCGCCTGCGCCGGGCCGCGGGCGGTGAGCCCGGGCCCGGTTTCCCGCCGCACGGCACCGTGCTGATCACCGGCGGCACCGGCGGGCTCGGCGCGGAGGTGGCCCGGCACCTGGTGACCGGCCACGGCGTCCGGAACCTGCTGCTGGTCTCCCGTCGCGGCACGGACTCGCCCGGCGCCGACGACCTGCGCCGCGAGCTGGTCGAGCTGGGCGCTGACGTGGCGATCGCCGCGGCTGACGCGTCCGACCGGGCGGCCATGGCCGCGGTGCTCGCGGGTATCCCCGTCGACCGTCCGCTGACCGGTGTCGTGCACGCGGCCGGTGTGCTGGATGACGGGGTGATCGGCTCGCTGACCTCGGAGCGGGTGTCGGCGGTGTTGCGTCCGAAGGTGGATGCCGCGGTTGTGCTGGACGAGTTGACCCGTGATCGTGACTTGACCGCGTTCGTCCTGTTCTCCTCCATGGCCGGGGTCCTCGGCGCCCCGGGACAGGGCAACTACGCCGCCGCCAACGCGTTCCTCGACGCCCTCGCCCGGCGGCGGCGCGCCGACGGCCTGCCCGCCGTGTCGGTGGCGTGGGGGTTCTGGGAGCGGCGCAGCGGCATGACCGCCCACCTGAGCAGCGCCGACGAGAACCGGATGTCCGGGGCGGGCGTCGCGCCGCTGACCGTCGAGCACGGGCTCGCCCTGTTCGACGCCGCCCGGCACGCGGCGGGGGACGGCCTGGTGGTGGCCGCGCGGCTCGCGCTCAGCCGGATCACCGCCGTGCCGCCGCTGTTCCGGGGCTTGGTCCGCCCGTCCACCAGCAGGCCGACCTCCGGGGCCGCGCCCGAGTCCGCCGACCTGCCGCGCCGCCTGTCCGCCCTCGCACCCCCGGACCGCGCGCGCGAGCTGCTGGTGGTCGTGCGCGCCCATGTGGCGGCCGTGCTCGGGCACGCCGACCCCGCCGACGTCCCCGCCGACCGGGTGTTCACCGAACTCGGCTTCGACTCGCTGACCGCCGTCGAGCTGCGCAACCGGCTGGCCGCGGCCACCGGGCGGCGATTGCCCGCGACGCTCGTGTTCGACCACCCCACCCCGGACGCGCTCACCACCCACCTGCTCGGCGCGCTGTTCGACGGGCACGAGGTCGAGCAGGCGCCCACGGCCGCGCCTGCCGGTGACGACCCAATCGTGATCGTCGGCATGGCGTGCCGGTACCCGGGGGGCGTCGACTCCCCGGCCGCCCTGTGGGACGTGGTCGCCTCCGATGTCGACGCGGTGTCGGGCTTCCCCGCCGACCGCGGCTGGGACCCGGACCCCGACGACACCTACCCGCGCCGCGGCGGGTTCCTCTACGACGCGGCCGAGTTCGACGCCGGGTTCTTCGGGATCAGCCCGCGTGAGGCGTTGGCGATGGACCCGCAGCAGCGGCTGCTGCTGGAGACCTCCTGGGAGGCGGTCGAGCGCGCGGGCATCGATCCCGTGTCGCTGCGGGGTTCCCGGACCGGGGTGTTCGCGGGGGTCATGTACTCCGACTACGCCACCCGGCTGCGGTCGGTGCCGGAGGACTTGCGGGGCTTCATCGGCAACGGCAGCGCGGGGAGCGTCGCGTCGGGCCGCGTCGCCTACACCTTCGGCTTCGAGGGCCCGGCCGTCACGGTCGACACGGCGTGCTCGTCGTCGCTGGTGGCGATGCACTGGGCGATGCAGTCGCTGCGGTCGGGAGAGTGCTCGCTGGCCCTGGCCGGTGGCGTGACCGTGATGGCCACGCCAGGGGTGTTCGCGGAGTTCTCCCGCCAGCGCGGCATGGCCGCCGACGGCCGCTGCAAGCCGTTCGCCGACGCCGCCGACGGCACCGGGTGGGGTGAGGGTGTCGGTGTGGTGGTGTTGGAGCGGTTGTCGGACGCGCGGCGCAACGGCCACCGGGTGTTGGCGGTGGTGCGGGGTTCGGCGGTGAACCAGGACGGCGCGTCGAACGGCTTGACCGCGCCGAACGGCCCCGCGCAGCAGCGGGTGATCCGTCAGGCGTTGGCGAGCGCCGGGCTCTCGCCGTCGGATGTGGATGTGGTGGAGGCGCACGGGACCGGGACGACTCTCGGTGATCCGATTGAGGCGCAGGCGTTGCTGGCGACGTATGGGCAGGATCGGGATGTGCCGCTGTGGTTGGGTTCGGTGAAGTCGAACCTGGGTCATACGCAAGCTGCCGCGGGTGTCGCTGGTGTGATCAAGATGGTGCAGGCGATGCGGCATGGTGTGCTGCCGCGGACGCTGAACATCGATCGGCCGTCGTCGCATGTGGACTGGTCGGCGGGTCGGGTGGAGTTGTTGGTCGAGGCGCGGGAGTGGTCGGGTGATCGGCCGCGTCGGGCGGGTGTGTCGTCGTTCGGGGTGAGCGGGACGAATGCGCACGTGATCCTTGAAGCGGGGCCTGAGGTCCAGGTGGCTTCGGGTGGGCGTTCCGGGGTGGTGCCGTGGGTGGTTTCGGCGAAGTCGGTGTCCTCTGTGGATGGTCAGGTGGAGCGGCTTCGGGCGGTGGACGCCTCGCCTGGGGACGTCGGCTGGTCGTTGCTCTCTCGTTCGTCGTTCCGGCATCGGGTGGTGTTGTTGGATGGTGTTGAGGTGGCGCGGGGTGTGGTGTCGTCGGGTCGTTTGGGTGTGGTGTTTCCGGGTCAGGGTGCGCAGCGGTTGGGTATGGGGAGCGGGCTTTATGGGCGTTTCCCGGTGTTTGCCGAGGCTTTTGATGAGGTGTGTGCGTATCTTGATGCTGGGTTGCGTGGGGTGATGTGGGGTGGGGATCAGGGTTTGCTTGATCGGACTGGGTGGGCGCAGCCCGCGTTGTTCGCGGTCGAGGTGGCCCTGTACCGGCTCGTGGAGTCGTTCGGGGTTCGTCCGGATGTTGTGGTGGGGCATTCGGTGGGGGAGATCGCCGCTGCTCACGTGACCGGTGAGTTGGGTTTGGAAGCGGCGTGTCGTCTGGTGTCGGCGCGGGCGTCGTTGATGGAAGCTCTGCCGTCGGGTGGGTCGATGGTCGCCGTCCAAGCGACCGAGGACGAGGTCCTTCCCCTGCTCGACGACCGCGTGGCGCTGGCCGCTGTGAACGCCCGCGACTCCGTGGTGATCTCGGGGGAGGACGCGGCAGTCACCGACGTGGTGGAGCGCCTGGGCGGGCGCCGCTCGACAAGGCTCCGCACCTCGCACGCGTTCCACTCGCCCCTGATGGACCCCGTCCTGGCGGAGTTCCGCGCTGTCGCGGAGGCGGTGTCGGACGACCCCGAGCGCTGGGTGCGCAACGTCCGGGACACCGTGCGGTTCGCGGACGCCACCGAGGGGATCGACACCGCCCTCGAGCTGGGCCCCGCGGTGCTGTCGGGCGTGCTGGCGGTCCCGTCGTTCCCCGTGCTGCGCAAGGACGTCGACGAGGAGACCAGCTTCCTGACCGCCCTCGCCCACGTCCATGTGACCGGCTCGGACGTGACTTGGACCTCAGCGCTCACTGGCGCCCGCCACGTGGACCTGCCGACCTACGCCTTCACCCGCGACCGGTACTGGCTCGACGGATCGGACGTGGACTCTTGGCTGTACGAGGTCTCCTGGGTCCAGGTGCCCGTACCGGCCCCCGCTCCGCACGGCCCTTGGCTGCTCGTCATCCCCGAGGGCCACACCGGGAACCCCTGGGTGAGCGCCATTCACAGCGCACTGGACGCCCGAACGACCGTGCTGGAGTGGAACGACACCCACGCCGACCCGCGGGAGCTCGCCGAGCACATCCCCACTGACATCACCGGCGTGCTGTCCCTGCTCGACCTCGCCGACGACGCCCCCACCGCCGTCAGCGGCCTGGTCAGCCTCATCCAAGCCCTGGTCGCCCGCGGTACCAGCGCCCGCCTGTGGTGCGCCACCCGCGGCGCGGTGACCACCGCCCCGTCCGACCCCATCACCAGCACCGCGGGCGCGATGCTCTGGGGCATCGGCCGCGTCGCCGCACTCGAACACCCCCAACTCTGGGGCGGCCTCGTGGACCTCCCCGCCGCACCCACCCCCCAGCGGCAGGTCGGCCCACTCGTGGGTGAGTCGAGAGTCGATCTGGCCGCCACTGTCGCTGCCCGGCAGCTGGTCGGTCTGCTCACCGGCAGCCCCGGCGAGGACCAGGTAGCGCTCCGCGACGGCGTGGCGCTCGGCCGTCGCCTGGTCCCCGCCGTCCTCCCTGCCACCGCCGCGCGGGAGCCCGACTGGGACACCGTGCTCGTCACCGGCGGCACGGGGGGCCTCGGCGCGCGGTTCGCCCGCTGGGTGGCTGAGCGCGGCGCCCGCCACGTCGTGGTGTGCAGTCGGAGCGGAGCCGAGGCCGACGGGGCCCACCGGCTGGTCGCCGACCTCCGCGCCCGTGGCGCCGAGGTCACCGTCGCCGCGTGCGACGTCGCCGACCGGGACGCGCTCGCCGCGGTGATCGCCGAGATCCCGCGCCCGCTCACCGCGGTCGTGCACGCGGCGGGCGTCGGTGACCCGGCCCTGCTGGTCGACCTGACGCCCGACGGCCTGGCCCAGGTCATGGCCGCCAAGGTGGCAGGCGCGGTGAACCTCCACGAGCTGACGCGCGACCTCTCCGCATTCGTGCTGTTCGCCTCCGGCGCCGGTGTGTGGGGCGGTGGCGGGCAGGGCGCCTACGCGGCCGCCAACGCCTTCCTGGACGCCCTCGCCCACCAGCGCCGCGCCCAGGGCCTGCCCGCGACGTCCATCGCCTGGGGCCCGTGGGCCGGACCCGGCATGGCCACCGCGAGCGGCACCGGCGACCAGCTCCGTCGACGCGGCCTCACCCCCATGCCACCCGACGCCGCGCTCACCGCGCTGCACCGCGCCCTCGGCGCCGACGCCACCACCACGACTGTCGCCGACATCCACTGGGACCGCTTCGCCACCGGGTTCACCTCCGCCCGCCCCAGCCCTCTGCTCGCCGAACTGCTCGGACCCCGCATCGGGGACCCTGCCCCGACGGTCGCCCACCGCGCCGCGAACTCGGTCGGGACGTCCGCCCATCACACCGCGGGTTCGGCTGGGGCGCCCGCCTATCGCGCCGTGGAGTCGGCCGGGATGTCTGCTGATCACACCGCAGGCTTGGCTGGGGCGCCCGCCTATCGGGCCGCGGACCCGTTCGGAATCTCCGATCACCACCCCGCCGACTCGGTCGGGACGCTCGCCCACCGCGCCGTGGATCGAGCCGGAACGCCGGCCCATCGCACCGCGGGCGCGGGCGGAACACTCGTGCACCGGGCCCCGGGGGAGCTGCTGGACCTCGTGCGGGAGCAGGTCGCCGCCGTGCTCGGCCACGCCGAGCGCGTCCCGGCCGACGCGGACCTCACCGACCTCGGCTTCGACTCCCTCACCACCGTCGAACTGCGCGACCGGCTCCGCGCCGCGACCGGCATCGGCCTGCCCGCCGCCGCGCTGTACGACCACCCCACCCCGGCCGCGCTCGCCACCCTGCTCCAGGCCGACACCGCGGGGCAGGCCGCGGAAGACCTCGGCGTCGCCGCGATGTTCCGGCAGGCGAGCGCCACCGGCCGCCTTGACGAGGGCATGGCGCTGCTGAGCGCCGCCGCCCGACTCCGCGACGGGTTCGAACGGGCCGACGAGCCCGCCGAGGTCGTCGCCCTGGCCGCCGGGCCCGCGCCCCGGCTGGTCTGCTTCCCGTCGATGCTGCCCGCCTCGACCGCGCACCAGTACGACCAGCTGGCCCGCGCACTGGCCGGGACCCGCGATGTCCACGCGGTCGCCCTGCGCGGCTTCGGCGCAGGCGAACCCGTCCCGGCCACCCTGGCGGCCTGCGTCGCCCTCTACGCCGACACGGTTCTGGCCACCACCGACTCCCCGCCCGTCCTGGTCGGCTACTCCGCGGGCGGCTGGCTGGCGCACGCGGTCACCGCGCACCTGGAGCAGGCGGGCCACCCACCGGCGGCCCTGGTCCTCATCGACACCTACGCGCTCGGCCCCGACACCGGCGTCCAACACGAACTGGCCACCCTCATGCGGACCCGCACGGGAATGCTCGACGGCCTGGACAGCACCCACCTGACCGCCGCGGGCCGCTACCTCACCCTCTTCACGGGCTGGCTGCCCACCCCCGTCACCACCCCCACCCTCACCCTCCGCCCCCACGACCTCCTCGGCCCCGCCCACTGGCCCCAGCCACACGACCGGCTCGAAGTCCCCGGCGACCACTTCTCGATGATGACCACCCACGCCCGGCACACGGCGACCGCCATCACCACCTGGCTGGACACCCTGGAGGACCACCCCGCCCTCCGCCGCCCCGCCTGACGCCGCACGGAGGGGACGCGGTGGCTGGGAGCACGTGGGTAAGGCCGTCGGTACGCCAAGGACGAGTACGGCGATCTTCGCGCACGTCACCCAGGGCGCGGACTCCTCCGCCGGAGGCGTCCTGCACCCCACCGCCAGGTCGGCTCCCGCGACCCGGTGGCACCGCCGTCGCCAGCCCGGCCGCTGGGGACGGCAGCGCGGAGCACGGCGCAGCCGAGCAGTCCATCGGCGAACGCCCGCCGCCGGAAGGGACCGGCCGTGAGGACGAGGACGCGACGTCCGCGGACGACGGTGACGGCGCAAGCGGTGTGGCGGCTCTGGCTGGGGAAAGCCGAACGGCCGCGCTCTCATCGAGGCGCGGCCGTTCTCATCGCCCTTGGTCGATCGGGGCGGACAGGTGGACCGAGGTGGCTAGTGCCTGCTTGGGAAGAGGCAGCTGTAGTTCAGGGGGAGCAGGCTCACGAAGGTTCCGCCCGCTCCGGTGCAGATCTTGCGGGCCTCCTTGGCGCGGCGGTTGCTGAAGTCGAGCGGGTTGAACACGCAGGTGTAGACCACCGGGTTCACGTCCAGGTACAACACGCCGCCGGTCGCCAGGCACAGCGCGGTCGCGTTTTCCATGCCCGAGCCCGGGCCGGTCACCGGCGGGAGGGCCGTGTTCTCGCAGCTCGCGTGGATGTCGGGGTCGGGCGCGGGGCCCTGGCAGGTGTCGATGCCGTCGCTGCCGTCGAGGCTGTCCTGGCTGCCGTCGTTGGACGAGCCGATGAGGGTGTCGTTGCCCGCGCTGCCGGAGATCGTGTCGATGCCGAGCCCGCCGGAGAGGGTGTCCGCGCCGAGGCCGCCGGTGATGGTGTCGTTGCCGTCGCCACCGTCGATCGTGTCGTCGTAGGCCGAGCCGGTGATGGTGTCGTTGCCGCCGTTGCCGTTGATCGTTTTGCCGGGGTCGGTGCCGCCGCAGTCGATCGTGTCGTTGCCGGGAGTCCCGGTCACGACCGTGTCGGTCTGGGTGACGCCCGCGCTCACGACGCAGTTGATGGCGGCGTAGGCGGTCGAGGGGACGACTGCCCACAAAACCGGCACCGCGAGGGCTCCTGCCAGTGCGGCGGCCATTCCCCGGCGGACCTGTCTCTGCTGAATACTCATGTCGCCATTCCTGAAACCAATTTGAGCGATGACCCGCACGGGACGCGGCGCGCCAGCGGGACTGAGGTCATGTTCGCGCACACCAAAAGACCTCGGTTCGTGATCTGCTTTCCGCGATTGTCGCGGGCAATGTCACGTCACCGAGGTCCGGGGTGCAGATAGCCACGTTACTCCTGCGGCAGGAAAGATCAAAACGTTGTCCCCCGAATGGCCGTACTCAAACCGGCCCGGGCACCAGCGTCCATTCCGCTGCACGGAAACCAGTGGTGGTTGCGGCGCGGCAGCGCCGATGGCGGCGACGCCCCCGATCCCTCTCGCCGCATCGGGGGTGATCCGGGGCGCGGCGAAAGTGCGGTGCGCCGAGGCGGTCATGTCCGTGTGGAGGCACGGAACGTGCGTCGGTAGTCCTGCGGGCTGACTCCGACCACGTCGCGGAAGCGCTCGCGGAACGTCGTGGCGGAGGGAAAGCCGACGAGCGCGCCGACCCGCTCGACCGGGGTGTCGGTCGTCTCCAGCAGGTGCTGGGCTCGGCTGACGCGGTGGCGGGTGAGCCAGCGCAGCGGCGTCGTCCCGGTCTGCCCGCGGAACCGGCGGGTCAGCGACCGGGTGCTCATGGCGGCGTGCTTGGCGATGTCGGCGAGGGTCAGCGGCTCGGCGGAGTTGCGCGCCAGCCACTCCAGCAGCGAGGCCAGGGATGTGCCGTCGGGCAGCGGCGGTGCGTGGTCGATGAACTGAGCCTGGCCGCCGTGGCGCTCCAGCGCCGCCACGCAGGTCCGGGCGGTGCGCGCGGCGACGGCGGCGCCGTGGTCGGCGCGCACGAGGTGCAGGCAGAGATCGATGCCCGCGGCGGCCCCCGCCGAGGTGAGCACCTGGCCGTTGTCGACGAACAGGACGGCCGGGTCGACATCGATCGCCGGGTAGCGCCGGGCCAACTCGGCGGCCGCGGCCCAGTGGGTGGTCGCTCGAAGCCCGTCGAGGAGTCCTGCCGCGGCCAGGACGAACGCGCCCGCGCAGATGGAGGCTATCCGCGCGCCCGCGTCCGCCGCGGCGCGCAGCGCGTCGAGCACCTCGGCGGGGAGCTCGCCCCGCAGATCGGCGACGCCGGGGACGATGACGGTTTCAGCGGCTGCCACGGCATCCAACCCCCACGGCGCTCTCAGCCGGAACGCGCCTGCGTCGATGTCGCCGCCGATCGAGCAGACCCGAACCTCGTACCCGGCCTCGCCGCCCACCCGCGTTCGACCGAACACCTCGATCGGCGTCGACAGGTCGAACGCCACCACCCCGTCAAGCGCCACCACAGAAACGACGTGCACCGCACCATTACTACCGGGTGTGGCCAGAAACCGTCGACATGTGTCGTTCTCGCCACTCTCGTCGCGCCAGCCGACCTCATAGCGTCCTCGCCGAACCGCCGCGACCCAAGAAAGGCTGCACGTCACGATGACAATCGTCGTTCCACTGCTGATAGGCCTCGGTTACGTCCTGGTGATGTCGCTGGTCCCAGAGCCCGCCAGGCGCCGCCTGAACGCGGTCATGGTCGCCGGTGCGGGCGCGGCGTACCTCAGCGGCGGCCTCGGCCCCATCGAGCTGGCGTTCACCGCGACGATGACCTATCTCGCCTACCGGGGTCTGGAATCCTGGCAGTTCATCGGCCTCGCGTGGCTGCTGCACACCGCGTGGGACGTGGTGCACCACCTCAAGGGCGCGCCCATTCTGCCCTTCGCTGAGCACTCGTCCCTAGGCTGCGCCATCTGCGACCCCGTCATCGCCATCTGGTGCCTGGCTGGAGGCCCCTCCGTGACCGAGTGGGCTCGACGGCCCCGTGGCGACTCCGGCGGCCCCAGATCAAGTCCGTCCACGGCCAGTGGCGGCTCACCGGGGTGACCAGTCGCCCGCCTGGCTGTCCGCATCGGCGCCTGCTTTGCTGTCTACCGCTTGTTGTCGCCGAGGGTCCGGATCAGGCTCGCTTCGGTCTCCCTGCCGAGGGCCTCGAACGCCAGCTTCGCCAGTGGGGTTGCCAGCTTGGCGGCACCGTTGAAGGTGACCACGGCTCGGTAGGTGATATCGCTGCTGCCGGGTGTGGCACCGGGGACGACAGTGATGTCGTCAGAGGTCGTCGCGGTCTTGTTCTTGCCCTCGAACACTAGGCGGTTCGGCTGGCGGGTTACGAGTTCGTATGTCAGTCGGGTTTCTTGGCCGAGGAACTTGGACACGTTGCGCCACGTCGAGCCGATCCGTACCGGGCCGGAGTCGATTCGGTCGCACGACACCGTGCCAGGGTCCCACTCCACGGTCCTGGAGAAGTCTTCGAGGTAGGCGATGACAGCTTCCGCCGACTTGTCGACCGAGAATTTCCGGATCACGGCAACCACTTCTGTCCACTCCGTTCGACAACCTGAAAGCACACCGAGCCGTGCCATACCGTCGGGTTCCGCGGCAGTTCTGCCAACGATAGAGCCGAGACTACCAAGGCAGACGGCGACTCCGCTTGACGTGCTCCGGCATCGAACACACTTTCCATGCGCAACGGTCACGCACCGGTCGCCGAATGCGGAACCTCATCGCAAACGGGATGTCGGCCTCAGCGGCAGCGCGGACGATCGACTGCCGCCCGCTCGTGGTCATCACGACGACGCGGTGGACGCCATCATCCGCACCATGACCACAGAGGACTTGACCGGCGAGATCGTCCACATCGGAAACGAAACGGGCACACCAACATCGCCCCCCTCATCCTCGAGGTCGCCGACTTCGCCCCCCGACCTCGATTTCCGCCCGCCGGGCCGACCCCGGCGCCGCCTGACCCGACGCGCCGCCGCGTGACGGTGCTCGGCGGACCCGGCCGGGCGCCGTTGGTCCGTTCGCCGGTCCCACGTCTGGTCTATCCCCGGTGTCAGGGGTCCGCCTTACCCTGTGCCGCGGGCTGGGCACCGTGCCCTCTGGGAGCCCGACGGGAATTCACCGGAGGCTTCAGTGCGCCGATTTACGACAGGTCTCGCCGTGCTCGTGCTCGCGGTCACCGCGGCCGCACCCGCGGCGGGGACCGCGCGGGTGCTCACCACCCAGTCGCCCGCGCCTGCCGGGCTCGACCGGCTCGACCAGACGGCGTTCCCGCTGAGCAACTCCTACAGCTACGCCTCGGAGGGCACCGGGGTGAACGTCTACGTCATCGACTCCGGCCTCCGGATCACCCACCAGGAGTTCGGGGGCCAGGCCCTCAACGGCTGGGACTGCGTGGACAACGACCCCATCGCGCAGGACCCCTTCGGCCTCGGCACGCACATGGCCGCCATCGTGGCCGGGACCACCCACGGGGTGGCGAAGGACGCCACCGTCTGGGGCCTGCGGTTCAGCGGCGGGAGCACGCCGCTGCCCTGCCTGTCCTGGGTGCAGGCCAACGCCGTCGCGCCCGCCGTGGTCCTGTTCCCGCAGGCGGGGTTCGCCAACGCCGCGATCGACGCCGCGGTCAACCAGCTCATCGCCGCGGGCATGACCGTGGTGGTGGGCGCGGGCAACAGCAACGCCAACGCCGTCGCCTACTCGCCCGCCCGGGTTCCCGGGGCCATCACCGTCGGCGCTCTCACCGCCGCCGCCGCCGACACCCGGGCCCCGTTCTCCAACTACGGCGCGAGCGTGGACGTCTACGCCACGGGCATGGGCGTGCTCTCGGCGTTCACCTCCAGCGACACGTCGGTGGCGACCCTGAACGGCACCGGCCAGGCCAGCGCCTACGCGGCGGGCGCCGCCGCCCGCTACCTCCAGCTGTTCCCGACCGCCACCCCGGCCCAGGTGCACGCCGCCATCGTCGGCATGGCGACCCCGACCAGCTGGGGCGGCAACATCCTGCACCTCCCGTCCTGGCTGTAGTCCCCTCCCGGGGGGGCACACGCTAGCCCGGTTTGGCCTGTGACCCGGGTTGGGCGGTGTGCCCTTCTGGGAGCCTGTTTTCAGGAGATTTCACAGGGGACCACCCACTCTGAACTCGCGTCTCTGAAACGTTGGTATCCCATGAGTACCGCGCCCAGCTGACGGGCTAGGCGGGGCCTGTGGCCCAGGTGCGGGTGTCGGGAGACTCGAGGCACGTGAAGAGCAATCTCACGTAGCGGGTTATCCAGGCGGCGACGGTGTCCTCGTCGAACAAGTCGGTGGAGTATTCGACGTACAGCGACAGGCCGCCGTCGGGGGTGGGGGAGAGGGCCCAGCCCTGGTCGGCGCGGGCTACCGGGAACTCGACGTCGACCGGGTGCGATGGCGGGAGATCGGGCAGGGTCAGCGCGGGCAGCGGGGTGCTGTACAGGCCGAACAGGACGCGGGGTGGGGTGCCCTCGAAGGGGCCGCCCGCGGCGGTGTTGAGCAGGGCGGTGGGGATGGACTGGGTGGACAGGCGGTCCCAGAGGGCCGTGGTGGCGCGGGCGATGAGGTCGGTGAAGGTGGGGGCGTCTGCGACGGGGATCAGGAGCCAGCTGGTGTGGGTGAAGACGCCGACGGTGGACTCGAAGCGGGATTCGGGGCGGTTGGCGGCGCTGGTCTGGGGGGTGATCACGGGGGCGCCGGTGAGTTCGTGGCAGAGGGCGGCGAAGGCGGCCAGGAGGACGGCGAACGGGGTGGTGTCCAAGGTGGCGGCGGTGGCCGTCACCTTGGCGACGAGGTCGGGCGGTAGGACGCCGGTGGCGGAAGAGCCCAGGCCGCTGAGGTGCGTACCTCGGGGGCGGCTGGTGGGCAGCAGCAGCGGGTGGGCGCCGGTGTCCCGGACGCGCGCTGCCCACGACGCCACCATGTCCTGAGTGGACTTCTCCGCCAGGTGCTCCCGTTCCCACTCGGTGAAGTCCAGGTAGTCGGCGGCCGGGGCGGGGAGAGCCGCGTCCGCGCCGGTCAGCGCGGCGCGGTAGAGGGCGCCGAGTTCGGTGATCATGGTGGCCATCGACCAGCCGTCGCACAGCGAGTGGTGCATGGACAGCAGCAGCTCGCCGCTGTTCGGGCCGGTGAACAGGACCGCGCGGAACGGGGGGTCGGCGTCGAGGTCGAAGGGCAGGCCCGCCCAGTGCTGGGCGGTCTCGGCAGGGACGGGGCCGTCGACGGGGACGATCGGCAAGGTGACCGGCTGTGCGGTCAGCACCTCCTGCCGCAGCGCGCCGCCCTCCACGCGGTAGCGGGTGCGCAGCGCCGGGTGGCGGGCGACCAGCGCGGACAGGGCGGCGGTCATGGCGCCGCGGTCGACGGGACCCGGCAGGGGGAAGCGCATCGCCATGGTCAGCACGTTCGGTGCGGCGCTGGCCTTGGTCAGGCGGTAGCCGTGCAGCTGGCCGGTGCTGGCCGGGGCGGTCCGCTCCACCTGGACCGGCGGTGCGAGGCGGGCGGCCAGGCCGCGGATGGTCGGGGTGCGCAGGAAGTCCAGCACGCCGATGACCGGGCCGAACTCGGCGCGCAGCCGGTTCACCATGCGCATCGCGGCCAGGGAGTGGCCGCCCAGCTCGAAGAACGTGGCGGTCACGCCCACCGACGGCAGTCCCAGCTCGGCGCACCAGATGGCGCGCAACCGCCGCTCGACCTCGGTCACCGGCTCGGCGGCCTCGGGGCTCGCCGAGATCGGGGGCAGGGCGGAGCGGTTGAGCTTGCCGCTGGCGGTCAGCGGCAGGGCGGGCAGCGCCATCCACGACGTCGGCACCATGTAGTCCGGCATCCGCGCCGCCAGCGCGGTGCGCAGCGCCGCGACCGGCTCGGCCGTCACGACGTACGCCGCCAGCGAGCTGTCCTCCAGCACCGTGACCGCCGCGTCCCGCACCCCGGGCAGCGCGCGCAGCTGGTGCTCGACCTCGCCCGGCTCCACCCGGAACCCGCGGATCTGCACCTGGGCGTCGTTGCGGTGCAGGAAGTCCAGCTCGCCGTCCGGCCGCCTGCGCACGATGTCGCCGGTGCGGTACAGCCTGCCGTGCTCGGGGTGCTCGACAAACCGGCTCGCGGTTTGCTCGGCCGACAGGTAGCCGCGGCTGACCTGGGTGCCCTCCACGTACAGCTCACCGGCCACCCCCGCGGGCACCCGGCGGCCCGCCTCGTCCAGCACGAGCAGCCGCACGCCCGGCGTCGGCCTGCCGATCGACGGGGGACCGTCGCCCTCCGGCTGCACCCGCGTCCAGCTCACCATGACCGCGGTCTCGGTCGGCCCGTAGATGTTCCACACCGCGAACGGCGTCGCCGCGCTCGGTCGCCTGCGCAGCCGGTCGCCGCCGATGAGCATGTGGCGCAGCGCGGACGCGGGCCACTCCTGCTCCAGCAGGAGCTCGCCCATCGGCGTCGGCAGCAGCGCGACGGTGATCCGGTTGACCACCAGCCAGTCGCGCAGCCCGGCCGGGTCCAGCCGCAGCTCCGACGGGACGACGTGCAGCGCGGCCCCGGTGCGCAGCGCGGGCCACACCTCGGTGACCGACATGTCGAACCCGGGCGAGCAGAACCACGACAGCCGGTCCTGCGCGGTGATCCCCAAGCCTGCGGTGTACCAGTCGATCGTGTTGGAGATCGCGCGGTGCTCGATGGCGCAGCCCTTCGGCGCGCCGGTCGACCCGGAGGTGAACAGCACGTAGGCGATCTCCTCGGGGTCCGGCTCGATCACCTCGACGGCCCCGGCCCGCGGCAGGTCGTCGATGAAGACCAGCGGCACCCCGGCGGGCAGGTCCGCGGCCAGGGCCCGGCGCGTGACCACGGCGGACATCCCGGCCTCGGCGACCATCAGGGCCAGCCGGGCGGGCGGCTGCGCCGGGTCCAGCGGCACGTACGCGCGGCCGGATCGCGCGACGCCGAGCTGCGCGGCGACGGCGTCGGCGCTGCGCGGCAGGTGCACGCCGACCGGCTCCGGCCCGGTGCCGACCGCGGCGGTCACCGCGGCGGCGCGCTGGAACAGCTCGGCCCGGCTCACGGCCCCGGTCTCGTCGACGACCGCGATCCCGTCCGCTTCCGCGATGCCGCTGTGCAGCGCCGACGGCGGGCGCAGCCGCGGCCCGCCGTCCTCCCACGCGAGCAGCTCCCCGGCCTCGGCCCCGGTCACGGCGATGAGGTCGCCGACCGAGCGGCCCGGGTCGGCCACACTCGCGGCCAGCACGGTCCGCAGCGCGGCCACGACCCGCTCGGCGGTCGCGGCGTCGAAGAGGTCGACGGCGTAGTTCAGCTTCCCGCGGATGGTGCCGCCCAGCGTGGTCAGCAGCAACGCCAGGTCGGTGACCGTGCGGTCGATCACCGCGTCGGTCAGGCCGGTCTCGACGCCGGGCAGGTCCAGCGCGAACGGCGCCTCGTTGTTGATCCGCACCAGCACGTCGAACAGCGGGTTGCGCAGCGGGTCCGACGGCCCGCCCAGGGCCCGCACGATGTCCGGCAGCGGCACCTCCTGGTGCTCTTGGGCGCCCAGCACCTGGTCGCGCACCACCAGCACCAGGTCGGCGAAAGCGGTGTCGTCGCTGACGCGCACCCGCAGCGGCAGCGTGTGCACGAAGAAGCCGATCGTGCGCTCGGTCCCCGCCGGGCGGTGCGCGAACGGCGTGCCCACCACGATGTCGCCTTGGCCGGTGAGCTTGCGCAGCGCCACCGCGAACGCCGCCAGGACCACCATGAACGGGGTGGCGCGCACCTGCCGGGCCAGGTCCCGCACGGCGGTGGTGGTCGTGGCGTCGAACTCGACCGGGACGGTCGCCCCCCGACCGGTCGGCTGCGCCGGACGCGGCCGGTCCACGGGGAGCGCCAGCTCGGCGGGCACGTCGGCCAGCAGGTCCGTCCAGTGGCGCAGGGCCTCGGGCGACACGGCGGTGGGGGGCCTGCGCGGACCGGGCTCGGGCAGCTCTGGGGTGCCGCCCGCGAGCGCGGCCCGGTAGCAGGCGGAGATCTCCTCGGACATGATCCCGGCCGACCAGGTGTCGATGACCAGGTGGTGCATGCGCAGGACCAGCAGGTGCCGCCGCGCGCCCAGCCGCACCAAGCGCGGCTCGAACAGCGGGCCGCGGGCCAGGTCGAACGGCCGGTCGGTCTCCTCCGCGGCGATCCGCGCCGCGACCACCTCGGCGTCGGCGCCGAGCTCCTCGGTCACCGGCAGCGCGATCGACCGGGACGGGGCGACGACCCGCCGGGGTTCGCCGTCGACGTCGGTGAACAGGGTGCGCAGCGCCGGGTGCCGGGCCACGACCGCGGTGAACCCGGCGCGCAGCGCGGGGACGTCGAGGTCGCCGTCGAGCCGCACGACCAACGTCTCGTTGTGCGTCGGGCGACCCGGGAACGCCTCCTCCAGGTACCAGATCTGGCGCTCGGCGGTGGTCAGGTCGCCGTGGTCCTCAGTGGACTGTTCGGTGGCCGCGCCCGACCCGGTGAACGCCGAGCGCAGGTCGCTGATCGCGGGCAGCCCCGCGGTGACCGCCTCCGGCGGCAGTCCGAAGTCGACGAAGCAGGCCACCTCGTCCACCCCGAGGGCGGCCAGCCGCCGCACGATCGGCTCGACGTCGGCCGGGCTGCCGATCAGCGCCCGGTCGACGCAGTAGCGGTCGTAGGCGCGGGTGAGCAGGAACTCCAGGTCGTCGGCCGGGGTGTTCTCCAGGTCGATGCTGAACCCGAGGCTGTTGGTCACCTGCCCGAACAGCGCCAGCGACGAGCGCAGGTACGAGCAGAACGGCCCGAACGCCTCCGCCCGGACCCGCGCGGTGTCGTCGCCGAGGTAGGTGTGCAGCAGCGCCACCACCCGCCCGGTCGACGCGTCGTGGCCGTGCGCGGCCCGCGCCTGCCGGTAGAGCACCAGGTTCTCGGCGAGCTGCTCGACGCTCTGCGCCATCAGGTTGGTGATCACCCCGAGCCCGGCCGCCCCGGCCTGCCGGTAGCTGTCGGGGTTGCCGAGGATCGCGGTGTAGAAGTCCGGCTCGGCCTGCACCGGGCGCGGGAACAGCCGCACCGGCACCGGGTCGCCGTTGCCCGCGGGCCGGGTGACCGCGTCGCCGCGCCACAAGGCGCGGATCGTGTCGATCCCCTCGTACATCGCCTCGCGGTGGCGGCCGTACACCTGTGGCGCCAGCACGAAGTCGCGCGCGTGCCACCCGCTGGCCACCCCCAGCGACACCCGGCCGCGGGAGAGGTTGTCCACCATGGACCACTCCTCGGCCACCCGGATCGGGTCGTGCAGCGGGAGCACCACGCTGCCGGAGTGGATGCGCACCCGCTCCGTCTGCGCGGCGATGGCCGCGGCGAGCACCGACGGGTTGGGGAAGACGCCGCCGAAGGAGTCGAAGTGCCGCTCCGGCAGCCAGACCGCGTGCATGCCGGTATGGTCGGCGAAGCGCGCGGCGGCCAGGATGGCGGCGTACTTGTCGCCCGAGACGTCGTGCGGGTAGTCGCCGAAGAAGTACAGGCTGAAGTCCGGCTTGGTCGCCTCGACCGGCACCGCGACGGGCTCGACCGGCCGCGCTGCCACCTGCGGCACGGGAGCTACCTGTGGCACGGGAGCTACCTGAGGCGCGGGGACCACTTGAGGCGCGGGAGCTACCTGCGGCACGGGAGCCACCTGCGGGAGTGCTTGCGCGGCGGGGGCCGCGCCGAGCAGCGCGACCTGCTCGGACATCACCTGCGCGAACTTCGCCATCACCGACAGCTGCTCGCGGACGACCGCTTCCGCCCCGGACCCGCCCACCGGGGCGGGGGCGAGCGGTGCGAGGGGCGTGAGAGGAGCCACCCGCGCGACCGGCGCCGTGGGCGTCACGGGCGCAGCCGGCGCGGTGTGAGCGGTGGACGTGGCCACGCGCGATTCGGCGGGCGCCGGGAGGGCGGGCGCCGGGAGGGCGAGGGAGGGGAGGGCGGGGGAGGGGAGGGCGCGCTCGGCGGGTGCGGCAGGCACGGCGCGGCGCGCGGGCATCCGGTCGACGATGACCGCGGTCAGCCGGTCCGGCGTGTCGGCGTCGGCGAACAGCTCGCGCATGGGCACCCGGACCCCGAACGCGGCGTGCAGCTCCCGCGCCAGGTTCACCATCAGCAGCGAGTCCGCCCCCATGTCGACGAACGAGGTGTCCGTGGCGATGAGGTCGGGCTTGTCGCCCAGGTAGTGCGCGGCCAGCTCGCGCACCTTGTGCAGCACGAGCTCCCGGACCTGCTCGTCACCACCGGACACGGGGGCCTCCTCGGCGCGGGCGGGGCCCGCCCAGTAGCGGACCTGCTGGAACGGGTAGGTGGGCAGCGGCACCCGCGGCCCGGGGTGCAGCGCGGCCCAGTCGACCTCGACGCCGCGGCAGAACAGCGCCGCCAGGCCGGGCACGGGGGAGTCGGCGCCGCGGCGGGTCAGCGGCAGCCAGGCCGTCGCGGGCCACTGCCTGCCCAGCGCGCTGAGCGCGCCGGAGGGGCCCAGCTCGACGAACGTGCGCGCGCCGTCGGCGGCCAGCCGGTCGACGCAGGCGCGGAAGTCGACGGCGGAGCGGGTGTGGGCGCGCACGTGCCCGGCGCCCAGCACGGTGCCGGGGTGCAGCACCGCCCCGCCGACGCCGGTCACCAGCGGCAGCCGCAGCGCTCGCCACCCGAGCCCGGCCGCGACCGAGGTCAGCGCGTCCAGCGCGGGGTCGACCAGCGAGGTGTGGAAGGCCCGGTCGCCCGGCACGCGCGACCAGTCGACCCCGCGCGCGGTCAGCACCCCCTGCGCGGCCAGCACCGCCTCGACCGGCCCGCCGAAGACGGTGTGGCCGGGGCCGTTGCGCACCGCGACCGCCAGGCCGGGCAGCGCGGGCACGTCGTCGAACACCGCCAGCAGGGCGCCCGCGGCGGTGTCCTGGAGCAGGGCGCCGCGCGCCCCGGCCAGCCGGACGGCGTCCTCCACCGACAGCGCGCCCGCCGCGCACAGGGCGGCGTACTCGCCCGCGCTGTGCCCGACCACCAGGTCAGGCCGCACCCCAAGGTGCTCCAGCAGCGCGACCTGGGCCAGTTGCAGCGCCAGCAGCGCCGGTTGCAGCTCGGCGGTGGTCCACTCGTGGGCGTCGGCCAGCAGCGGCCCGAGCAGGTCGGCGCCGTGGCCGCGCCGGTGCTGCTCGGCGCAGCGGCGCAGCATGTCCGCGGCGGCCGGGTACGCCATCAAGGCGCGCGCCGCGCCGGTGCAGTCCAGGCCCTGACCGGCGAACGCGAACACCAGCGGACCCGGGTCGCCCGCCGTGCCGGACACCGACCCGCCCGCGCGCAGCGCCGCCGCGGGTTCCTCGCCCCAGGCGACCAGGCGGTGCCGGTACCGCCGCCTGCCGCCGCCGAGGGTGCTCAGCACCGCGGCAGGGTCCAGGTCCTCGCTGTCCAGCGCGTCGGCCACCCGCTCGGCGAGCTGGGCCAGCGCGGTGGTGTCGTGCGCGGAGAGCGGCACCACCCACGGCGCGGGCGCACCGGGCACGGGAGCGGGCGGGGCCTGTTCGATGATCACGTGGGCGTTGGTGCCGCCGACCCCCAGCGCCGTCACCCCGGCGCGGCGCACGCCCGCCACCGGCCACGCCCTGGCCTCGGTGGGCACCTCGAACGGTCCGTGGCCCAGGCCCAGCGCGGGGTTCGGGGTTCGCAGGTTCGGCTGCGGCGGCACGGTCGCGTGCCGCACCGCCAAGACGGCCTTGAGCAGGCCGGACATGCCCGCGCAGCTGTCCAGGTGCCCGATGTTGGCCTTCACCGAGCCGAGCACCAGCGGGTCCGCCCGGTCCCCGTACACCTCGCGGAGCGCGTCGACCTCGATCGGGTCGCCCAGCGCGGTCCCGGTGCCGTGCGCCTCCACGTACCCCACGGTCGCCGGGTCGATGCCGCCGGAGGCCAGCGCGGCGCGCAGCACGGCGACCTGTCCGGCCAGGCCGGGGGCGGTGTAGCTCATCTTGGCGGCGCCGTCGTTGTTGACCGCCGAGCCGATGATCACCGCGTGCACGGTGTCGCCGTCGGCCAGTGCCGCGTCCAGCGGCTTCAGCACGACCGCGGCGACGCCGTTGCCGCCCACGGTCCCGTCGGCGTCGGCGTCGAACGGCCTGCACTCGCCGTCGCGGGAGAGGATCGAGCCGTCCTGGTACCGGTACCCGGCCAGGCGCGGCACGTGCAGCGCCGCCGCGCCCGCCAGCGCCATGTCCGCGTCGCCCACGAGTAGCGCGGTGATCGCGGTGTGGATGGCGACCAGCGACGTCGAGCACGCGGTGCGCACCGCCACGGCGGGCCCGGTGAGCCCCAGCCGGTAGGCCACCCGCGACGGCAGGAAGTCGGGCTCGTTGCCCATCACCACCTGCAGCGCGGCGAGCTGGTCGCCCGCGTCGGTGTCGCCCAGCCGCTCCCGGGCGTAGGTGCGCAGCGAGTACAGGTTCATCCCGCCGCCCGCGTACACCCCGACCCGTCCCTCGGCGCCCGTGCGCCCGGCGTGCTCCAGCGCCTCGTGGCAGATCTGCAGGAACAGTCGCTGCTGCGGGTCCATCAGCTCCGCCTCGGCGGAGCTGACCCCGAACAGCGCGGCGTCGAACCCGGCGATGTCGTCCAGCGGCGCGGTCACCGGCACCAGGTCCGGGTCGTCGACGAACGCGGCGGGCAGCCCCTCGGCCAGCAACTCGGCCCGGTTGGCCCGGCGGGTGCTGATCCGGCCGGACAGCAGGTTGCGCCAGTACTGGTCGAGCGTGTCGGCCTCGGGGAACCGGGCCGCCATGCCGATGATCGCGATCCGCCGGTCGTGGCGCACTAGTCCCCCTCGATCGTGGTGCTGCTCGGCACCGGCTCGCGCGCGCCCGCCCGTGGGCGCGCGATGGCGGCGACGAGGGAGACCGCGGCGACCACGGCCACCACCCCGTGCATGAGCCCCACCACGGGCAGTGGCCGCCACACGTCCAGCAGCCCGCCCGCCACCAGCACGCCCACCCCGAAGCCCGCGTTCTCGGCCATCGCGACCAGCCCGAAGAACCGGCCGCGGCCGGGTTCGGGCTCGGCCTGCACCCGCGTGCTGTAGCTGATCTCGGCGACCCCATCGGCCAGGCCCGCCAGCAGCAGGACCAGCAGCACCAACGGATAGGCGACGTCGGTGAAGGCGACGATGAACCCGACCGACATCACCGTCGTCCCCACCAGGAAGCCCCGCTCGCTGCGCCGCGGGTCGTCCCGGTAGACCCGGCCCGCCACCCGGTGGGCGAGGAACAGCCCGACCGCCCACGCCGCCCAGAACCAGCCGACGAACGCCGCCGGGTCCGCCGCGTGCGTCTGGGTGGCGTGCACCGGGACGCCGACCTGGTGCGAGGCCGAGCCGAACCCGTCGACCAGCCGGATCAGCACGATGCCCAGCACCGCGGGCACCGCGATCAGGGCGGTGACCGCCGCCCGCCCGGGAAACCCGGCGCGCGGCGCGGGCTCCCCGCCGCCGCGGGGGAACCGCAGCCCACTGCCCAGCAGCACCACCGCCGACACCACGAACGTCGCCGCGTCGATCAGGAACGCCACCTGGTACCCGACCGCCGACACCAGCAGCGCGCCGCAGGCGAACCCGAGCGCCATCGACACCGCCCGCCCGGTCACCAGCAGCCCGTTGGCGCGCAGCCGGTTCTCCGGGCCGACCAGGTCGGGCACGCTGCTGCGCAGCATCACCCCGCTGGTCGTGGTCAGCAGCCCGATCGACACCGCCACCACCGGCAGCATGTGCACCCGGGCCTCGGCGGGCAGCAGCGCGAACACCACCAGCACCAGCGCCTGCACCAGGTCGCAGGTGACCATCACCGCCCGGCGCGGCAGCCGGGCGGCGACGATCCCGCCGAAACCGCCCGCCACCACCCCGCAGGCCATGCGCACGACCAGGAACACGCCGGTGGCGAACGCGCTGCCGGTCGCCTCGTAGACGAACAGGTGCAGCGCCACCATGTTGAGGAAGCTGCCGAACGACGAACTGGCGGTGCCCGCGACGAGCACCTGGAAGCGCCGCATGTCCGCGGCGGTCTCGACGGTGGTCACCGGCGTCAGTACCCCGCCGCGTCGGCGCCGTCGGCGTCCCGGGTCGGGACCAGGAAGCTGCGCTCGAAGACCAGCACCACCTCACCGGTCGATTTGATCCCGGTGGTGCGGCAGTGCGCGATCCCCTCGCCCGGCCTGCTCTTGGACAGCCGCTTGCCGGTGATCTCGCTCTCCGAGTACAGCGTGTCGCCGACGAAGACGGGGGAGGGCAGCCGGATGTTGTCCCAGCCGAGGTTGGCCAGCGTCTTGCCGCTGGTGCCGCGCGCGGCCATCCCGGCGACGAGGCTCAGCGTCACCAGGCTCGACACCAGCGGCCTGCCCCACACCCCCTTCTCGCTGTACGCGGCGTCGATGTGCAGCGGGGCGGCGTTCATGCTGAGCATGGACATCAGGACGTTGTCCATCTCCGTCACGGTGCGCCCCGGCCGGTGCTCGATGACCGCGCCGACGATCAGGTCCTCGTAGCAGAACCCGACGACCTCCCGGAACCGCCGCTCGCCGACTCGCCGGTAGCCGACCGGCACCTGGTCCTCGGTGTCGCTCATCAAGACCGCTTTCGTTCTGCGGTGGACGTTTCGGGACCGTCGAGTCCGGTCGTGGTCAGCTCGGTGACGTGGCCGGCGAAGGCGGTCAGCCCGTCGCGGTCCATGTCCGCGCGGACCATCACCCGCAGACCGGCCTCGCCCCGCGGCACGATCGGGAAGAACACCGCCGAGCTGTAGTAGCCGCGCCGGTACAGCTCGGCGGACAGCCGCACGGCCCGGTCGGGGCCGCCGACGTCGATGCGCCGCACCGGCAAGCCGTTGCCCGCCCACTTGCTGGGCAGCAGCTCGTCGAAGAGCGCCAGGTTCTCCCGCAGCCGGGCCTGCAGCCGCCCCAGCTCAGCGGAGCGGTGCACCGAGGCGCTGCCCAGCGCGGCGCCGATGGTGGGCACCGACAGGTTCTGCGACCAGCCGAGCGGTCCGCCGTGCCGGGCGAGGAACTCCGCCTGCGCGGCGCTGTGCAGCATCGCGATGCCGCCGCCGCTGCCGAAGCCCTTGCCGAGGCTGGCCACGATGGTGGTCAGCGGGCCGGGCGCGGTGCGGGACCGGACGAAGCCCTCGCCGCGCTCACCCATGATCGACAGCGAGTGGGAGTCGTCGAAGTACAGGTACAGGCCGTAGCGGTCCTGCAGCTCCAGCAGTTGCTCCAGCGCCGCGGCGCCACCCATCGAGTAAGCCCCGTCGGCGACGTAGGCCACGCTCGGGTACTTGCGGCAGGCGTCGGCGATGAAGTCGATGTCGTTGTGGCCGCTGGTGAGCACCATGCTCTCCTGCGCGCAGGTGGCCTTCACGTACGCCATGGAGAAGTGCGCGTGCCGGTCGAAGATCATCACCCGCGGCCCGCCCTCGGCCAGGTGCCCGGAGGCCAGCAGCGGCAGCAGCCCGGCGGTGACCGTGCTGCACGTCGTGCTCAGCAGGATGTGCGCGCCGAACAGCTCGCCCAGCTCCTCCTCCATCCGGCGCTGGATGGTCGGGCGGATGCGCGTCGTGGACGTCATCAGCTCGATCGTGCCGGTCTCCCGCACGGCGTCGACCACGCCGTCGAGCACCGCGGGGTGCCGGTTGAGGCCCAGGTAGGAGCAGGAGCACATGTTGGCGAACGCGTGGCCGGTCTCGGCGACCACCAGCCGGTTGTTCGATTCGTGGTCGACCACGATGTTGATCAGCCCGTTGTCGGCCGCCGCCTGCCAGACGGGGTCGGCGTTGTCCACCAGGGCCGTGCTGTTGCGGTAGGTCCTCGGTCCGGTGATCTCCCGGACGACCGCCTCGGTCATCGGACTCCTCAGTCGGGGTAGGGCAGGGACTGGTGCTGGGGCGGGCCGAACTCGTGGAGCAGCCGCCGGGACTCCTCGAAGAACGGTTTGCCGACCATGAGCCCGTCGACGGTGGCCACGCCGTTGCCGCCCGCGGCGAGCACCCGGCGCGCGTGGTCGAGCTGGTCGGTGTCGGGGGAGAACGCCTCGGTGATCACCGGCACCTGGCGCGGGTGCACGGCGATCTTGCCGCTGAACCCCAGCTGCCGGGCCAGCACCGCCTCGGCCCGCACCAGCGCCACGTCGCCCAGCTCGAAGGTGGGCGAGTCGACGGCGACCAGGCCCGCGGCCCGCGCCGCGTTGACGACCATGGACCGGGCCGCCGACAGCGGCCCCCAGTCCAGCGGGATGCCCAGCGCGGCGGCGTAGTCCGCCGCGCCGAAGACCAGGCCGCGCAGGGGGGACGACCGGGTGATGTCGGCGAGGTTCTGCACGCCGCGCGGGGTCTCGATCACCGCCCACAGCTCCGGCGGGTCGTCGCCGAGCACCTGGTGGACGATCTCCACGTCGCGCGGGGACTCCACCTTCGGCAGGTGCAGGAAGCTCGGCCGCACCGGGAAGTCCGGCAGCGCCAGCAGGTCCCGCAGGCCGTCGGGCTCGGTGATCGCGTTGACCCGCAGCCCGCAGCGCGGCGCGGTGGGGTCGGTGAAGAACGCCGGGGCGTACGCCCTGGCCTCCTCCTTGCGGTGCGGGGGGACGGAGTCCTCCAGGTCCACCACGCACATGTCGGTGCCGGAGCTGTGGCAGGGGCCGAAGCGCCAGGGCGTGGTCGCCGGGACGACGAGCGCCGACCGGCAGTACCGGGATAACACGCCCTACCCCTCCCGCCGCACGTCGATGATCACCTTGCCGGTGCTGGCCCGGCCCTCGACCGCCGCGTGCGCGTCACCGACCCGGTCCAGCGGGACCACCAGGCCGATGTGGGCGCGCAGCGCCCCCTTGCGGGCCAAGGCGAAGAGCTCTTCGGCGATGCCCTCCAGCAGCGGGCGGTCGTCGACGACGTGCCGCATCCAGAAGCCCGCGCACCCGATCGAGGAGTCGACCAGCTCGGCCGTCGTCACCCCGACCACGCCGCGGTCCGGGCCCGCCGCGCGCCAGCCGTAGCTGACCAGCCTGCCGAACGGGGCCAGCCCGCGCAGCAGCATCCGCGTCGTGTCGCCGCCGGTCGCGTCGACCACCAGGTCGGCGCCGCGCCCGCCGGTCAGCGCCCGCACCCGCGCGCCGACGTCCTCGGGCCCCACCGCGTGGTCGGCCCCGAGCCCCAGGACGAACTCGCGCTTGGCGGCGGTCGAGGCGACCCCGATCACCGGGCCCGCGCCCAGCGCCACCGCCAGCTGCACCGCCAGGTGCCCCACCCCGCCCGCCGCCGAGGACACCACGACCGCGTCCCCGGCCCGCAGCCGCCCCGCGAGGACGAGCGCGCCGTACGCGGTCGCGCCCTGCTCGAAGAGCCCGAGCGCCTGCTCGTCGCCGATGTCGTCGGGGACCTCGACCACGTGCGCGTCGTCGGCCACGACCACCTGGGCGTAACCGCCGCCATGGCGCATCAGCGCCACCACCCGCCGCCCGTCGCACTGCCTGCGCCCCACCACGTCCACCCCCAGCACCGCGGGCAGGTCCGGCACGGCTGAAACCCCGCCCCGCCGCTCCACATCGTCGAAGTTCACGCCTGCGAACGCCACGTCGACCACGCTCGTCCCCGCTCCCGGTCCCGGCATGGGGACGTCCCGCACGGCGAACACCTCCGGCCCGCCAACCCGCCGCATCACCGACGCACGGACATGCTCACCGGCCCCACGACGCCTCCGATTTGTGGTCGATTGATGCATCTCCGCTCCCCCCTGGTTCACCCTCCCGCACATTCCAATCAACCACGACACGATGCGTAAGGACCGATTGGCCTAGTTTCCGACCGAAGAAATGGATGATCCCTGCACCTCAGAAACACCCGATCGGCGGTCTCCGCGCGGCGGCTATCGTGGTAAATGGAGACGTGGGCTCAGAGGGCAAAAATCTTCTTGCCGAACGGAAGCGGCGAGACTAGTGGCGGAGCGTAGGTAACTCGCCTGGCCGGTCACAGATTCGGCAGGCGAATACGTGCTTGTAGGTGGCGATTATGGCGGCGCCTCCGGTGAGGTGTTGATGCTGGTTGAGGACGGGTGGGATGATCGCCATGCCGAACTCGTCGCGCAGCTGCCCGACGTCCCGCAGGGTCGCCGTGAGCGCGGTGAAGTGGCCGGTGGAATGGCCTTTGAGGACGTCGGTACCGGTCGCGGCCAGCGTGATAGATCTGGTCAGTCACCGGAGTCATCGTTCAGGCGCCTACGAGGCTTTAAGTCGCTGGTAGTGCCCTTAGCCCGCTTCTCGCTCACCAGGACCGCCTCCGGATCACTCCACAGAGGATGGCCGCAGGTTCAGCCACATGACCCGCAGGCCCACCGGCCCGTGCTCGGGGTGCCGGAACGCCCCCGGCGCGGTTCCGAGCGTGACGAACCCCAGGCTCTCGTACAGCCGCACCGCCGCCACGTTGGTCTCCACCACAGCGTTGAACTGCACCGCCGCGAACCCGCTGCGCTGCGCCCATCCGACCAGGTCCTCGGTGAGCGCCCGCCCCACCCCGCGCCCGCGCGCGTGCGCCGCCACCATCAGCGTCCCGGACGCGACGTGGTCCCCGGGTCCCGGCCGGTTCGCGTACATGTTCGCCGTTCCGAGCACCCGGTCCCCTTCGGTGGCCACCACGACTCGGCCAGGTGGAGGAATGAGCCAGGACTGTCTTGCCGCACTTTCGGACAGGGCGGGATCGTAGGGAACGGTGCGCTGCTCGGTGATGACGTCGCGGAGGACCGGCCAGATGTGGGGCCAGTCGCCCTCCCGCGCTTCCCGGATGGTCGACACCGGACCACCCTGCTGCCCGGCGGCCCGGCCCCGCAACCGAGTAGAACAAGGATCGGCTTCATGAACTCATCTTCGGTTCAACCGCCGAGTGGGTGCGGCCTCTCTACTGTCAGTCGGTGTTCCCCCGCCGCCGCTGCGCGTTCCGGGTGAACACCGCGGCGGTGCGGCGCGTCCGGTAACGGGCTTCCTGGTACGTCGATGTCGGTGGCAGTGCGCCGAGGTCGAAGGGACCACCATGCCCGTACGGGGTCGCCCGACCCGATCCTGTCGTCCTACCTGGACGGCGACCCCAACGGCGGCGTGTACACCCCGTCGAACCTGGCCCTGTACACGTTCACCAACAACCCGGTGCGTTTCGTCGACCCGGACGGCGGCCAGACCCGGCCCGCGCCGACCGCCGCACCGCAGCGGGTCCCCCCCACCGCCTCCGGCCGGGGAGCCACTGCCAGACCTGGGTCGCGTCAACGGCCGCTACGGCGACAACCGGACGGGCTGGCTCGGCCGCGTCCAGGACATCCCGGACCTCGTCGACACCACCGACCTGTACCTACCCCGCACCCTCGACCGCATCGACCGCGGCCTGCTGGTCCCCAACCCCGAATCCCGACTGGGCGCCTACGCCGCCACCCGGGGTACGCCAAGGGAACCGTCGGCCACGCCGTCCACGCCGGAATCGCCACCGTCTACCTCGTGTTCGGCAACTACGGCCAGGAGAAGATCGGCCGCGTGTTCAACTCACCCGAGGCCAAGGCGCTCTACAACCTGCCGGTCGACTCGTGGGCAGGCCGCAGAATGGCCCAACTCGAATACCAGTACTGGCACAACGTCCACGTCGAAGACCCCTGGTCCCCAGGCGGACAACTGGGAGCCTCCTTCGACACCGACAGACGAGACTTCCTGCAACGGAAGGTCTTCTCCCCACTCGGCCCAGACACACCTTAAGGCGGTTCATCCAGCGCCTGGTGACAGAGGCGGTGGGGTGGTGCAACAACACGCACCGCCCCACCATCCACCGCGAGCCTGCGCCCTCAAGCGCCCGGACGAGGCCCAGACCCGGCGATTCGCTCGACCAGCTCGTCGCGGTATGCCTGAGCGTCCCGCAGTTCCGGTTCGGAGCCGTCGGTCCGCTTGAGCGCGCCTTCGAGGATTCTCAACGCTTGCTGTTCGTCGCCCTTCGCGTCCGCCAGCCGTGCCGCGTTCTCCATGGCTTTCGCGAGCTTGGTGCGCGCCTCGGGTTCCTGGGCGGACTTGTTGATCCGGATCCAGTTGCCACCCGGATCGACGACGGTGAACCCGGTGTACCGGTCGTTGCGCAGCCGAGGCCTGGTCATGCGCGGTATGCCGGAGATGAGCACCTTCCCGTGCACAGCGCGCATCCCCGCCGCGAACGCCTCGAACAACGGCCCGGTGTCCTGCACGATGATCAGGCACGTGCTGTGCGACTGCTCCGGAACGTGGCCATCCATTCCGTAGAAGTGCAGGTTGATGTCCTCGCGCTGCAAGGCGATGTACGGGTTCGGCCGCGTCTGCCGATAGGTGGGCGAGAAGCCGAGCATCTCGTAGAAGGACGCCATCTCATCGATGTCTCGACAGGGCAGGAGCGGAATCATCAGTTCGTTTGCCACCGCCCGAAACTAAGCCTGGACCCGCCGAAACGACACGGAGCTATTTGCTCAAGCGAATCCAGGCGCGTGTGGCCGGTTCCGACCTGAGCACCAGCGGCTCACTGGCGCCGGTGCGGCTGCCGGGTGACACGGCGGTCGTCAACGCCGTCGGCGGGCACGGTCTGGCCTACAACGGCGGCACCGAGTTCGACGTGTCGATCTTCGGGTACCCGAGCAACCGCGACGGCGGGAACCAGATGTGGCCTGCTGGGGCGTTGCCACCGACAGCAGCATCTGGGACGACCGTTCGAAGATTGGTTGTGATTTCGGCGGCGGATCATCGGGTGGCCCGTAGATCTGGAACTACAATGCCAACGGGCTCGGCTGGGTCCGCTCGGTAATGTCCACTGTGGATGGTGGCGGTGTCAACCGCGGGCCGTACTTCGACACCTGCCCTGAGGCCCGGCCTCGCCCGAGTACCTGCCGCGCCCGTCGATCTCGTGAGGAAGCCAGGCCGACCTGCGGAAACGCGTGAAGCCGTCGCCAGGCCAGATAGAGGCCGAAGAGGCCGGTGCCCAGCAAGGTCGGCTTCCCCTCCAGCGACGAGCAGGCCGTGCTCAAAGTGCGCCTGTCTCGCGGTGATGAGCCTGGACCCGATCGGCACAGGCCGCGAACGCTGGATCATGCGCTGGAAGCCCCCACTGAATGCTTTCAATCGCCTTCGACGGCCGCCTGCCGCCGGACGCGAATAACTCCTCCTCAACCCTGAGTTGCACTGCTCGTTGACGAACCCCATCAGCACCTGCGGTTGTTAAAGTGGACTTGACTTGATCTCGAAATGAAGCGGCGGAAGGGGAACGTGCGGTGACTGGTCTGTCTGATGTGGCCGTCAACCGGTCGTTCGGGCAGTGTCTGCTCCGGTACCGGACGGCACAGGGGTTGACGCAGGCGGAGTTGGCCGAGACGTCAGGGATGAGCGTGCGGGCGTTGCGTAACCTGGAGCGGGGCAGGTCCGTCGCGGCGCAGGAGCGGTCGGCGGAGGTGCTGGCGGACGCGCTCGGACTGGTCGGGCACTCGCGGGAGGCGTTCGTCCTGTTGGCGAGGGAAGGGCGCAGGCGCTCGCCCCGGACGGGGGGCGGGGCCGTGCTGAACGGGTTGCCCGTCGTGCCGGTGCTGGTGGGCAGGGAGGCCGAGCTGGGGTGGCTGGCCCACGAGGCCGAGGCAGGCGGAGTGGTGGTGGTGGTCGGGCCTCCCGGGGTGGGGAAGACCTCGCTGGTCGTCGTGGCCGCCGAACGGCTGGCCGCCCGGTTCCCGGACGGGTGCCTGGCGCTCGACTTGCGCGGTGTCGACGACCATCCGCTGCCTCCCGCGTCCGTGCTGGAGCGGATGCTGACCGCGCTGGGGGTGCCGACCAGCCGGGTCCCGGCGGGCGAACACGACCGCGGTTCGCTGTTCCGCACGCTGCTGCGGGACCGGCGGATGCTCGTCATCCTGGACAACGCCGCCGACGAAGCGCAGGTCAGGCCGTTGTTGGGTGGAGGGGCGGGCTGCCTGACGATCGTGACCTGCCGTCGGGTGCTGGCCGGGTTGGAGGCGGCGCGGTGGCTGACCCTGGACGTGTTGTCCGACGAGAGCGCGGTCGACTTCCTGGCTGCCGTCGTCGGCGCCGAGGTGGTGCGCGGGGAGGCGGAGGAGGCGGAGGAGGTCGTGGCGTTGTGCGGCGGCCTGCCGTTGGCGGTGCGGATCGTCGGCAACCTGGTGGCGACCCGTGGGCCGGGCTCGTTCGCCCAGCTCGCCCGGCGGTTGCGCGACGAACACCGGCGGCTGGACTCCCTGGCGATCGGTGACCTGCGGCTGCGGTCGGTGTTCGAAGTGTCGCTGCGGCGGTTGTCCACCACAGCGCAGACGATGTTCCGCCGACTCGCGCTCATCCCCGGGTCCCACTTCGACGACGACCTCGCCGCCGTCGCCGCGGGCATGCCCGCGGACCAGGTCGACCCGGCCCTGGACGAGCTGGTGGAGGCGTCCCTGCTCACCGTCACCTCCGGGGTCAACGGCTTGCAGTTCCACGACCTCATCCGCCTTTTCGCCCGGGAACGCCTGGCCTCGGAAGAGGACGGACAGGTCCGGGACGATCTCCGCCGCCGCCTTTACACCCATATCCTGACCAAGGGCGCTGCTGCGGGGAACCTGTTCTTCCCCGGTCCGTCGACGGTGCCTGCCGACAGCCCTTTCCAGGCACACGACGAGGCGCGGGAGTGGCTCGACCACGGCGCGACCAACTGGCTGGCGGTCCAAGCCGAGGCCGCGGACCTGGGCTGGCACCGCGAGGTGGTCGACTTCACCAAGGGCGTGCACTACTACTACATCGGTCGTGAGTCGCGGCACCGCTGGGACGAGGTCTTCTGGAACGGCGTCCGTGCGGCCCGCGCACTCGGCGACTCTGACGCGGAGATCCTGCTGTTGACGCACGTGGGATCGTCGCTGTTCTGGAGCCGCACCGACGCCGCACGTGGTTTGGCCACGCTGCGCGAGGCACTGGCGCTCGCAGAGGAGACCGGCAACCGCCTCAGGGCGACCATCGCGTCCTCGGCCGTCGGGTTCCTCCTGGTGCTGTCCGGCAGGGTCGAGGAAGGGTTGCCGCTGGCCCTGTGGGCTTACAAGATGTCGGCGGACTACGACTTCTTCGCGTACAGGTTCTGGTCGTCGCTCTCCTACGGCGGTGCGCTGCAAACGGTGGGCCGGTTCGAGGAGGCGCTGGAAGTCCACAGTGCGTTGCTGCGCGAGGTGGTCGACCGCCAGGGCCAGACGAACGAGGAGGCGGAGAAGAAGGTGCGGGCGCTGGCGCTGATGCACGTCGGGGACTGCCTCGCGGGCGTGGGTCGCTGGGCGGAGGCGGCCCGCCACTACCGCGGCGCGGCGACGCTGGTCGCCGCGGAGCAGCCGGGTTACCGCAGCGTGGCCGAGCTGGCCCTGGCCGAGGGCGTCGCGTGGCGCAACGCCGGGGACCACGGACAAGCCCGGACCTGCCTGTCTCTGGCAGTCGGCCTCTTCGACGACCCCGCCCACCGGGAGGACCGCGAACGCGCGTCGGCCGAACTGGCCCTGTTGCCCGACTGAAGCGGAAAGCCTTGGCAGCGGCGGGGCCGTGCGGTTCAAGCTCGGTCCCGCCGCTCCCGCGGACACGGCCTAGAGTTCTTCGACTTTTCTCGGTAGCGGGCGTCCCTTCGGGGGGAACCAGTACTCCCGGGGTTCCTCCGCGTCCGGCCCGACGACGAGGGCGACGACCGGCAGGCCCAGCCGGGTCGCGGTGGTGGCGGCGTCGGTGGCTGTGAGGTTCGGGCCGGACGCCAGGACGGCTTCCCGCGCGGGGGTCAGTCGGACGCCGTCCAGGTCGCTGGGGCGCCCGGCGGTCAGTTCGGCGCGGACGCGGACGGTCTCGGCCGACCAGCGCCGCAGGGACGCGGCTGTCTCCTCGTCCCCGGAGCGGGCCCGCTCCGCGGCGGGTGCGCCGCGGCGGCCCAAGGCGGAGGGGATGTCCGCGCCGCCGACTCGCGCGCCGTCCGGACCGACCACCACGGCGTGGACACGACCGGGCATGACCGCGGCCGACGCCTCCTCACCCCCCGCTGACACGATCTGGCCCGTCCTCGGGTTGACCACCAACACAGTCCCGTCGTGGTTCACCACGTTCCACGCGGCACCGTGCCCGCGGGCGGCCAAGCCGTTCTCGGGGTAGTTGACCAGGATCGCGGCCGCGCCCGGACCGGCGCGGCGGACCGCGGCGACCACCTCGCGCAGCGCCGTGCGGCCCGTGCCCGCGAAACGGAGGCCGTGCGCCAGCATCCGCCTGCCGGGGGAGTCGGGGTCCGTCGGGGTGCCCGCCGCGCGGGGCGTGCCGAACCAGGTGTCGGCGAAGGCCACGGCGGCGTCGCCCTGGTTGACCCGGTGCCGGTTTTTCGGTGCCTGGGGGTTGACCAGGCGCGCGAACCGGTCCGGGTGGGTGAACCGCTGCCCGGGGCGGACGGCGGTGGTGATCGGCACCGCCTGGTCCGGGTCGGGTGCGGCGGGCTTCTCGGTGAACGCCTGCTCCACGGCCGGGGTCAGGTCCGCCCGCCCGCGACGGCCGTCCACCAGCGCGGACGCCGCTGTGCCTGTTGTGGATGACCTGGTCCCGGCGTCGGGACGGCCGTGCCTCATCCGCAGGACGGGCGGTTTCCGTCCCGCCACTGCCATCGGCGGCGGCACATCTTCGCCCGGCGTGCCGAACAGGGCGGCGATCTCGACTGTCGTCCCGTGCCAGACGGTGTGCAGGTCGCCGGGGATCGGGGTCACCGCGACGTCGAGAGCGACCTCGTCGGTCGGGACGCCTTCGGTCCGGGACTGGAAGCGGACCGGGATCGCCGCCGGATCGAACGGCAGGTCGTGCCGCGCCATCCGCTCGGCCTCGGCTCGCAGACCCGCGGTGAAGACCGTCATGAGGGCGTCCACCCGCTCCTGCGACGCGTGTCCCGCCGAGGGGAACGTGACGGTGACCGAGGGCCCCGGGGTGCCGCGCATGGTCCGCCACGCGGCCACCAGGGCCGTGCGCTGGGCCAGTGCCAGCAGCGCGGCGACATCGGATGAGGGCAGGTCGGCGGTCCCCTGGCCGAACCGCACCCGGCTGCCAGGGACCTGGTTGGCCGCCAAGGCCGCCAGGGGGATCGTGGCGTCGGTCCCGCCACCCGGCCGGATCTCGTTGAGCGTCCCGCCGTCGACGACGGAGTAGGTCTGGGTCTCGGGCTGCACGATGAGGTCGGCCGAGGCGCCGACCGACTTCTTCACGGGCTTGTCCGGGTTGTCGGTGTTCCAGCCCTGCTGGATCAGGTAGGCCGATGTGGGGGCGCCCGGACGAGAGGACGCCTGGTCGACGGCGCACATCTCCATCACCAGCGACGGCCCCTCCAGCGGGTGCTCCCTTTGGTAGAGGGCGCTGCCGTAGAAGATCGCGGCGCCCTCCTCGCCGGGCACGTCGACGCGGTCGCCCGCCTCGCCGTCGGGGGCTTTCATGGTCACGCTGTAGCCGTCGCGCGCGCCGTGCGCCCCGATGTACCACCACTTGCCTCCCGCGATCGGGCTGAGCACGGGAATGCTGGTGCTCCGCTCGACGCCGCTGCCGTCCTTCCACGTCGACGTCGTGACCATGTAGTACCGGTTGCTGTTCTTGGTGGCCGCCCACGCGGAGTGGGCGAACACCACCGAGTCGAAGTCCTGGGAGGGCGTGAACTCGCCGAAGACCCCTGTGGCGGCGCTGGTGTACGGGTGGCGGACCACGTCGTCCGCGGTGAGCTTCGGGGGCCCCTGGGTGGCGAAGGCCCCGGTCAGGCTCGCCACCGTGCCGTCGGGCATGGTCCGGAACCACCCCTCGGGCCAGTGCGTGGTGCGGTAGAAGCCCTCGGCCTTGATCCCGTTGGCGATCTCCCGGACGTCGGCGGCGGGCAGGCCGCCCGCGCTGGCCATGGCGACGGCCGACATGCCGTCGGCGGATACGCCGTCGGTGGTCCCGCCGCCGTCGTCGGACGAGTCGCCGCCGGACAAGTCATCGTCATCGGACAACTGGCCGTCAGACATCGAATCGTCGGACATCGGAACGTCGGAAGCGGCGGGGTCGTCGTGGAACATGTAGTCGACGGGGACGAACACCACGGACGGCTCGTGACCGGCCGCGGACGTGGTGGCGTTCCCGCCGTGCTCCGACAGCATGGTCTTGAACGCGCCCTTGGCGCGCAGGGTGGCGACCAACCCCTTCGCGTCCACGAGGTGTGTCCTGCCGTCGTGGTCCTGGACGAGGTACTCGCCGTTCACCCTGCGGACGAAGAAGAAGACCGGCGGGACAGCGGCGTCTTTCCACGGCGTGTCCACGGGCGCTGTCCCGTCGACGGCGATACTGCCCAGGCTCTCCTTGGTGCCTGCCTTCGACCACCGGGCGATGTGGCGCGCGAACGTGTCGTCGCCAGGGGAGCGGAGCACGAACGACCGGGGAAAACCGTCTTCGTCTTCGGCCACTCTGGCGGCGATCCCGCCCGCCTGCCAGCTTTCGATCTTCTCGAAACCGCCGTTCGGGGAACTGCCACTGGAACCCGCTCTCGCCACTGCCTCGGCGGGGCTTTCCGGCCCGGTCTGCAGGTAGACGGGCATGGAGAAGCCCTCTCGCAACTTCTTCGCGAAGTCCATCGCGACCTTGCCCGGCCGCGGTCCGTCGGACGGGGACAGGAAGACGATCGGGCGGCCCGACCTGCCCAGCCCGGCGAGCAGGCGGTGGTCGCGCAGGGCGCGGTAGAACCATTCGCCGTCGACCCCGGCGAAGCCCTCGGGGACGACGATGTAGAACGGTTTGCCGTCGCCCCAGGGGCCGTCCGGTTCCGCGTCGCCACTCAGGCTGTCCGCCAAGGCGTCCAGCTCCGGCCGCGTCCAGCCGGGACGGTCCGTCGGGAACGCCATGATGTCGTCCCCGACGACCGACTCGACCGACCCTGTCGGGAGTGGACGGTGCTCGACAAGCATCCACGAGTACTGGCTGAACACCAGCACACCCTCGGGGCGCATGGCGACGTCGCCGGAGTAGTGGTAGGCCTCCGACGGGCCGAGGCGCTGGTCGAGGGCGGTGATGAGCCTGGTGTTGTGCTTGTTGTCCGCGGGCGGGTTGGCGCCGGTGCGGGTGACGACGATGACGGCGGGTCGCACCGCGCCCGCGGTCGCCGCGGCGAATTCGGGACTGGCGGCGATGTACCCGGCGAGCTGTTCGGGTGTCATCAGGACGGTCCCGTGGCCGCGGGTGGCGACCTCGAACCGCCCGTCCGCGGCCACCCGCAGGAAGAGCCGGACCGGCCGGGTCCCGTCCGCCCCAGGCCCGCGCGCCCACGGCGCCCGGACCTCCGTCTGGGTCTTGGCGTCGGCGGGCGCGCTCACCGGCCCGCTCTCGCGCTGCTCCACCACGCCCTCGGCGTGCGGGGTGATCCAGTGCACGGCATCCGCCGCCCACTGGTCCCCGGTGAGGTCGAACCCGTGGTCGGCGCCCTCGGTGTTGGCGATCCTGGTCCACACGGGGTCGACGACCACCTGCTGCCCGCCGACGGTGACCGCGGGCGCCTCGGCGACCGGCGCGGGCCGGCCGCTGGACAGGGCCGCGGGCTGATCGACAGGCGTGGTCGCGGCGTTGTGCTCGGCGACGAGGACGGCGGCCAGCGCCTCGGCGGTGTGGTCCGCGGGGAGGTGCCCGCTCTCGATCTGGTGCAGGCGGTAGGCGACCAGCTCCACCATCGCCGAGACCACTGTGTCGGCGGCCCCGGCGGACCCGACCGCCGACGACACGATCCGGGCGGCCTGCTGCCGCAACCGCTCCACCGGCGCCTTCCCCTTGCCCCATGCCGCGGGGAACCGGGCGGCGTCATCCATTCTGGACAGCGGCTGGGTCCGGTCGTGCGAATCCGACACCGGCCCCGCCGGGGCGTCCCGACCGGTGGGCCCGGTGTCGATGTCCATCAGGTCGGCGAGGGGCGGGCCCACCGGCAGCGGGGTGTGGGCGCCGTCGACCGCGAGTGCCCAGACCTCGCCGGTCGCGCGCGCGCCGGAGCGCTGCCCGACCCCGGTCGCCGGGTCTAGGGTCTCCAGGGCCCCGGTCTGGGCGTTGACCCAGTGCACGGTGCCGTTGTGGTTCACCAGGTTCCAGGCTTGCGGGCGGCGGCTCTCGCCGATGTGGGTCACGACCGCGGCCGCGCCGTGGCCCGCGTCGAGCAGGTGGCGGGCCAGCGCGCCCATGCCCGCCGGTCCCGCTCCCACGTAGGCGAGCGGATGGCGCGCGGCGCGCCGGGACGGCGGGTCGGTGTCCGCCGGGTGCGGTCTCCCCGCCGCCCGCGGCCTGCCGAACCACGTGTCGTGGAACGCCCACGCCGCGTCCCCGGCGTTGGCGTCGCGGCCCGCGGCTCCGGCGTTCACCGCGTGCACCCATCCTGGTTCGGGTTGGGCGAACCGCAGGTGTCCGCCGTTGGTGGGCAACGCCATCGTCACCCCGAGCGCCGCGTCCGGTCCCGGGTCGCGCGGGGACTCGGTGAACTCGGTCCAGCCCGGCACCGAGAGCCCGGGGACCGTCGGGGCGGGCGGCGCCTGGACCGGCGCCGCACCCTGGGCCTCGGGTCCACGGCGGCCCAACTCCGACGGGATGCCGACCGGGTCGCCGGGCGCGGTGGTCGGGCGCGGCGCCGGGCCCGGGGGCGCGCCCGTGGTGGAACTCCCGGAAAGGGCCTTTCCACGCGTTTGCCCGCCGGGTGCGGGTTGCCCGCCGGGTGCCGACTGGCTCGCGCCCGCCGGACCCGCGCCCGCCGGACCCGCGCCGGTCGTGCCCGCGTCGTCCGCGTCGGGGCTGGCGGGCTCCTTGATCCACTCCCGCAGCCGCGCCCTCGACGGGACCTTGCCCGTCACCGCCATCGGCGGCGGGTCGTCCTCGCCCGGCTGGCCGAACAGGGCGGCGACGTCGTACATGTCGCCGTGCTGGACGGTGTGCGCGTCGGTGTGGACGGGGGTGACGTCGACGGTGATCGCCACCTCGTCGGCGGGGACGTCGGGGGACTGCACCGCCGTGACCGACACGCTGGCGGGGTCGAACGGCAGGCCGTAGCGCGCCAGCTTCGCCGCTTCGCTGAGGAAGACCCGGTGGAACAGCGCGCCGAGGACGGTCTGCCTGGTCTGGGAGACCGGGCCCGCGGGGAAGGTGAGGGTGATGGCGGGCAGGGGGGTGCCCCGCATGGTCCGCCAAGCGGCCGCCTGCGCGGCGAGGGTGACGGTGGCCGCGAACTCCTTGACGTCCGCCAGCGACGTGCCCGCGGGGTCCGGGTTGAACCGCGCCCGCGCGCCGGGGACGGCGTCGGCCGCCAGGTTGCCCAGCCAGATCGGGTGGTCCCGGGGAGCGCCGGGCGGCTTGACCGTGTCCAGCGTGCCGCCCGCGTCGACCTCGTAGGTGTGGCTCTGGTCCCAGACCATGAGGACTTCCGAGGCGCCCGCCGTCTTCGGCACCGGCTTGTCCGAGTGGCGCACGTTCCACATCCCGTGCAGCCGGTCGGCCTGCGAGGGCGTGCCCGCGCCCTTGACCGGCTTGTTGCTCGAGCAGACCTCCAGCAGAAGCGGCGCGGCGGCGCCCGGGTGCGCCTTCCGGTAGGTCTCGCTGGAGAAGGCCTCCACGGCCGACGGGCCGGACAGCTCGACCCGGTCGCCCGCCTTGCCGCCCGGCGCGATCAGGCTCGCTCCCAGACCGCTGGGGTGCCCGTGCGCCCCGGCGTGCCACCGCCGCTCCTCGTGGACCGGGCTGAGGGCGAGGACCTGCTGGACCAGCACCTGGCCGTCGTCGAGCTTCCGCTCGTGCTGCACGACGTAGAACCGGTGGCTGTTGCGGGTGTTGGCCCAACTCGCGTGGGGGAACGACACCGTGTCGAAGTCCTGCGTCGGCAGGTACTCCCCGATCGTTCCGCGCTTCGCGCTCTCGGCCGGGTACCGCAGAACGTCGTCGACGGTGATCCTCGGCGGTTTCAGCGACGGGAACGCCCCCGTGGCGCTCACCAGCGTGCCGCCGGGCACGATCTGGAACCACCCGGACGGCCAGAAGACCGTCCGGTGGTAGCCCGCGCCCTTCACCGCGCTCCTGAGCTTCTCGGCGTCGGCGAAACCGCCCCTGCTGGTCATGACGCCGATGTACGCCGATTCGTCCCCGCCGCCGGGTCCCGCGGAGAGTTCGTAGTCGGACATCTCGTCGTCGGACACCTCACCGTCGGCCGCCGCGCTGTCGTCCGGCGCGTACTCGTCGACGGGGATGAACAGGATGGCCGGTTCGTGGCCGCCGGGCTTGTCCGTCGGGCTGGTGTCGTGGTCGTCGAAGACCTGGTTGAACAGGCCCGCGTCGCGCAGTTCCGCGAACAGTTCGTCCGCGTCGACCGCGTACTCGACCTTGTCGCGGTCCTGAATCAGGTATTTCCCGTCCTTCCTGCGGACGAAGACGAAGACCGGCGGGTTTTCCGTCTCCTTGAAGGGCGTGTCCGCGAGGTGGTGCGCCGAGACGGCGGTGGTGCCCAACTTGGTGGGGTCGGTTGCCGCGGTCCACTGGGGGAGGAAGCGGATGAACTTCTCGTCGCCGGGCGACCGGAGCGCGACGGCACGGGTGATCGAGTCGGAGTCGGACGCCTTGGCGAAGCGGAGCCCGCCGCCCTGCCACCCGGCGACGGCGCGAAATTCGGTGGTCGGGTCCGCCAGGGCCTCCGCCGGGGGCTTCGCACCCACCTGGATGTGGATGGGCATGTGGAAGACCTCGCGCATGTCCTTCACGAAGTCGGCGGCGACCTTGCCCAGCCCCGTTCCGTCGGCCCCGGAAGGCGTCAGCACGACCAGCGGCCTGCTCCCGGACTTGACCTCGTCGAACGCGGGGTGGTTGAAGATCGCGCCGTAGAACCAGGAGCCGTCCACCTCGACGGTCCGGCCGTCGGTCGTGGTGATCCGGACGGTGTGGCCGTCCCCGGGGATGATCACGTACAGCGGCCTCGCGCCACCCGGCAGCCCGGGGTGCGTCGGGCTCGTGTCGAGTGCCGCCGCGAGGTCCGTCAGGGCCTCCTGGGACCACGGCCCGTCACCGGATGGGAACGCGAGGGTCGACCCGGTGGTGACGCGCTCGACTTCGTCGCGGCGCACCCTCCGCTGGAGAATCCCCTCCCAGGTGTCCCCGCGGAACACCAGCACCCCCTCCACGCGCATCCCCACTTCGCCGGAGTAGTGGTAGGCGTCCCATTTGGACCCGTTCCCGCTCAGCGCGTCGATGAGCGCCACGTTCGGCTCGACGTCGGGAGACACGATGCTCGCGGCGTCGTCCGGGGTCGCGGTGGAGGGCGTGCTGTCGACGTCCATGGCGTCGACGCCCGCCGGGCTGGCCGCCGGGGCGGCCGCTGCGGGCTTCGGGGGTTCGCGGGTGATCACGACCAGGGGCGGGCGGACGGGGCCTCCGGTCGCCGCGGCGAAGCCGGGGTGGGCGAGCAGGTAGGCCGCGAGCTGCTCAGCCGTCATCTCGACCGTGCCGTGGCCGGTGGTGGCGACCAGGTAGCGGCCGTCGGGCCCCTTCTCCAGGTAGAGCCGCAGCGGCCGGGTCCGGCCCGGGTCGAGCGCGTCCACCCACGGCGCCTGGACCTCCATCTGGAGGATGTTGTCCTTCTCCGCCGGGGATTTGTCCAGCGATCCCTTGCCGCGTTCCTCGAGCACGCGTTCGGCGAGCGGGGTGATCCACTGGACCCTGTCCCCGACCCACTGGCTTCCGGAGAGGTCGATGGCGTGGAGGTCCCGCGTGGTCGTGCGGATCTCGGTCCACTGGAGTTCGACCCGCGTCTGCTGTCCGTTGACCATGACGGGCGGGGGCTCGGGAGCCTGCGGCGGCCTGGCGGGAGGGGGCGCGGACGATGACGGGCCGCCGTTGCCCGGCACCGGCACGACCAGCGGGATCGAGGGGTCCGTGCCGAGCAGGCCGTGTGCCCGCGGGATTGTCCGGCCGGTCGTGGGGGTGGTGTCGTCCGGCTGGTCCGTGCCGAACGGCACGGGCTTGTTGGTGTCGTCGACCAGCAGCGCCCAGATGTGGCCGAGCGCGCCGGTGTCGGAGCCGGGACTCGTCCCCGTCGTGGGGTCGAGGACGTCCACGGTCCCGGTCTGGGCGTTGACCCAGTAGACGGTGTTGTTGTGGTTGACGACGTTCCAGGCATGGTCGCGTCCGCCGCCGTCGGTGTGGACGACGACCGCGGCCGCGCCGTGCCCGGCTGTGAGCACCTGCCAGGCGACCTCGCCCATGCCCGTCGCGCCCCGGCCCGCGTACCCGAGCGGGTACCGTTCGGCCCGCTCCGACGGCGCGCCCGTCCCCCGAGGGTGGGGTCTGCCCGCGGCTCGCGGCCACTCGAACCAGATGTCGTGGAACGCCCACGCCGAGTCCCCCGCGTTGGCGTTCCCGCTACGGTCGTTGACGGCGTTCACCGCGCCCAGCCACGCCGGGTCGGGCTGGGGGAACCGCAACCGCCCCCCGTTGGGCGGGAGCGCCATGACCACGGCGGCCCCGGCGGACGCCCCGGGGGTGTGCGAGGTCTCGGTGAACGCGGTCGTCCCCGGAACCGTGAGGCCGGGCACCGCGCGGACGGCGGGTGGAAGCAGGGACATCCGCACCTCGCCCAGGCCCACGGCCGCCGCCGTCACGTCCACTTCCGCGTAGGTCTCCGGGTCGAGGAACACGACGCCTTCCCGACCCCGCACCCGCACCGCGATCCACTCGCGCGGCTCACCGCCCATCCCGCGTCCGGTCACCAGCACCCGCGCTCCGAACCCCCGTCCGGCCACGTGCCGGGCGACTGCCAGCAGACCGGTGAGGCCGTGGCCCGTCACCTGCGCCTGCTGCGATGTGGCCGCGGGCGGGGCTCCCGCGGAGTCCGTGACGTACCCGGCCGGGAAGGTCCTTGTGGACGGTCCTCCCGGGACCGTCGTGCCGAGGGAGATGTGGCGGCCGGTCGGGTCGAAGGCGATGGTGTGCAGGCGCTCCCACCCCGCCGCCCGGCTCAGGAAGTCCGGCTCGGCGGGGTTCGGCACCGCGGGGACGTCGTCGGGGGTGACCTCCGCGGCGAGACCGTTCTGGGCGTCGACGAGCAGGACGACGCCGTCGTGGTTGACGAGGTTGGCCGTGTGGGCGCCGTCGGGGTCGCCCGGCGTGACACCGGTGACCAGCGCCGAGGCCCCGTGGCCCGCGGCGCCCAGCCGGGTGATCAGGGCGGCCAGACCGGTGCGGCCGTCGCCGATGAGTTCCCAGTCGTGGCCCAGCGTCTCGGCGGCCTTCGTGAGCTGGCCCGTCGGGTTGCGCCGGGTGGGCGTGCCGGACCTGGGCACGGCCCGCCCCGCGACCCGGGGCTTGCCCAGGGCGTAGGTCTGGTGCACGGCGAGGGCGACGTCGACGCAGTTGGTGTCGCGGCCCGGCTGCCCGGGGGCGCCGTTGACTTTGTCGTGCCAGGCCCGGGGGTCGGTGAAGCGCTTGCCCTGGGGGACACGGGCCAGGAGGGCGCCGGTTTCTGGCCCGGTGGGCGGCAGCAACCGTTCCGGCTCCGGGGCGGAGGTCCGCTCGCCGCCGTCCGGGGTCCCGTTCTCCGGGTCGTCCGGCCGTGGGCGCTTCGCGCCACGTCGGGCGCCTGCCCCGGTCCGTGGCGCGGCAGGACCGCGGACACCGCTGGAGGCGCCTGCCTGTGCTTGCGCGGTCGCCTGGCGGGTGGTGTCCAGGCTCGGGGACGGGGTGGTTGGCGAGGTCGTGGCGGTGGCGGTGGGGACCGTCGACGGGATTCCGCCCTTGGCGGCGGTTGAGGCGGTGGACTGGCTCGTGGCGGTGGATGAGGGCGTGGTGGATGAGGACGCGGCGGAGGGGGACGCGGTGGAGGGGGACGCGACGGTGTTCGGGGTGGAGGTGGCCGTGGACGCGCTGGCGGCGACGGTCGCGGACGTGGGGGGTGACGTGGAGGAGGCCGAAGTGGACGAGGGGGACGTCGCTGTGGAGGTTGCTGTGGAGGGGGCAGGTGTCGTGGGGGTGGTTGCCTGGGGGGTGGATGGGGTCGGTGTGGGGTGAGAAGTGGTGGTGAGGGCTGTCTGGAACGGTGGCTGCGTCGGGGTGGTGGCGGGTTTGGTGGCGGCGGGTGCCGCCGTGGGGGTGGGGTTTTCCGCGGTTTGGCCGGTGTCCTGCCGGTGTGGCGAGGTCGTTCCGGGGTCGGACTGGGTGTGCTGGACGGGGGTGTGCTGGATTGGGGTGGTGTGTGTCGGGGTGGCGGGGTCCGCGGTGGTCGAGGGTCGGCTGGTGTGGGACTCCCCGCCGCGGGGTGTGGCGGGGTTCTTCGGGTGTCCGGTGGGCGAGGGGTCCGCGACGGTGTTTTTCGGCTGTGCGATGGGCTGGGCGAAGACCGGGACCGCGGTCGACTCGTGTCCGACGGGCATGGTGACGTCGTGTTCCCCTGGAAGTGTGGCGGTCTGGCTGTCCACGGGGAGATTGTTGTCCACAATAGACGAAGACGGGTCGGTCTCGGTGTAGCCGGGCGGGTTCTCGCCTGGGCGGATCGGGGGGACCGCGGGTGGCAGGTGGGGCCCTGGGATGGTTTCGGTGTAGGCGGGTGGGCGGTCGTCGGTGTAGGCCGGGGGCCGGTCGGACAGGGGGGAGCGGGGGAACTTCCCGAGGAGGTGGAAGCCGAAGGCGGTGCCGCCGATGCCCGCCAGACCGGAGACGGCCCCGGAGGTGAAGGAGTACGGGTTGACCGTCCACTCGCCGGTGGTGATGCCCTGGTACAGGGTCTCCGCCGCGGTCTCCTGGACGCCCTCGACGGTGGTGTCCACGACGGCGTCGACCACCTTCTTGTGCCACGCGGCCGGGCCGAGTGCGGTGTCGAGGACCGAGGTGATCGACTTGGTGGCCTGCCTGCCCGCAGCCATGATCGGGGCGGCGATGACCGCGCCGGTCAGACCCACGCCGATGGCGTTGACGGTGTACTGGGTGTTCCAGGAGTCGCGGTCGCCCCGGATGAACTGGATCGACTGGGCCAGCGCGTCGACGCCGACCTGGAAGACGACGCCGAAAGCCGCGGCCTGGGCGAAGTTGGCCAGCAGGCGGCCGAGGAGGCTGTCGAGAATGGTGCGGACGGCGGCGACGCGCCCGGCGAGCCAGGCCATGGTGGCGCCCCCGGAGAAGTACGCCATCGCCGTCGCCCACGCGATCTCGGCGGCGAGGGTGACCAGCGTGATCACCGAGACCAGCTTGACGTACTCCACGTCCAGCGCGAGGTTGCGCAGGAACACGGCTAGGGCGAGGAAGCGCTCCTCGGCGGCGGCCATGTGCCCGTTGTCCACGAACGGCGCGACCCGGTCGGCGAACGCCGTCTCCGCCTCGCCGTCGAACCCTTCCCGCACCGCCGTCACGAGCTTCCGCAGGGCGCCGTGCAGACCGCCGATCGAGGTTCCCGCCTCCTCCCACGCGGCGGCCAGCGCCCGGAGGTGGTCCTCGTTCGCGTCGGGCCACTCCTCGCCGGTGAGGATCTGGAACAGGGTCCTGACATCGTCAGGGATCATCATGGCCATGGCGGGCTACCCGGCCGCCGAGCGGATCGCGACGACCTCGTCCTCACCCATGCGGGCCGTGTCGATGAGGAAGTCCGCCTCGAGGCGGATGCCCGCCAGAGCGCCCGGGTTGAGCAGCAGGCCGACCCTGTCGGCGAAGACGTCCGCCAGGTCCCCGAGGTCGGCGGGGTGCCAGTGGGCCAGGCCGGTCCGGTCCTGGTGGACGCGGGCGGTCGCGGCCACCACGCACGGGACCCCGTTGGGAGCGCCGGTCACCAGCAGGTGTCCCTCGGGATGGACCGCGACCTCGAAGACGGTCTCCCGCAGCAGTGGCCGCAGTTGACCGGGTTCTGCCTCGCCCCGCTGGATCAGGCGCAGCACCGCGTCGATGGGGTCGCTTGGGCTGTCGGTGCCGGGCTCGTGGGCGGGGTTGGCGCGGAACTTGCCTGGGACCCCGTCGCGCAGGGGCCATCCGCCCACCACCCGCTCCGGTGGTGGAGAGTCGGTGTCAGAGCCGGGGAGCCATGCGGGGTCGACCAGGACGTGCCAGGTCTGTGGAGAACCGTCCTCGGTGTCCACAGTGTCCCCGACACCTGAGGTGTCCATGGTGTCCACGGTGCTCCTTCCCGGAATTTCTTACGTCACGTACACGGTGGGTGGGCCGGACGGGTTCATGTCAGTGAAGTCGCCTGGACACCGTGGAGCGGGATGGCGGAAGCGCCCGCTACCCCGCTCCACGTTTGTGCCAGTCGCCGGAGAACTGCCGGGTTGGGCGGCCTCGCCGGTTGACGAGCCCCCCTGTGTCCGGTGCGCTCAGCGCGCGTGGCAGAGGGCGACCTGGCTGGCGGAGAGCTGCTCGAACCCGCCCCGGGGAGTGCCGTTGCTGGTCCACCCGCGGCCGCAGGGGTGCACGTTCGCCGGGAAGCTCTGCCAGGAGGTGAGGGAGGCCTGCCTGCCGTCGTAGGACGACACCCGCAGTCGCATGGTGGTGCCGGGGACGACCTGGGAGCGCCAGCACGAGCCGGGCGTCACGATCCACGAGGAGAACCCGCTGGCGAACTGGATGGAGGCCGTGGCCTTGATGTGGCTGTCGACGCACAGCCCGACGTACTGGGTCCTGGCCGTGGCCGCGGAGGCGGTGCCGCCCGCGGTCACGAGCAGACCCGCGACCGCCGCGACACCGGCCGTCGTCGCGAAGATGCGCTTGCCCCAAGTGCTGACTCGGTTCATCTCGATGTCCTCTCTGGTGGTTCGTGGTCCGACAACCCGAGCACGGCCGGGGCGGCCGGAGGGGTTCACCGCGGATCGCGAAGCCGGTCGGTTGAACCCGGGCCCGCGCGACGCCGTGCACGCGGTGAACGTCCACCGACGATGGGAACCGCCGTGAGAACCGAGGACGACATCTGCCCGCGCGGGGTGGTGGCCGGGGCCGTGCTGTTGGCGGTGCTCGGGGTGGGAGTCGCGTTCGCGGGGGTGCCCGGGGAGGTCCAGGACACAGGTCGCGAAACCGTGCCCGTGCGGGCCGCGCCGGTCGTTCCGCAGCGCGACGGCGGCACGTCCGGGGAGAGGACGGCGCACATCTACGTCGGAGGACGGGCGTCGGCGTCCATCGACACGCGCCGCCCGGCGTTCGTCCTGCCCGCGGAGGGCCGTTTCACCTCCGCTTTCGGCGCGCGGTGGGGGACGACCCACCTCGGCGTCGACATCGCCAACGCCGTGGGCACGCCGATCCGCTCAGTCGCCGCCGGGACCGTCGTGGAGGCCGGGCCCGCGACCGGGTTCGGGCTGTGGGTGCGGGTCCGGCACGACGACGGGACAGTCACCGTCTATGGACACGTGCACGAGATACTCGCGGGCGCGGGTGCCCGCGTGCAGGCGGGGGATGTCATCGCGACGATGGGCAATCGCGGCCAGTCCACCGGGCCGCACCTGCACTTCGAGGTCTGGGTGGACGGTCATCGCAAAGTCGACCCGCGCCCGTGGCTGGCCGAGCGCGGCATCGGGTTGTGACTCAGGCGGACAGGGCCGCCATGCCGCCGTCGACGCGCAGGTACGTGCCGTGCATGTGGGCGGCGTCGTCGCTGCCGACGAAGGCGACCGCGGCGGCGACCTCGTCCACCGTGCCATAGCGCCGGTTCGCGGCCATCGCGGTGTAGGCCTCCCGCACCGCCTCCGTCGAGCCGAGCACGGGGGCGACGCCCCGCTCCACTCGGTCCATCATCGGGGACTCGATCGGGCCCGGCATCACCGCCGCGACCCGCACGTTGTGCGGACCGAGCTCGGAGGCCGCGCTCTTGGTCAGGCCGAGCACGGCGTGCTTGCTCGCCACATATGGCCCGAACAGCGGCATTCCCATCACACCGGTGGCCGACGACATGGTGACGATCACCCCGCCGCCCTGCGCGATCATCACGGGGGCGGCGTGTTTGATTCCCAAGTAGACAGACCGGGTGTTGGTGAGCAGGACGTGGTCGAAGACGTCGTCGTCCTGGTCGGTCAGCGGCGCGAGGTCGCCCTCGACCGCGGCGAGGGTGACCAGCACGTCGACCCGGCCGAACCGGGTGGTGGCGGCCTCGACGTAGGCGCGCGCGCCCGCCGCGGTGGCGACGTCGGCCTCGACGGTGGCGACCTCGGCGTCTCCGGCCGCGGCCTCGGCCTCCGCCAGCGGGGTCCGGCCACTGCCGACGAGCACGAGCCGGGCGCCCTCACCGCCGAGCCGCCGGGCGACGGCGACCCCGATGGCGCCCGCCGCGCCGGTGACGATCACGACTTTGCCCCGGTACCTGGTCATCGCGGGCCCTCCTCCGTGACGCCGACCTGCTTGCGGTCATCTAACAACACCGGAGTACGACTGGCCACAAACTGCCCTTTGTCCTGCCGCGGGAGAAGAGGAAAGGGCACTCTTGCCGTCCGGGCGGCCAGTACGACTAACACGCCCGCGCACACTGCGATACGGGATCGAGGGACACGGCTGTCCCCGGGAGGGCCCGCTCCCTGCCGCTTCCACCTCCGACGCGATCCCAGGGCCCGGCGCGGACGCGTGCTGCCGAAAGGAAGACCCATGACCGGATTCGACGAGGACGCCTTCGTCCGCGACCTGACCTCGGCCACCGCCGCCGTCGGCGCGCCCGTGGTCCCCGAGACCGCCGCGGCGGCGTTCAGCGCGTTCCCGGGGCACTTCCGCGACGGGACCGTCCTGTGGCGCACGACCGACCGGCCCGGCGACCCGCTGTCCTACCGCCTCTTCCCGACCAGCCACATCGACACCACGGCGGTCGCTGTCGACAGGGGACTCGTCCCGGCCGACCACCCGCTGCTGCCGCTGGCGTGGGCGTGGGCGGAGCTGTATGACGGCGCCACGCTGCACTCGTGCTCGTTCGACTCCGACTTCGGCCTCACCAAGACCTGGTTCTACTTCGGCCACCGCCGCCCCGCCGGGGAGATCCTCACCGCTCCCGGTGTCCCGAGGGGTCTGGCCGCGCGCGAAGGCGGTTACGTGGCCGAGGACTTGCGGCTGATCAGTTTCGCCGCCGTCGACTGGCGCCTGGGGACGGTCGTCCTCGACTTCGACGTGCCCGGCGGGCTCACCCGGCCCGACCTCGACCGCTACGTGGACATGGCCGGGTCGGAACCGGTGCCCGACGAGACCGCGGACGTCGTTGTCAAAAACATCTCCCGCGACTACTGCGTGGCGCTGGCCGTCGACCCCGCCGACGGGAGCGGGTTCGACGCGGGCTTCTCCGTCCTGGACTTCCCCGCCGACAGCCTGCCCGCCCTGCCGGAGCGCATCGCCGCGTTCTTCGGCGACATCCCCGTGCACGCCGCGGACGCCTTCACCGTCCTGGGGTGGTCCTTCGGCCAGAAGGGCCGATACATGAAAGCGGAAAGGCAGTACCGGGGCGACATCCGGACTGTCCTCACCGAGTGGAAGAAAGCGACAGGCGACGCGTGAGCACTGACGAGAGGACGGCTGTGAGCACCACGACCCCCGGTCCCGCCGACGACCAGTTCGCGCCCAGGCCGGTCTTCGGCTCTGTCGACGAGGAGCGCGCCTACCTGAAGACCCGCCTGACCGCGGCCTTCTGGCACTTCGCCGCGCAGGGCTTCGACGAGGGCATCGCCGGGATCGCCACCGCGGCCGACCCCGGCCACGCCGACACCTACTGGACCAACCCGATCAGCGTCCCCTTCGCGCACATGACACCCGACCGGTTGATCCGGGTGGACGGCCCCACCGGGGGGACCGTCGAGGGTGAGGGCATCGTCAACCTGCCCGCCTTCGCCATCCACGCCGAGGTCCACGCCGCCCGCCCGGACGTGAAGGCCGTGATCCACCTGCACTCCACCTATGGAAGGGCGTACTCCAGCCTGGGCAGGCTGCTGGAGCCCATCACCCAGGACCACACCGCCTTCTTCGAGGACCACGCGCTGTTCGAGGACTTCACCGGCATCGTGTTCGACCGCGAGGAGGGCAAGCGCATCGCGGCCGCGCTCGGCACGGGCAAGGGCGTCATCCTCCGCAACCACGGCCTGGTCGCCGTGGCCGAGACGCTGGAGGCGGCGGTGTGGTGGTTCACCATCTTCGACACCTGCTGCCACATCAGCCTGCTCGCTGAGGCGGCGGGCACCCCGGTGCGACTGCCGGAGGACGTGGCGCGGCTGACCGCGGGCCAGATCGGCAACCACGACGTCGGCTACGCCAGCGCGCTCCGCCTCCTCTCCCGCGCGGTCCCCGGACCGGGCGCGGCCTGAGAAGAACCGACAGACCGCCGCGCCCGACGGACGCGGCGCAGTGGTGCCGCACAAGGAACAGGCATGTCCAATCTGGCCTCCCCGGCGTCGTTCTCCCTGAGCAACCCCGACCTCCTCGCCGACCCGTATCCCGCCTACGCGCGGATGCTCCGCGACGACCCGGTGCACCACTCCGCGATGTACGGCGGCTCCTGGGTGGTTTTCGGCTACCAGGACGCGGCCGACCTGCTGGTCGACCCGCGTCTGACCAACAACCGGGCCACCCTCCCCATCAAGGCGCTGCCCGAGGCCGAGCGCGACGAGTTCGCCGACATCGTGCCCGTCCTGGAGAACTGGGTCGCGTTCTTCGACGGGCACGCCCACACCGTGCGGCGCAAGCACATGAACCGGGTGTGCGACCTGTTCTCCCGGGACGTGCTCGTGCCGGTCGTCCGCCGGTCGATCGACGAGCTCCTGACGGACTGGACTGGCAGGCACGACCTCATCGCCGAGTTCGCCCGCCCGCTGCCCGCCTTCGTGATCACCCGGCTGCTCGGCGCGCCCGCCGCCGACCACGAGGTGCTGGCGCAGTGGTCCGACGACATCGCCTACCTCTTCGGCGCCAGCACCCTCACCGCCGACGACGTGCGCCAAGGGCAGAAGGCCGTGCACGCCTTCGCGGGCTACCTGCGCGACCACGCCCGCCTCGCGTTGGAGACCCACCTGCCCGCCATGGTCGCCAGGATGGCCGTCGAGGAGACCGAGGGGTTCCGGTTCGAGGTCGAGGAGGCCTGCGCGCAGGCCATGCTGCTGATGTTCGCCGGGCTGGAACCCATGCGCTACCTCATCGGCAACGCGGTGTCCGCATTGGACGAGCACCCGCAGCAGCGGCACCTGGTGTTGGAGAGCGACCGCGCCCGCAACCGCGCGGTCGAGGAGTTCCTCCGGCACAGCACGCCCGTGCAGTACATCGGCCGGTTGGCCGCCGAGGACTTCTCCTTCAAGGGCAACAAGATCCTCGAAGGGCAACCGGTGCTGCTCCACGTGGGCGCTGCCAACCGCGACCCGGCGCGCTTCACCGACCCGGGTGGGCTGGACCTCACCAGGGCGCCCAACCCGCACCTGTCCTTCGGCAAGGGGCCGCACAACTGCATCGGGGCGGCCCTGGTGCGGCTGCAGACGTCGATGGCGCTGCGTGAGCTGTACACCCGGTTCCCGGGGTTGCGCGTGTGCGCTGATGTCCCGCCTGTGCACAACACCAACCTCGGGTTCCACGGGTACACGTCGCTGACGGTCGAGGTCCGGTGAGCCGGGCGTCAGCCCAGGGCGGTCTCGGTGTCGTACTCGAAGATCCAGTCGAAGTCGCGGCGCATCGACCCGGCACGCAAGGCCTCGTCCCTGGCCCGCTGGGCCGGGCCGTCGGGCAGGCGGAATGTGCCGCCGCGGTCGGCCGTCAACCGGTGGACCGCGGCGACCCGGGCCTGCCGGGCGGCCTCGTAGCGGCGCAGGGCGGCGACGGGGTCGGGGTCGCGGTCGAGGCTGGCGACCAGCACGGCGGCGTCCTCCATCGCCATGTTCGCGCCCTGGGCCAGGAACGGGGGCATCGCGTGCGCGGCGTCGCCGACCAGGGTGGTCCGCCGCCCCGGCCACCCGGCGCTCAACGGCCGGTCGTACAGGGCCCATTGCGTCATGTGGGGCACCCGGGACAGGAACGCCGTCACCGTGTCGTCCCAGCCCTCGTAGTGCTTGGCGACGAACGCCGGGTCGACGGTCGCCGACCAGTCCCCGCTCTCCCACGGCTGGTGGTCGGCGCTGGCACTGAAGTAGTACTGCCTGCCCCCGCTGACCGGGTAGGCGACGAAGTGGCGTTCCGGACCCGCCCAGATCGTGGCGTGGGCGGGGTCGACGGCGTCCGGGCAGGCCTCGGCGGGCAGCAGGCCCCGGTACATGATGTTGCCGGTGTAGACGGGCGCGTCCCCGCACAGCCGGGTCCGCACGGCCGAGTGGATGCCGTCCGCGCCGACCAGCAGCTCCGCCCGGTGCGCCGTCCCGTCCGCGAGCGTGTACGCCACCCCGGCGTCGTCCTCGGCGAGGCTGGTCAGCCGCGCGCCGTAGCGCACCACGTGCTCGGGCAGCCGGTCCAACAGCGCGCGGTGCAGGTCCGCCCGGTGCAGCGTGTAGTAGGGCGTGTCCAGCCGTCCGGTCAGCGGCAGCAGGCCGACGACCCCGCCCCGTCGCCAGTCGCGGATGGCGAGCGCCCGCGTGGCGGTGGCCACCGGCTCCAGGTCGACGCCCAGCCGCCGCAACACGCGGACACCGTTCGGGGCCACGTGCAGGCCAGCGCCTTCCGGGTGCGGGGCGGGGGCCGCTTCGTAGACCTGGCAGTCCCACCCGGACTGGAGCAGGTGCAGGGCCGTGGTCAGACCGGCGATCCCCCCGCCGATCACGGCCACCCTTGCTCGTGTGGACACGGTGTCCGCCTCTCTGCCGCTCGGAGTCGCCGGGAGCCTAGCAAGGTCGACACGGGGAAGGGAAGTGCATGATTGTCCTAAATGGACTAGCAGTAGGTTCACAAGGTCTGGGCTGCATGGGGATGAGTGAGTTCTACGGGCGTTCCGACGAACGCGATTCGATCCGGGTCATCCACAGGGCGCTCGACCTTAGTGTGTCTCTTTTGGACACTGCGGACATGTACGGTCCGTTCGTCAACGAAGAACTCGTCGGCAAGGCCGTCGCCGGTCGGCGCGACGAAGCCGTGGTGGCGACGAAGTTCGCGGTGGTGCGTGAAGCAGGGGACCCACCGTCGGCCTGGGGGCTGCGTGGCGACCCCGAGTACGTCAGGCAGGCGGCCGAGGCGTCCCTGCGGCGGTTGGGTGTCGACCACCTGGACCTGTACTACCTGCACCGCGTCGACCCCGCCGTGCCGGTCGAGGAGACCGTGGGGGCGATGGCCGGGCTGGTCGCCGCAGGGAAGGTCCGCGCCATCGGGCTCTCCGAGGTCGGACCGGACACGATCCGCCGCGCCCACGCCGTCCACCCCGTCGCCGCCGTGCAGAGCGAGTGGTCGCTGTGGTCGCGCGACATCGAGGCCGAGGTCGTGCCGCTGTGCCGGGCGCTGGGCATCGCCGTCGTGGCGTTCTCCCCGCTCGGGCGCGGCTTCCTCACCGGCCGGGTGACCTCGCGCGACGGGCTGGCCGCCGACGACATCCGCAGGCGCATGCCCCGCTTCGCCCCGGACAACGCCGCCCGCAATCTGACGATCGTCCGCACGCTGGAACCCCTGGCGCGCGGTCTCGGCATCACCCCGGCGCAGTTGGCCCTGGCGTGGCTGCATCACCGGGGCGCTGTCCCCATCCCGGGCACCAGGTCGGTCGGGCGGCTGGAGGAGAACGCCCGCGCCGCCCACCTGGAGTTGGATCCGGTGGTGTTCCAGGTCCTAGAGGACAGCGTGCCCGCCGCCGCGGGCGAGCGCTACCCCACCGAGATGGCCCGCCGCTCCGAATAGGAGAACACCGCTGTGAGCGTCTTCGACCCGCGCGCGACCTACGGCTACGCGGCCGCGAACTACCTCGCCGTCCGTGAGGGCATCGCGCCGTTCTGCCTGGACGACGTGGTCGGCCTGATGGGCCTGCACCCCGGGGACCGGGTGCTGGACATGGCCTGCGGGCCGGGGGGCGTCGCCCTGCGCGCCGCACGGATGGCGGGCGCGGTCGTCGGGGCCGACACCGCCGAGCCGATGCTGGCCCTGGCCCGCGCCGGGGCGGTGGAGGCGGGGTTGGGCAACACCGTCTTCGAGGTCGCCGACCTGGACGACCCGCCCTACGCGCCGGAGACGTTCGACGCGGTGGCGTGCAGCCTGGGTGTCTTCTTCGCCGCGGACGTCACCGCCGCCGTCGCCCGGCTTTGGGGGCTGGTCAGGCCGGGCGGGCGGCTGGTCCTTGCGGTCATGGGCCAGTCGGTGTTCGCCCCGGCCGCGGGCGTCTTCGTCGACGCCGTCCAGACGCGCGTCCCCGGGCTGGTGGTGGAGACGCCGTGGACCAGGACCGCCGACATGACCACACTGCGCGAGACGGTCGCGGCCGCGGGCGTCCCCGGAGCGTGTTTCACCCACCGCGACTACGTGACCCGCCTGACCAGCCCGGACGACTGGTGGAGCCTCATGGTCGGCAGCGGTTTCGGCAACGTCGTGATGCGCATGGACGAGGCGGACGCGGACGCCGTCCGCCTCGGGGTCGGGACCTGGATGGCCGACCACGGTGTCGACCGGCTCACCACCGGCGTCCACTTCGCGACCGCCGCCAAGGAGGCGTGAACGCGCGGCCCCGCGCGGGCCGTGCCCCGTGTGAGACCCGTGTCCGCAACCGAGGGAGAGCCGTGAACGGAGCCATCAAGCCAGCCGGGTGGTCGCAGCGCCAGTCCGCCCTGCTGGCCCAGCGCCTGGAAGACGACAAGAAGCTGCTGGAGGACCACGCCCGCGAGCACGGCACCCAGGGCATCGGGAAACTGCGCGCGTGGGTCACCCACGTCCGCGGCGACCTCGGCGCCCGCGGGGTCATCACCGGCCTCTACTTCACCCCCGACGGCAGCCCCGGCGCCTACTACCTCGTCGACGACGACCCCGACCCCGACCCCGCCCCCGCGACCGCTGCCGCCCTGCCCGGAACCCGTTCGGGCGTCGACCTGTCCCGCCTGACCGGCGGCTCCGCCCGACCCGCCGGTACCGCTCGCACCCTGGGGAGCCCGGCGAGCGCCCCAAGCCGGTCGCGCGAGCGCGCGACGGACACCGGCTGGGCCTGACCGGCCCTGTCACCACGGCCGGGACCCGCGACGGGTCCCGGCCTTTTCTTGTCCGCGGCGCCGGTCAGACCGCCGAACTCGACCCGGCGCCGCCCGCGGCAAGTCTCGCGTAGACCTGGAAGGACGCGGGGAGGGCGAGCGGGCGCACCGAGAGGAGCCACCCGAACCCCGTATGGGGGTCGCGAGCTGTGACGCCTTCCGCCGTGTTGTCCAGATGCCATCGCAGGGCGGGCCCGCCGTCGAGGGGGTAGGCCACGATGGTGGCCGAACCGCCGATCCCCAGCCCGCTCAGCGCGGTGACCACGTCGTCGTAGCCCGGCATGCCGTCCGCCAGCCGCTCGAACCCCGCGGGCAGCCCGGTCCCCTCCAGTTCGACACCGCCGAGCGCGGGCATCCCCCCGACGAGGAGGGCGGGATCGGGCGCCCCCGGGCCCGCGGGCGCGGACAGCGTCGCGTCGACGGCGGACAGCAGTTCCGCGGGCACCAGGTCCAGCAGCAGTGTGGCGGCGAGCTGGTCCCGGACGAACATCCCCCGCACGCCCGCCGGTTCGTCGCGGATCAACTCCACCAGGGCTCGCCGCTGCGCCTCGGTCGGGTCGGCGCTGTCCATCCCCATCCCCATGACCATGATCTGGAGCAGTCGCGCGCCCACTCGCCGCCGACTCGCCGCCTCCGCGGAGAGACCGTGCAGGAGATCCCCGTCCAGCAGGCGGAACCGGCTGTCGGCCTGGTCGAAGGTCGTCGCCGTGACACCGAGCAGGTCGTCGTAGCCGACCGCCGCGGGGTCGGTGTACACCAGGAGCGTGCCCGTGACCGGGTAGCCCGCGACCCAGCTCTCCGGGGAGGCCGCCCTGGCGGCGAGGAGCACCTCGCGAACCCGGTCCACTGGTCCGTCCACGGTGGAGACGCTGTCCGCCGGGCCGACAGACAGCCGGGCGAGCCACTCGTCGACGGTCAGCAGACCCGCCTGGAGGGCGGGGTCGAACACCATGGTGACGCTCGCGCCGCCGACCTCGACCGCCACGACGGGTGCGACGTGGTATCCCCACGTGATGGGCAGGGCTGTGAAGTCGGGCCCCACGAGCGGCGCCAACTGGGGGGAGAGGCGGATGGCGAACACCTTGCGCGGGGCGGCGCCGAGCCGCTGCAACGCCAGCGCCATCAGGTGCGCCCGTGCGTAGCAGCCCTCCTCCGGGTAGTCGAACGGAATGCGGACCTTCTCGCCGGAGTGGTGGTCGTAGGTCAGTTCCGACAACCGCCCGTACCAGGCCGCCGCCTGCGCGAGCGACACCGGCTCGTCGTGGACGTGCCCGAGCAGGTGGCGGAGGTAGTCGGCGTGCTCGGGCCACCGGCCGACGAGGTCGGCCTCGAGCTGCCGCGCCACCTCGCCCGCGCGCGTTGCGAAACGGCCGGCATAGGCCCGCTGCACGGCCCAGATCGCCTGCATGTCCCGGTTGAGCGTGGTCAGCACCGCCACGGCCGTGTCGTAGTCGCCCCGGTCGATGAGTCCGCCGAGGGTCGCGGCCGTGTTCTGGACGGCGGGCAGCGTCGAGGCGTCCTCTCCCGGCGCCACCGCGGTCGAGACGATCTCGCTGTTCGGGGTGGGCACCGCCGGGAAGGTGACCATCCACCCCAGGACCTGCAGCGCCTGCTCGTAGTCCGTCTGCGTCAGCCGCCGCTCCCCGAGGGCCCTCAGGAGCGGCCCGACGAGCCGGGAGGACTCCTGCTGCCAGCCGGGCAGGCTCGTCAACCGGTGCAGCCTGCTGAACAGGTCCCGCTTGGCGATCTGCGGACCGTCCACCAGGGTCACGGTCTCGTCGACCGCGACCCGGCTGCTGCCGCCGTCCCGCGGGACGGCGGGCGCCACCGCGAACGCCAGCCGCCCGGTCCGCCCGGTGACCTCCAGGGCGCGGTTGAACCCGCGCTCCGGCAGGCGCCGGTCCAACCGGGCCCGGTTCAACGGCTCGGCGATCCGGTCGGCCACCTGCTCGGCTCCGGGCAGGGCCATGGCCTGGGCCAGCGCGGTCTCCAGCACGGCCGGGGCGACCGCGGGCCCGTTCAGCAGGGCGACGACCGCCGCGACCGCGGTGTCCAACGGGGTCGGCACGGCGGGCTCCGGGTGGTCCCCGACGACCTCCGGCGTCACCGTCCGGCTCGGCTCCCCGGGCGACCGGAGGTCGTGGACGGGGACGTCGCCGATGTGCAGGGCGAGCACTTGGAAGTAGCGGCCGGGGAACGTCGGCGACGCGGTGTTCGGACCGTGCCCCATCAGGCTGTCCGGAATGGACAAGCGGCCCTCGACCGCGGAGTTCTCGTCGGGGAGGCCGAGCATGTGGCCGACCTCGTGGGCGTAGACGGCGGGCGGCAGCCCGGTCCGCCAGTGGGTCCGGGTCACAGGGCCGTCGGTGACGCGGATCGTGTGGTGCGGTCGGTCACCTGGCCCGGCGGCCACGAGCCGCACCCGCAGCAGGTCGCCACCGGGCAGTTCGGCGCCGGGCCGGTTGACGTACGTGTCGACTCCGAGCCGGGCGTCCCGCAGGACCCGGTCCCGGGTGGCGGGATCGGCCTCGATGGCGAGGACGACGGTGACCTCGGTGATCGTCCGCCCGTCGGCCACCCCCCGTCGGACCTCGAACGCCGACCGCTCGACTTCCGGGACTCCAGGCAACTGGCGGACGCGGCCCCGCTGGTGCGCGGGCGCGTCGGCGAGGACGCTCCGGTCATGTCCCGTGCCCCGCGTGGTCGGGGCGCCCAGCGCGGCGAGGATCGCGGCTGCCTCCGCGTCCGCGCGGTCGCGGTCCACCGTCGCGGGCCCGGCCGGGCCGGGACCGACGGGCCACGGGGTGGACCGGGTGGCGTCCAGCGACGGCAGGAGCGCGCCCAGGGCGGTGTCCATCAGCGTGGGGTCGATCAGTGCGGGGTCGACCGCGGGCGCGTCGCGCATGGTCTCGTCGAGCGTGGTGCTGTCGCGCATGATCTCGTCGAGCAGGGCGGGGTCGATCGCGGCGGGGTGCCGCTGGTCGCCGTCCCCGGTCGGGGAGTCGGGCGTCTCGGAGGAGGTCCGCTGGTGCTGCCTCTGGTCGGCGTCCCCGGCCAGGGGGGCCGGGTGCCGGGAATCCAGCAGGTGGACGGGCACCGGCTCCGTCGCGGTGTCGTTGATGTCGGTCAGGAAGGGCAGCAGCGTCGCGGGGACGAGGTCGGAGAGGAGGTGGTAGGCGTGCGGGTTGCGGTCGAACACGCCGCGCACCCCGACCGGTTCGGTTCGAATCAGGTGCTCGAGGGCCTGCCACTGGGCCCCGGGGGAGTGTGAGCCGCCGATCGTCAACGCCATCCCCGTGATCTCGACCAGCCTGCTGTCCGCCCGGCGCCGTGCCGCCGCGACGGAGTGCTCGAGCAGGTCGTCGATGTCCTCGTCCCGGGTGCGGAGGTCGGCTTCCTCGAAGCTCTTCGGCGCGGCGCCGATCAGGTCCTGGAAGTGCACCGCCTCGACGCCGGTCAACACCACCAGCGCGCCCTTGACCGGGTGGTTGCCCTTCCACAGGCGGGGGTTGCGGGCCTTGTCCGCGCGCAGGAACTCCGAGACCTCGGACACCGTGCCGCTCTTGGCGAGGACGACGGTCGCCGGGGGCACACCGGTCCGGGCGGTCCACTCGTCCACGGTGAGCACACCCGCGTCCAGGGACGGGTCGAACACCATCTCCTCGACGACGTCCCCGTCCCGGACCAGGACGACGGGTGCGACGTGGTAGCTCCAGTTGACGTCCTCGACGGGGGTGCGCCCGGGTCCCACCAAGGGGGACAGGGGCGGGGTCTTCCGGGCCACGAAGACCTTGCGCGGGGACGCGCCGAGCCGTTGCAGCGCCATCGCCATCAGGTGCGCGCGGATGTAGCAGCCGTCTCGGGGGTAGTCGAACGGGACGGGAATCGCCGGGCCGCCCACGTGGTGGTCGAACGTCAGCCGCGCCAGTTCCGCGTACCAGACCCGTGCCTGCTCCAACGACACCGGTTCGTCATGGGTGGCCCCGAGCAGGTGCCGGATGTAGTCCTCCTGCCGCGGCTGGAGCCGGACGAGCGTGTCGAGCAGTTCCGAGTCGAACTGGACTTGGTAGGAGTCCGCGACCGCCCAGATCGACTGCATGTCGCGGCCCAGCTCGGCGAGGACGGCGACAGCGGAGTCGAAGTCCGCGTAACCGTCGCCGTCGCCGCCAAGGAGGTCGTGGAGGTGCTCGGCGGTGGCCCCTACCGAGTCCAGGTCGGACGGGTACACCCCGGGAGGGACGGCGGTGGACGTGATCCGGGTGTCGGGATCAGGGGACGCCGGGAAGGTGTGCGCCCACTGGATGACTCCCAGCGCGTTCTGGTAGTCGTCCTGCGTCAACCGTCCGGACTCGACCGCCCGGTACAGCGCCCCGGCGATCCGGTGGGTGCCCTGCCGCCAGCCAGGCAGGCTCGTCAACCGGTGGAGCTTGCCGAACAACGCCTTCGTGTCGGCGCCGTGGCCGTCGACCAGGGTGACGATGTCGGTGACCGCGGCGGTCGGGGTGGTGGGAGTGGCGGTCGGCGCGGGGGGCACGCCGCGGGCGAACTTCATCACGGAAGTCCGGCCGGCGATCCGCAGCACCGTTTCCATCGCGCCCACGGGCAGACGCCGCTCGTCCACCGCGCGGACCAGCGGGTCGGCGATCAGGTCGGCCACCCGCCCGCCGCCCGCCAGCGCCACCGCCCGGGTGACGGCGTCGGTCAACGCGGTCGTGTCGACCGCGGGGCTCTCCAGGATGGCGACGGCCGCCGCGACGGCGTCCGACGACGCGGGCAGCGCGGGTTCCGGGTGGTTCCCCACGACCTCGGGGGTGATCGCCCCCGTCGGCGCGCCCGGCTCGTCGCCGGTGTGCGGGGGAATCTCGCCGATGTGGAGCTCGAGCACGCGGAGGTAGCGGTTGGGGATGGTGGCGGGGGGAGGGTTGGCGGCGTCGCCCATCAGGTCGTCCGGGAGGGCAAGCCTGCCCCTGGTGCCGGAGTTCTCGTCCGGGAGGCCGAGCATGTGGCCCACTTCGTGGGCGTAGGCCGCAGGGGGAAGCCCGGCCCGCCAGCGCGTCTGGGTCACGGGCCCGTTCGAGACGTGGATTTTGTGGTGGGCGTTGTCGCCCAGGGTGAGCCGAACGCGCAAAAGGTCGCCATTGGACAGTCGGGCGCTGTGGGGGAAGTAGGCGTCGACCCCGTCCTGCGCGTCGCGGAGGATCTGGGCGCGGTCCGGGCTGTCGATGTCGAGAACGATGGTGATCTCGGTGGTGGCCTGCCCACCGACCTCGCCCCGCCGGACCTCGAACGCCGAGCGCTCGACCTCCCCGGCCCCTGGCATCTGCCGGATCCGGCCGCGCTGGTGGGCGGGCGCGTCGACGAGCGCCCCCCAGCCGTCGCGCCCAGCCGGGGCGGCGGCTCTGGAGGGCCGCGCTCGGGGGGTCCCGGAACGGCTCGACGGGAAAAGCGCGCCGGGGTTCCAGTCGGCGAGACTGAGGTGGTCCCGGCCCGTCGGGCCGGTGTGGGAGAACGGTCCGCCGAACAACCCGGGAATCGACGGAAGGGTGGGCGGCAGGTTGAGCGGCGTGGGTTCGACGGATCGCGGGCTGCGCGCCCGCCCGTCCGACTGGGGGAGGTCCAGGAAGCCGAGATCGATGGGCGGCAGGTCGAGCAGGTCGTCGAGGGCGAACGACGGTGGCCCGGGGAGCTCGGGATCGAGTTGGTCGATGACGGGTGTGGGCACGTCCGCGAGCGCGGATGGTTTGTGGGGGGTCAGGGCTGGGACGTCGGCTGGGAGTTCGGCTGGTTGGGTGGTGGGTGGTCCGGGGATGTGGGGTGGTTCGGGGAGTTGGGTGTCGAGTTGGTCGGTGGTGGGTGTGGTTGGTTGGTTGAGTGTGGAGGTTGGGAGTTGGGCTGGGACGTCGGCTGGTAGCTGGGCTGGGACGTCGGCTGGTAGCTGGATGGGGACGTTGGCTGGGAGTTCGGCTGGTTGGGTGGTGGGTGGTCCGGGGATGTGGGGTGGTTCGGGGAGTTGGGTGTCGAACTGGTCGATGACCGGTGTCGGCAGGTCGGTGACGTCGGGCGGGCCGGTCCGCGGTCCGCGGTGGGCGGGCACGACGACCGGCGCGGGCTTGGCGCGGGCAGGGGTGGACAGGGTGGACAGCATGTCGGTCGGGACGACGTCGGCCAGCAGGCCGAGGGCTTTCGGGTTGCGGTCGAACAGTCCGCGCACGCCGACCGGTTCGGTCCGCAGCAGGTGTCCGAAGGCCTGCTGCCGGGTCCACGGCGCGGCGGGACCACCCGTGGTCAGGCCCATCCCCAGGATCTCGACCAGTCGGGCGTCCGCCCGCCGCCGCGCCGCCTTGATCGAGTACTCGTGCAGCGAGTCGAGGTGCCGCCTGCGGGTGCGGGCGTCGGCGTCCTGGAAGTCGGCGGGGCGGGAGTTCACCAGGTCCCCATAGTGGATCGCTTCGACACTGGTCAGCACCACCATTCCGCCGGTCGGAAAGCCGTCCGACCACTTGCCGGGGTTGTCGGTCTTGTGCTTGTGCAGGGCGGCGGACACCGCCGCCAAGTGGTCGTCCTGGCGGATGTCGGCGCTCTCCGGCTTCAAGCCGGTCCGGGTCAGCCACTCCGGCACAGTCAGCGGACCGGCCTGCAGCGACGGGTCGAACACCATGTTCTCGGCTTCGTCGCCGTTCCAGACCAGGACGACCGGCGCCACGTGGTACCTCCACCTCACCGTGGGCACGGGGGTGTTGTCCGGCCCGACGAACGGGGACAGCAGGGGGTCGGTACGGGCCACGAAGACCTTGCGGGGGGCCGCGCCGAGCCGTTGCAGCGCCATCGCCATCAGGTGCGCGCGGATGTAGCAGCCGTCTTCGGCGTAGTCGAACGGGATCGGGACCTCCGGCCCGCCCGAGTGGTGGGCGAACGTCAACCGCTCCAGTTCCGCGTACCAGGCGTCCGCCAGCTCCCGGGACACCGGGTCGTCGTCGCTGTGCCCGAGCAGGTGGTCGACGTAGGCGTCCTGGCTGGGGCGCAGACGCAGGAGGTCGCCGCGCAGCGTCGACGCGAACCGGGCCTGGTATGCCTTCTCGACCGCCCAGACCGCCTGCATGTCGCGGCCCAGTTCGGCGAGGACGGTCACGGCGGAGTCGAAGTCGCTGTCGTGCAGGAAGGCGTGGAGGTTCGCGGCGGCGGCGCGGACCGGGGCCAGGTCGGCGGCCTCCCCGCCCGGTGGCACGGCGGTGGAGGTGATGCGCGCGTCGGGATCGGGCGTGGCTCGGAAGGTGTTCGTCCACTGGATGATCCGCATGGCGTTGTCGTAGTCCTCTTGGGACAGACGACCGGAATCCGAAGCGCCGTAGAGGGCGTCGGCGATCCTGGGGGTGCCCTGCTCCCATCCGGGCAGTCCCGTCAGCCGGTTGAGGGTGCCGAACAACGCCTCCACGTCCACGGGCCCGCCCTCCACCAAGGTGATGACGCCCTCGACGGCCGCGGTCGGGACGGGATGGGCCGGAGCGGACGCCGGGGGGAGGTCGGTGAAGGACAGGGTGGTCGTGCGGCCGGTGATCCGGAGCGCGTCCTCCATCGCGTCGTGGGACAGGCGCCGCTCGTCCACCGCGCGCGTCAGCGGTTCGGCGATCAGGTCGGCCACCCGCTCGGCGCCGGGCGTGACCATCGCCTGGGTGAGGGCGTCGGTGAGCGCCGCCGGGTCCACGTCGTCGCCGTCCAGGACGGCGACGACAGCGTCGAGCGCCTCGGCGGAGGTGAGCGGCAGCGCGGGCTCCGGGTGGCTCCCGACGACCTCCGAGGTGACGGACCCCGTCGGCGTGCCGGACCCGGCGCGGTGGACCGGGACATCGCCGATGTGCAGGGCGAGGACCTGGAGGTAGCGGTCGGGCAGCGTCGTGGTGGTGGGACCGTGGCCCATGAGGCTGTCGGCGACCGAGATCCGGCTGCTGTTCTCGTCGGGGAGGCCGAGCATGTGGCCCACTTCGTGGGCGTAGACGGCGGGCGCGAGCCCTGCCCGCCAGCGGGTCTGGGTCACCGGACCGTCGGTGGCGCGGACCGTGTGGTGGGCCTTGCCGCCCGGGGCCGCGGGGACGAGGAGGACGCGCAGGAGATCGCCGTTGGGGAGCCGGGCGCCGTTGGTGAAGTAGATTTCGACACCATTCTGGGCGTCGCGGAGGATCTGGTCGCGCTCGGGGCTGTCGATGTCGAGGACGACGGTGACCTCGGTGATGGTCTGTCCGTCGACTTCCGCGCGTCGGACCTCGAACGCGGACCGTTCGACCTCTGTGACGCCGGGCATCTGCCGGATGCGGCCTTTCTGGTGCGCGGGAGCGTCGCGGAGGACTTGCTGAGAGGTCCGAGGGGGAGGCGGGGCCTGCCTCGGCGTGGTCTCGGGGTGACCTGCGACCGCGGTCGCTTGAGCAGTGGCCGGTAGGTCGGCGCGGTGCGTTCGCGTCGGTGGCGGGTCGTTGACCGGGGTGGTGAGGTCGTCGAAGGCGGCGTCGGTCCGGGCGGGCTTCGCCAGTGGCAGGCGGCCGGGGACGGCGGCGCCCTGCGGGGTGGCGGGCCTGCGGGGCGGGGAGTGGACGGGATGACCGGATCCCCTGGTGACGACTGCCGTGGTCCCAGGCGTGGTTGTCCCAGGCGTGGTTGTTCCGGGCACGGTTGTTTCAGACGGGGTGGTCTCGGTTGGCGCGGTGAGGTCTGTCGGTGTGTGGTGGCTTCCCGTTAGTGGTGTTCCGGAGCCGGTTGTGGTGTCAGTGCCGGACCGGTCGATGGTCGGCGCGACGGGTTCGCGGCCGCCCGACAGTGTGGGCGCCGAGGACTCGTCTCCGGTGCGCGGGCCGAACTCCGGGCGCGCTGGATGTTCCTCCCGGGCGGCCGATGAGTTCTCTGTGGACGGTCCATTGCCCGTCTCCTCCACTGTGGATTCGCCCGTGACGGGGCTTTCCCGGACGGGCGGCGTTTCGGGCAGTGTGCCGAGTGCGGTTTCGGAGTCGTGGAGGGGCTGAGTACCCGAGTGGTCGATCGGTGGTCGGGTCCCCTCGTGGAGGGGCGGGTTGTCGCCTCGGGACGGAGGCGGGGTGTCGGTCTGGTGCGGGAGCGGCTGTTCCTGCCGGGGGAGCGGGTCTGGCCGGTGGGTCGGCGGAGGGTCCGCCTGGTGGACGGGTGGGGGATCGGTGCGGGTGGGCGGCAGGTCCGTCCGCGGCACGGACGGCCGCTCGGCCTCGTAGGCGGGCGGTCGGTCGGCGCCGACCGGGTGCCAGTCCCGCTGGTAGGCGGGCGGGGGACCCGTGTGGGCGGGCGGCTGGTAGGCGGGTGGGAGGTCCGTGCGGGCGGGGGGCTGGTGGGGCTGTGTGTCCGTCTGGCCGGGGGTGTGGGGTGGGAGCGTGACGGTCGGCTGTGTGGTGGGGGACTGGTCGGTGTCGGGGCTCCCGTGCTTGCCGGAGGGGTTTTCGGGAGGACTGTGCGGGCCTGGGCGCGGGGCGGGGCCCGGCAGGACGGTCGTGGGAGGTTGGGGCGGGGGAGTGTCCAGGCCGGTGGTGTCGGGGCCGGGGCCAGTCGGGGTGCGCAGGCCCGCGAGGTAGTTCTTGACGAAGGTGGCGAAGCGGGTGCTGACGACCACAGCGGCCGCGTTGAGCACGCCGGACACCACGGAGAACGGGTTGAGCTCGAACTTGCCCGTCGTGATCGCCGAGTACAGCGCTTCGACGAAGCCCTCGAAACCGCCCTCGAACGCGGTCTCGATGATGTCGTCGATGACGGCACGGTGGCCTTTGCCCATGGCGGTGACGGTGTCGAGCAGGGTGTCGGCGGCATTGCCGATGGCCTTGGTCAGGTGGTGCAGGGCTGGGCCCGCGGGGAGCATCAGGATGGACGCCAGAGCGGCCATGCCCGCCGCGTCCCGGGTCTTGGCATGGTCCCACCCGGTGCGGTGGCCGCCGGCGAACTGGGCGGTCTGGGCCAGCAGGTCCGGCAGGAGCTGGGTCGACATCATGACGGTGGAGACTTCGAGGATGTTGGAGAGCAGCCTGCCCAGGAGGGTGTGCAGCATCGAGCGCACGGCCGCGATCCGGCCGGACAGCCAGCCCAGGGACGCGCCGCCGGTCCACGGGGCCATGGCCGAGGCCCACGCGATCTCCGCGACCAGCAGCACGAGGCTGATCACCGAGACGAGCTTGACGTACTCCACGTCCAACGCCAGGTTCCGCAGGAACGCCGCGATGGCGGTGAACCGGTCCCGGGCCGCGGTGAGCTGGTCGCCGCCCTCGACGAAGGGCGCGACCCGGTCGACGAACGCCTTCTCGGCGTCGCCCGCGAAGTCGGCGCGCACGGTGGCGGTGAGCTGCCGCAGCAGCGGGGACACCTGGTCGCCGAGGCCGAGGCCCGCGGCCTCCCACGCCTCGGCGAGCAGCCGCAGGTGGTCCTCGTTCGCGTCGGGCCACTCCTCGCCGGTGAGGACGCGGAACAGGGTCCGCGCCTCGTCAGGGACCATCATGGCCATCGCTGACCACCCCCTGCCGTCGGCCGTCGCACGTGCCGTACACGGCGCGGTCTCGACCGGGGGTTCACGGGTCGTGGGTGGACACCCGCCAATTAGGGGTGGGTGTGGTGCCGGGCCGTCGTCGACGGGGATCATCCGGCGCATGAAGGCACTGGTGGTAGGGGCGAGTGGACTGATCGGCCAGCACATCGTGGGGCAGTTGCGTGACGGCGGTCACGAGGTGACCGCGGTCGCCCGGAGCGCCCGCGCCGGGGTCGACCACGCGGTGGACGCGGCCGCGACGACGGCGGAGACGTGGCGACCCCTGCTCAGCGGCCACGACGGTGTCGTCTTCGCCGCGGGAGTCGACGACCGCGAGGTGCCGCCCGGCCCGGCGTACCCGTTCTTCCACGCGGGCAACGTCACCCCGGTCGTGGAGCTGCTCACGGCGGCCCGCGCGGAGGGCCTGACAAGGGCCGTCGTGCTGGGCTCGTACTTCACCCACTTCAACCGCGCCCACCCGTCGTGGCGGTTGGCGGACATCCACCCCTACATCCGCAGCAGGGTCGCCCAGGCGGTGCAGGGGCGCGCCGCCGCGGGGCCGGACCTGCCGGTGGCGGTGATCGAAGTGCCGTTCGTGTTCGGCAAGGCCGAGGACCGGTACCCGACCTGGGCGACCGGACTGGTGAAGTGGGCGGGCTCGGACTCCCGCCTGGTCGCCCCGGTCGGCGGCAGCGCCGCGACCACCGCCGCCGGTGTCGCCGCCGCGGCGGTGGCCGCGCTGCTGGCGGCCTCCGGCGCGGACATCCCCGTCGTGGACGAGAACATGACCTGGCGCGACATGGTCGGCAGGCTCGCCGCCGCCGCGGGGAAGCCGCGCCCGGTCTCGTCACTGCCGACCTTCGTGGTCAGTGCCGCCCTCCGGGTGGGGAAGCTCCGCAACCGGTTGGCGGGGAAGGAGTCTGGTTTGGACCCCGCCCGCCTGCCTGACCTGATGCTGCGCGAGCTGTTCATCGACACCGACGAACCGAAGTCGGTCGACGACGGCATCGCCGAGACGGTGGCCGAGGCGGTCCGCCAGCGCGGCTGACCGGCGGTCAGTGGTCCACGGCCCCGACCAGCAGCGGGAGTGCCCTGACCTCCGCCAACGTCCGGGGCAGACCGGCCAGCGCGCACAACGCCCGCATGGGGAGCCCGAGGTGGTGTCCCCCGGTGACGTCCCGGACGGCGGCGCGCACCTCGGCGGGGCCGGACCCGGCGTCCTCGGCGAGTTCGTGGGACTCGGCGTGGAACACGATGTCCCCGCCGACGGCGTAGGCGAACTGCGACCGCCCGTCGAGGGTGACGTTGGCCGTCGCCGCGACCTCGCCGCGCCGGGACAGCTCCGCTGTCGCGTTCAACGGCGGCCGGTCGCAGACCTGCCACAGGAACAGGGTCTCGCCGAGGTCGTCGTAGACGAAGGTCCAGTCGCCCACGCGGGCGGCCACCAAGGCGGCGGTGGGGTCCCACGGGTGCAGGGCCGCCCGCGCCAGGGAGTGGTGTCCGCCGCGCTCGTCGGGCACCACCCCCCTGCGGACCGACGCGGGGGCCGCGCCCAGCAACTCCAGCGCCTCGGCGGGCTCCAGGTCGCGCACGACGTGCACGAGGTGGTTGGGGTCGTGCGCCTGGTCGCCGAGCGCGGCGACCCAGGTGGGCACGCCGGAGTCGTCGAGGGGGTCGTCGTCGAAGTAGCCGGGCATGTGTTCTCCGTCCGCTGGTCTGTCCTGCCGTGCACGGGTGGTGATCGCGCTCCGGTTCAGGGGTGAACCCGCGCCGTCGCGCTGTCCGTGGTCCCCGTGTGGCCAATCAGGGGCGATCGGGAGGTTCGGCGTCGTGGCGATGATGGTGTCCGACGACGTCAGGACGCTGTTCCTGGTCCTGACCGGCGAGGTGTGGCCCGACGCGAACGAGGACCACCTCCGGGTGCTGGCCGCGGCGTGGGCCGGGGCGGGCTCCGACCTCGGCGACGTGGTCGCCCCCTTGCTGCGGACCCTGGTCGCGGACGCCTCCCAGGGGTTCGCGGGCGACGCCGAGACCGCGTTCGCGCGGCGGGTGGCGCCGTTCGTCGGCGCACAGGACCACCTGGGCGCCGCCAAGGAGCGGTTCCTCGCTCTGGCGGAGTTCTTGGACGACCTGGCGCTGGAAGTGGAGTACGCCAAGCTGGTCTCCGTCCTCAACCTGGTGGTGCTGGCCGCCGAGATCGCCTGGGCGGCGGCGGTGGCCCCGTTCCTCGGCTGGTCGGTGCTGGGCTGGCTGGCAGGCCGCTACGCCCAGGTCCGGGCCGTGCTGGCCACCGTGTGGGGCCGGGTGCTCGCCCAGTTCGTCGACGCGGCCGTGTTCGGCACCCTCAACCAGGTCGGCACCGACCTCGCCGCCCAGGGTGTCCAGTTCGCCACCGGCGAGCGCACCGGGGTGGACTGGGGGAAGACCGCCACAGCGGCGATGGTCGGCGGCATGTCGGCCGCGCTCGCCCCGGTCGTCGGCGGCTTCGGCGGTGTCCTGGGCGAGTCGGTCAACTCAGCCCTGACCAAGGCTTACGGCAGGGAGGGGCCGGGCGGGCGCGTCCGCGAGGAGGTCATCGAGGGCGGGTTCGAGACCGCCGCGGGCGCGGGCACCGAGGTCCTCGCCGAGGCGTTCGTCGTCAAGGCCACCACCGGCGAGTGGGAGTTCAACGGCTGGTCCGCCGTCTCCGGCGCGGTCTCCACCGTCGGCGTCCTCGGCGGCGGCGCCCTCGGCGAGGCGCTGAAGAAGCACGCCACGGGGAAGGACGTCCCGGTGGACGGTCCGGTCTCCCGGGAAGGCGTGGAGAAGCCCGGCGGCGGAGAGCGCGACCAAGACCCCGGCCGCGCCGCGCCGCCGCCCCGCGACGGCCTGGCACCGCTGCTCCCGTCCGCCGACACCCCTCCGGGCGCGCGGGCAGGCACTGCCGCGCCTGCCGCCCACCCGGTGGAGCCGACCGCGAACCGTCCAGTACGCACAGGACACCCAAGGGGCGGTTCGCGCCACGCAGACGAGGCCCGGCACTCCGGTGCTCGGCCGACGGACACCCGACTCCAGGAAACACCCTCCCAGGAACCACTTTCCCCGAACTCGGCGCACGACGTCACCCGGCTGGGAGTGGACGGCGGACCGCTCCACGGTGATCCGACCGCCCCGGTCTCCGGACCTTCAGGGCTCAGCCAGGGGCCGCCGCCTGTCCGGTCCGTCCACACGGCGCCGCCAACCGGCGCGGCCCCCGCGCCGACCCCGCCCTCCTCGTCGCCCGCCTCCCCTTCCGCCACACCGTCCTCGCCGTCGACCACGCCCACCGCGTCGACCCCGGAGCAGAGGGCGACCACCCCCGTCGCGCCCGCCGACCGCGCGGCGACCGCGACCGGGTCGACCCCGGGGCAGAGCGCCCCGGTCGACCGCACGGCCCCCGAGGCGACCGGGTCCGAGTCCACTTCCACTTCCGGCAAACGCAAGTACGACGACATCGACGACCCCCTGGAGGCAGGCCACCCCGGCTCCGTCGAGCGCGCGGAGGCCCCCGAACAGCTGATCGCGCCCACCGAGGCCGAGACCGACGCCCTGCTGGCGGTCGTCACCCCCGGGACCCGGTTCACCGACCCGGCGGTCTGGGCCCCCCTGATCAACGGCGCCGCCGCCGACGGCCGCTCGGTCAACTGCCCGGACGCCGCCCTGGCCGTCCACCAGACCTTCCGCGGCCACCCGAGGGTCGCGGGCCGGGTGCCCGCCCGCGCTCCCGGCGCGGCCCCCACCGCCCGCCACCCCCGGGGCCAGACCACCGCCATCGCCGAGGCCACCGGCTTTGACTGGGAGCTGGTCGGAGACGGCCCCACCGCCCTGCCCGCGCTCGTCACCCGGCTCCTGGAGGCGGGCCACGGCGCGGAGGCCGTCTTCGCGGGCCTCACCCCGGGCGACCCCCGGGGCGGCCACATCGCCAACCTCGTCAACCACGGGGGCAGGGTGCTCCTCGTCGACGGCCAGACCGGGCTCGTCGCCGAGGTCACCCCCACCGACACCGCGGCGGGCGGCTCCGACGCGAAGTCCGCCACCCTCGGCATGATCGCGGGTTGGGAGCGCCTCTACACCATCACCCTGGACGCCGACGGCGGCCACCTGCCGGTCGGCTCCACCGTCCCCGCCCCGGACGTGCGGCCCCTCGCGCCGCGTCCCGGCCACGTCGCCGACGCCTTCGGGGCCGGTCCGCCGGACCCCGCGGCCGCGGGTCCGGCGGGCAGTGGCCCGGTCGACGCCCCGGTGGGGTGGACTCCCGCCGCGCGCGGCCGTGTCCCCGGGTTGAGCGCCGTCAACGCGGTGGTGTCGCGGGTCGCGGGCGGCGGGCCGGACGTGCGGCTGCGGGCGACCACGGTGGACCGGCAGATCCACGAGTGGACGGTCACCTCCCGACCCGGGTACGTGAACCGGCGCGCAGGCGTGGTCCGCGACACCCGCACGGGCGGCGAGGTCGCCGACCTCGCCGCGACGGCGGAGCGCCTGGTGGAGCTGGTCGAGCTGCCGCCGGGGACCCCGCCCGTCCCGGAGGGGACGGTGGCCCCGGTCGACGTCGAGGCCTGGGTGCACCCGCGCGACGCCCTGCGGGAGGTCACCACGCGGGTGCGCGGTGGCGAGGTGGTCCGGGTGCTGGTCGAGACGGGCGGCGGGGTCCGGCAGTGGCGGGTGCTGCCGACGTCCACCGGTGTCTGGGTCGAGAACGCCCGCACCGGCGTGCCGCTGTCCGAGCGGGAGGTCCTGTCCACCCTGGAGGACGCGACCGCTGTCTTCCTCCACCCGGCGCCGGGCGAGGACGGCGTCCCCGCCGCCGAGCGGCCCGCGTGGGTGCCGACCGGCGACCCGGACGACCCGGCCGCGGCCGCCCGCCTCGGCCACACGGCGTTCGCCCTCCCGCACCAGAGGGGGTTCGGCGAGGGGGCCGTGCTCCCGTCGGCCGAGGCGGACCGGGTGCTCCAGGCGGCGGTGGCGGGCCAGGTCTTCCCCGAACCGCACATGGACTGGCTCGGGCACATCGCACGGTGGTCACGGGTGTCGCCGGTGGGTGTCGCCACGGCGGTCGTCGACACCTACTTCGGCAACCCCCATCTCCCCGGCGCGCCGTACGACGGCTCCAGCCCCCTGTGGCGGGCGGTGGCCGCCGGGTGGTGGCACGCGGGGCGGGGCAGGGAGGGGGTCGCGCGCGTCGCGGCCCGGCTGGTGGCCGCCGGGCCGAACTCGGTCGCGGTCGTCCTGGGCCCGGGTGGCGACGGGCGCGGCACCGCCCCCACGATCATCCGGGTCATGGTCAACCACGACGGCTCCCCGGTCGTGTTCACCCTGGCGGGAGTCCACCTGCGCGCCGCCGCCGTGCTCGTCGGCAACTGGGCGTTCGGGGACCACCCGATCCACGCCGTCATGCTCGATCGCGACCAGGTGGTCCTCGGACTGCCCCGGGCGCACCCCTTGCCGGGGGTCTCCTGGCCGGACGGGACCTGGTTGACCGAGGTCCGCGCCCTGCCGTCGGCGGCCGCGCGGGAGCGGCTCGCGGCCGCCGACGGCCCGCCACGGGGTGTGGACGCCGCACTGCTCGAACTGCTCAACCCGCTTCTGGGGAGCGGGTTCGACGGGTGGGTCAACGAGGTCGACTCGGTCCTGGCGCCCTTCGACGCGCTGTTCGGCAGGCGGCGCGTCGTCGGCACGTTCGCGGACGAGGCAGGCCCGGACCTGCCGTCGGTCCGGGCCCTCTCCCACGGCCTGCGCCGGGTCGACGGCGACGGGCGCCCGCCGCTGGCCCGGCTGGTGGACAGCCTGCCCGCCGGGGCCGCGGCGCTGGTGTTCGCGGCCTCCCCTGGCGGGGTGGGTGGCACGCTGGTGCTCGTCCACAACGACGGCGGGACGCCCGTGATGCTGCGCCGGGGGGACCGCGGACCTGTTCCGCTGACCGGCGGGTATCCGGTGGTGTTCCGTGGCGAAGAGCCCTTGTTCGTGACCGCGGTCGACGCCGCGCTGGCCCCGGTCGAGATCGGCGAGCTCGTCCTGCCGCTGCCCGTCGAGCTGCTCGTGCCCCCGCGGAGGGACCCCTCCCCGGATGCGGAGGTGGAGGTGGAGGACGACGCGGGCGACCCGCCCCCGTCGCCGGTCCGGCAAGCCCCCGCCACCTACGGCCGCGTCGTCGGGCTGAGCGATGTCAACGCGGTGGTGTCGCGGGTCGCCGCTGGTGGGCCGGACGTGCGGCTGCGAGTGACCACAGTGGACCGAGAGGTCCACGAGTGGACGGTCACGACCCGACCGGGGGACGTCAACCGGCGTGTCGGCGTGGTCCTCGACGCCCGGACCGGCGACCCCGTCGTCACCCTGGCCGCGACAGCGGAGCGCCTGGTGGGGCTGGTCGAGCTGCCGCCGGGGACCCCGCCCGTCCCGGAGGGGACGTCGGCCCCGGTCGACGTCACCACCCGGGTGGACCCGCGCGACGCCGTGGCGGTGGTGACCGCGCGGGTACGGGCGGGCGAGGTCGTCCGGGTGCTCGTGGAAGCCGACGGGACGGTGCACGACTGGCGGGTGGTGCCCGCGGCCACGGGGATATCGGTCGAGGACACCCGCACCGGCCGTCCCCTGGGCGACCGCGAGGTCTACGCCGCGCTGGACAACGCCACCGACGTCTTCGTCCACCCGCTCCCCGACGACGACGGCAGGCCCGCCCACGAGAGGCCCGCGTGGGTCCCGACCGGCGACCCGCACGACTCCGCGGCGGCCGCGCGCCTGGGCCCGGCGGCGTTCGCCCCGCCGGGCGCGGGCGGCTTCGACGACGCGGCCGCGGCCCCCTCCGCGGCGACGGAGCACGCCTTCCGGACCGCCTTGGCGGGCCGGGTCTTCCCGGAACCCGGTCTGGACTGGCTCGGCGTGATCGGACGCTGGTCGCGCGTCTCGCCGGTCGGTGTCGTCACCGCGATCGTGGACACCTACCTGGGCCACCCCCGCCTCCCGGGTGGGTCGCACGACGGCTCCGGTCCAGCGTGGCGGGCGGTGGCCGCCGGGTGGTGGCACGCGGGGCAGGGCACGGAGGGGGTCGCGCGCGTCGCGGCCCGGCTGGTGGCCGCCGGGCCGAACTCGGTCGCGATCCTGATCACCTCCACCAGGGACCGTGGGACCGTCCGGGTGATGGTCAACCACGACGGCTCCCCGACGGTGTTCGATCCCATCGGCTCCAGTCTCGCGCCGCCCGGTATGTGGACTCTCCGGGGCAAGCCGATTTACGCCGTCATGCTGGACCGAGACCGAGGGCTCCTCGACCTGCCCGGGACGCGCCCGCTGCCGGGGGTCTCCTGGCCGGACGGCACGTGGTTGACCGAGTTCCGGGTCCCGCCGTCGCGGGAGGCGCGGCAGCGGCTGGCCGCCGAGCCCGCGCGGCCCCCTGGGCTCGACGCCGCCCTCCTGAACCTGCTCAACCCGGTCGTGGGCAGCGGGTTCGGCGCGTGGGTCAACGAGGTCGACTCGGTCCTGGCGCCGTTCGACGCCCTGTTCGGGCGGCGGCGTCTCGTCGGCACGTTCGCCGAGGAGGCCGGTCCCGACCTGCCCTCGGTCCGGGCGTTGTCCCACGGTCTGCGGTCGGTGGACGGATCGCCTGCGCTCGACCGGCTGCGGCACGGCATGCCCGCGGGCGGCGCCGCGCTCGTGTTCGCGGCCTCGTCGCGTGCTCCGGGCGGCACGCTCGCGCTCGTCTACAACGACGGCGTGAACACCATGGTGCTGCGGCCAGGCGACCGTGCGCCCATCCGGCTGGTGACCGGCAAGTTCCCGGCCCCATTCCGGGACGCGCACACCCTCTTCGCGGCCGTGGTGGACGCCGCGCTGGCTCCGGTCGACCTCGGCCCGCTGGTCCTCGCGTTGCCGCTGGACGTGCTTCTTCCCGGGATGGCCGGTTCTGCCCCGACCGCCCTGGAGGCAGCCGCTCTGGAAACAGCAGGCGACCACCAGCCCGACGGGCCATCAGGCAGCGCGGACCCCCGCGAGCCGATCCCGTCGCCGACAGGCTCGCTCGACCAGTGGATTGCCGACCTGGTCGGCCCGGATGCGACCGGGGAGGAGCGGACACCGCACGACGACGAGTCGGCGGAACCCTTCCTGGTCGACGACTGGCTCGTGGACGGGTCCACCCCTGCCGGAGAACCTCCCGCGGAGACCGCTGAGGACGACAACTCCGCGCGGGACGGCACGGAACCACCCGGGCCGCAGGCGCGGACCGGGCAGGACACGGACTCGTTCGAGGGCGGATTCGGCGCTCTCTGGGGGTTTCCGACCGAGGGCGAGCGGCTCTTGGAAGAGGGATTGGCGGAGTGGGCCGCCGCGCTGACCCCGCTGTCGGAGGGCGGATCGGCTGGCGGCGCCAGTACGGTGGGACGCTCCCCTCGGACACCGGAAACGATGGACTGGCAGCGCGATGACAGGGTCGTCGCGATTGGACCCGTGACAGAGTCCGATATGGATGATCCGGCTCCGGTGGGCGACGTGCCCGAGGAGGCGGTGACCGCGCTGACACCAGCGCCGTCTCCTGCCGAGCGTGTCGACACGGTGCGGTTGGCGATCGACCCGTCCGGCGCGCTCGACGCGGGGCAGGTCGCGGCACTGGAGGTGTTCGCCCGCGACATCGTGCGGGTCGCGGCGTGGCGGAGCGTTCACGGCCACCCGGTGCCCGAGATCGTCCTGGCGGGGTCGGTGGCCGCGCTGGGGTCCTTCCACCTGCCGCTGGTCGGGCGGGTCCTCTGGGACGCGATGACCCGCGCCGCGGAGGAGTCGACGCGGCAGGGGCGGCCGGTCGACCACCGCGCTGTCCGGCTCCGCAGGCTGCCCGTACCCGAGCTGCGCGACGGCGACGACTGGTCGCGCCTCTTCATCGTCGAGGCGCGCGTCCCCCCGCTCCGGGCGGACGAGGCCGACGCCCGCTCCAGCGACCACGACCAGACGCCTGCCGAGGTCCCCGAGACACAGCACGGTGACACCCGCCAGCCCGAATCCGCCCTGGGCAAACGCAAACGCGACGACACCGGCGACACCGGCGACACCGGCGACACCGGCGACACCGGCGACGCGGGCCCCGCCCGCCTGCGGGAAGGCCCCACTCGGCCGGTCCCGTCCACCCCGGCGGGGTCCGCGGCCCCGCCCGCCCCGGCGACCGGCGACGGACCACCGACCCCGGAAGCGGACCAGGACGCGGCGCTGACGCACTCGCCGGTCGGCGGGGACGGCGCGGAGTGGGCCGCGGAGGGGTTCGGCTCCCTGTGGGGCTTCGAGTCCCGGAGCGACGCGGCGTTGACCGCGGCGCTCGCCGAATGGGGCGGGTCGGAGACGCCCCCGTCCGACGAGTGGACGGCGGACGTGCCGGGGGCGGGCCTCGACACGGAGGGGGACTGGGACACCGTCGACATCGCTGCCCTGCTCGGGTGGTCTGACGTCGAGCCCGCCCCGCCGGACGACGGGCACGGCACTGTGCCATTGCGGCCGCCCGGGGCGCGCGCGGTGACCGAGGTCGTCGAACCGGCGACCGCCGAGCAGGAGGCCGCCTTGGGGACGGTCGTCACGCCGGGGGACCGGTTCCGCGATCCGCGCGCGTGGGTCGGGCTGGTCAACGTCCAGACGGAGCGGGAGCGGGTCAACCAGGTGGACTCCGCGCCGGCGTTCCCCACCGGCCACTCCGCGCTGGCCGAGGTCGCCCCGGCGGGCGTGCACGCGCTCGTCGTCGACGCCGACGGCGCGCCGGTAGCCCCGGCGCGGATGACGCCGCCGGTGGCGGACTCCTTCGGGGCGGCCCTCCTGAGGCGGTCCGCGGACAACGGGCGCGTCCGGGCGGAGGTCGAGACCGGGGGGACGAGCGTCCTGGGGGACACCGCCGCGACGGTCGTGCGGACCCCCCGCGGTGTGCGGGTCCTGGGGTGGGTCAGCGCGGCACGGGCGGCGGACCTGGCCGCGGCGCTCGAGTGCGATGTCGTCGCGATGGTGGTCGGGCCCGACGACGAAGAACCGAGGGAGTACGTGTTCCCGCCCGCGGGACGGCCCCTGCCCGCGCGCGAGGAGGACCTGTGACGCGCGGGCGGGCGGCCGACAGCGCTCCCGCGGTGTCAGGCGGGCTGGTGGGTGGACATCACGACCAGCTGCTTGAGGTTGACGTGCTTGGGCCTGCTGGCGGCGTAGGCCACCAGGTCGGCGACGTCAGCCGGGACAAGGCAGGGAATGTGGGCGGCCAGGGCCTCGGCGGGGAGGTCGGGGTTGCCGGTGTACTCGCTGAGGAGTTCGGTGGCGACCAGGCCGGGTTCGACGGTGGTGACGCGCACGCCCAGCGGGCCGAGTTCGGTGCGCAGGCCCGCGGACAGGTGTGAGGCGGCGGCCTTGGTGGCGGAGTAGACGCCGAAGCCGGGGTGGACGGCGTGGGCCCCGGCCGAGGAGATGTTCACCAGGTCGGCGGCGCCTTCGGCGCCTGCGGCCACCAGGTCGGGGGTGAATGCCTTGCTCACCGCGCACAGGCCCTTGAAGTTGGTGTCGATCATGCGGTCCCAGTCGGCCGGGTCGCTGTCGGCGAAGGGGCCGGAGGACAGCACGCCCGCGTTGTTCACCACGAGGTCGACCCGCCCCAGGGCGGCGTGCACGGCCTCGACCGCCGCGGACAGGTCGCCGGTGACGTCCGCGGCCACGGCGACGGCTCTGCCGCCGTCGGCCTCGATCTTGTCCGCGAGGTCGGCGATGCGGTTGGCCCGGCGCGACAGCAGGGCGACGTGCGCGCCCGCCCGGGCGAGGACGACGGCGATCTCGGCCCCGATGCCGCTGGCGGCGCCGGTCACGACGGCGGTGCGGCCGTTCAAGATGTAGGTCATGGGCCGACCTTGACGCACGCCCACCGCCGGGACAATCTCCCCGGGACCGGTTCGCGTTAAGTTCGGGCACCTCCCCCGCGGACCGCGTCAGGGCAGGTGGCGGGCCGGGGACTCGACCACCGGGACCGCCAGGCCCCGCGATCGCCGCCACCCCGCCCGCGCGCGGGGGTGGAACCTCAGGTCGTGCGGGAGCGCGGAGAACGCCAGGTGCACGACGCGGCCGAGCAGCCGGTGCAGGCGCTCGTCCCGGGCCGACCAGCGCAGGCCGAGGCGCCGCCGCACCACGGGATCGTAGAGGCCGATGGTCAGCCAGGTGAACCCTCGGGCGGCCACCGCCCACAGCGGCGTCCACACTGGACCCGGCAGCACCCTCATGAACGAGGGTCTCGGCAGGCCGCGCAGGTTGAGCACGTCCCGGGTGGCCTTGTTGTCCTCCAGCACCTCGGCGCAGGTGCGGTCCCAGTAGGCCTGGAACTCCTCCCACGAGCCGGGGACGGGGCGCATGGTCATGCCGTAGAGCCGGTACCACTGGACGTGTTCGGCGAACAACCGCCTGCGGTCATCTTCGGGCACGCCGCCCATGAACCGGTCGCCGAAGCGGATGGTCGTCATGAAGAACACCGCGTGCGCCCAGTAGAAAACCTCGGGGGACAGGGCGTGGTAGGGCTGCCCCGAGTGGTCGGTGCCCTTGACCGTGTGGTGGTAGCCGCGAATCCACCTGCCGGTCTCGTGCGCTGTCGCGCCGTCGTAGACCACGCCGAGGATCGGGTAGAAGGAGCGGAAGACGCGCTTCCAGCGGTCCCCGAAGAATTGGGAGTGCTGCTCGACGCCGATGCCCAGACCCGGGTGCATGTTCTGCATGGACCCCGTCCACAGCACCACGAGCATGTTGCGCCAGTCGCCGAAGTAGCGCCAGGTCAGCGAGTCCGGCCCCAGAGGCTCGGCCATCTCAGCGGCGGCGGGAGGCCAGCAGCGCCGACAGCCCCACCCGGCCGCGCCGCATCATCAGCGCGTGGTTGTGGATGAACGCCCGGCGGCCGACGAGCGCGAACACCCGCAGCAGCCGCTTCTCGGCCGTGCACTCCTGGGTGATGCGCACCCGGGTCCCGCCGCCGTCCGCGCCGGTCAGCGCGAAGTCGATCCACCCGGCGAGGTCGCCGTCCATGGCGAGGCGGAAGCGGCCGCCCTCCCGGTCGTGGACCAGGAACCTGTTGGTGAGGTGGAGGGTGTAGGGCAGGGACGAGCGGATCGCGACCGCCACCGTGTCGGCGTCGACCCGGCGGACCTCGCGGTACTCCGGCCACCACAGCGGGTAGGCCTCCAGGTCGACCAAGGCGTCGAAGACCTCGCCGAGCGGGTGGTCGACGGTCCAGGACAGGTCGAACCGGTAGAAGTTCAGGTCCATCGCCGATCCTTCCCGGAAATCGCATGCTTGCTCACGTCTTGGCAATCGGGCAGGGGCACGGCGCGTTTCCTGGCCGGCCGCGATCTGCCCTTTCCGTTGTCACGCGGTGCGGAGAAGGGGCAGTTCGCGCAAGTTGCGCAGGGCGTTGTGGACGCGGCTCTTGACAGTGCCCGTCGGCACCTCCAGCACCTCGGCGGCGGAGGCGGCGGTGCGGTCGGCGAAGTAGACCTCGACCAGGGTGCGGCGGTGCTGCGCGGGCAGCGTGCGCAGGGCGGCGTCGACGAGCATGCGGTCGAGGACCTGGTCGTCGGCCTGCGGCTGGAAGGTGGCGTCGGTCTCGGGCATCTCGACCTCGGTGGGCCGGGCGGCGCGGTGGCGGTGCTGGTCCATGGCGACGTTGTGGGTCACCCGGATCAGCCAGCCGCGCACCGAGCCGCGCTCCTCGATCAACCGGTCCCGGTTGCGCCAAGCGCGCACCCAGGTCTCCTGCACGACGTCCTCGGCGCGGTGGCGGTCACCGCCGCAGAGGCGGGTGGCGTAGGCGAGCAGGGCGGCGCGGTGGGTGTGGACGATGCTGTCGAAAGTGGACATCCGATTCCCCTGTCATCGAGCTGTTTCCCTGATGGCAGAAGCCTCTCGTTTTCCGGGGTCCGTGTCGGTGGGCTTGTCCCCCCATCCGGCGGGGATGTCCCGCCGATCGCGGCGGGGACCTCCCACCCCCGAGGTAGGGGCATCCCCACCCCGGCGGCGCGCGGCCGCGGCCCCGGCGGCCACCGCGCCCGCCGCCAGCAGCGCCGCGGCGAACCACAGCGCCCGCAGCACGGGCGCGGGGTCCGGCGCGGGCGGGGACGGCACCGCCAGCGGCGCGGCGGTGGCCGGGCGCACCGGCCGGGCCGGTCCCGCCACCGCGGTCACCGCCGCCACCGGGTCGAGCACCCCGAATCCCACCCGGGGGTCGGGGACGCCCGCGGCGGGCCGGTCGGCGGTGTCGCGCAGGCGCGCGACGGTCTCGGCGGCGCTCAGTCCCGGCCGGTAGTCGCGCACCAGCGCCGCCGCGCCCGCGGTGAACGCCACCGCCAGCTCCGGCCCCGACGCCGTGCGGTGGCCGGGTCCGGTCGGACCGGGGCCCGTCACCTGCTCGGCGGGCGCGGCGAGCAGCGGCGCGGCCCCCAGCGGACCGCCCGTGGGCCCGTCGGGGCCGATCGGGGCCACGGCGACCACGCCGGGCAGCGCCGCGGGGAAGGCCAGTCGGCCCGCCTCGCGGACCCCGGCGGCGGCCACCACGACCACGTCGCGCCGGACCGCGTCGGCCACCGCCGCCCGCAGGTCCGGGGTCGACACTCCGGTGACCACGCCGACGGCGACCACCCGCGCCCCGCCGTCGACGGCGGCCCGGATGCCCGCGGCGACCCGGTCCGGGTCCGCCCTCGCCGGGTCGTCGGCCACCCGCACGGGCAGCACCCGGGCGGCGGGCGCGACCCCGGCGAACGGGGTGCCCGCGGCGGGACGGGCCGCGATCAAGCCGGCCAGGAACGTGCCGTGGCCCGCGCAGTCGGTGTCCCCGCGCCCGCCCGCGAGGTCGGTGCCGGGCAGCACGGCCCCGGCCAGGGCGGGTGCCGCCGCGCTCACCCCGGTCCCGACCACGGCGACGGTCACCGCGCCCCGGGTCAGGGGCCAGGCCCTGGACGGCGCCAGCCGCAGCTGCGCCCACGGCTCGGCCCCCGCCCGCACCGCTTCCGCGGGCGCGCACTCGCCGGTCGTCCCGCCAGCACCCCCGGTGTCCGGCGGGACGGGCGCGTCCTGCCGGGCGGAGGTGTCCGGCGCGGCGGGCTGGGCCGTGGCGGCCGCCGGGCCCGCGGCGAGCAGCAGCACGGCCAGCCCGGCCACCAGCCGCGCCGCCGGTCCGGCGGACAGCGGCGCGGTCACAGCACCTCCTCCGTCCACCCGACCTGGAGGCCGACGGCGTCGCGCCGGGTGACCAGGACCGCCCGGCCGGGCGGGAGCTGGCGGCCCCGGGAACCGTTGAGCAGCGGCATCTCGTTGGGCGGCATCGACAGCGCCAACTCCGGGGTGTTGGACTCCTGGAGCCTGCGGATCACCGAGTCCATCGCCGTGCGGCTGGAGCCCGCCGCGGCGCGGGCGACCACCACGTGCAGGCCGATGTCGCCCGCCTGCGGCAGCAGTTCGACCAGCGAGTCCAGCGGACCGCCGAGCGCGCCCACCAGCAGGTCGTAGTCGTCGACCAGGACGAAGTACTCCGGGCCGCTCCACCAGTCCCGCTTGCGCAGCCTGCTCGGGGTGATGTCCGCGCCGGGCACGCGCTGCTTGAGCTCGGCGGCCAGCGGGCGCACGACCCCCTCGGCCACCGCCGCCGACACCGCCATCCCGGCCCGGTACTCCTCGGGGACGCTCTCCACGAGCGTGCGGCGCGGGTCGATCACCACGATCCTGGCCTGCTCCGGGGTGTACACCCCGGGGATGGCCGCGGCGATCAGCCGCAGCGCGGCGGTCTTGCCGCTGCCGCTGTCGCCGACGACGGTCAGGTGCGGGCGGTCGGCGAAGTCGTGCCACACCGGCTTCAGGTCCAACTCCCCTGAGCCCAGCGCGATCCGCGGACCGGGCAGCGGCGCGGGCAGCTCGCCCGCGGGCAGCAGGGCGGGCAGCATCCGCACCGGCGGGGCGACCGGGCCGCCCCAGCTCTCGGCGACGGAGGTGACCAGCTCCCTGGTCGCCTCGGCGAGGCCGTCCACCCCGTCGCGGCCGTCGGCCCTGGGCACCGCGGCCAGGAAGTTCAGCTTGTCGGGGGTGAGGCCCCGGCCCGGGGAACTGGGCACCAGGGCGGCCTTGCGCATGTCGATGACGGAGTCGATGGCGTCGCCCAGCCGCAGCTCCAACCGGGTGCCGAGCTGGTCGCGGAGTCCACTGTGGATGTCGGACCAGCGGGTCGAGGTGAGCACCAGGTGCACGCCGTAGGACAGGCCCTGCTGGGCGAGCTGGCGCAGCGTGTGGTCGTGCTGCTCGAAGTCGGCGCGCAACTGCGCCCAGCCGTCGACCACCAGGAACACGTCGCCGTGCGGGTCGTCGGCGAACTCGCCTGCTGCCCGACGGGCTCGGTAGACGCCCATGCTCTCCACGCCGTGCTCGGTGAACACCCGCTCACGCCTGCTGACCACGCCCTGCACCTCGGCGACCGTGCGGGCGACCCGCTCGGCCTGCATGCGGGTGGCCACGCCGCCGACGTGCGGCAGCCCCTCCAGGGCGGTCAGCGTGCCGCCGCCGAAGTCCAGGCAGTAGAACTGCACCTCGGACGGGGTGTGGGTGAGGGCGAGCCCGGTGATCAGGGTCCGCAGCAACGTGCTCTTGCCCGACTGCGGCGCGCCCGCCACGCCGACGTGCCCGCCCGCCCCGGACAGGTCGACCACGTGCAGGTCGCGCATCTGCTCGAACGGCTTGTCCACCACGCCCACCGGCACCGCCAGCGACCCCCGGCCCGGCCAGCCCGCCGCCGACAGCCCCAGCCCCGGGATGTCCTCCAGCGGCGGCAGCACCTGGTCCAGCGACGGTGGCGCGCCCAGCGGCGGCAGCCAGACCTGGTGCGCGGGCGGTCCCTGCCCGACGAGCTTGTCGACCACGACGTCCATCACCGTGCCCGCCGACTCGGCGACCTCGCCGACCGGGGCCGGGGTCGCCGCGTCGGGCATCGGCGCGCGGCCCGCCCCGAACGCCACGACCTGCCTGCGCACCTCCTCCTGGCGCTGTTCGCGGGTGCGCCGCCGGTGCGGGCCGGAGACGTAGGCGGCCTTGAACCGCACCAGGGTGGCCACGTCGCTGCGCAGGTACCCGTTGCCGGGCGCGCTGGGCAGCTGGTAGGCGTCGGGCACGCCGATCACCGAGCGGCTCTCCATCGCCGAGAAGGTGCGCAGGCCGATCCGGTAGGACAGGTGGCTCTCCAGCTTGTGCATGCGGCCGTCGTCGACGCGCTGGCTGGCCAGCAGCAGGTGCACGCCCAGCGAGCGGCCGAGCCTGCCGATCATGACGAAGAGCTCGGCGAAGTCGGGGTTGGTGGCCAGCAGCTCGCTGAACTCGTCGACGATGAGGAACAGCGTCGGCAGCGGCTCCAGCTGCACCCCGGACAGCCTGGCCTTCTCATAGTCCAAAAGGGAGCTGTAGTTGCCCGCCGAGCGCAGGAGTTCCTGCCTGCGGACCATCTCCCCGTGCAGGGCGTCCTGCATGCGGGTCACCAGGGGGGCCTCGTCGGCCAGGTTGGTGATCACCGCCGAGGTGTGCGGCAGCCGGTCCAGTCCCAGGAAGGTCGCGCCGCCCTTGAAGTCGACGAGGACGAAGTTCAGGATCTCCGGCGAGTGGGTCATCGCCAGGCCCAGGACCAACGTGCGCAGCAACTCGCTCTTGCCCGAGCCGGTCGCGCCGATCAGCAGCCCGTGCGGGCCCATGCCGCCCTGTGCCGACTCCTTGATGTCGAGTTCGACGGTGCTGCCGTCCTCGGCGACGCCCAGCGGGATGCGGAAGCGGTCCGGTCCGAGCGCGGTGCGCCACAGCGCCGCCGGGTCGGCTTCGTCCACATCGGACACGCCGAGCAGCCGGGGCAGGTCGAAGTCGGCCACCATCGGCTCGGCGATGTCGTTGCCGCCGCTGAGCCGGTACGGCGAGACCACCCGGGCCAGCGCCGCCGCCCGGGTCGCGCTGAGCAGGTCGGGCGTCCCCAGGGGGGTGTGCACGGCCTTGCCGGTGCGGTCGGTGCGCACCATCCGCACCTCCTGCGGCGAGACCTCCAGCCGCAGCCTGCCCTTGCCGCCGGGGGCGTCCTCCTCGGCGACCACGACGACGACGGCGTTGCGGTAGCCGCCACCCTCCAACCGCGACTCCGGCGGCGGGACCACACCGTCGAGCACGACCACCACGTAGGGCTCGTCGCGGTTGGGAGAGGCCCCGGCCTCGAACCGGCCGCGCTGGTCAAGTTCAGCGGCCAGCAGCTCGGTGAGCCCGTCGACGCCGTCGGCCAGCAGCCGGGCCTGCCCGGCGCCGTCCTGCTCGACGGGGTGCTGGGCGTGCGGCAGCCACTTCACCCAGTCCCAGTCCGCGACCCGCTCCGGGCTCGCGCACACCGCGATCCGCAGGTCCTCGGGGGAGTGGAAGACGCAAAGCTGGGACAGCACCGCGCGCACCATCCCGCGGGCGGCCTCCTCGTCGCCGAAGCAGCGGATGTGCGCGAAACCCCGCAGGTACAGCGCGGTCGGCTGGTTGGCGACGGCGGTGTAGGCGTTGATGAACCGGCGCAGCGCGCGCGCCGACAGCGGCTCCAGGTCCGACACCGGCTTGGTGTTCAACGGCGTCATCGTCAACGCCAGGCGCTGCGGGCCGACCCCGACGCGCACCTCGGCGAAGTCCGCGTGCGCGGCGCGGCGCTCCCACAACCGGGCGGTCATGGCCACCGACCACAGCCCGGCCGGGTCCGGGTGCCGCCACGCCAGCGCGGTGCGCTGCCGGTCGGCGACCGCGCGGACCTGCGCCCGGGTCTGGCCCAGGTAGCGCAGGTAGTCGCGGCGCTCGCCGCGCATGCGCTGCTTGCGCTCTCCCTTGTTGCCCTGGAAGAAGAACATGAGCACGCCGAGCAGCGTCATCCCCCCCATCATGCCCATGCCCATGACCGGGTTGGACGGCCCGATGAAGACCAGCATCATCACGCCGCTGCCCAGCATCATCGGCAGCGTCGCCATCATCCCGCCCATCCCGCCGCCCGCCGTCTCCGGCAGCACCGGCGGCTCTTGCAGCGACAACTCGCCCGAGGGCATCTCCGGCGGCTGCTCCCGACCCTGCCTGCGGAACAACGTCGTGGTCATCTCGGCGGCTCCTCTCCGTGTGGCGCCTACCGCGCAGCACGTCCGAGACCCGGTCGGAAGGTTCACTTGAACCCGTCGGGCCCGTCCGGCCGTGGTGCGGGCATGGTCACCACACCCACCGCGCCGGGGGCGGGCTCCGGCGAGATGTGCAGGCTCACCATCTGCGGCCCGTCGTCGCGGGTGGAGCTGGCCGTGCCCGCCCACGTTCCCGTCGCCGACCTCATGCCGACCGTGCTCGGCCACCTCGACCCGGCCCTGGCCACCAGCGGCCTGGCCCACGGCGGCTGGGTCCTCCAGCGCCTGGGCGAACCGCCGCTCGACGAGGACCAGGGCACCGCCGCCGCCGGACTCTACGACGGCGACCTGCTGCACCTGCGGCCCCGCGACGAGCAGCTCCCGCTGGTGGACTTCGACGACCTCGTCGACGGCGTCCACACCGGACTGTCCAGGCGGGAGGACACCTGGCGTCCGGCGCTGACCAAGCGCGCCTGCCTCGCCGTCGCGGGGTTGTGCGCGGTGCTGGCGGTGCTGGTCGCGGCGACGGCGGCGTCCGGCACGGGCGTGGCGCTGGGCGCGGGCGCGGTGGCGCTGGCGCTGCTGGCCGCGGCCCGGTTCGCCGCGGCGGCGGGCGAGACCGGGGCCGCGGCGGCGGCGGGTGCGGCGGCCGCCCTCGGGGCCGCCGTCGCGGGACTGGCCGTGCCCTGGGGGTCCCAGGACCCGGGCGCCTGGTTCACCGGGCCCGGCGTGCTCGCCACCGGGACGGCCCTCGCCGTGACCGCGGCCGCCGCCCGCGTCCTGACCGGCGTGGACGGCTTCACCGGCGCGGCGGTCGCGGGCGTCCTCACCGCCGTGGGCGGACTGCTCAGCCTGCCCTTGGGACCGACCGGCGGCGCGGCCGTGCTCGTTGCGCTCGCCCTCCTGCTGACCCGGGCCGCGCCCGCGGCGGCGGCCCGGCTCGCCGGGCTGGCCGTGGAGCCGGTGCCCACCACCCCGGGAGAGTTCCAGCAGGACCTCGACCCGGTCCCCAGCACCGAGGCCGTCGACCGGGCGAACCGGGCCGACACCCACCTCACCGCCTTCCTCGGCGCGCTCGGCGGCGTCCTGGCCGCCGCGCTCACCGCCGTCGCCGTCCACCCGGCGTGGGACACCGCCGCGCTCACCTCCGCCGCCGCCGTCGCGCTGCTGCTGCAAGCCCGCGAACTGCCCGGCACCCGGCACCGGCTCGCCGCCCTCCTGCCCGCCCTCCTCGCGCTGTCGGCGCTGGTGGCGGTCTGGGCCGGACACGGCGACGCCGTCCGGATCAGCGCGCTGGCCTGCCTGGTCGCGGCGGCCTGCGCGGCGCTGGCCGCCGCCCGGGTGCTGCCCGGCCGCAGGCTCGTCCCGCGCTGGGGCCGCCTGGGCGACATCGCCCACTGGTTCTGCGCGCTGGCCGTCGTGCCCCTCGTCCTGTCGGTCACCGGCGCCTACGGCGCGGCCGCCGCGCTCTTCGGTTGAACCCCGGCCGCACCGCCAACCGTGCGCACAGCAGACAACCCGCGAGAGGAGGACCACCGTGTACGGACGACGTGAACAGGTCGAGGCCCACTCCTTCCTGGCGGGCAGGCTCACCGCCGCCCTCCTGCGCACCGACCCGGACGCCCCCGACCGGCCCCTGCGCCGCACCACCGGCGGCGTCCTCGGCGGCGCCGCCATCGGCGCCCTGGTCGCCGCGGGCGTGGTCGTCTTCGGGCTGCTGACCGGGAAGGGCGGGGCCGACTGGACCGCCCCCGGGGTGCTGGTCGTCGACAGCGACACCGGCAACCGCTACCTCTACGTCGACGGCACGCTGCACCCGGTCCTCAACTACGCCTCGGCCCGGCTGCTGCTGGGCGAGGCGCCCAAGGTCGTCCGGGTCGGCGGCGACGAGCTCGCCGGGCTGCCCAAGGGCGCCCCCGCGGGCATCCTCGGCGCCCCGGACACCCTGCCCGCCGCGGGCGCCGCCCCGGCGTGGACGGTGTGCGCCCAGCCCGGCGGCCGGGTCGGGCTGACCGTCGGGGACCTGCCCGGCGCGGCGGTCGTCCCGGACGGGCAGGCCCTGCTGGTCCGCGCCGGGGACGAGACCCACCTCGCCTGGCGGGACCGCCGGTTCCGGGTCGCCGCCGCCTGGGTGCCGCGCGCCCTCGGGTTCGACCCCGCCGCGGCGACCTCGGTCGACCCGGTGTGGCTCAACGCCCTGGCCGCGGGCCCGGACCTGGGCGCGCCGCCGCTGGCCCGGGGCGGCAACGGCCCCGTGGTCGGCGGCCTGCCCACCGTGCTCGGCCAGATCGTGACCGTGCCCGACGCCGTCGGGCCGACCACCTACGCGGTGACCGCAGGCGGCCTGGTCCCGGTCACCGAGACCGCGGCGGCCCTGCTGGCCGCCGACCCGGCGGGCCCGGACGCGCCCAGGCTGCGGGTCTCCCCGGCCGAGCTGGCCGCCCAGACCGTGCTGCCCGCCCCCGACTGGCAGGCCCAGTGGCCGCCCGCGCCGCCGCGGCCGGTGGCCGCCGACGGCGCGCCCTGCGTGCGGTGGGCGGGGGAGTCGGCCGTGCTGACCGTCGCCACCGGTCCCGGCCGCGCCCCCGTGGGCGACCCGCCCGCCGCCATCCGCGACGCGGGCACCGCCGACGTCGTCGCCGTGGGCCCCGGTGCGGGCGTGCTCGCCCGCACCCGGCCTGCCCCCGGCGTCCCCGGCGCGGGCCTGTACCTGGTCACCGAGGCGGGCGCGAAGTACCCGGTGGGCAGTGCCGACGCGGCCGCCGCGCTGGGTCTGCCCGCCGACTCCGCCGCACCCGTCCCGGCCGACCTGCTCGACCTGCTGCCCACCGGGCCGCTTCTCGACCGGTCCCAGCCATCCACATAAGACTGTCTACCAAGGACAGACAACAACGAGAGGTAACGCCATGAGCACACCCGGGCGCAACGCCTACGACGACGCCATGCTCCTCGCCATCATCTCCGGCACCGACACCGCCCTGGGCAAGATGCAGTCCGTCAACAGCAACGTCGCGATGATCGCAGGCCAACTGCCCAACGTCAACCGCTCCACCTCGGGCCTGCGGCTCGGCCAGGCGCTGGGCGACTGGACCACGGCGTTCAACAAGGTCGTCGGCGACATGCAGATGCTCAACGAGAAGGCCAGGTCGCTGATGCAGCTCAACCGCAACATCGAGACCGAGACCTCGACCGCGACCTCCAGCTGAGCACTTCTCCCCTGTCCGGAAAGGACTTGCCATGACCTCCTTCGACATCAACAACAACGGCTACCTCGAAGTGAACGAGCAACTGCTGATGCAGGTGCGCATCACCGGCGACATCATCGAGGAGCTGAACAACGTCCTCAAGCACAGCGCCGCCGCCGTCGACAGCTCCGCGACCCTGCCGTGGCTGGAGGCGCAGGCGGGCTGGAACGAGGCGTACCGGCAGATGAGCCAGAAGCTCAACGCCAGCACCCTCAGCTCGATCAACGTCGCCGACATCTTCAACCAGGGCGACCGCCAAGGCGCCCGGGTCATGTACAGCTGACCAACCGCCCTCCCCGGTGGCCGCGGGCCCGCCCGGCCCGCGGCCACCGGCCAGCACCCGCAGGAGCGACCCGTGGCACAGAAGATCGTCTTCGATGAGGACAAGTACGACCAGCTCGTCAAGATGCTCGACCACATGGAGGACACGCTGCTCACCTACGCCGTCAACGGCGGTGACGTGTTCCTCGACGACACCTTCACCCTGGTGCCGCGCAACCAGAAGTGGCAGCCCGCGGTGGACCTGCTCACCGAGGGGCAGGCGTTCGGCCTGTCGGTGATGAACCAGAACGAGCTGCTGCGCCAGGCGATCGTGAAGTTCCGCAACGCCCTGGTGGCCGCGAAGGGCGTCTTCAAGGACATCGATGACCTCGCCACCTACGACGTGAACAAGTTCGTCGCCGAGTACCCGGACTTCAACGCGGGCGGCGGGCTGACCACCAGCAACGGCCCGACCGACCTGTTCGGCACCGGCGGGTCCGGCGAGACGGAAACCCCGACGAAGGACGACAAGACCGGCAAGTAGCTCCCGGACCAGGAGGGAAACCACCATGGCGCCACCCCCGCTCCCCGAGAACGGCGACTTCTCGGCGGCCACCTTCGAGCAGGTCGTCGCCGTCGTCACCGGCCAGGGCGCCGACCTGCGCGGCCTGGCCGAGAACGCCAGGAAACCCGGTTCCACGGACCAGTGGTTCGCCCTCCTGCCCGACAACGACCCGAACTTCTCCTACTACTACCAGGCGTGGGGCACGTTCTACTTCAAGATCAGGTGGAACCACGCCCTGCTCGACTCCTGGAACACCTCCTGGCTGGCGCTGGAGAACCTCACCGACCCGATGGTCTCGGCCAAGACCGGGTTCATGGACGCGCCGCTGCTGGCGCGCAACCACGCCGTCGTCGGGCAGTACCTGCGGTGGCTCGACCGCAACCAGGGCTACATCGACAAGGTGGTGGCCGGACTCAGGTCCGACGACAGCGCGTTCCGGGGCAAGGCCGCCTTCGCCATCCAGGCCAACCTCGAACGGCTCTCCTTCAGCATGAGGGACATCCAGTCCCAGATCCTCCTCGATCGCAAACCGACCACACCGGACGGGATCAAACTCGCCCACGACTCCCTGCGGACCTTCGGCCAGGGGATGGCGTACGCGTGGTGGGAGCACAACACCGCCCTGCGGGACAGGCCCAGGGAGGCGGTCGCCGCCGTCATCAACAACGTCGTGGACTACCTGCGCCTGTCCAAGCTGTTCAAGTCCGAGAATCACGACCGCGGCCCGCGCGGGCGCGGGTACGGGCACCTCGACCTTCTCGACGGGTACCGGCTCGACGACCTCAGCCAGGAGGAGGCCGTCAAGTACATCGAGCAGAAGATGACCCTGTACGCCTCCGACGCCTACCCGGGGCAGACACCGCTGCCCGCCGGGATGGACCGCCTCCAGGGCAGTCTGCGCGCGCCGGACCTGTGGGCGCAGGTCAACAACAACATCAGCAAGTTCGTCCTGTCCGAACTGGACAGCCTCGACCCGAAGGCGCGGTCGTTGCTGGCCACGCTCGGCGCGGACTACCGCAAGGCGGGTCGTTCCCTGGGGGACCTGAAGACCAACCAGCCGCCCACCATCGGCACCCCGCTCCCCGACCCGCCCGGTGGCGACGGCGGCCCGTCCGACAAGGACGATCTGCCCGGCCCGCCGGACAAGGAGGACCTGCCCGGTCCGCCGGACAAGGAAGATTTGCCCGGCCCGCCCGACAAGGAAGACCTGCCCGGCCCTCCCGAAAAGGACCCGGTGCTCGCATCCCCGCAGAACGTCGTGACGGTGCGCAGGCCGGAGGACAAGGACGGCGACGGCATCCCGGACTTCAGGGACCCTGAGGTCAAGCTCCCCGGGGGCAACGGCGGTGGCGGTGGGGGCGGCGGAGGCGGCCTCCCGAATCTGGACGGACCGGGTGGCGAACTGCCCGGTGGCCTCCCCGAGGGCCCCGGCACCCTCCCGCCGCTGCCGCTGCCCGTGCGCAGACCCGACCCGAAGAAGGACCGTCCGCGCCTGCCTGGCGACAACGCGCCCGGCGGACCCATCGACCTGCCCGAACCGCCCGGCCTGCTCGACCCCGACGACGGGTGGACCCCGCCGGGTCCGCTGCCCGACACCGGCCCCGCACCGCTGCCGAACCGCCACGAGAGCCCCGGGCTCATCGCGGGCCCCGGCGGCGGGGGCGCGGGCGCCGGACTGCCCGACCTGGCCTCCGGCCTGGCCGACGGGCTCGGCGCCGACGCCCTCGGCCTGCCGGGCGGGTCGGGTGGAGGCGGTGCGGGCGCCGACCCGTTCGGCTCCGGTGCGAACGCCGACCCGTTCGGCTCCGGCTCGCCCGAAGGCTGGGCGGACTGGTCCGGCGGCGGCGGGACCGGCTCCGGGCCGGGAGTGAACCCGGTGACCGAGGGCGCCCGTGATGACGGAAGAGGGTCCGGGTTCCCGCCGTTCTTCCCCCCGCTGGGGGGTGGCCTCGGCGGCGGACAGGGCGGCAAGGACGAGGAGCGCGAACGCCAGACCTGGTTGTCCGAGGACGAGGAGGTCTGGGGCACCACGTGCACCGCGGGCGCCGGGGTGGTCGGGCGGCCCGACGCCGACGACGTCGGCGCCGACGAGCCGCTGGCCCCCACCCACGTGCACGTGCGCTCCGCGGCAGGCCGAGGCCGGGGCGCGGAGGACACCAAGACCAAGGGGACGACCGCCTCGGCGACATGACCGAAGGAGAACAGCCAAGATGTCCACCCCGTTGCACAACAAGATGGCCGACGCGCTGGCCGACCTGCGCGTCCAGCGGGACAGGATCGAGCAGACCCTGGAGCGCATGCGGGCCGTGGAGGCCAGCGCCACCAGCGACGACCGCACCGTCGAGGCCACAGTAGACAATCAGGGCAGGCTGACCGCCCTGCGGCTCAACGGCCGCCGCTGGCGCGACACCTCCCCGAAGGAGCTGTGCGCCCGCCTGGTCGACGTGGTCAGCCGCGCCCAGGACAAGGCCGCCGCCGAGACCGCGGCGCTGGCCGCGGGCATGGTGCCCGCGGGCATGGACCTGGCGGCCCTGCGCGACAGCGGCCCCGACCTCGACGCCCTGTTCGCCGCCGTCGACGACCCGGCCGGGTGGTCGCGGTGACCGAGTGGATCAGCGCCGACCCGGACGCGCTGCGCCGGGGCGGGCTCACCATCGACGAGGTGTCCGCCCTCACCCGCGGCATCTGTCTGCGGCTGCTGGCCGCGGTCGAGCAGTACAAGGACGCGGGCGGCACCGGCGAGATGGGCGAGGCGTTCGCCACCGGCTACGTGCCCACCGCCGAGGACGGCGTGGCGTTCGTGAAGCTGCTCAGCGAAGTCGTCGGCGAGGTCGGCGGCAAGACCGTGGAGACCGCCCGCGTCCTGGGCGACACCTCGGACGAGGCCGACACCGCGGCCACCGGTTAACTGACGACACCCCGAGGCGGGACCGGCAATGGCGATGATGCTCCCGGACGAGGTCCGGACACTGTTCCTGGTCCTCACCGGCGAGGAGTGGCCGGACGCGGACGAGGACAAGCTGCGCGCGTTGGCCCAGGAGTGGGACAGGGCCGCCGACGACCTCGAACACGTCCTTGCCCCCGCCTTGCGGCGGGCCGTCGAGGCCGTCACCGCCTCCGGGTTCGAGGGCGAGGCCGAACGGGCGTTCATCACCAGGATGAGCCCGTTCGTCCTCGGCCAGGGCAACCACATCGCCGCCTCCGCCGCCCAGTTCCGCCAGTTGGCGGCGTTCCTGCGCAACCTCGCGCTGGACGTCGAGTACGTCAAGCTCATCTCGGTCCTGACGCTGGTCACCCTGCTCGCCGAGATCGCCTGGGCGGTCGCCATGGCCTACTGGACCGCGGGCGGCTCCATGGCCTGGCTGGCGGCGCGGATCACCGTCGTCAGGACCATGCTCAAGACGATGCTGGGCAGGCTCGTGCTGAACGCCGCCGAGGCGGTCGTGTTCGGCGTGGCCTTCCAGGCGCTGATGGACGTGGTGACCCAGGGCATCCAGTTCGCCATGGGCACCCGCACCGAGTACGACACCGCCAAGCTCGTCGACGCGGTCGCCATCGGCGTCGTCGGCGGCGTCATCGCCCTGCCGGTGGGGGCGGCCGGGAAGCTGCTGGCCGTCGTGGGCGCTCGCGGTCTGGACACCCTGTGGGGCAAGGTCCTCGTCAACGGCCGCCCGCTGAACGACGTGCTCACCGACATGGTCGCCGACATGGGGGTCGGCGCGGCCCAGGAGGTGTTCGCCGAGGCGATCTGGACGGCCATCAAGACCGGGGAGTGGGAGTTCAAGTGGGCCTCGGCCACCTCGGGCGCCATCTCGACGCTGGCCGGGGCGATCGGGACCGAGCTGGGCAAGGCCCTGCTGGCCCACCAGCAGACCCAGATCGCCGGTCCCGGGGCGGGGCCCCAGCCGCAGGGCGGCACCGGCGATGGCCCCGGCGAGGGCGACAACCTGCCCCTGGACTCCGACGCGGACTGGGTTCCGCTGCTCACCCTGAACCCCGGCCGCGACGACGACACCGTCAGCGAAGCCCCGTCCTGGGACGACCGGTCCAGCTTCTTCTCCGATGTGGACGGTGACGGCCGCTCCGATGGCGGCTTCGACGGGTCCCCCGGCGACCGGGTCGTCTACGAGGACGGCTTCGACCCCTTCGCCCAGGACCCCGGCGAGTCCTGGGGGCCGGAGCCGCTCGTGCCCGTGCGCCTGGGCGGTGACCCGGCCCCCCAGCCGCTCGACCGCGCGGGCGGCGGGACCCCTCCCGCCGGGGAACCGCTCCGCCCGACGCCCCAGCCACTCGACCGTCCCGGCTCCGGCGACCAGCTTCCCGGCCTGACCCCGACCACCCCTGTCGGACAGGAGCAGGGACCCCGAAACCCGCTCGTCCAGGACCCGGTGGCGCACACCCCTGTCGGGCAGGAACCCGGCGGCCAGTCGCCGACCGGCGGGGACGTCCGCAGCCAGGACGGGTCCGGTGCCCCCGGGCAGGACCCCACCGGATCGGACCAGACCCGGCCGAGCCCGGTCGAGACGGGCCCGACCGCCACCGAGTCCGGCCTGACCGGCCAGAACCAGACCGTGCTCGACCAGACGGCACCGGATCAGCCTGTGCGCGACCAGACGGTGCGCGACCAGCCTGTGTCGGATCAGCCCGCGTCGGATCAGCCAGTGTCGGATCAGGTCGGGCAGGGCCGGGCCGGCCAGGATGAACCCGGGCAGGACCAGACGGGTCGCAACCCGGTCGGGGTGGAGCGGACCGGGCCGGAGCAGACCGGCGGCACGGCGCCCGAACGGACCGGGAACGGCCAGCCGTCGACCACCGGGAGCCCCGGGCAGGAGTCGTTCCAGGGCGACGGTCAGCCGTCGGGCAGTCCGGCGACGGTCACCCCGACTTCCGTGACGTCTGCTCAGGACAGTCGCTCGTGGACGGCAGGCAGGCTGAAGACCGAGGCGCAACAGGCACGCGCTGAGCTGGACACCGAGGGGCCGGGGACGCGCGAGCACCACGAGGCCCGCGTCGCGACCGCCATGATGTTCGCCTTCGACGTCCAGGCGATGGACACCGGACTGCGTGACGACGTCCGGTCGGTGCTGGCCGCCGCCGTCCGCAGGGACCCGTCGACCCCCGCGTCCACCCTGGCCCGGCGGATCGCCGCCGACCTCGGACAAACCCGCACCGAACACCTGACCCAGGCCACCACCCCGCACACGACCACCCCCGGAACAAGCGCGCCTCCGACCACCGTTCCCCGGACGCCCCCCACCGGGGCGGCCGCTCAGTCGACCGGCTCCACCACCGACTCCCGGACGATCGCGCCCCAGTCGGCCAGTCCCCAGCCTGCCGGCTCACGGACGACTGGGTCACCGGTGATCTCGTCGCCGGTCGACCCCGCTCCGGCGGCGGCCCGGTTCGACCTCGGCGGCATGTTCCGGCGGCGTGCCTTCGCCGCGGGAGCGGCGGGCACGCCCGCCGCCGCCGCTCCCGCGGCCCCGGCTCCCGCCCCGCCGTCGATCCCGTTGACCGTCCTGGCCCCGGGCGCCTCGCCTGCCGCGTCCGGCTCGACGCCCACCGCCCCTGTCGTCGACCTGGCAGGCGACCCCGACGTCCAGCGGGCGGCGAGCGACGCCGAGGCCGCCGCGGGCGACCGGGACGCCGCCGCCGCCGCGGAAGGCGGGGCCCGTTTCCGGGAGCGCCAGGCGGAGAGGGCCTTGGAGTCCGCCGAGAAGCACGTCCGCACGGCCGAGGGCGCGGTGCTGGGCACGACGACGGCCGCCGACGGCACCGAAGCCGCCCTGCAGGCCGCGGAGACCGCCCTCGCCGGGGCCGAGACCGCGCTGACCGACACCGAGGCCGCCTACACCCAGGCCGACAACGACGTGACGGCCGCCGAGGCCGCCGACCAGGCCGCCCGAGACGCGGTGACCGCCGCCGAGGCACACGCGGCCGCGGTCGTGGGCACCCCGGCGGAGCCGGCCGCGGTGGACGCCCTCGGCCCGCTGCGCGAGACGGCGGTCCAGACCGCGGCGGCGCTGACCGTCAGCCAGGACGGGCGCGCCCGCGCCGACACCGCCCGCGCCGACGCCCGCCTCACCCGCGCCGCGGCCCGCACGGCGCGAGACCAGGTCCGGGACCGGCTCGCGGTGGTCATGGCGTCGCGGAGCGCTGCCGAGGACGCCCTCCGACGCGCGCGGACCGCGCTGGCCGACGTCACCACCGCCGCTGGGCACGCCCGCACCGCCCGCGCCGAGGCCAAGACCGCCCTCGACGCGGCCAACACCGCCGCGCGCGAGGCCGACCAGGCGCTCGCCCGGACCAAGGCGGCGGTCGTGGACGCCGCCGCCAAGCGCCACCTCGCGGGCCTCGCGGCCACCACCGCCGCCGCGTCGGCCACCGCCCTGCTGAATCTGGAAAACACCATCCGGCGGCTGGACGGGGCGATCGACTCCGGCCGCGACCGCCTGCTGGGCATCGACGCCCGCCTCGGCGCGATCGGAACCCTGCTGTCGCCTGCGGGCGTGTCGACGTCGACCGCCCCGGCCCCCGACGCGACCCTCGCGGCCGAACGCGACGCGCTGCTCCGCGAACGTGTCACGGTGGAGAACCAACTGGGCGTCGACCGCGGTGACCGCACCACTGCCGTGGCCGGTCTCGCGCCCGCCACGGCGACCCGCGACACCGACGCGGCCGCCAAGACCGCTGCCGACCTCGACGCCGCCACCGCCGACGCCGAGGTCGCCTCGGCCACCGCCGCGGCGGGGACGGCCCGCGCGGACGCCGCCACCGCCCGCGCCGACGCCGACGCCGCGGGCGACCGCGCCCGGCACGCGGGCGAGGAGGCCGAGGAGCACGCCGAGACCGCGGCGGAGGCCGCCGAGCAGGGCGAGAACGAGCGGGCGCTGACCCTGCTCACCGCCCTCCCGGTCGGGGCGACGGTCCAGATCCGCGACATCGGCCCCCGCGCCGCGCTGGTCGACGCCGTCGCGGGCCTGGTCGACCCCGCCACCCCGCGCGCCGCCGTGGAGGAGGCGGTGGACAACCTGACCGCCGACGACTTGGCCGTCATCGCCAACCAGGGCCTGACCGTGCCGGTCACCACCCCGTCCGGCGTCGTGGAGGTCCTCCTCACCGGCGGCCTCCACCGGCCGGGCGACAGCCGCACCAAAGAGGCCGCGTCGGGCGCCCGCACGGCCGACCGCGGCGGCTTCACCGCCACGACGGTCCTCACCCGCATCCCGGCGGTCGAGGCGGAGTCCTCCAGCCTGCCGGTGCGGCTGCCGCTGTTCGCCGCCGCCGCGGTCGTCACCCCGGACGTGATCCTGCGGCCCTCCGCCTACGTCGGGGCGACCGCACGACGCGCCCAGGCCAGCGTCTCCTCGGCGATCGAGATCGACCTGGCCATCGCCGAGCACACCCAGGTCTCGACCCGTCTCACCGTCACCGCCGAGGTGGCGGGCCGCCCGCCCGCCACCTCGGACCTGGCTGTGGGCCTGCTCGTCCCGCAGACCCAGGCCACCGGGCCGCGGACGGCCGCGCTGCCCGCCGCGGGCCTGGTCGACCTGGACGTGGGCACGGTCCAGGTGCCGCGCGGCCTCACCGCCGTGGACAGCCTCACCGGCGACGACCGGGCCGCGCTCACCGCCTTGCTCGGCGCCAAGACGACGCTGCTGGCCCCGCCGGGCGGCCTGGCCAAGGGCACGAGGATCGGCGGACGCGAAGTGGTCGTCACCGACAACGGGGCCGCTCAGGTGACCTTGGTCGGCACCGCCACCTCCCGCATCGAGGGCACCGTCACCGAGCACGTCGGCACCTCGGCGGTCGACAAGGGCAGCGACGCCAACGCGGGCGCGGGCCTGTACGCGGGCCGGTCCCTGGCGCGCTTCGGCTTCTTCTTCGGTCTGTTCGTCGACTTCGCCAGCGGTCTGACCAGCGGGCACCGGCATCGGAAGGACCACGCGACCGAGCGCTTCGCCGCGCTCGCGGACGTGGTCTACCGGATCGAGCGCCCGATCAAGCTCGACGTGGAGGGCGGTGCGCACCCGCTGACCGGCACCCTGACGGCCCCGGTCACCGTGCCGCTGGAACTCGCCCGCTCGCTCGGCCTTCCACTGCCCCCGCACCTGGCCGTCGCGACCACCAGGACGCCGGGCAACGCCCCCTACCGGTTGGGCACCGACGAGGTGGTCTCCGTGCCCGGGGCCGACCGGATCGCCCGCCTGGTCGGGGAGAACCTGGGACTCGGCCAGGCGGGCCGGGACGCCGTCAAGGACGTGCTCACCGGCCCGGGGGCCAAGCGCGCCGCCTACGCGGCCTTCTACGGCGGCGAGCAGGCCATGTGGGTCGAGGACGGCCGCGTCCACACCGTCGACATCCACCTCCTGCCCCAGTCCCCGGCCGGCACCACGCCTTCGGGGCACGCCCTGCTCGCGGTGTCCGACCAGACCGCCACCCAGCCCAGGCGCTCGGCGCGGGGCACCCGCGCGCTTCGCGCGGGCGCGGGGTTCGAGGCCCGGCACACCGGGGCCGACGGCCCGGCGCCCGCCGCGCCCGCCACTGGTCCCGGCGAGGCGGGCGACGCGCAGGCCGTCAAGGGCGCGCCCACCGCATCCGGCTCCGGACCCCGGCTCCTGGGCGCGTTCGCCTGGGAGAACAACCGGACCACGACGGTGTCGACGAGCGGGCTCGACGGCCGCGGCACCGTCCACACCGGAGACAACCAGCGGTTCGACGCGGACGTGACCGTGGTGGCGGTCCACCGGACCACGACCGTGCCGAACTGGTTCCAGCGGGCGTTCCTCGGCGGCATGATGACCCTCGGCCCCAAGGCCGCCGACCGGCTCACCGGCCCGGCCCCCGCCGACGTCAGCCGGGTGGTGTCCGGCAGCGCGCCGCTCGCCCCGACCGCCGACCTGGCGACCTTTTCGGTGGACGCCGCCGTGCGGCTGGCCGTCCCCGCCGACAAGCTCGCCTGGGCGGACGCCGACATCCCGGCCAGCGGCATGGTCCCCGGCATACACCTGGGCACGCCGCCCGCCCTGCCCGACGGCGCCGTGCCGGTCGACCCGGCCCTGTTCGGCGACTTCGCCGCCGTCGAGCACGTGCGGATCACCCCGGACACCGTCGAGGGCGTGCACATCGCCCTCGCCAAGTCGGTGCACGCCGCCGACGTCGCGTCGGCGGACCCGTCAGCACCCGTCCGCAAGTCTCCCCGGGGCGCGGGGATGTGGCCGTCGTGGGGGCAGCGCGCCATCGAGCAGACCGCGGCCAACAGCGACGGCACCAGCTCCACGACCGTCTACCGCTACAAGATGTCCGACCTGAGCAAGGCGGACACCACGGCGGGCAAGACCGTCCGCGCGTTCGTCGGCGAGGCGGGCAGCCGCGGTGTCGCCGCGCTCGGGTTGAACGGGCAGCCGGGCATGACCGCGCCGATGCAGAGCTCGGGCAGGATCACCAGCCTGACCGGCGTCCTGGGCGCCACCGTCACGCTGTCGTCGCCACGCCTGGTCGATGTCCGCGCGGAGGGCACCCTCCAGCGCAACCAGGTCTCCAACCGGGCCGTCGCGGCGGGGCTGGGCAAGGGCAAGGGTGTCGACTTCGAGGGGAACCTCGACGTCATCCCCCGCCGCGTCTCCCCCTGGGGGACCCGGCTGCGCCTCACCGCGGGCGCGGGCAAGCGGCGCACGAAGACCACCACCGCGCAGTGGGGGGCGGGCAGCAAGCAGGAGTACGAGTACGAGGGCCCGACCGCTTGGGTCGCGGTCGACGCCCGCTACACCTACGAGGCCGACATGGCCATCCGCAACGCGGTGCGCACCAAGGGGTTCGACGCGCTCCCGGTGGTGGTGGACGTGCCCGACGGCCTGCTGGTCGAGATGCCGGTCGCCAACGCCGTCGACCTGTTCACCTCCCTCGGCAAGCCGGTCCCCGGCGAGCTGACCGAGGCGCTGGCCAGCCAGGCCGCCGCCGCGGACCCGCCGGTCGTGCCCGCGCTGACCCTGCTGACCGGCGGCTACAACTCCTACAGCAGCACCACCGTCATCCACTCCGAGCTCGACGGAACCGCGCCGCTGACCGACGTCGCCACCCGCCTCGAGGGGCTCGGGGTCAAGGGCGACTGGCAGCGGGAGGTGCTGACGCAGGTCAAGCAGCTGCTCTCCACCCCCTACGGGCACGTGCAGCTGCGCGACGCGCTCGCCGGGGACGAGGCACTGCTCTCGGTGCCCGACAGCGGGCTCCGGTACGAGGACGTGGTGGAGGTCCGGGTCACCGCGGTCCCCCGCGCCGGAGGGACCCCGCCCGCCTTGCCCGCGAGCGCGCTGCCCCCGGACACGCAGGCGACGACCGCGTTCGCGAACGTGTCCCACCACCGCGAGAAGGGCACGACGAGCCAGTTCCGCGCGGGCTTCCAGACCGATGTGATGAGCAGCGACTCCACCGGGACCCCGCCGCCCGCGGCACAGGACGCGACCGGCTCCCCGTCGGGCGCCGAGCAGTCGGCGGGCCAGCCCCCCGGCGACGCGTCCGCGGACAAGCGCGGCGGGGGCGCGCTGACCGGCTTCCTCGGCTGGCTGCCGGGATTGGCCAAGGTGGTCGGCAGGATCGTCACGGACCCCACCAGCGGCGGCGTCAAGCCCAGCCAGAAGCTCAAGATCGACAAACTGGGCCGGGAACCCCGCGCGGTCGAGTACCACCTCGAGATCGCCCGCTACCGCCGGTCCACACCCGGGGCCGACGCCGCCACCGCCTCGGTCATCCGGCTGTGGGACGCCGACCGCACGGGCGCCCCGGTCCGCCTCGCGGGCACCGTCCACCTGGTCGCCCCGGACGCCTCGGTGTCCCCGCCGCTGTCGGCCCCCGCGCACCCCCCGGTGACCGACGTCGTCGCGACCCGCCCGCCGCGGTCGGCGGTCCTGGCCCCGGACGCGGCGTGGCACGTCGAGTCGATGGGCGCCACCACCGCCAAGGCCGTGCGCGCCGCCGCTCTGACCGCGCTGTCCGACGCCCCGGTCGTCACCGGACGGGTGGACACCGCCGCGGTGGACAACGCCGCCCGCCGCCCGTCCGAGCACACCCGCCGCGGCGGCGTCGGCGCGACGGCCCTGCACACCATCACCGCGGGCAGCTCCCTGCACGACGGTGCCTACACCCTGTTCACCGGCGACGACTACCAGATCGACGGCATCGTCAGCCGCAAGCACGCCACCTACGACTCCCTCTTCGACATCGCGGTCTCCGCCGACTTCCGGCCCGGGTCCTTCACCCTGCTCGCGCCCAGCCCGGAAAACCTCGCCGACCCGGACTCCGACCCCGAGATCGAGCTCGAACGCGAGATCGAGGACTTCCGCCTGCACGGCGAGACCAGGACGGACACCACCGTCCTCTCCGGCCAGGTCCCGGGTGTCCTGGGCGGCACCGCTGGCGGGTCCTCCCTACCCGCCCCCGCCATGGTCGGCGGCGCGCCCTCCGGGGCGGCCGAAGCGGGCACCACCCAGACCACCGCGACCGCGGGCCTGCACGCCACCAGTGAAGCCCTGGGGCAGAAGGGCCGCTCGTACCTGTTCACCGTGGACGCCGACATCTACGTCCGGACCCGCAAACACCACTCCAACTGGATCGCCCACACCGCCAGCAGGGTCAAGGACAAGCTGCCCGGCCGCAACCGGGGGGCCAAGTCCGTCACCCGGGTCCGCTCCACCGGCGACATCACCGTCCGGGTGTGGGAGGCCGACGCCCTGCGCGAGGGCCTGCTGACCGTGGGCGAGATCTGGTGGCACCGTGCCAGGACTCCCGGCGGCGGCCTGAGCACGGCGTCCACCCCCGACGGCGCGGTCATCTACGACCCCGCCACCGGCGTGCCCGCCACCCCGCCGACCGTCCCCGTCGACGCCGACGCCCGGGGCCGGACGCTCCACATCGGACCCGGAGTGCCGCTGGCCGAGGTCGTGGACTTCGTCGCGGGACTGCCCGGGGGAATGCGCCCGTCGGACTACGTCGTCGACCCCGGCCTGCCGTTCACCCCGGCGGACGTGGCCGCCGCCGTGGGCGCGGTGGGCGTCCCCGGGCGCGCGCCGCTGACCTGGACCCAGGCCAACCTGCGCGCCTACGCCGACGTCGCCGAGTCCGCGCTGGACGCCCTCTCCCCGGACGCGCGGAACACGGCGATGTCCGCCGCCGACGCCGCCGCCCGCACCGCCTTCGACCCCGCCGCTTTGGCCGCCTCCCCGGCCCGCGACGACATCCGCGCCGCCCTCGCCGACGACGCCCACCGCAACGGCGCCCGCGGCGCGGAGGACCTGGCCGCCAGGATCGCCGCCGACCTGGGCCTGGCCCCGCCCCCCGCGCCCGCCTTCACCAGCCCGATGGTCGAGCCGCCCGCCATCGTCGTGCACCCCCCGGGCAGCGACGCGGACCAGTCCTCTGTGTACTCCGACGACGAGACCTCCGTGCACCGGCAGGACCCCGAGTCGGACCTCTCGGACGACGAGTACACCGTGTACCGGGAGGAGCCCGACTCGTCCCCGGACCTCTCCGACGACGACGCCGATTCGTCGTCGGACTGGTCGGACTCCTCCGAGGGCGACTCCGACCACTTCGGGTTGGAAGCGCTCCTCGACCGCGGGGACGGGCAGACCGCGGAAACGCTCGTCGTCCACGACGACTCCGACAGCGACTCCGACGATTCCGACAGTGACTCCGACGGCGTTGCGCCGACGCGCCCGGTCCGAGCGGAGCCCGCCCCCGCCGACCCCGGGTTCGACTTCGGTTTCGACACCCCGTCGCCCGCCCCGGTGGGGCCCGTCGAGCCAATCGCGACCGTGCCCGGGATCGGCGAGGCGGTCACCACCGACCCCGGGGACGACGACTCGGATTCGGTGTACTCCGACGACTCGGACTCGGTGTGGTCGCGGCACGCCGACCTGCCCGAGGGCAACCAGCTGTCCCTTGAGGACGTGCTGACCGACGGGCTCGTCGTCGAGCCCGCCTGGTCGGACACCGGCAGCCTCCACTCCGAACACGCGCCCGCTGAGCCCGCGCCCGCCGAGCGCACCGCCTCGGACCACGCGCCCGCGGACCACGCCGGGTCCGACGCGGCTCCCGCCCCGGTCGAGGGCGACGCCGACCGGCAGAAGGTGCTGACGGCGCTGCGGGAATTCGCCTCGGGCACCGACGAGGTCGGGGTGTCGGTCATCGTCGCCCCGACCGCGGACGGTCCCCGCGCGCTCGTCCGACTGCACCGGGCGGGCCAGCTCGACCTGGTGTTGGAGCACACCGACGGGCACGGGGTGACCGCGGTGGACGGCCTCACCCTCGGCAGGCTGCTGCGGGCGCACCAGACCTTCGGGCCGTTCCCCCTCGACCCCGCGGCGGTCGGCCGGGGCCACCGGGTCGTGGTGGAGCAGGTCGCGGGCCGCGACAGCGCGGGGTTCGCCGCGGACTTCATGGCGGCCGTCCAGCCCGGCGACTCCTGGATGGTCCACCACGACCGGCACCTGCCGTCGGAGCACGTCTTCCCGGCCCCCCGCGGCGGGGCGTCGCCGGAGGTGGCCGAGTTCACCGCCCGGCTGTTCGAGACCCTCACCCTCGACCACCGGGCGGGCGGCGCGCCCGCCACCGTCCGGGTGAACGACCAGGCGGTCGCGGAGGCGGTGCGGACCGGACTGCGCCACCAGCACACCCGCGCGGTGTTCCACGGCGCGGGCGCGGCCACGCTGCCCGACCCCGACCGGGTCGTGGTCGAGGGCCCGTCCGGACGGGACACCCGGTCCCGGATGCTGCGCAGGCTCGGGTTCCCGGTCGTGGAACCGGCCGTCCGGGTCGGCGTCCACCGCCCCTGGAACCCGGCACGGCTCCGGCACACCGCGCACGAGGCCGCCCTCCTGCTGGCCGCGGAGCCCGCTCCTGTCGTGGACGCGGCGGAGCGACAGGCGACGTCGATCATCGAGAGCGTGTTCGACCTGCACCGCCTGAGGAGTTCGGGCCTCGGGCCGGACATCCACTCCGTCATCGCCGAGCACGTCGTGTCCCGCCAGGGCTACGAGGCGGCGCGGGCCGAGGCCGCGAGGATCGCCGCCGACATCGCCGCCGCCGCGCCCCGCGTCGCACGCCGCGACGACCTCGGCCCGCTCCCGCGGCGCGACGACCTCTCGGAGAACGCTGGCGAGTCCACAGAAGACACGGTGGTGTACCGGGAAGACGCCGATACCGAATCACTCCGTTCCGAGATCGGGTACCCGTCCTCGGAGGAGGGGTCGGACAACGGCGGCGAGACCGTCCAGTACGCCGAGGACGGCGGGTCGTCGGTGTACTCCGACGAGGACGGGGTGTCGGAGGATTCCGGCTCGCACTACGCCCCCTCGGACGTCGCCGGTGTCAACGGGCTGTCGCTGGAGGACGTGGCCGCTGAGGGGCTCGTTGTCGAGCCCGCCTGGTCGGACGCGGCCTCGGAGGTCTCCGACGCCGCGGACGAGGGGGGCAACCCCGGGTTCGACTTTGGGTTCGACTTCGGGTTCGACACACCGTCCGTCCCGGTCGTCGCCGATGCGCGGGCGACCGTTGCGGGGATCGGCGAGGCGGTCACGGTCGCCGACGGGCAGCAGGACGTCCTCGACGCACTCCTCGCCTTCACCACCCCGGAGGCCGGTCCGGTCGAGCTCTCGGTCCTGGTCGTCCTGGAGCCCGTCCCCGCGGCCGGGTCCAGCGTCCCCGGCCCGCGCGCCCTGCTCCGCCTGCACCGCGCGAACCAGTTCGACCTGGTCTTCGAACTCGCCGAGGGGGCACCCGGGAGGGCGGCGCTGACCGCGCTGGACGGCCTCGCCCTGCACGGGCTGACCGACGCCTACGAGGTGTCCGGTCCGTTCACAGTCGACGCGGACATGCTCCGGCGGGCGCACCAGGTCGGCGTCCAGAACATCGACAGCGACTACCGCCCCGCCCGCGACGGCGTCCGCTTCGCCGCGGACTTCCTCGCAGCCGCCGGAGCCTTCTCCCAGGGGCAGACCCCTGCCCGATCTGTCCACAGTGATCTCGACGCTCCGATCACCGGCGAATTCCCCGTGTCCGACGGCCGACTGTCACCGCGGACGTCCTCGCGCCTGCGGGACTTCGCGGGCAACCTGTTCAGCACTCTCGCCCACGCCCACCGGTCAGGCGAGACACCCGGTCCTGTCCGTGTCACCGGCCAGTCGGAGGCGGACACCACCGCGGTCGCCGAGGCGCTGCGCGTCGAACTGCGCAACCAGCACACCCGTGCGCTGCTCCAGGGAGCCGACCCGTCCTCGCTGCCCGACCCGGACGCCGTCCTGATCGACACCTCGTCGGCGCGCAGCGGCACCGGTTCCCGCGTGCTGCGCAGACTGGGCCTGACCGGGAGCCCCGAACCGGTCCTGGTCGAGACGCGCCGCTCGTGGACCCCGGAACGGATCGCCCGCGCCGCTGAGGAATCCGGCCTTTTGTTGTCGACAGAACCGTCTCATGTGGTCGAGGAGACCGAACAGGCGGCGATGTCGATCATCCTGAACACCTTCACCAGCAGGGGCATCCGCGGCAGCGGCCTCGGCCCGGACATCCACTCCGTCGTCACGGGCATCCTGCACCGCCACGGCCCGGGCCGCGCCCACACCGCGGCCGAGGAGATCGCCACCGCGCTCGACATCGCCCTGCTCCCCGCGGGAGGGGGACACGGAACCTTCCGTCCGGGCCGCGTGATGCGCAGCGACGACCTCGGTCCGTCCGCGGAGGACGTCACGTTCTACCAGGAAGACACCGACACCGATTCGGTCTACTCCCAGTCCGAGTACGCGTTCGCGGAGGACGACGACGGCGCCGCCGACGCGGTCCGCTATGTCGACGACGCCTCGTCGGTGTATTCCGAGGGTGGCGTCTCCGACGACTCCGGCTCGCACTACGCGCCCTCGGATGTGCCGGGGATCAACGAGCTGTCGCTGGAGGGCCTGGCGGCGGACGACCTCGTGGTCGGACCCGCCTGGTCCGACACGGACAGCACGCGGTCAAGCGAACCGGAGCCCGATGACGTCTTCTCCGAGTCGGGTGTGGACGCTTTGCTGGCGGACTTCGCCCCCGAGTCGACCCTTGCCGAGACGGGTGGCGAGCCGGGCCTCGCGGTGCCGGAGTCGCCGACCGACCCCGAGCACCTCGGGTTCGACTTCGGGTTCGACACCCTGGTCGACGCGCCGTCCACCCCGGTGGCTCCCTCGGTGGCTCCCGCTGAGGAGACCTTGGCGGTCCCGGAGGGCGTCGACGCCGACCAGCGGGCCGTCCTGGACGAGCTGCTCGCTTTCGCCGCGCCCGGCTTCACCGAGTTCACGAAGGTCGAGGTCGTGGTCCTGGTCGTGCCGACGCCCGCGACCGACGCGGTGCGCGGGGCGGTCAAGGCGACCGGGACCTCGGCGTTCGTCGGGCTGAAGCGCCTGGGCATGCCCGACCTCGTGTTCGGGTTGGCCGCCGGGCCGGGCGGCACGGGCAGGCTCGCCAAAGTGGACGGTGTGCTGCTCAGCGACCCACCCGCCGTCTTCCGCAAGTACGCCACCTACGAGGTCCGGCCGGACAAGGTCAAGGCCGGTTTCCAGGTCGGCGTCGACACCCTGGGCAGCCCTTACCGCTCCAGCCGGGACGGGTTCCGGTTCGTCGCGGACTTCGTGACCGGGATCGGCGCCATGCCCGACCCGGGCGCGGACGCCTGGATGGCGGAGGTCACCGAACCGCATATGCCCAAGGTCGGCATGCTGAGGGAGAACACGTTCCCCGTCTTCGACGGGCAGCCCTCGCTCTACGTTTCCGCCACGCTTCGCCGCTTCGCCGGGGAGCTCTTCGAGGCGCTCACCCGCGAACACCGGGCCGACGGCGTCCGCTCGACCGTCGTCGTCACCGGCTACAGCAACGCCAAGGGCGACAAAGCGGTGGAGGACTCGGCCCGCCGCGCGGACGTCGTCGCCGACGCGGTGCGTGTCGAACTGCGCAACCAGCACGACCGCGCGCTCCTGCTCGGCGCGGACCCGGCCACCCTGGCCGACCCGGACGGCGTCGTGATCCGGACGGTCCCCGGCGGCCGCTCCGACACCCCGGCCACGATCGGCCTGAGCGCCCCGGACCGCCGCGAGTCGGTCCTGGTCGAGGTGGCCCGGCCGTGGACCGCGGACCGCGTTCGGCAGGCGGCGCGGGACGCCCGCCTCCTGATGCGGCGTGCCGCCGAGGCGCGACTCACTGACGTCCACCGGGCTGCCCATGAGATCGTGCTCAACGCCTTCAGCGCCCGCGGCCTGGCCACCGCGGGCCTCGGCCCGGACGTGCACGCCGTCGTCGCCGAGTCCGTCTACCGGCACGGTCCGGAGCGCGCCCGCTCGGTGGCCCGTGAGATCGCCGACGCGCTGGGGATGAATCTGCGCACCCCGGCCGAACTGGTGGGCATCTCCTCGGCGGCCCCGCCCACCCGCGCTCCACGCGTCTTCCGCGGCCCGATGCCGCGCCTCGACTTCGGACCCCGCCCGGTGGCGGACACCCGGAACACCTCCGTCGACGTCGAGCACCGGTCCGCCGCCACGGTCGGGGACACGCCCGTCCGCTCCACCGCGGACGCGAGTCGCGCAGGCGCCGCGCTGGACGCGGCCATGAACAACCGCAGAGCTGACATCCAGCGCATGCGCGACGACCTCGCCGCGGACGGGGAGACAGCGGTCCGCGGCACCCGCGCCCGCCTGATCGCCGTCCGCGACCACCTCCTGGTCATGGGGGAGGGGGTCACCGCTGCCCTCGCCGCGGACCTGGCGACCGCCCTCGGCCGACCCGTCGTCGCCCTCGTCATCGGCCCCGACGCCCACGAACCCCGGCGAATCCGGTTCCAGCCCGACGGCAAGCTGCTGAGCGAGGTGAACGCCGAGATCCGCCGCGGGTGAACCCGGCACGGCAGGCGGGCCGTGCCTCGGGGAGGACCCGGAAAGGGGGACCCGGTGAACGACACGACCACACCACGAGGAGCCCGGCCCGCCTTGACAGCGGACCCCACCCGCCACGAACCCGCCCACCCGCCGCCCACCATCCCGAGAACCCGGCTACCCGGCCTCATCCCGAGAACCCTCACCCCGAGAACCCCCACCCCCACCGGCGACCCGGACGCCCGCGTGCCGACTCGCGGTGAGGAGTCCCGGCCGCCTGCCGGCGCCGGGGGGATCGAGGTGCCCGCGGACACCGCGGATACCCGGGTGCCGTTCGATGGCGGGGAGTCCCAGTCGCCCACTGACACCGCGGAAGCCCCGGCATGGACCGGCGACGGGCAGACGCTGGTGCGACGGGTGGGGCCCGTTCTGGTGGTGGGTGCGGTGGATGAGGAGACCATCCGCGTCCTTGCCGGTGCCGGGGAGGTCCGGCCGTCGGCAGGCGGTCCGGGTCGACCGCCTGCCTGCGACCTGGATCGGCTGTCGCCCGGTGACGAAGCTCGGCTGCCCGCTGGTGGCGGGGAGATCCCGGTGCTGGTCGGCGGCTCGGCCGCGGTGGCGTTGGCCGCTGTGGACCCGTGGTTGGTCGCCGACCTCGCCGACGTCGTCGACGGGCCGTTGCTGCTGGTGGCTGACGGGATGGGCGCGGTCGGGGCGGACGGGTCCGTGCCGCCCGCCTGTCTGCTGGCCGACCGGCTCGGGGTGGCGGTCACCGCAGCCGACGGCGCGCCTCGGCTTCTGCGGGACGGCACGGTCGTGGTCGACGGCAGTTGGGTGTCCTTCCTGCCCGGCGGGGAATACCGCCGCGGCGGGCAGCGGCGGCCGGAGCCGTGGTGGGAGGCGGGCCTGCCCGCCCACCCGCACACCGAGTCCGTCCCCGCCGGGCTCTGGCTCCGCCACCCCGACGCCCCCGCCCGACCGGACGACCCCCTCCACGACCTCCCGCCCGACCCCGAACACCTCCTCGTCGTCCTGGGGCACCCCGACGACCCGCCGCCCGGACCCGCCGCGGCGGCGGCCCTCCTGTCCGCCCTCCCCGGCGACATCCGCGCCGCCGCGATCCTGGTCGACCACGGTCGCACCGGCCTGCCGCGCGTCCTCGCCGACACCCTCCGCGCACCCTTGCGCGTCCGCCACTCCCTCCACGCAGGGCCCTGGCCGCCCTTCGCGGTGGAAAGCCTCTACCGTCCCGACACCCCGTCCACCCCGCTCCTCTGGACCGCCCCGGCCCAACTCCCCCCGAGCGGCCGGCCCGGGACCTACCGGTTGACCGAGGACTGGGTGGTCGACGTAATCCCGCGCGGCCTCCTGGCCCGCCCGGAAACCCTGATCCCCGACCCGCGGTGGGACACCCCAGCGGGTCCCACCGCCGACCTGGTCCTCGTCGCCACCACCGACGTCCCGCCCACCGTGGTCGATGCGCTGACGGCGTTGACCGAGAACCTCCCACCTGAGACCAAAGCCGTTCTGCGCATCCTCCCGACCAGTCCGACGGCGCTCGCGGCCGCCCGACGACTGTCCGTGGGCGACGTCGTCACCCCACCCCCGGCCCCCATCCCGGCCGCCTCCGGCCAGGCGCGCGTGGTGGTCACCCCGTCGGGCCGCGTGCTGCCCGCCGCGCCCCCGCTCCCGCCCTCGACTCTGGCCGTCGTCAACGCCACCCGCGCCCTCCACCCGCCCGGACCCCCCTCGGCCGACCCCCTGTTCGGCGAGGAACGCTTCGCGTCCACTTGGGACAGGACCCGTATCACCCGCCACCCCCTCAGCACCTCCCCGCCTCCGCGCGCGGCCGAACCCGCCACCCCGTCTCACGAAAACCCCGGCGAAGCGACATCCCACGTTCCCACGGTCGCGATCACCCGTGTCCCCCTGACCACCACACCCCCCTCACCGCACCCGACTCCCTCGCCTTCCTCGGCCCCGCCCCCACTTCCGGCCCCGCCGCCATCCCCACTCCCGAGCCCAGCCCTGCACAGTGCCGCCGCCCGCGCGCAAGCGGCCCCGCCGCCCGCTGCTTCGCCCGCCCCTGAACCGCTCACCCGGTCCGTCCCCCAGTCCGCTTCCCCCATGCCCGCCCTGATCACGTCGGAGCTGGTCGGGACACAGGCCCAGCGGGAGCGGTTCGCGCCGGTCGCGGTGCGGACGCCGGGTTCCGGGAGGGCCCTGCACAGCGTCGCGCTGCCTGCCACGGGGTCGACAACCGCGCTTCCCACGACCGGACCGGTCGCCGCCGCACCCGTGGGCGGCCCTCCCGCCGCGATCCCCGCGGCCGAGCCCGCCGGGCCCGTGCTGTCCGCGGCGCGGCCGGAGGTGCCCGTGGACGCGCGCAGCACACCGGAGGACCGGCGGCGGGTGCGGGCCGCGCTCGGCGCCCGGTTCGACGCCGCGTCGCGGGTCGTGGCCGGGTTGCTGGCCGAGCGCCCCGGGTTGCGGGGCGGTGGCGGGGACCAGGCCGCGCTTCTCACCGAACTCACTGTCGCGAGGGTGTTCGCCGCCGACCCGGAGGACGAGTACGACACGGTCTTCCACACCTGTCTGGCGGCCGGTCTGCGCAGGCTGCCCACTCTGCGCGGCGTGGTGGCGCGGCGGCTCCCCGCGACACGGTGTGTCGTGGGCGAGACGGTGTCGTTGCCCTTGCCCGTGATGGTGGACGCCACCGCGCCGGACGGGCCCGCCGCCCTCATCTGGACCACCAGCGCCCGCCGCGTCGACGGGCTGGTGGCCGGGGCCGGGGTCGCCGTCCTGCCCGCCCACACCCGTCTGCGGGTGCTGGCCGTCGAGCCGGGGCTGGTGCTGGCCGCCGAGTCGTCAGCGCCTGCCGAGACCGCCCTGGACCGGCTTCGCCAGGTCTGCCCACCGCGTGTCACCGAGGCCGCCGACAGCGTCGCGCCCTGGTGGGAGCCGGTGGGGGCATGAGGGTGAACCCCGGGCCCGGCGCGGCCCGTGTGGGCGGTGAGAGCGCCGCATCCGTGACCGGAGGGACCGCGATGACCGACCCGCACACCACCCTGCTGGCCCTGGCGGGCGCCGTCCCCGACGGCTGGCTGGCCGTCGCCAGGGCCGCGCTCGCCGCGGACGATGCCGACACCTTGTCGCGGCTGTTCGACGCCCTCGCGGTCGTCGCCCAGCCGGGGGAGGACCGCGCGCCGGAGGGGCGGTTCGGCCCCGGGCCCGACGGGCACACCCCAGCCGACCGGGCCGCGGCCGCCGCGGTGGCCGACCTCCCCGTCACCGCGTGCTGGCGGGCCGTTCGTGACGGCGCGGACGCCGTCTACCTGGTCCAGACCGCCCCGGACGCCGACCTGCCCGCCGTCGCCGCGACCGTGCAGCGGGCGCTGGCCGGGGCGGGGGAGGCCTCGCCCCGGGTCGAGGTGTTCGGGCCGGGCACGCCCCTGCCCGGCTACCACGAGGCCGCGCTCGCCGCCGCCGCGCTGCTGTGGACGGCGGCCCCGGTCGTCCCGGTCCGGGTGGCGCGCACCTTCGACGGCGCGACCCCGGAAGGCGGGCCGTACTTCTCCCCGACCCGCGAACTGGTCGTCGACGTGGAGGAGCGGCAGCGGCTGCTGGACTTCCTCGGCGGCGGCGAGGTCGTCGCGCCCCTGCCCGGCGTCCTGCCCGACCTGCTCTCCGCCTCCGGCGGCCCGGTGCCCGCCGACCTGCGCTCCGACGGCTCCTGGGTGTGGTCCGACGCCGCGGGCTACTACCTCGACCGGCACCTCGTGCGGCCCGACGACGCCCTGGCCGAGCACGCCGCGCGCGCCGCCGGGCCCGCCCCGCTCACCCACCTGGACCGCCACCGCGTCCGCGCGGCGCTGGTCCCCGACCGCGAGGAGGGCCCGCTGTGGCTGGCCGGATGACCGCGCTGCGCTCGGTGCTGGGCGTCTCGCCCACCGAGCCCGACTGCTTCCGCACCATCGGCGACGCCGTCGCCGCCGCGGCCGACGGGGACGTGATCGCCGTGCGGCCCGGCGTGTACGCCGAGTCGGTCGTGCTGGACCGGGAGGTCACCCTGTCCGGCGCCGGGGCGGCGGGCGAGGTCCGGGTGGAGGCCGCGGGCGCACCCGTGCTGCGGCTGGCCGCGGAGCACGCCGTGGTGTCCGGCATCGTCTTCGTCCACCGCGGCGGCGAGAAGGCCGTCGAGGTGCGGGGCGGGACGCTGCGGGTCGAGGAGTGCGCGGTGCGGGCCGACTCGCAGGTGGCCGTGGTGGTTCGCGGCGGCGGCGACCTGCGGGCCCGGCAGACCCGGGTGGCGAACCCCGGCGGGGCCGGTGTGCTCGTGTTCGAGGACGGGCGCGCGGAGCTGGAGGGCTGCGAGCTGGTCGGCGTGGCCACCACCGCCCTGGTCGCCAGGGACCGCGCCGCGCCGCGCCTGGTCGACTGCCGGGTCGCCGAGGCACAGAGCGCGGTCCTGATCGCCGACGGCGCGGACGGAACGCTCACCGGGTGCCGCGTCGATGGCGTGTCCGGCACCGCTGTCGTCCTGGAGAACGGCAGCAGCATCACGCTGGAGCACACCGTGCTGTCCGATGTGGACGGTGCGGCGGTGTTGGCCGCGGGCGGGTCGCGCCCGGTGTTGCTGGACTGCCGGATCGAGCGCACCGCGGCCCAGGCCGTGGTGCTCGTCCAAGGCGCCGTCGCCCGGATCGAACGGACCCGGATCGAGGATTCCGGCGGGCACGCCGTGCACGTGCTGGAGGACTCCTCGGCGGAGTTGGCCGACTGCGAGATCTCCGGGGCCGGTCACGACGCCGTCCTCGCGGCGGGCGCGTCGGTCACCCTGACCCGCTGCGACCTGCGCGGCGGGGCGGGTGGGGGCGTGGTCGCCGAGGACAGGGCGTCGGCGCGGGTGGCCGAGTCCCGGGTGACCGGCGCCGCTGGCGCCGGGCTGACCGCCCGCGGCGGGGCGCGGCTGACCGTCGAGGGGACCACGGTGCGCGAGTGCGCCGCGGGTGCGGTGTGGGAGACCGGCGCTACCGGCGGGATCACCGGCAGCGAGGTCGCCGACAACCTCGGCGACGGCGTCGCGTCCACCTCGGCCGAATCCGTCGAGGTGCGCGACTGCCGAGTGGAACGCAACCGGGGACGCGACCTCAACCTTCCCGGTGGCGGTCCGGGCGCTCTGGTGCCCATTCGGGAACCGGAGAAGCAAGCGCCCGCGGAAGCGGAGTCCCACCCCGCTGTCAACCGCCCCTCGGACGCCACTTTGGACGCCCTGCTGGCGGATCTGGCCGCCCTCACCGGTCTGGGGGGCGTCAAACGCGAGGTGGAGACCCTGGTGCGGCTGCACCAGATGGCCGAGCGCCGCGCCGCCGCCGGACTGCCCTCGCCGCCGCTGGGCAGGCACCTGGTGTTCGCGGGCTCCCCGGGCACTGGCAAGACCACGGTCGCCCGGCTCTACGGCCGCATCCTGGCCGCCCTCGGCGTGCTCCGCACCGGGCAGTTGGTCGAGGTCGCCCGCGCCGACCTCGTCGCCTCCGTCATCGGCGGCACGGCACTCAAGACCACCGAGCGGTTCGAGGCCGCCCTCGGCGGCGTCCTGTTCCTCGACGAGGCCTACACCCTCGCCCAAGGCGGCGGCGGCAACGGCCCGGACTTCGGCCGCGAGGCCATCGACACCCTGGTCAAGCTGATGGAGGACCACCGCGACGACGTCGTGGTCATCGTCGCGGGCTACACCAACGACATGCGCGCGTTCCTGGCCGCCAACCCCGGCCTGTCGTCGCGCTTCTCCCGCACGATCGAGTTCACCGACTACTCCTCGGCGGAACTGGTGACCATTGTGGAGGGTCTGTGCGCCGGCCACCAGTACCGCCTGGAATTCGAGACCCGTGACGCCCTGCACACCTACTTCACCGAACTCCCGCGCGACGCCGCCTTCGGCAACGGCCGCACCGCGCGCAAGGTGTTCGAGGAGATGATCGGCCGCCAGGCGTACCGGCTGGCCGAGGTCGCCCGGGTCGACCAAGTGGCGTTGACCCAGCTGCTGCCCGAGGACCTCGGCCCGCTGCCGGGGTCCTCGGTCGGGGCGGGGGCAGGCCGGGTGGACGAGGAACGCGTCGAGGAGCTGATGGACCGGCTGCGCGCGCTGGTGGGACTCGACGACGTCAAGACCGAGGTCGCCGCCATGGTGGACCTGCTGGCCTCCGCCCGCCAGCGGCAGGCGGCCGGACTGCCGGTGCCGTCGCTGAGCAGGCATCTGATCTTCGCGGGGCCGCCGGGCACCGGCAAGACGACCGTCGCCCGGCTGTACGGCTCGCTGCTCACCGCCCTCGGCGTGCTGGCCCAGGGCCAGGTCACCGAGGTCAGCCGGGCCGACTTGGTGGGGGAGTACGTCGGGCACACCGCCCGGCGCACCACCGAGGCGTTCGACCGCGCCCGCGGCGGCGTGCTGTTCATCGACGAGGCCTACACGCTGTCCAGTTCCGGCGGCAGCGGCCACGACTTCGGCCGCGAGGCCATCGACACCCTGGTGAAGCTGATGGAGGACCACCGCGACGAGGTCGTGGTGATCGCCGCGGGCTACGAGCGCGAGATGGACGGCTTCCTGGCCGCCAACCCGGGCCTGTCGTCGCGCTTCTCCCACCGCGTCCACTTCGCCGACTACACCACCGACCAGCTGGTCACCATCGTCAGCCAGCACGCCACCACCGCGGGCTACGAGTGCAGCGGTCCGACGGTCGCGGCCCTGCGCAGCCACTTCGCCTCGGCCGTGCGCGGGGAGTCCTTCGGCAACGGCCGCTACGCCCGCCAGGTCCTGGACGCCGCCGTCACCGCCCACGCCCGCCGCACCCGCTCGATCGCCGCGCCGACGGTCACCGACCTGTGCCTGCTCCTCCCGGAGGACGTCGTCCCCCTGCGGCGGTGACACGGAAGCGGTGAACCCGCCGGGGAGCCGGGGCCGTGGTGGTTGTAGAGACAGAGGAACAGCCTGACAGGAGACGGACATGGCCACCACCACCACCACCCGCGCGAAGTCGGACACCATCCCGGGCTCGGAGCGCCTGCACGCCCTCCTCGCCGACGTCGACCGCTACGCGGGCGTCCTCGGCTGGCCCGTCACCACCGCGGGCGAGGCCGTCTTCCTGGACCTCGGCTCCGGCGTCGAGGCCGTCGCCGTCCCCCTCCCGCTGGCCGGGGCCGTCCGCCTGCGGGTGCTGTGCGCCGGTCGCGGCTGCCCGGTCCTGGTCCTCGGCGGCCAGGCGGTCTTCCTCTTCAGCACCGGTGAGGACTCCGTCTCCGCCGAGCTGCCCTCCTGGGCGACGCACCTGCGCGCCCCGGCCCTGCTGCCGCTGCCGTCCGCGTCCCCCGGCGCCGCGACCGGCCACTGGCTGCACGCCCCCACCCGCCTCGACCGGCAGCTGCCGCCGCGGTCGGCGGTGTTCGAGGCCGTCGCCCCCCTGGCCTGACCCGTCCGCACCGCCGAGGTGGCCTCAGGGTGTGGCCGCCATGTCGGTGATGACATCGCCGAGGTCGCGAGGAACGGCCGGGGTGATGAAGAGGTCGCGCAACAGGAGGTCGGGCATGGCCGACGCGGTCAGGCCCGGTTCCCGGCCGGTGAGGCGGTGGGTCGCCGAGGCCAGCGTCAGGAGGGTCCAGACCAGCGGCGCGGGCAGGTGCCGCACCCGGCGCGGGTTTCCCGTCGCCGCCGCTATCTGCGCCAGCAGGGCCTTCCAAGTGAGATTGGCCTCCGCCAAGGCGATGTCGGTGCCCGCCGGGTCCTGGAGGTGGCGGAGGGTCTGCTCGGCGACGTGGGTCGCCGTGACGCCCGCGGTGCCGCCCTTCGGGGCGAACAAGGGCGCCGAGGACCGGGCGTAGTCGATGAGGCCGGGCGACCAGATCGGCAGGTGGTTCCCGACGCGCCCGAAGACGAACGGCAGGTCGAGGACCGTGACCGGCAGGTCGGGACCGGCCGCGGCGCGGGCCCGTACGGCCTGTTCCTCGCGGCTGCGGACGTACGGGTGCCGGTCGGCGAGGCGCAGCTCCGGCATCTGCCGGTGGAAGTGCGTGAAGTAGGAGCCGAGGACGACCGCGGCGGAGACGCCCTCGGCGCGGGCGGCACCCATCAGGGCGACCACCGACGCCACGTTGCCCTGGTGGTAGCGCCGGTAGGACGGGCGGCGGGGCGGTTTGCCGCTGTCGTCGTAACCCGCGGCGAACACGACGCCGTCGTGGCCTGTGAGCAGGGGGCGCCAGGTCTGCGCCGAGACCGCCGACGCGTCCACGGTGTGGTCGACGCCTGGCCGGGCGGTGCGGGCGACGGCGGTCACGGTGTGCCCGTATTCGCGCAAGTGGGCCACAATGTGCCTACCGATGAACCCGCTGGCCCCCACGACGAGAACTCTCATGTCCCCCCATCCTCAGTGGACGCTTTTGAAAGACGCGGTCCGGCTGAGCGGGGGTAATCCCCTGTGGACGGACCAGCCGTTCAGACCAGGTCGGTGCACTTGGCGGACTCCGGGTTGTCGGCCTGGCCGGGAAGCCAGCGGACCATGCCGAAGGTGGCGTCGAAGGCGCCTTCCGTGCGGACGAGCAGCAGCGTGTCCACTTTGGTCGGATCCAGACCGGCTTGGACGAAGCACGACAACGGGATGCGCACAGTCGTGCGCCTGCCCACCGGCAGGCCCTTGAACAGGGCGGTGCCCTCCACCTCGCCCGCGCACGGGTAGGTGCAGTGCACCCCGATGGCGGTCCGCGCCCGCGGCGGCGTGCGGACGACGACGTCGAAGACCATCGCGCCGCCGCTCTCCACGACCGGGGTCAGGTCCAGCTTGCTGCCGGGGTCCTGGAAGTACAGCTGGCCCGAACCCGCCCCGGTCCAGGTCGCGGTGAGGCCGTTCTCGCCGTCGCCGAGGTCGCCGGGGGCCACCGTGATCGCGCTGTGGGCGCCCGCCCTGGTGGGGCCCAGGCGGGTGCCCGCCCAGTTCTCGTCCGAGGCGATGTAGCTGCCGAAGGGCGGGACGTCCTGCTCGTCGAAGATGCGCGTCTCCGTGCTGGACATGCGCTTGTTGGTGTTCGCGGTGGTCGTTGTGGCCGCCGTCCCCGGCATCGCCGCCGCGGCCGGGGTGTCGTCGCCGGGCAGCAGGGCGACCACGGTGGCGGCCGCGGCCGCGACCACGGCGGCCGCGGCCGCGGGCACCAGCCACTTGCGCCTGGCGGGGACGGCGGGCGCGGCGGGCACGACCTCGCCGCCGGGCGGGGTGGCCGGTCCCGCGGCGGGCAGCCCCCCGGGCGGGGTGGCCGTCGCGGGCCGGGTGGTGGCGGCCATCGCCGCGCCCAGCGCCACGGTGAACTTGGGGTGCAGGCTCACCCGCACCGGCCTGCCGAAGGTTTCCGACACCATCTGCGCCACCAGCGGAATGCGCGACGACCCGCCCGCCAGCAGCACCGCGGACAGGTCCCGCGGCGTCAGCCCCGCCGAGGTGACCGTGCGCTCCAACGCCTCGGTGGTCAGGGCGACCGACGGCCGGATCATGTCGTTGAACTCCAGCCGGGTGACCACGACCTCGCGCGGCCCCGAGGGCAGCGGGACCCGCAGCCGCACGTCCGGCTCGGTGGACAGCTCCTCCTTGGCGCGCACGCACAGGGCCCTGATCTCCGCCAGCACCGCCGCCGCCGCCGGGTCGGCGGGGTCGAGGGCGCCGATCGCGCCGCCGAGCCGCTCGTCGACGTTGCTCAGCAGGGCGTCGTCGAAGTCCATCCCGCCGAGCCGCTCGACGCCCTCCGGGGTGCCGAGGATCTCCATGCCGTCGGCGCGGGCGCGCAGCACCGTCGAGTCGAACGTGCCGCCGCCGAGGTCGTAGACGGCGATCAGCTCGCCCTCGCCGAGACGCCGCTCCACCGCGTAGTGCATCGCCGCGGCCTCCGGCTCGGTCACCACCCGCACGTCCCGCACCCCGGCCAGTTGCGGCACCTCGGCGAAGTGCTCGCGCCGGTAGGGGCCCCACACCGCCGGGCAGGTCAGTACGACCTCGTCAGGCGCGGCGCCCTCGGTGGCGCCGACCACGCCGAGCACGTCGCGCAACTGCGCGGCCAGCAGCGCCGCGGGCGAGAAGGCCGCGCCGCCGACGACCAGCGGCGTCGGGTCGCCCAAGCGGCGCTTGTGGCCGCGGGCCACCCGTACCGGCTCCCGCTCGCCCGCGGCCTCGGCCGCCTCACCGGTCAGCAGTCGCCCGCCCGGGGTGGCGAACACGACCGAGGGGGTCACCACGTCCCGACCGAGCACGGCCATCTTGGTCCCCGCGGGCCCGGACACCGCGGCCGCAGTGAACGTGGTCCCCAGGTCGATGCCAAGGCCGTACCGCATCAGGAATGCCTCCGTGGGAGAAAGACGCCGAACGGGCCGATGGTAGGCAGATCACCCGGGGGTAGGGATATCCCTACCCCTAACTTGGGGGATTCCACCTTGTCACCGTGCCGCCCGTTCTTGGGATCATCGCCGGGTGACCGGACTGGTGCGTGCGTGGCGTGCCCGCTTCGGCGCGCGCTCCCGCCGGTTGCGGGCGCCCGACCGGGAGACCGCCGAACTGCGGCGGGAATGGGAGCGCCTGCTGCACGACGGGCCCGCGCTGCGGGTGTCCGCCCTGGCGTTGGAACTAGGGTTGCTCGACGTGAACCTCACCGACCCGGCAGGCCGTCGACAACTCGACGCCGCCCAGGACACCGTACGCGGTGTCCTCGACGATCTGCGCACGCTGGGGGAGGCCCTGTACCCGCCGGTCCTGACCGGCGCCGGGATGGAGGCCGCCCTGCGCTCGGTCGCCGAACGCCGCGACATCGCCCTCACCGTCGACGCCCGCGGGTTGGCGGGCCGCGACCACCGGCGCGCCGCCCTGCTGGTCGCCGACCACCTGCGGTCGCTGTGCCCCCGCACGGCCGTGTCGGTGCGGTTGCGCGGCGGGCGGAGGCTCGTCCGGGTCAGCGTCACCGCCCACGGCGACGTCCCCAGCAGGCGCTGGGCGGTGGTCCGGTGCGGGTAGCCATCGCCGAGGACGGCGCCCTGTTCCGCGAGGGCCTGGTGCTGCTCCTGGAGGCCGCAGGGCACGAGGTCGTCGGCTGCGTGCCCGACGGCGACAAGCTGCTGGGTCTGGTCGCGACCGAGCCGGTCGACATCGCCGTGCTCGACATCCGGATGCCACCCGAGCCCGACGGCGGGCTGGTCACCGCCGAGCGTCTGCGCGCGTCGCACCCGGACATCGGCCTGCTGCTGCTGTCGCACTACGCCGAGACCCACTACCTCATGCGGGTCTTGGAGATCGGCACCGAGCGGATCGGCTACCGGCTCAAGGAGCAGGTCGCGGGCGTGCGGGTGCTCGGCGACACCTTGGAGCGCATCGCCGCGGGCGAGATCGTGATCGAGCCGGTGCTCGCCAAGCGCCTGGTGAAGGGCCAGTCCGCCGCCGACGACCCGCTGGCGGCGCTGACCGAGCGCGAGTCGGACGTGCTGCGGCTGATGGCCGAGGGCCGCACCAACAACGGCATCGCGGGCGAGCTGTTCGTCTCCGCCAAGGCGGTGGAGAAGCACATCGCCTCGATCTTCACCAAACTTGACATCTCCGGCGACCCCACCGTCCACCACCGCCGCGTCCTCGCCGTGCTGGCCTACCTGCGGTCGCGCCGGATCGGCGGCTAGCGGTGCGCGCGCGCCGCGGCCGGGGCAGGCCCCCGCACGAGGTGGCCGCCACCGCGCCGGCGCCGCTGCTGGTGTCGGCCCTGGTGCGCAACCTGTCCGAGATGGTCGGCGGGGAGGCGATCTACCGCGCGCCGGGACCGGCCGGTCCGGTGCCGGTCGCGGCGTGGCCGCCGCGCGCGGACCCGCCCGACCCCGCCGACCCGGCGGCCGCCGTGGCGACCCTGCCAGGCGGCGGCACGGTGGCGGTGGCGAAGACGGGCAGGCTCGGCGGCGGCGACCGGGCCGCGCTGCGGGAGACCGCGGGCTGGCTCGACCTGGCGGTCCGGCTCGACGAGGCGCGCTCCGCCCGCGACCGGGCCGCCGCCCGCGCCGAGGCCCTCGCCGCCGACCTCGCCGCCGCCCGCACCCGGCTGGCGGAGGCCAGGGACCTGGAGCGCCGTAGGCTCGTCGGCGCGATCACCGCCGTGGCGGGCCGCGGCTTCGCCGACGTCCGGACCGCCGTGGCCGGACTGCGGTCGGCGCTCGACAGTCCCGCCCCGGAGCGGCAGGCGGACTGCCTGCGGGCGTCGCTGGACGAGCTGATCGAGACCTTCCGGGCGGTGGTGCGCGGGGTGTACCCGGCGATGCTGCCGGACCGGGGACCCCGTGCCGCGCTGGAGGAGCTGGCGGCGACCCTGCCGGGACCGGTCCGCCTCCGGGGCGACCTGGGCAGGCGGTTGGGCTGGGAGGTCGAGTCCGGGCTGTACCACGCGGTGGCGGCCGTCCTCGGCCTGGTCGCCGACCGCGCGGGCGGCCCGCCGGTCACCGTCGACTTCGCCCGCACGGACACGACCCTGCGGGTCCTGCTCACCGCGGTGCGCCCGGAGGGCCCGGCGGAGACGGCCGCCGCCCTCTCCGACGACGCCGACCGGATCGCAGTGTTGGGCGGCGCCGTGGAGTGCGCCGCAGGCCAGGACGGGTCGGTCTCGGTGACGGTCACCCTCCCCGAGCGCATCGGGGCCCCGCCGGACCACGCCGGGGAGGCGTCGCTGCTGGACAGCGTGCGCGCCCTGGTGGACGAGGGCTGGCGGGCCGCCGCCGACCAGGACACCAGGGACCGCTGGGCGGCCGTCGCCGAACGCCTCGACCGCCCGCCCCGGCTGGCCGTCCTCGCCGGGCCGGGCACGACGACCGTGGTCGCCGCCCTGCTCGGCGTCGACCTGCCGCCGGTGGAGCGGACGACGTGGTTCGCCCACGGCGACGGCGCCGCGGTCGACGCGTTCGGCACCCCCGTCGTCCGTCTGCCCGCCGACGTGCTGCGAGGGTTGTCGGTGCTGGCGGTCCCCGGACCGGTGGACGCCGCCCTGGCCGCCGAGCTCCCGTCCGCGCCGCGGTGGTCGGTCGACGCGGTGCTGTGCCCGTCGCCGCTGCCGTCCTGGTGCCGGTCGGCGTTGGCGTCGTCGGGGTACCGGGTGGTCGTGGTCGACCCTGCGGGCCTGCGTCCGGCGCTGGCCTTGGTGGCGGCGACGCTGCGCGCGGACGAACGCGACTCGCTGCTGTCCCCGCCGCCGTACTCGCTGCCCCGCCTGCCCGCCCCGGACGTGGCCGTGGCGCTGGAGGCCGCCCGCGCCGCCGACGGGCCGAGCGGGCTGCCCGCCGCGCTGGCAGTGGCGTCCGGGCTCACCGCCGTCCGGGAGAGCCTGGGTCGCGCGCTGCTGGCCCGCGCCGACGCCGGGGCCGCCCGCCGGGCCCTGACCGCCGTCGCCGCCCTCCTGCGCGACCTGCCCGCCGACCACGCCCTGCGCTGGTCGGCCGACCGGGTCCGCTCGGGCGCCCACGACCTCGCCGAACTGGACCTGCTGGACGACATCGAGCGCGGCGCCGTCCCGTTGCGCGACGACCTCCCCGCGGCCCTGCGCCTGCTCGGGGTGCACGGCACCGACCCCAGGACCCGTCTCGGCGTGCCCGGCGGCTCTCCGGACGAGCGCCTGCGCGCTGTCGCCCGCGCCGCCGCCGACCACTGGCGCGCCCTGGCCTCCCACCCGGCCACCGCGGCGTCGGCGCGCTCGGCCGCCGAGACCCTCACCCGCACCTGTGAGGGTGTTCTCGCCGCCCTCCGCGGCTGAACGGCGGCGGGTACGGTCGAGAGGTGCGGGCCAGGGAACGGGGAGAACGGGCGGTCGCGGCGGTCGTGGCCTGGCTCGGTGCGCCCCGTCCGTCCGGTTCCGTCGCCGACCTGGCCGTCCTGGCCGAGGGGATCGGCCGGGCCGTGGGCGCGCGGGGCTGCTGGATCAAAGTCGCCGACCGGTGGCACGGCTGGGGCGAGGACGGTCCGGGGTGGGCGGTGTCGGTCGACCACGGCGGTGAGGTGCAGGGGGTCCTGTCGCTCGTGCCCGCCGACGCGGGCCCGGTCGCCGCGCTGACGGCGGTGCTGGGGCCGGTGGTCGCCGAGGCGCGGTTGCGCGCCGAAGCCGACGCGGCGCGCCGGGCCGGGGACACCGCCGCCCGTGACCTCGCCGACCTGCGCTGGCGGGCGGCGGCCGAGATGGACAGTGAGCGCCGCGGCTTGGAACGCGACCTGCACGACGGCGCGCAGCACCACCTGGTCTCGTTGAAACTCGTCGCGGCCCTGGTCGAGCACTCCCTCGAAGCAGGCGAACCGGAGCGGGCCGCCGCCGTGCTCGCCAACCTGGAGTCCAAATTGGACACCGCGGAGGAGTTGGTCGCCCGCACCGCCGCGGGCGTCCTGCCGCTGGCGCTGGTGTCCGACGGCTTGGCCGCGGCGTTGACCGCCGAGCTGGCCCAGCACGACCACGTCGCCCTTGACATCGGACCCGGCGTGCCCCGCTGCGCGCCAGTCGTGGAGTCGGCCGTCTACTTCATCTGCATGGAGGCGGTGAACAACGCCCACAAGCACGCCCCGGGAGCCGCGATCACCGTGACCCTGCACGCGGTCCCGGGCGGCTTGCGGTTCGCCGTGTCCGACGACGGCCCCGGCTTCGCCGACCTGCCGCCCGGTTCGGGCCTGCACCACCTGGGCACCCGGGCGACCGCGGTGGGCGGCACGGCCCGAATCCAGTCGGCCCCCGGCCGCGGCACCACGGTTTCCGGGACCGTCCCCTCGGCCTGAGCGCCGTTGGCGGCGAGGGGCGGTCCCGTCATCGGTCGGCTACCTGTAGCACCGGTTGGCGACGCAGAGCGGGAGCCCTCCCCACGCCTCGGCGGAGGCTCCCGCGGGGACGAGGGCCCCGCCGAGCAGGGCGGGGACGGCGACCAGCGCGGGGACGGCGACCAGCGCGGTGAGGGCCGCGACCACGCGCTTGCGGAATCCTGACATGGCAGTCCTTTCACGATGTTCCAGGTCGTGTCGGATTCTCCTGCGAAGGCTTGACGCCGCCAAGGCCGCCGCTGATCTTCCGCCACGGCGGGCGGACCGGAAATCCCCTCGGAAACTCTTGTACCGCAAAGGTTTCCACGCGTCGCCGGGTACGCGGGGATCGACTGCGCGTTGGCGGGGGATTCCCGTCCAGTTAAGGCTTCGGCCGGTACTCGCCGGTCAGGATGGCCGTGGAGAGCTCGATGCGGGAACGGTAGCCGGTGCGGGTGAACAGCCTGCTCAGGCCGCCCTCGACGCTCTTGGTGCTGGTGCGCAGGACGGCGGCCAGATCCCTGTTGCTCAGGCCGCCCGCGGTCAACCGGGCCAGCAGCAGCTCGTTCTCGGCCGCGGTCTCCCGCCGTCCGGGCACCGGCACACCGCGCTCCCGCATCAGGGTGCGCGTCCAGGAGCGGTGCAGCAACGCCCCCGTGCCGCCCAGCAGGTCGTAGGACTCCAGCAGGAGCCTGGGATCGGCCCCGCCGTGCTCGACCAGCCTGCGGACCACGGCCGCGAGTTCGGCGGGTTGCCCCCGTTCCCGGGCCACGCGCAGACAGGCGTCGCCCGCGGCGCGGTCGCCCGAGACCGTCGCACGGGCCATCGACAGGTGCAGTTCCGCGCGTCCGGTCGCCAGCGCGGTCGCGACCCGCTCGACCCCCCGCAGCGCCTGCGCGGCCACTGCCCGGTTCCCGGTCGCCACCGCCACAGCGGCCAACTCCGACCAGCACAGCTCCAACCCCACCAGGACACCCTTGTCCGCAAAGGACAAGGCGGTCCGCAACCGCGCCGTTGCCCGCGTCCAGTCACCGAGAGCGGCCGCCACCACCGCTTCGCCGAGGTCGCGCAGGTGTCCCAGCGGCGCGGGCCCGCCGGAGTCCAACAGGGCGCGCGCGGTGGTCAGCCTCCCCTGGGCGACCAGTAGCGACACAGCGGTGTGCAGCGCGGCTGTGCATCCGAGCCCGTACCGGTGCCCGCCCTCGGCCGCGACCCGCCGTGCGAGGTCGACGGCACGGTCGGCCTCCCCGCGCGCGGCGGCCGCCATGACCTCGTCGTGCAGCCCAGGGCCTCGGGCCACCGGGGCCCGGGGCGCGGGCTCGCCCGCGACGAGGAGGGCGGTGCGTGACGGCGGCGGGCCGGGGAGGCCGCACCACAGCCCCGCCGTGCCGAGCAGGCCGGTGTCCTCGGAGAGCGCGCCGACCTCGGTCCAGCGGTCCAGCAGCGCGAGGGCGCGGGCGGCGACCTCGGGACCGGGGTCGGCGGCGTCCGGCCACTCCCACGTGGACGAGGCGACCCCGGCCACGGCCGCGGTGTCCCCGAGCGCGAACAACGACTCGACAATGGTGATGCGCGACAGGAGCGCGTCGTCCGAGGCCAGGCCGCCCCCGCCCAGGAGCGCCGAGGCCAGGCGGAGGCTTTCGGCGTGGTCGCCGTCGGCGTGGCGCGCGGCGGTGAGCCGCAAGCCCGCGGCGACCCGCGTCCGCGGTTCTCGCGCCAGGCCGAAGGCCGCGGCGAGCGCTTCGGGCCGGTCATCGGCGTGGTCAAGCAGCTCCCGCGCGGCCCGCTCGGGATCGAGCAGTGGACCCGCCCAGGCGCTCAGCGCGGCCATCGCGCCGGGGTCGCAGCGCGCGGCGCCCGACCAGACGGCCGACACCGCCGCGGCGGCGTTGCCCGCCCGCTCGAACGGCCCCGCCGCAGCGGCAACGGCGTCGCCGACGACCGGGATGGTGAACCGCCACGAGCGCCCGCCCAGGCCCCGGTGCGCGACCCCGGCGCTGACCAGGAGGTCCAGACCGTCCTCCGCGACCAGGTCGGGCACCCCGGGGCCCAGCGGGTGCACGACCGCGAGCGCCTTCGCCGCCGCCCACGCCCCGGGACCGAGGTCGCGCACCGCCTCCGCCAGGTGCCCGGCCCGGCGGGGGAGCGGCCCGGTCAGGTAAGCCCACCGGTCGACCACCCGCAGGGAGTCGCTTTCCCGCACCGCGTTGACCACAGCCCGGACCGCGGCGGGCACCCCCCGGGTCACCGCGAGGACCTGGTCGACCAGCGCGGGCTCCGGCGTCGCCCGCAATTCCTCGGCGAGCAGCCGCGCCACCGTCCGCCGCGGCAGCGGACCCAACCGGACCGACTCCAGCAGCCCCTCCGCCCGCAACCGCGCCACCAGCGCCCGGACGCGGGGGGTCGCCACCGGCGCGGGCGTCCGCGCGGCGCACACGCACCGCACCCCGCTGCCCGCCACCTCTCGCGCCAACGCCGCCAGCACGGCGACGGAGTCCGCGTCGGCCCAGTGGACGTCGTCCACCAGCACCACCCCGCGACCGGCCCGCAGCAACGGCCCCGCCGCCACCGCCGCGCCCCGCGCGGCGACCTCCGGATCGTGTCGCGCCCCCGCCACCGGCCCGACCGGCGTCCACGGGCCCACTGCCCCCGCCGGGCCCGCCGTCCGGACGCGCGCCTGTCCGTCCACCAGCTCGAACCGGGCGGGAAGTGCTTCCCCGGTGCGGGCGAACCGCATGCCCGCCACGAACCCGCCGGTCCCGGCGGTCCGCTCGGCCACTTCCGCCAACAGCGTCGTGCGGCCCGTCCCGGCGGGGCCGGTCACCAGTGTCACCGGCGTCGAAAGGGCGTCGGCCACCTCGCGACCTCCTGTCCGCCGCGCCGATCATCCGCGGCAGACAGTAGCCCGACAGGTCTGTCCGCTTCGCCGCCAGTCCAATCCGTGGACCGCTTTGTTAACGCTCGCGCGTCACGAGAACCGATCCCCGCCCGGCTACGTGTCCACCTCAGGAGTCCCCGCGGGCGGGGCGAACCCGGGTGAGCGGTCCCGGCGGAGGGGAGTGGCGGGCATGGCCGGTCAACGGGGGGAGTTGGTCGGGCGGCGGGAGCACTTGGCGGCACTGCGGTGGGACGGGCGGGAGCCCGCCGTCCGGTTGGTGCTGGGGGAGCCGGGCAGCGGACGGTCGGCGGTGCTGGTCGCGGCCGGGTCGGCCCTGCGCAAGGCGGGGGTGCCGGTGCTCGCCGTGTCCGCGGGCGACCGCGCGGCGGACCCGCTCGGGGTCGGCGCGCTGCTGGCCGCGCTGCGGGCGGAGACGGCGACGGCGGGCCCGGTGGCGGACACGCTCGCCTCGGTCGCCCGGCTCGCCGCCGCGGGCCCGCCCGCGCTGCCCTGGCAGCGGCACGTGCTGCTGAGCGCCATCGGGTCGCTGTTCGCCCGGGTCCGGGCGCTTACTCCGGTCGCGGTGCTCGTGGACGACGCGCACCTGATCGCCGACCCGGTGCCCGCGCTGACCGCCGTCCACCGGGCAGGCCACCTCGTCGTGGCCTCCTGCCCGCCGGGGACGGCCCGCGGCCTCCGCGCCGCCGCCGACCAGGTGGTGGACCTGGCCCCGCTGGACGACGCCGCGACCGCGAGCCTGGTGCGCCGAGCCGCGGGCGGCCCGGTCGACCCGGGTGTGGCCGAGGTCCTGCGCCGGGACCTGGGCCCGCTGTACGGGAATCCCGCCGCTGTGCTGGCCGCCGTCGCCGACCTGCGCGGCCGGGGACGGCTGGCCAAGGTGCACGGTGTGCTGGTGCTCCGGGACCCGCACCAGCCCGTCGCGCTCCACGAGGGCCGCTGGCCCGCGGCCCTCGTGGAGCGGTACGGGCAGGCGGGCCGGGAACTGGTCGCCTTGGCTGACGACCACGTCGGCGTCGCCATCGGCGACCTCCCGGCGCTGGCCGCGGTGACAGGCGGGAGCGTGGTCGACTACGGCGCCGCCGCCGACGCCTTGGTGACCGCGGGTGTGCTGCGCGTCGACGGCAGGGGCACACTGCGGTGCGCTGTCCCGGCGGTGTCGGGGACCGCGGACACCCTCCGAGGCGCACTGGCCTGCGAACTGGTGAAGCGAGGCGACCGCGAGCGCGCGGCCGACCACGCCGTCGCCGCGGGCACAGCCGCCACACCCCAGCCCGACCTGTCCGCACCCCTGGCCCGCACGGCAGGCGACGACCCGCGCGTGAGCCAAGCCGCCTGGTGGCACACCCCGCCCGGTCCCGACCGCGACCGACTCCGCTCGGAGGTCGTCGCACTGCTCCTCCGCGCGGGCGACTACCGGGCGCTGGCCGCCTTCACCACCACCGCGGTGTCCGCCGCTGGGACTGACCTCGACCACGAGGGCGCCGCTGTCCTGGCCCGCGCCGCCGCCCTGGCCTCCGTCCACACAGGACAACCCGTGCCGGGGCCTGTCGCGGCCGCGCTCACCGCGGCCGGTGTCGCGGCCGCGCCGCTGGAGTTCGCCCGCGACTGGCACGCCGGTGTCCCGGTGGACCCTGCCCGTGTCGCCGCGTCCTTCGCCGAGCCCGCCGGGACAGTCGATGACGAGGCCGCGACGGCGTTCTCCTGTCGCAACCCGGTCCCCGCTCTCCGGGCGGCGTTGGGTTCCCGCTACGGCGCCCCGCTCGACGGCCCGGCGCACTGGCACCACCGCGCCCTCACCGCCTACGCCGCAGGCGACTGGACCACCGCCGTCGGCGCGGTGCGGCGGTTGGAACTCGACGGCGCGGACATCGACGCGCTGGTGGTGGCGCGGCTTGTCGCCGCGGAGGTCTCCAGCTGGCGGGGGGAGGACCGGCAGGCGTCGGCGTGGCTGGCCGGTGTCCCCGTCGACGGGCCGTTCCCGCTGGGTCGCGCTTGGGTCGTCTGCGGCCTGTCGAGAGACGACCCGGCCCGCGCCTTCGCCGCCGGGTGGGGGGCGTACCGGCGGCACGCAGGCTCCGGTGACGAGCCAGGCGGCTCCCGGCTGCTGCGCCGCCTGGCCGTGCTCGCCCCCGACGCGGCCTGCTCCGCCGCGGTCGCCGAGGCCGCCGCCGAACGCGGCAGCGGGACGGCGTGCCTGCGGGAGACGCTGCTGCTCGCCACCGGTCTGCGGGACCGCAACCCGCTGCCACTGCGGGTCGCCGAGCGGTTGGCGCGCCGCCGGGGCGACCGGTTCGACCAGGCCGTCGCCTGTCTGACGCTGGCCGAGACCGGCGACCAGTCCCGGCCGTGGGCCGACGCGGCACTGGCCGCGGCCAAGGCCCTCGGCGTCCGGTGGATCTCCACCCGGGCCAAACGGGTCCTGGAGGACTCCGGGGTCCCGGTCCCGCGCGCCCGCCGGGCCGTCGTCACCGAGGTGGAGCAGCGCATCGTCGAACTGGTGCGGGAGGGCAAGACCAACCGGCAGATCGCCGCGACTGTCCACATCAGCGTGACGACCGTGGAGAAGCACATCACCCGGCTGCTGGCCAGGACCGGGTGCCGCAGCAGGCACGGCCTGGCGACCTCCCCGGTGACCGGCGCATCCCGTCCGGCCTGACACCGGCCTCGACGCCCGACCCGGCATCGCGCTCGTTCTGGTGCTGTACTCGGTCTGACACCGTGAACCGGACACCGCCTCCATACGTGTACAGGAGGGAGCGGCCGGACGGCCGCCCCCGGTCGAAGCCCCCCGGTCCCCCGTCCTGGTCCCGCCCGCCCCCACGGCAGGCGGGCCCGTTCCCGGGGGGCTTCACCGCGCGACGGGGAAACCCCACGCAACCCCTCCCACTCCCCGGACCGTGATCCTGCGGGTGCCGCCACCCGGTGACACAATCGGCTCCCGCCGGAGGTGTTGACCGAGGGGGCGGGGCATGGCTGGCACGACGTTCGGCGACTACCTCAGGTTCTTCCGGATGCGCGCCTCCCTCACCCAGCACGAACTGGCCCAGCGGACCGGGGTCAGCGTCCGCGCCATCCGCGACATGGAGCGCGGCCGGGCCCGCCACCCGCAGCGCCGGACCCTCGACCTGCTCGCGGGCGGGCTCGACCTGGTGGCGGCCGAGACCGCCGTCCTCGCCGACAAAGCCCGCCGCGGCACCGACGCGCCACCCCCGCCCCGCGCGGCCGCCGCCGAGTCCCTACCGCCCGCCGTCCCCGACCTGACCGGCCGCGCCACCGAGGTCGCGGCCCTGACCCGCATCGCGGAGGAGTGCCTGCGCGGTTCGGTGCCGCGCGTCGTCGTCGTGCACGGTCCGCCGGGTGTGGGGAAGACGAGTCTGGCCGTGCGGGTCGCCCGGGACCTGGCCGGGCGCTTCCCCGACGGGTCGGTGTTCGCCGACCTGCGCGGCATGGACGCGCGGCCGCCCGACGTCTCGACGGTGGCGTCGCGGTTGTTGGCCGCCCTTGGCCACGAGCCCGGCGCCGTGCCGCCGGACGAGGCGGGCAGGCTCTCGCTGTACCGCTCGACGCTGCGCGAACGCTCTGTGCTGGTGCTGCTCGACAATCCGGCCGCGGAAGTCCAGGTCCGCCCGCTGCTGACCGGCTCCCCGGGCTCCATGCTGCTGGTGACCAGCCGCAACACCCTGGCGGGCCTGGAGGCCGCCGACCGCCTGGAGGTGCCGCTGCTGGCCGAGGACGACGCCCTGGACCTGCTGCGCGCGATCGCCGGGGCCGAGCGGGTCGCCGCCGAACCCGAGGCCGCGCGGCGCGTCGTCGCGCTGTGCGGCGGGGTGCCGCTCGCGGTGCGCATCGCCGGGAACCGGGTGGCGGGGCGGCGGTGGCCGTTGGCGCGCATGGCCGGGGACCTCGCCGACGCGGACAACCGGCTCTCCGCGCTCAGCGCGGGCGACGAGCGGGTGCGCGCCGCCTTCGACATGTCCTACCGCCACCTCGACCCCGACGCCGCCGAGGTGTTCCGGCGGCTGTCGCTCATGCCCGGCCAGGACGTCGCCGCCGACCTCGCCGCGGTCCTCGCGGACCGGCCGGTGGACGTCACCGAGGCCCTGCTGGAGGACCTGGTGGACAACAGCCTCGTCGCCGTAGCCGCCGACCCCGGCCGCTACGCCTTCCACGACCTGCTGCGCCTGTACTCCCGGGAGAGCCTGCACGCCCACGACGGCCCGGACACCGCCGACCGGGTCGGCGACGCGGCCGCCGACTGGCTGCTGCCCACCGCCGTCTCGGCCGCGCGGTGGTTCGACCCCGGCCACGCGCCGGAACCGGACGACCGCTTCGCCGACTGGGACGAGGCGAGTGCCTGGTTGGGCCGCGAGACCGGGAACTGGGTCGGCGCGCTGCGCACCGCGGCCCGGCGCGGCAGGCACCGCCTCGTCCTCGACACGGCCAACGCCATGCACTGGTACTCCGACGGGCGCGGCAGCGGCGAACTGTGGCACGAGGTCTTCTCCCTCGGCGTCGAGGCGGCCACCGCACTCGGCAGCCCGCGCGAGGAGGCCGTGCAGGCGAACTTCCTGTGCTGGACCCTGCTCATCCTGCTGGCCCGCCCCGACGAGGCGCTGGTCATGCACGAGCGGGCGCTGCGCGCCGCCGAGGCGTCTGGCGACCTCGTCGAACAGGCGTGGGCGCACTACTACCGCGCCGACATCGACCGGTTCACCAACGACATCGCCACCGCCGTCGACCGTGTCGACAAGGCCGTCGCCCTGTTCCGCGAGGCAGGCCACCGCACCGGCGAACTGGTCACCCGCGCCTACGGGACCCAGTTGCTTCTGCGCGTGGGCCAGGTCGACGAGGCCGCGGCCGTCCTGGCGCGCGAAGCCGATGGCCGCCGCGCCACCGTGGTGCCCGGCGGCACCGACCAGCGCAACTTCGCCCTCACCCTCATCCGGCTGGCGGGCGCCTACAGCGCCGGGAGCCGGTGGCGGGAGGCCCTGGACGCCCTGGACGAGGCCGAGACCCACCTCACCGAGGACACCGTCACCGCGGCCCACACCGACCTCTACACGGACCGGGGCACCGTCCTGCTGGCCCTGGGCGACCACGCGGGCGCGAGCCGGTGGCTGCACGCCGCCCTCGAGCACCCCTTCGCCCCGCTGCGCGAGGTGGGCATCCGGCTCAAACTCGCCGAACTCGGCGACGCCGTCGGCGACCCGGACTCCTCCCGCGAGCACCTGGTCCGCGCCCTGTCCATCGCCGACCGCCACCACCACCCGGACATGCGGGCGCTGGCCCGCGAGGCCGCCACCCGGCTCGGCCTGCCCGCCGACCGCTGAACCGGCGTTCCCGCGGCGGATTTCTGCCGCCTGTTGCGCGTGGTCCCTCCGCCCCGCCGCGAAGAGACTGGCCTTCCGTACCGGTTCAAACCGCGGCACCGCGGATCGAGACGCCGGACTCGGCCCGCAGAGGAGGTCCGTCGTGGCAGGACGCCAGCCCGCCCCCGACACCGTGGTCTCCCGCCTCTACAAGGAGAACGCCCCGGCGATGCTGGCCTACGCCGTGCGGCTCACCGGCGACCACGCGGCCGCCGAGGACGTCGTCCAGGAGGCCCTGCTGCGCGCCTGGCGCCACGCCGACGCGTTGGTCTCCGGCCCCGGCTCGGTGCGGTCCTGGCTGCTCACGGTCGTGCGCAACATCGTGGTGGACCGGGTGCGGGCCCGGCGTTCGCGGCCGCCCGAGGTCGCCGAGGCCCCCGGTGTCGAACCCGCCGCCCGCGACCACGCCGACGCCGTGGTCGCCGCCGTCGTCGTGGGGCAGGCCCTCGGCACGCTCTCGCGCGAGCACCGCCAGGTCGTCGAGCACGTGTACCTGCGCGGGGCCACCCACACCGAAGCCGCCGCCGACCTCGGTATCCCGTGCGGCACGGTCAAATCCCGCACGCACTGCGCCATCCGCCAGCTCCGCGCCGCCCTCCCGGCGGCCGGAGTGACGAGGGACACTGTCACACGGAGAAGGTGAACGGGGATCAACTTGGTGGCTGTGCCAGTGGCTGAAACGCCGCTCGCCCGGCTTGACCGAGAGGAGCCGCTTCCGTGTCCGACTCATCGATGCCGCCGTCCAGCCCTATCGGGACGTGGTCGAACGGGTGAGTCGCGATCGGCCATCCGTCGGTTTGGACGCGTTGCTGGCGGTGCACCGCAAACGCGCCGGTCTCACCCAGGAGCAGTTGAGCGCGCGCGCGGGCGTGAGCGTGCGGGCCATCAGCGACGTCGAGGGCGGGCGGGTCCGCCGACCGCAGCGGCGCACCGTGGACGCGCTGGTCTCCGGTCTCGCGCTGGACGAGGACGAGCGCGCCGCTTTCCGGGCCGCCGCCCGCCTGCCTGCCGAGGGCGTGCTGCCCCCGGCCCCGCTCGCGCCCGCCCCGCTGTCGGGTTTGGAACCGCCGGTGGCCATCACCGACTTCGTCGACCGCGACGCCGAGTTGTCGGTGCTGTCCTCGCTCGCCGGGACCTCCGGTGCGCCGGTCGCGGTGGTGCACGGTGTGCCGGGGGCGGGCAAGACGACCTTGGCCGTGCGTGCCTGCGCCCTGCTGTCCTCCCGTTTCCCCGACGGTGTCGCCTTCGTCGACCTGCGCGGCTCCGGTCCGGACCCGCTGCCCCCGTCGGTCGCGGCGCGCGCGCTCGTGTCCGCTGTCCAAGATATGTCCGTAAAGGATAGTCCACATAGTATTGATGAGGTATTTGAGATCTATCGTTCCGTCTTTGCTGACAAGCAAATCTTGTTGGTACTCGACGACGCCTTTGACGAGGACCAGGTCCGTCCACTGCTTCCCGACGTCACGAACTGCCTGGTCGTAGTGACCGCCAGACGCACCCTGACCCGCATGGACCCGGTCGCCCGGGTCCGTGTCGGCCCGCTGTCGGACGACGCGGCGGTCCGCCTGTTCGCAGGCATCGTCGGCGCCACCCGTGCCGCGGCCGACCCTGACGCCACCGCCGAGGTGGCCGCCCGGTGCGGCAACCACCCGCTGTCCCTGCGCGTCGCGGGCAACCGCCTGGCCACCCGACCCCGCCGCGCGGTCGCCCACCTCCTCTCCCAACTCCGCGACGACACCCGCCGCCGCACCACCCTCACCGCGGGCGACCTCCGCGTGGCCGACGAGTTCGCCCACTACTTCCGCACCCTGAGCCCAGCCGCACGCGCCCTCCTGCACGCCTTGGCGTCGAACCCGGTCGTGGACCCGCGCCACCCGGCCGTCCCCGAACTGGCTGACGCCAGCCTGATCGACCCCGCCCCTGATGGCGGCCACTCCGTCCCACCCATCGTCCTGGCCGTCGTCCGCGCCTTGCCTGAGCTTCTCTGAACCAGTCTTCGGCCATTTCGGCGTCATCGCGGCTGCGGCATGGCGGACGAACCGGTGTTGACCATCCTCGGCGACCTGACGTCTTTGCTGCTGTTCCCCGCTCTGTGCCGCTCGGGGACGGTCGTCGCCCTGCCCGCAGCGGGTTGCCCGCGTGTGAACGGTGCGCGCGTTCGTGGGCGAACCGGTTCGGCTTCTCGTACGTGGACGGTGTGCGGGTGGGTTTCGTGTCGCCTGGCGGGGGAGCGAGGTTCCGGTGCGCGTCGAGGTGTTGGGGCCGGTGCGGTTGGTGGTGGCGGGCGGGGGAGTCAGGGTCGGGCCGCCGCGGCAGCGGGCGGTGCTCGGGGTGCTGGCGGCCGCGGAAGGCCGGGTGGTTCCCCGGGCGCGCATCCGGACCGCTTTGTGGGGTGCCTCCGCGCCCCCGAGCGCGGACGGCAGCGTCCACACCTACATCTGCGGTCTGCGCCGGTGCCTGGGCGCCCACGCGCACCTGCTGGCCACCACCGGCTCGGGCTACACCCTTGCCGTCGAACCCGGCGCCCTCGACGCGGTCCGGTTCGCCCGCACCTGCGCCGAGGCCGCGACCCGGAGCGACCCGGAGACCGTCCTGCGGCTGCTCAGCCCGGCGCTGGACCTGTGGCGCGGCGCACCGTACGCGGGGATTCCCGGTCCCTTCGCCGACGCCGAACGCAGCCGGTTGACCGCCCTGCACCACCAGGCGCGCCTGCACCACGCCCAAGCCCTCAGCGCGGTGGGCGACCACGTCCGTGCCATCGCCGACCTGCGCGCCTTGGCCGCCGCCGACCCCCTGCACGAGGGAACCCGCGCCGCCCTGGTCACCGCCCTGCGCCGGGCAGGCCACCGCGCCGACGCGCTGACCGCCTACCACGCGGCCCGCCGCGACCTCCACGCCGACCTCGGCGTCCCCCCAGGCCCGGACCTGCGCGCCGCCCTCACCCGCACCCTCGCCGACACCCGTCCGTTCCTCGTCCGCGCCCGCCCCGTCCCCACCTCCGACCACGCGACCACCGCCGAACCCTCGGCCGCCCCCGGCGCTCCGGCCGCCGCCCGCGCGACCACCGCCGATCCTCTGACTACCACCGGCCCTCGCGCCGCCGTTGACCCCCTGGCTGCCACCGAGCTCTCCGCCGTCAGTCCACCGCCTCCGCCGTCCGAGGTGGACGAGCTGCTCGCCTGCCTTCCCCGTGCGACTCGTGACATCCTCCGCTGGGTCGCGCTGATGGATCGTCCGACAAGAGCGGGTCTTGTCAGGGTCGCAGGCCGCGTCACCGCCTTGGGCGACGCCCTCGCGGCGGGCATCCTGGTCGAGCGTCCCGTCCTCGCCTTCCGGGACGACGCCGTGCGCGAGGCAGTCCTCGCCGACCTGGCCCCGCCGCTGCTGAACGCGCTGCGCCGGGAGGTGGGGCGGCGTCAGAGCAGACCTTCGCGAAGGGCGTAGGCGACCGCGTGGACGCGGTTGCGCAGGCCCAGCCTGGTGGTGAGGGCGTAGACGGTGTTCTGGACCGCGCGTTCGGAGCAGTCGAGACGTCCGGCGACGGTGTCGGTGTCCCAACCCTCGGCGATGAGCCGCAGGACGTCCGCCTCACGCGGGCTCAGGCCGGGCGACCCGGCGGGCGGCAGCCGCTCGGCATGGCGCAGCAGTTCGCCGAGCAGGTCCGCGGGCATCACCGCCCCGCCGCCCGCCACCGCGCGGACGCACCCGGCGAGCCGATCGGCCGTGGCGTCGCGGCGGGCCAGCACCCCCCGCACCCGGCATTCCAGCAGGGTGCGGGGGTCGGCCTCATTCGGCTCGTCGGCCACCAGCACCACCAGCGCGTCCGACTCGGCGCGCCAGCGCCGCAGCACGGCGAGCGCCGCAGGCGTGGGCCGGTCCACCGCCAGCACGACGATGTCGCAGTCCTGCGGCGGCCGGGCCGCCAAGACCAGCCCGGCGCGCCCGCCCAGCGTCCCGGCCAGCCCGGCCAGCGACACCGGGTCCGTCGCGTGCACCCCCACCCGCACACCGTCCATCGTCGGCCTCCTCGCGTCCGGTCACCCCATGGTCATCCGACCGCCTGCACGGGATCTTCCGCCGGACGGCGAACCGCGGGCCGCGCGGTTACGTGCACGTAGGAGAACGGGAGGAGACGATGGACGGCGACACCCTCCGGGTCCAGTTCCTCGGTCCGCTCCGCGCGTGGCGCGACGGCGTCGAGCTGGACCTCGGACCTGCCCGCAGGCGCGCGGTGTTCGCCCTGCTGGCCGCGCACGAGGGCCGCACGGTGCCGCGGGCGGAGATCGTGGCGGCCGTGTGGGGCGACGCCCCGCCCGCCACCGCCGAGGCCGTTCTCCACAGCCACATCTGCGGCCTGCGCCGCGCTGTCGACCCTGCCCGCCGCCGCTGGTCGACGGACGGCCTCCTGGTCTCCGAAGGCGGCGGCTACGCGCTCCGCCTCGACCCGGCCCACCTGGACACCACCCGCTTCGCCGGGGTCCGCGCCGCCGCCCTGGCCGACCCGGAGCCGGATGCCGCCGCGGACCGCCTGGCCGACGCTCTTGCCCGCTGGCGGGGCCCCGCCCTGAACGGGGTTCCCGGTCCCGCCGCCGCCCGGCTCCGCGACCGCCTCGCCGAGACCCGTCTCGCCGCCGAGGAGGAGCACGCCGCACTGCTCTTGCGCGCGGGCCGCGCGTCCGAGGCCGTCCCCTCCCTCACCGCCCTCGCCGCCGCCCACCCGTCGCGCGAATCCCTCTGCGCCCTCCTCATGCGCGCCCTCCACGCCACCGGCGACACCCCCGCGGCCCTCCGCGCCCACCGCACCACGGATACCGCGCTGACCAGCACCTTCGGCATCGGCGCCGCCCACCCCCTGCGCTCCCTCCGCGACCTCCTCGCCGCCCCCGCCCCGGACCTCGACGGCCGTGAGACCGAACACACGCTCCTGCGCGCACGCCTCGCCGCCCTGACAACGGGCGAGGGCGGCGTGGTATGGGTGGAGGGCGAGGCCGGGATAGGGAAGTCCGCTCTGCTCCAAGCGGTCCTCGTCGACACGGCCGCGGCGGACATCAAGACCGTCCCGGTCCGCTGTGGCGATCCAGACACGCTCGGGGACCGGGTTGTGGCGGCTGTCGACGGGCAGGGATCACCGGTCGTGGTACTGGTGGACGACCTGCACGCGGCCGACCGGAGCGCCGCGGGAGTGTGGGAGCGGCTTGTCGCGCTGGCCCGCGGCACGCCGGTTTTGCTGATCGGGGCCGCGCGGCCGGTCCGACCCGACAGCGCCGGGGGCCGCGCGCGACGGGTCGCGGTGCGGGCGGGCGCGCACGTGCTCGCCGTCGACGCGCTGCCGCGAGCCTGCCTGCCGTCCGTCGCGGCGGGAAACCCCCGGCTCGCCGAGATCGCGACCCGGTTTCCGGCGCATGAGCGGCGCGCGCTGTTCGCCGCCGTCCGGCGGGCGTTCGTCCCGCGGCGGCTTCGGTTCGTCCTGGCACACGCCGCCCGGCTCCGTGACGAGTTCACCGTCGAGGACCTCGCCGAGGTGAGCGGGCTGCCGTTGCTCGACGCGGTCGAAGCCTTGGACGAAGCGCTCACCGCCCGCCTGCTCCACGCGGTGGGCGACTGCCTGGCCTTCCGCCACAGCCTGGTTCGTGACGCGCTCGCGGTGTGTATCGCCGGTGAACCAACGAAAAACGAACATCGACACATCTTCGTGTCACTTGATGTGATTCTGTCCATTGTAGAGAGAAAGTATCGGCGGGCCCGCGACGGTCCTCATGCGATTGTAGGGGGCCGTGGGAACCACAGTGATCGCCGTGTGTTCGGCCGACAAGCTCATGCTGCCGGGGATCGCCCACTTGTTCCGGGACGACCCCCGGATGTCCGTCGTGGCCGAGGAAAAGGCGAACGAAGCCGACGTGCTGATGGTTGTCTCCGACACGGGGGACACGGCCGCCCTCGGCCGGGCGGCCCGATTGTCGGCGGCCCCGATCGTCCTGGTGGCCGACCGGGTCGACGTGGCCGACCTCGCCCGGCACCGCGTCGCCTGGGTGGTGGCCCGCCGTGCCGCCACGCCCGCCGCCCTGGCGACCGCCGTCATCGCCGCGGTCATCCCGGGCGCGGAGGACGGACCGCCCGCCCGGGTGGCCGAAGACGACGCGGTGACGCTGTCGCCGCGCGAGCGGGAGTTGCTGCACATGCTTGCCGACGGCTACGACACCGCGGAGATCGCCCGCGGTCTGCGCTACTCCGAACGCACCGTCAAGAACATCGTCCGCGGGCTGCTGAACCGCCTGGGTTTGCGCAACCGTGCCCATGTGGTGGCCTACGCGATCCGCGAAGGCGTCCTCTGAGTCCATTAAGGATAGAAGTGCCCGATCCCCTCGGGACCGGCGGCCGACCGCGCGTCGATCCTCGGCCCGGTCGAACTGGCAGGCGACGACGGCCCGATCCTGCTCCAGTCCCGCGAGCAACGCATCCTCCTCGGTGTCCTGCCCGCCCGTGTCGGCGAGGTCGTCCCGGTCGGCTACCTCGCCCGCTGCCTCTGGGACGCCGCCCCGCCTCCTGACGCCGAGACCCGCCTGGTCCGGATCGTCCGCCGCTCGATGACCCATCGGTGTCGGCCGAGGCGGTCGGAGGACTCGATGCCTTTTATGTGCGATGCGTGGGATCGTGCCGCGGTGGCGTAGCCATCGCCGGAGGAGGTCGATGTCATAGGCATTGTCCGCGTCGAGCTTCGCGGGCCGGAAGCGCCGTGGGCCACGCCATGAGCGGCCCATCAGCATGGGCTTGAGCGCCTGACTGTCGTGCAGGTTCGCGGCCGATACACCCACCGCGAGTGGTAAGCCGGTCCGCTCAGGCAGCGAGCGATAAACGCCGCGCCGAACGCAGATATGTCGCCTCAATCCGCTGGACCGAACATCTACTCTTGCCGTGGTGCGGTTCTTTGAGCGTCCTGAGCGGTGAAGGTGGTCAGCTTGGAGTGGCCGAGCTTCTGCGCATGTCCAGCTCTCGCGGTGATGCTGGGTTGCCTGCGAGGCATTGGGAGGCCATGAGGGTGGCCTTGCGTCAGCTGGCGACTATGACCGAGTGCAGGTGGCGGAGAGCCCTACTGTGTCAGAGTAGATCACGCGATCCTGTGACCTGAGGAACGCAACTTCCGTAGGTCACAGGGTGTCCGTTCAGGTTGGTTGAGCGCGGTTCAGTGCTGTTATGTGTGTCTATTGGCTCCCAATTTGCTCCCAGCCGGTGCTCCCATTGCTCATGGAGCAGCCGCAGAGAAGGTCCGCTCATGCCGATGAGCGTGCGGTCATTCGCGGCTACACCGCGTCGCCACTTGGTCGGGGTCCACGCGGGAACTAGTGCCGTTCAGGCACACCTGCCTCGAGCACCGCTAGGTCGCGCACGGCGTATCGGTGGTGCTCGGCTTCTTCCTTCAGCACCACCTTGAGGCAGCGGCGCACGACGTACTCCTGCTCGGGATACATGTCCGCTGGCTTGCGATCGCATACCCGGTCGAGCTCGGCCGCGGTGAGCCCGTCGACGACACGCCGCATCGCGGCCATGCGGGCGAGCCGCGGCGCGAGCACCTCCTCGAGCGTCGGGGTGGCTTCGAGGGTGAGGCCGAGCTTCACCGCCTCCTCGGGCGGCGTCCCCCCGGCGGGGAAACCCAACGGGTGGTACGGCGCTTTCTCCTCGAGCACCGCGTTGCCGAGCCAGGCGTCGCAGGCGAACAGCAGATGCCGTTGTGTCTCGACGAATGACCACTCGCCGTCGACCTGCTCGTGCAGTGTGGCCTCGGGCAACAGCCTCGCCCGGTCGAGCGTCGCGCCCCACAAAGCCTCGATGGCGTCCCAAGCAGCCCGGTAGTCCTCGGGAGAAGCCGCATCCCGCGCCAGCACCCGCGCGGGGTGCCGGCGGTCGAGCTCGGCCTCGACATAGGCGGTCACGTCGACGTCGTTGACGACGAGGCGCTCGAAGTAGCCACCGAGGTAGACGTCGCTGCCGTAGCAGTCGACGATCTTCAGACCGTTCACCTCGCAATCGCGGATCTCGAGGCCGGCGAGGTTGCACAGGTGGATGCGAGCACCGCGGAATTGGTCGCTCTGGACGTATTCGGAAACCATCGAAGCAGTCTCGCTCACCCGTCCCGCCCGCGCCAGGGGCTGCCCAGACTTCCACGTTCGGCAGTGGTCTGAAGCGGGCCCGCCACGGAAGGTGAAGTACGGCGTCGAGGTCGTGGCCACGGTGGCGTCGTAAGGTGCTGTGGCGCTCGCGCCCGCACACCGGCCCGGCTTCATACGCCCGACGCCTGCAGACACCGTCATCGTGAGCGAGCAAGCCTTCGTACAGATGACCGAAGTATCCCGGGTCGAGTTCCACCGCGCGATTAGGACCGACCGGCCCACACCTGCAACGACGTTCCTTCGTCAGCGGGACGCACTCTTCTGCCGCGATCCGCGCGTCTCAATGTCCGCTCTTGCCGAATAGAGGATGTGGATCTTCGGGCAACGTGATCGGCGCGCACAAACCGAATCCTGCCGCATTGCTGTTGCCGCTGGCCGCGGCCACCGGTGGATCTGACGACGGAGCTAATGCAGTACTCCAAGCGTCGAGATGTGGTTCTCGCCGCGAGAGTCGTACAGCCGCCAACCCTCGTTGATCATGAGCGCAGCAGCCTGCGCCAGCGTGGTGACGAACTGTTCAGTTGCTCTCAACGTCACAGGAGTGACGCCATCTACTGACTCGCCCTCGGTACGCCCGAGCGCGGCGAGAACCGCCCAGTCCCGCGCATGTGCGATCCCACTGCCGACCGACCAGCAGAACGTGGCGGCGGAGTCATCGAGTCCGGTTACGTCGGCGCCAGCGGTCGCGACGATGTGCCCCCCCACGACGGCGGCCTGGCCGTGGCCTTCAATGCCGCCTCGTCACTAAGAGCGTGTCCAACGTGGTGGCTGCTCGTTGGTTGATCATGGTTGAGTCCTGAGGTGTCGTTTCCAGCAGGTGAGGCTGGCGGCGAGGTCGATGAAGGCCAGGTGGTTGCGGGGGTTGCGTTCGTAGCGGGGTGAGAGGCGGCGGCAGCCGAGCATCCAGGCGATGGTGCGTTCGATGACCCAGCGGTATCGGCCCAGGTGGTGGGAGGAGTCGACGCCTTTGCGGGCGATGCGGTCCCGGATCCTGTGCCGCCGCAGCCACCGGCGCAGGTCGGTGGTGTCGTAGGCCTTGTCCGGGTGGAGTTTCCGCGGTTTCCAGTGCCGTCCCCGGTCGGGGTCGTGCCGGGCGAGCAGGGCGGCGAGCATCGGGTTCAGGCCGTTGGCGTCGTGGGTGTTGCCACGTGAGACAGCGGTGACGAGGGGCATTCCGGTCCGGTCGGACAAGATGTGCATCTTGGTGCCGGGTTTACCTCTGTCCACGGGGCTCGGACCTGTGTGTTCGCCCCTTTTTTAGCCCGGATGTGGGCGGAGTCCAGCAGCACCCTCGACAGGTCCAACAACCCGGATTCGCGCAATCTCTCCAGGATTTCCCGGTGCAGGCGGACGAACACCCCGGCCCGCGCCCAGATGGTGAAGCGGCGGTGCACCGTCGACCTCGCCGCCCCGAAACACGGCGGCAGCGCCCGCCACGCGCATCCTGAGACCAGCACGTAGACGATCGCGGCGAACACCGCCTCATCAGCGATGTTCTGCGTCCCACCGCCCTGCGGACGCACACCGGAGGGCGGCAGCAGCGGGCTTCGCCAGCTCCCACAGCCCCGGCGGAACTATCCACGACCAACGACCCTCAACCATGATCAACCAACGAGCAGCCACCACGTTGGACACGCTCTTAGCTGCCGTCCTCGGCGAGACCATGAACATCTTCGCCGCCGCCGAGTACGTCCAACCCGACTCGATGACAAGCCGAGCAAGACGCAAACGAGCGCGGAGTCAACTGGGCATTAACGTGGGACACGAAGGCCTCCGGTTCGTGAAGCGGTTCCTAGACAGCTCCACCTCACAACCAGAGGCCTTCACCTGTCTCAACGACAGGCCGAGATCAACTCACCCCAGGACAACGTCCCTGGACATCGCAGCGCTAGAGGCAGTTTTCTTGGCGGCGGCACCTACACTGGCATGCCAGCAGGGCCAGTCATCGGCTCCGACCTTGGTCGTGCAGCCGGGATTCCAAAGCCTGCCTGCCTGGGCTGGCCTGCCGGTGACCGACGTGATCGATGCTCGTGCGGCGCAGCTGTCGGTCGGGCGATCGCTGCTGCCAACCCAAATGGCGCCGCCCGGTTCTGAGATCAGGTCGCGCTCGCTACGAAGATCCGACCGCGTCAGCCGGAGTCCGACCACACTTGCGCGAGGCCGAGGCCGGTGAGACCTGAGCGGGTGATCAGCCGAGCGAAGTCTTGGCCGAAGTAGAGCGACCACCGGAGTAGCTGCGGCACCTTGAACACCGGCAGGCCGACGACACGATCGGCGACGAACGCGCATGACCGCACTTCCATGACGTTGCCCTCGTCGAATCGGACCAGGTCGGACCTCTCCTCGTCGAGTGCGTCGACGACGGTCAGCACGTTGAACAGCCACAGGTCCGCGTCCTGGCATGCCAGCGGCAACAGCTCGCCGTGCTCGACGAGGACAGGGCCGAGCACGTCGACGGCGCGTGGCCGGAGCACGAGGACGTGCGTGCCCAGCCACGGCAGGTCTGCCTCGACGGACCCGCCGTCGCGGCCCTCGGACGCGAACCTGACGACGGGCAGCCGCCGCCAGGTCGCGCCCAGGGGTGTTCCGTCGAGGCTCCAGAACACTTCGTGATCGGTGTCGAGCTCCGGGGCCACCCATTCGTAGCCGGGCTGCACCCGGGGCTCGTACACCGTCACGATCTCCGCGGTCATGGATACGTGCCGGTCGTCTGAAGTCGATGCCTGATGTTGTTCAGCACCTGCAAAGCTTGCTGCTTGCTCCTGGCTTGGCCGAGCGCTCGGTTCACGGCCTGATAGTAGGCAGGTGTATGCACTCTGTGGTGTACACCATTAGTCAGAAACACACCGTTCGCGGCGTCATCGATACGGATGCCGTACTTACTCAGGACGGTCCGGGCCAACGCCGCGGATCGTCCAGGCGCTTGGGCGCCACCGGCCACGATGTGGTGCGCGTCTACCCGTCCCGCGGGCCGGATAGCGTTTGCCGCCGTGAGCCTGGCGGCGAGCGTCTTGGAGGAGAACTTCTCCGGCGCTCCGGCGCCCGCGGCGACCGCGGCGGCGCGGCTGCGAAGAAGAGCCTGCCGCGCGGCCCAATCGCCGGCCTTGCCACCGACCACGCTGCTGACGGCGCCGATCGCGGCGCCACGAGCAACATTGTCGCCGTTGATGGCCGCTTCGGTTCCACCGCCGGCGGCTCCGCCGACAGCAAGCCCGAAGATCACGCTCGCGCCCGCGGTGGCGGCGGTCACGCAGCCACCCACCGCACCACCGGCGGCGGCGGCGCCGACGCCGCTCGTCACCGGTTTGCCGTTCCACCAGTTGACTCCGGCTTGGATGCCGCCGCCCACGAGCCCGCCAACGGCCCCGCCGACGACACAGCCCACCACGCCGACCCGGCCGTCGGGGTCGGTCACCTTGACCGGGTTGTTGTTGGCGTAGGTGTACGAGGCGAGGTTCACCGAGGAGAGGACGCCGCCGTTGGGCTCGCCGTCGAGGTACTCGGGCAGTGCCGGGTCCGGTGACTGCCAGATGCTGGTGCGGGGGTTGTAGTAGCGGGCACCGTAGTAGAGCAGGCCGGTTTCCTCGTCGAGTTCCTTGCCGCCGTACTGGTAGGGCACGGGGGTCGGCTGGCCGGGGTGCTCGTTGACCCAGGTCTCGCCGGAGGCGAAGTACTCCAGGTGCTCGGTGAGTGCGGCGAACTCGTTGGTGACGTAGCCGGAGGAGCCGAGGTGGTCGTTGTGGAAGTAGAAGACGTGGTTCTCGTAGGTGGTGTCGGGTTTGACCGTCTTGGTCAGCATCCGCGTCTCGCCGACGTAGATGTGCTTGAACCCGGTGCCGTTGCGCTCGCTGAAGTGCTGGTTGGGGTAGATGTGCTGCGAGCCGGCGATCTTGACGACGCGCGTGCCCTCGTCGTCGTAGTAGTAGCGGACGGTCGCGGGCTGTCCGGGACTGGTGCAGGTGCTGGGGTCCTGCGGAATGACCTGGTTGCGGTTGTGGTCCTGGTTGCAGGCCAGGCGGTTCTCCTCGTCCCACACCAGCTGACGCCGCTTGCCTGGGGCGGGTGGCATGGTGTTGACGGTGTCGATCAGGTTGCCGTTGGCGTCGTAGCCCTGGTTGATCGGGCCGATCCGGCTGGGCGCGTGCGGTTTGGTGCTGCCGGCGGTGCCGTAGTCGTAGTCGTAGTCGTAGCTGGTCTTGCGCTGCGGCTGGACGTTCTCCTGGGTGCTCGCCTGGGTCGAGAAGGGGACGTTATCGTACGCGGGCTGCGACTCGGTACCGGCCGGTTCGACCGGCGGCGGACCGTCGTCCACGATCGGGACCGGCATCGTCAAGGGCTCGGTGTCCGGCTCCTCGATGACGCCGAGCGGCGGGTACTGCTCGTGGTACGGGACGGGCTCGACCGGCCGCGACGGGTCCGAGACGTCCTCGGTCGTCGCCGGGTCGCTGGTGACGGTCGGCTTGGCGGTCTGGCTCTCCTCGCCGAAGCCCGCCGACTGCGCCGAGGCGGGCGCGGCCGGGTTGACGACGATCTCGTGCTGCTGGTCCTTGCCGGTGATGTTGTGGATCGAGTCGTAGGACAAGTCGAGCGTGTACCGGTCGAGCTTGTTGTCGGCGTAGGTGTACTCGCCGCGCGCCGATGTGAGCCGGTACAGGTCGTCGTAGCCGTACGTCTGCGTGCTGGGACCGCCGATCGGCTTGCCGTGCGGCAGTGCGACGTCGTTGTGCAGCGACAGGATGTTGCCGACGTCGTCGTAGTCGTAGGTGAGGTTCTGGAACGCGTGCCCGTCGGGGAGCTGGGCCCGCAGGTTCGCGAGCTGACGGTCCTCGGCGTCGTAGGCGTAGGTGGTGCGCACGCCGGTGCCGGTGTCGGTGAGCAGGCGTTGGCCGAACTTGTCGTAGTCCTGGCGGGCGAGGTAGGTGTAGTTGAACGTGCCCTTGCGCCCGGTCGCCCGGTCGGCGAGGCCACCGGTGTCGTACCGGTAGGTCAGGACCTCGCTGTCCGGATAGGTCATGGTGAGCACCCGGTTGAACGAGTCGAACCGGTAGGACGTCGTGTACGTGCGGGCCGGGCCGTTGAGCACAGACTCCGGCACCGTGCGGGTCTCGCGGGTCAGCTCGCCGAACGGCCCGTACGCGCGGGTCTCCGTGCCCGCCCCGTCGACAACCCGCACGACGCGGTCGGCGCCGTTGTCGGCCGCGCCAGGCTCGCCGTAGGTGTAGGTGACGTTGTTGGCCGTGAAGGTCGGGTAGCGGATCGCGGCGAGCCGGTTGAACTGGTAGTCGTACTCGACCTGCCTGCTCGCCGCGCGTAGCTTCGAGGTGATCTTCGAGGTGATGTTGCCCGCGAGGTCGTAGCGGGTCTCGGTGCGGCCGGCGTCCGGGCTGTCGATGATCGTGCGACGGCCGAGGTTGTCGTAGGCCGAGGCCGTGGTGTTGCCGCGGTCGTCGACCGCCGTGGTGATCTGGCCGAGCGCGTCGTAGCCGTAGCTGGTCCAGATCACCGGCTGCCCGCCGGCCGGGTTGAACTCCTTCACCGCCGTCGTGAGCGTCCGCACGTCTTGGTAGGTGCGGCGTTGCTTTCCGTTGGCGTCGGTGGTGACGGTCTCGAACCGGGTCGTGCCGGAGCGGTCCTGGCCGAAGCCGTGCGCCAGCTCGGTCGCGGAGGCGTCGGGCAGCACCGTCCGGGTCGGGCGGTCGAGGACGTCGAAGGTCGTCCGCGTCGGCGCAACCGTGTCGAACGAGCCGTTGAACGTCGTGTTGCCGCCACCTTTGGGCTCGGTGACCGGATAGAACTCCTCGACGACACGGCCCAGGAAGTCGACCTTGTTGCGGCCCGACACCGTCATGACCGACTGCGGGGTGTCGCCCGCGGTGGCCACGACGGTGGCGTCCTTCTTCGTCTGCAGCGCGCGCTTCGTGCCGTCGACGAACGTGACGGTGTCGATGGTGTCGGCGCGCACGCCGTCGGCCGCGCGGTCGACGTTGCGCGTTACCGCGTAGGGAACCGTGGCTTCAGGGTGGTACTCGAAGTCGATCGTGAGCCGGTCTTCCTGCAGCTCGTACGGTCCGGCCATCGAATCGACCCGGCCGACCGCGTCGAACGCGGTCACCATGCGCTGGCCGTTCTTGTCGGTGACGTCGTTCTGCTTGCCGAACCGCAGGTCGTGAGTGGAGGTGGAGCGGTAGCCGAAGCTGTCGGTGATCGACTCCACATGGACGCCGACGACCTGGTCGTAGCCGTAGTCGACGCGATAGCGCTGGCCGTGCTTGGTCACGGGGTCGGTGACCGACCGCAGGTTGCCGTCGGGGAAGTACTCGAGGTCGGTGACCGCGACCGTGCCCGCGGCACCGTCCGCGAGGTGCTCACGCACCTGCGCCAGGTTCGCCGTCGCACAGTCGACGACGGCCTCGCGGCGCCGGAGCAGCGTGCCCGTGCCGGTAGCGATCTCCCGCAGAGTTGTCGGTAGGCCGACGATGTGCCGCGCACGACACGCCGGGTCGACGCCCGAGTAGCCGGTCAGCGACTCCAGATCGTCCGCCGTGCCGGCGTCGGCCGCGTCGAACAGCCGACTGACGTTGCCGAACTCGTCGTAGGCCATGTCCTTCGACGTCGTCTTGCCCGGCGTCGCCTGACCCTCGTAGAAGTTCTCCACAGTGCGGACAAGATGTGGGAACACCGTGGCGACAGCGCTCGCCAAGTCGGCGGGCGCGCCGGTCGCGACGTCACGCAGCGCATAGGTGCTGACGGTCTCGGTGAACGGCCGGCCCGCTCCGTCGGTGGTGAGCGATCTGGTCGTGAGACCCTTGGTGTAGTAGCTGTCGGTGCGGTACTCGGCCGTCAGCGTCCGGTAGAGCGCGTCGCCCGCTCCGGCGTCGCGGACCTCGGTCGCGACGCGGCCGTAGCCGTAGAACTCGCGCTCGAAGCGGTCGTAGCGGCCGTTCTCGTAGCGGAACGTGGTGAGCTGGGTGTCCTGGCCGTCGCCGACGTGGCCGTCGAACAGGGCCGCTTTGGACAGCACCCAGCGGGACTCGGGCTGGTCGTAGGTGTTGCCGTCGCGGGTGTAGTCGAGGTCGATGCGGCCGCCGAGTGGACGGTCGACGGTCTTGAGCAGGTTCGTTCGGCCCGTGCGGTTTTCCGCGACCACGAGCTCGCCGTCGTCGCCGGAGCGGACGTGGTCGGTGTAACCGTCGCCGTTGACGTCGCGCAACGCCAGCTCGGTGCGGCCGACACCGGTCGAGGTGTCCGCGCCGGGGTTGAAGATGATGGCACCGGCCCCGACCGGGATGCCGAAGGTGAAGTAGACACCGCCGCCGAAGTTCGCGTTGGCGTCGGCGTTGAGCCCGTCGAGCGACCCACGGAACGGCGACGGCGCTGCGAACCCGTTGCCGGTGTTGATCGCGACGGTCACCGGCGACCCGGCGAACACCCGGTCCATCAGGCCGTCACCCGTGACGTCCATCAGCGACGCCTCGGCCTCCGATGAGCCCGTCGACGCAGACACGCCGCCCGCGAAGCCGTAGAAGTCGGTGTTGAAGCCGAGATTGACGCCGGCGTTCTCGGTCTCGCCGGTGTTCAGCGGGCCACCGGGCCACGGCTCACGCCCGGCGAACGAGTAGCCCAGGTTCAGCGCGGCGTCGCCGTTGTCGAACACCTTGTCCGGCAAGCCGTCACCGTTGATGTCGATCAGGTCGTGCCGCGCCTCGGACTCGCCACCACCCAGGTTGCCGCCGAACCCGAGCCCGGGCATCTCCAGGCCCGCGCGGCTGGTGTTCGCCGAGCCGTGGCCGGTCGGCATGTCCTGGCCGCGCGCGTTGCCGCTGGTTCGAGCCGGAGAGCCACCGCTCGCCGACACCGAGTACGCGGTCGAGTCCGACTCGCGCACCGAGCCGCCGACGCTGCCGCGGGTGTTGCCGAGGCCGCCGTTGGGGTCGGAGTACTGCACCCCGCCGGAACCGACCACGTCGGGGAACCGGTCGCCGTTGAGGTCGAGGAAGTCGAGCGTCGACTCGGTGTCGCCGGTCGCGAGGCTGCCGCCGAGCGGGCCGACCCCGAGGGTCGTGGAGATCTGCTCCGTGCGACCACGACGCGGCACCGACGACGCGCCGGCAAAGTCCGCGTCGCTGACGACGTCGATGGTGTCCGCGCCCAGACGGGAGCTTGAGGCGCCGCTCGCGGCGACCCAGGTGTTCGCGTCCGCCCCTGCCCACCGGTTCTCAGCCGGCATCGGCGCAAACACGACGATCCGCGGCGTCGCCACCGACGGATCGGCCCTGAAGCCGGGAATGTCGGCCTCGGTCGGCGCACCCGGCAGCGAGTCGACGAAGTCCTGGTCGATCACTAGGTCGGACTGCGCGATCGGCGATGTGGCGCGCGAGCGGTTGCCGTCGTAGCCGATCGCGCCCCAGCCGCGGTACGGCTGCGCGAACGCACCGTGCGGTGCGGCGGCATGGAACGCGGTCGGGGCCGCGCCACCGTCGATCGTCGCCGACTGCGCGGTGACCCGTGAGAACACGGCCGCGTCGCGCGTCGCGAAGTCGACGAACAGCTCGTCGCCCGCGGTCACGGCGACGGCGAACGCGGGGATCGCGGCGGCTCCACCCGCGGTCACCGGCACGGTCCGCTTAGCGAGCAGCGCGCCGCGCTTCTTGACGGTGACCACGACCGTCGCGTCCGCCGCGCCTGCCGCCGGGGCGACAGTGAGGGCCGGCTGTACCGTCACCGTGCCAGCCGCGGGCGCGGTCCACGCCTGCTGCGGCGCCGTCAGGGTCGTCGCGGGATACACGTCGAGCTCATAGGGCGGGCTGATCGCGATCGTCGGGTTCCCGGCCGGGTCGGTGACGGGCACGTCGCCTGCGGCCGCGGTGTAGTGGGCCCGCGGCGTCCAGCGCAACGCGGCGGCGTCGATCGGCGAGTCGACCCGCAACGCCCACGACAACTGGTCGCCGGCGTTCACCGGGATGTCGATGTCCAGCGGCGTCGTGCCGGTGGAGCCTGCGGCGAGGGTCTGCGCGAACACCTCGGCGCCGCCCCGAGTGATCACCACGCGCACGTCGTCGGTCGTCGCCGCGGTCTTCGCCACGTCGCCGGTGAGGCGCACCGTGCCGGTGAGCGGAGCCGCCACCTGCGACGCGCGGCCGGCGAGCGTGAAGTCACGCGACGCCAGGAAGCGCTGGTTGTCGAGACCGTTGACGTCCGTGGACGCCGGGATCGAGGTGTAGGTGACCCGCGGGTCCCACGCGACCTGGTCGAACCGTCCGTCGAGAACGGACTGGACCCGGAAGTACACCGCGTCGCCGCGTTGCACCGCGATCGAGCCGACCCCGGTCGGGGCGAACTCGAGGTAATCGTCCGGGCCGATCCGCTGCGCCCACAGTTCGGCGTCCTCGTGCTGGATCGCGACCCGCACCCCGTCGGCCTTGCGATACGCGGTCCGCGCCGCGCTGGTGTCCTCCACCAGCCGCACCCGACCGTCGACCGCGACCGTGCCGTCGTACGGGGCCACCCACCGCCGCACGCCGTCCAGCAGCGGGAACGCGTCGACCTGCCGCTCGAACTCCGCCGTCCCGTCACCCACCACCGGGCCGTTGACCGCGCCCGGGCCGATCGGCGCCGGGGTGTCGGCGCTGTTCAGCGTGTACGCCGGGTTGCCGTTCGCGTCCAACCGGCCGAACAGCACACCCCCGTTGTTCACCAGGTCGGTGATCCCGTCACCGTTGACATCGGAGAAGTAGCGGTCCGACGTGGTCGTCGTCGACACGTAGTCGAGCTGCGCGGCGACGCCAAAGTACGATTCGACGCCGACCGTGTTGGCGCTCGACTCGTCCGAGGAGATACCGGGGAGGTTCGTCAGCGGGACCGCGGTGTCGGAGAACCGCGGCTCGCCGCCGGGGCCGGACAGGTTCTTACGGTACTGCACGCCGCCGCCGGCGCGGAACACCTTGTCCGGCAGGTTGTCGCCGTCGACGTCGGCGAGCGCCAGCAGCCCCTCCGACGAGCCGGAGTTGTGGCCCACCTTGACACCGGCCGAGCCCGTCTTGGTCTGCGACAAGGGGTTCGGGCTGTACCCCACGTACAGGTGCCCGCCCGCGCTGTCCGTCGAGTTCGCGGCGATTGCGCTCGCGTCGCCGTTGACGATCCCGGCCGACAGCCCGTCACCCGGCACGGTCCACCCGCTCGAGGCCGCGAACGCGTCGTAGCCGCCGTCCGCGCCGCGGATGTCGTCGAAGTAGTCGAACGAGTGCGTCGTGAACAACCGGTTGTCCGCGTCGAACTGCGACACCGACTCCAGCAACGTCTTGTGGAACGCGCCCGTCCGGTAGTTCAACTCGTACGCCCGGATCAACGTGTCGTCCAACTTGACCTCGACCCGGCGCAACAGATCCGCCGTCACCCGCTTGAACCCCAGCCGCGCGTCGATCTGCACGTCCGGCCGGCGGCTCTCCGCACGGTCACGGTCACGCACGAACGACACCGAATAGCGACCCTCGGCCGTGCCGTGCCCGGTGTAGGTGATCCGCTGCAGGTACAAGTTCGAGCCGGGCACCGTCGAGTTCGCGACCCCGCCGTCGGACACCGACGTGTGGTGGAACCGCATCAGATTGCCGTTGAGGTCACGTACGTCGCGCAACGCCCACATCCCCACGTTGCCGCTCGCGTCGGTCAATGTCGACATCGGACCGTTGCCGAACGTCGACACCGTGCCTTCCTTGTCGGTGACCTCCCACCAGTAGCTCGCCGGGGTGTCGCCGTGCCGCACGATCTTCGCGAAACTGCCCTCCACGCGGGTGTGGAACACCTTCTCCGCGGTGCGCGGCAGCAGCTCGCCGCGGTGCGCGACCGGCGTCAGCTGCTCGCCGTTCAACAAGTAGGTCTCGGTCTCCAGCGCCCCGTCGTAGCGCGGCACCCCCCACCGAGTGTCCAGCGTGATCGACGACGACGGCACATCCCAGCCGACTCCGACCCACCCATTGCCAGTGCCGCTGCTGTAGTGCAACGCCACATCCGGCTCCAGGCCAGCGCGGCCAGGCGGCACCGACAGCGGATACGACAACCGCGCGTCACCCGAACTCGACGCCTCGGGAGCGTTGATCAGCTCCACCTGGGCGCTCGGATCACCAGCCGCCAGATCTTTGATCTGGTTCGGGTTGAAACCCGCGCCTTCCGGATGCTCAGGAACAGCGATCGCTTCACTGCCCGCAGTCGACTCCGGTTTCGACAGCACCGGGCGGCTCGCGGGCACGAGCCCCGCCACCACCAGCGTCAATATGATCAACAGTGGAACGGCACGACGGCCGGTCAGCTCACGACGCTCGAACATATTGAGTCCCCTCGCGCGGTGATCCCAGACCTGAACCGGAAATCGAAGGAGCACGGCGCGCCGTTACCGCCGCATGTGTTCTGGCGATCGCTCGCACCTGAACGGAGTAGGACCAGCTTGTCGAGCAATGATCGACAACACGATTTCGTTATGTCGATCTACGATCTGCACCCCGTTCGGGGGCTGGCCCAAACTCGCGATGATGCAGTAGATGATCTCGTCGCCGGTGACCAACTCATTCGCGCGGTGCCCGGGTGTGCTGACCCTCTATGAGCTTCGCCCCACCTTCCGCATCGAACACAGCAGCGATCCCGACTGGTTTGATTATTTACGACCAGTTCATCCAAGTCTGGAACGCTGGCGTGCGGGTCAGTCCTTGAATTTCTAACACTCGCTGCCCGAGGGAGCTTCGCGATCCTCACATGGGCCATATTGCGTCTCGCGCGTTCTACCTCGTCGGCCGACGGGTCGGCAGACGGCGGAGACAACCCCCGAACGTCCGCTCATGCCGCAGATCGGATGTTCAAGCATGTGAAGTTCTTCGATGCTCAGGGGCGTCCGCTTCGGTGGTGCGGCTGGCCGGACTGCTCTGTTCGGGTGGCTGTGGTGGTCGTGGCCGGAGCGCCAGGCTGGCTCTACGCCGCTCACGGCTGCGGAGCATCCGGGTCGGGAGTTCGATGCGGTGGTGGTGGGGGAGTGCGAGCGGGCCTTCCATGGTGATCAGTTCTGGTCTGTCGTCCGCCGGTTGAACGAACTGGGCGTGCAGGTGTGGTTGAGCGGGCTGCGCAACCCGGCCTCGCAGAGCACACCGCAGTGACCAGGTTCGTCCTCAGCCTTTCGGTGGGACGGCTTCAGAGGTAGAACGCGATCGGTCGGACCGACAAGACCTGCGCTGCGCTGTCCCACTCGTCGACGCGGCACAGGCAGCGGGCCTTGAACGGAGCCGACGGCACCGTCAGCAGCATGCCGTCCTCCTTGCACTCGAACCGCACCATCGGCCCCTCACCCGAGGCGGGCGAGCCGTACGGGGCGGTGAAGCCGATGTGGCCGTCGGCGGCGGGCACGCGGCGGAACTTGCCGCGCAGCAGCACGAACTCGGTGTCGAGGGTGTGCAGTCGAACCCCGCCCCTGATGTCGCGGCGGCGGGCGGCGGCGGCCAGCGCGCGGTTGTCGGTGACCTCCAGGTCGGTCAGCTGGACGCGGACGACCGCGTGCGCGTTCTCCAGCGCTTCCCGCACCACCCGGATCACCGACAGCGGCTCGGCGTCCTCCACGTAGCGGCGGATGACCTCCTCGGACTTGCTGCCGCCGATGGTGGCCTTGAGCGTGGGCAGCTCGCCGGAGAGGTTCGCGTCGTCGGTGCGGCGGATCGTCTGTTCGATCTCCTGGCTCAGCGCGCCGCCGTAGGTCAGGTACATCGCCATGACCTCGGCCTTGTCCAGGTACAGCGGCGCGCTGGGCACGTCCCGGACGGACTCGCGGCCCCGGTTGGCCAGCCAGCCGCCGACGAGGGTGGCGATCGCGGTGGCGGAACAGGCCAGGACGGCCAGCCACACCAGCATCCACGGCCACCACACGCCCCACCAGTCGGCGTCAAACACAGCCACGCAGCACCTCCAGTGCCTCGGTGAGCCGGTCGCCGCCCGCGTCGACCACGCGACCGCCGGTCGCCGCGGCGACCTCGGACAGCTCGGCCGCGTCCGCGTCGCCCGCGCGCACCGCGAACAGCGGCACCTTCGGCCCGCGCGCGGTGAAGCGCTCGATGAACGCGGACGCGGGGATGCCCGCGTTGTTCGCCCCGTCCGTCACCAGGACCACCGACACCGGTCGGTCGGGGTCGCGCTCGAAGGACTGGGCGGCCAGGTCGTAGGCTCTGTTCACCGCTGTCCACACCGCTGTCTTGTCGGCGAAGGACTCGGTGGTCAGCAACTCGTCCAGCGCGGTGACGTCCGCCTGGCCCGTCACGGTGACCGCGCGCTCGGCCAGCACGGTGCCGCCGAAGCGCAGCACGGTCACCCGCTCGCCCACCCGGAACCGCACGAAGGAAGCGTCGGCCGTCCCGGTCAGCTCGGCGAAGGCCGCGCGCAGTTCCGCGATCCGCTGCCCGCGCATCGAGCCGGAGTAGTCCAGCACGAAGACCGTGTGCTCCGGCGGCCGGACGCCCTCGGCGGAGTAGTGGGCCAGCAGGATCTCGATGACCTCGGGCGAGTCCGGGAAGTACAGCGATGTCCCGGTGGTCGGCGGCAGACCGGGGGGCGCCGCGACATCGGCGGTGACCGGGCGGCGCGCGGTGGTCTCGGCGATGCGCTGCTGCACCCCCGGCTCCCGCAGCCAGGCCACGACGGTGTCGTAGGCGGCCTGCTGGGAGGGCTCGAACAGCAGCAGGGGGTAGGTCGACTGCACGATCCCGTCGGTCGGGTACACCAGGGTCAGCGGCTCGGGCAGCCGGGCGTTGAGCGCCACCAGCGCGGACTCGTGGTCGACGACCCCGTCCAGTTCGCCGATGCGGCCGGGCACCCGGGCGGTCAGCTCCGCCGAGCTGGGCGCGGACAGCTCGTGCCCGCTGAAGAACCCGCTGAGCCGGTCGCAGGTCACGTCCTCCGGCCGCAGCGCGCCGCCGGTGGCAGCCGCGGCGCTGGCCACCCCGACCAGCGCGGCCAGCCCGCTGTCGGCCTGGTGCGGGTCGGCCATGCCAAACCGGAAGCGGCCTGCCGCGGCGGCGTCGGCCAGGTCGGCCCAGGACAGCTGGTCGCCGAGCCGTTCCGCCGCGGCGCGGGTGAGCCCGACGACGACCGGCGATGTCATGGTCGACGTGCTCTGCGGACGCGGGCCCTCGGGCTTGCCGCCGAGGCCGATGCGCAGATAGCGGTCGGTCGACAGCCAGGCGAGGTCGTAGTCGTGCGCGCCCGCCAGCTCCCGGGTCGCGGCCAGGGTGTCCTCGTACCGCAGCCGCAGCCGCACGCCGGTGTCCTCGCGCAGCTCCTCCAGCAGCGGTTCGAGGTCGGCCAGCTCGGGGCTGGCCAGCACGCTCAGGGTCACCGACGGGGCGGGGGCGGTGCAGGAGCACAGCACCACGGCCGCCGCGGCGGCCAGCGCCCACCGCCTCAGCACGGCCGCACCCTGCGGACCATGCGGTTGTGCAGGTCCGGCTCGGGCAGCGTCGCCGAGAGGCCGAACGGGAAGAGGGACAGGCCGCGCTCGCCCAGGTAGGTGTCCAGCTTGTCGCTGTCGTTGTCGTCGGAGTCCAGGACGCGGTAGCCCAGCTCCAGGGACCGGCGCTCCAGTTCGGGGTCGTCGGCGATCAGGTCGCCGAGCACCCGGCCCGCTTCGGTGTAGGCGACGAACTCCGGCTCGGTCAGCACGCCCGAATCCGGGTACAGCAGCACGCGGAAGTCGTCCAGCCCGCCCTTGGCCTCAATGGTGGCCACCTGCTTGGCGAGGAACTGGTGCTCGTACATCACCACGATCGGCGCGACGCCCGGTCCTTCTGGGGAGAAGTAGACGTCGGTCGGGCTGACCAGGGAGTCGCCCTGCGCCCGGAACATCGGGCCGAGCTTATCGCCGAGCCGGTCAGCGTCGGCCGGGTCCTGCGCCACCTCGCCGGTCATCGCCCAGGCCAGCAGGCCCACGTAGGCGGCGGCGCCGTAGGAGTCGCAGATGTTGGTCGTCTGGGCGAGGACGATCTTGTTGGCCGTCACCGGCTCCCGGTCCGGCCACTCGGCGCTGAGGTCCGCCCAGGTGGTCCCCGGGTAGAGCGCCAGGAACCGCTTCATTTCCAAGGTGTAGTAGATCCCGGCCCCGTCACCCCGGGGCTCGGCGATCCCGGCGGCGGCCAGCAACTCGGCGTGCGGCCGGTAGGTGGCCAGCACCAGCGGGGTGGTGAACGGGCGGTAGGTCACCTCGAAGTGGTCGTCCTTGGCCAGCTCCGCCGCGGTCTGCCCGGAGACGAACACGAAGTCCAGCTCCCCGCGCACCGCCGTGGTGGCCGACTCGATCGACCCGGTGCGGGTCGCGCGGACCTCGACGTTGTGGCGCAGCAGGAGCCGCCGGACCTCGGGGTCGGCGAAGAAGTCAGCCTTGGACCCGGTCCGGCCGGTGACCACCAGGAGCGACTCGACCGGCGGGGTCAGCGCACCCCCGAGCAGCAGCACGACCAGCCCCAGCACGGCGAGTGCGGCGGAGACGCCGAAGCGCCGCACGAACGCGGGTCTTCGGAACCACGCCGTGCGCCCCACCGAGAGCACGGGCTCCCCCGCCGGGTCCACCGCCCGTGTGCCACGCCGCCCCGGCAACGTCGATCGAACCATCCCGGTCTTCCCCCTCCGGTAGTTCACACCGCGCATCACCATATGTATCCAGGGTGACGATCACGGTAATTGGAGGAGAACTGGAGACCTCGGGTTCCACCACGATCACGCAGTGGAACCCGGGCTCCCGCGCGCGGACGCCAGACTGGACCTTCCAGTACCTGTAACCCGAGGAGACCGCCGTGACCGCCGCCGAGAACACCCGAACATCCCATCATGGACACTGCGGCTGCTGCGGCCGCCAACTCCCCACCAGCGAGGTCGTCGAGCTGGGCAGCACTCCCGGGGTGTTCATCTGCGTCGGCTGCGCTCTCTGGGCCGCCGGGCGAGCCGGTCCCGTCGCCGCGCTGCGGCAGCTGCGGTTCACCCCGCTCGGCGCGTTGGCGCGCAGGCTCACCGGTAGCCGCACCACACCGGGAACGGCCGTGGCGGCGATCCCGATCCTGCCCAGCGCCGACCTGGACCGCACCGCCGCGTTCTACACCGCCGCCGGGTTCACCGAGTCCGAGCGACACGACGGCTACCTGCTGCTGCGCAACAGCGGGGTCGAGCTGCACTTCACCCACGAGAGCGCCCCGACGCCCGGCCAGTGCTTCGTCCACGTCGCCGACGCGGTGAAGCTGTGGAAGCAGCTACGCGACCGCGGCACCGCGGGCGTGGGCGAGATCGCCGAGCAGGACTACGGCCTGCGCGAGTTCGTCGTGACCGACCCCGACGGCAACCGGATCAGGTTCGGCAGCCCCACCAGCTGAGCGGCCTTCAACTCGACCGCAGAGCAGGAGTAGGCCCCTACCCGCGTTTCACTGGATGTCACCGACGGTGGCCGACCGGACGAGGCCCCTGGCGGTGAGGTCTCCCGGTGGGATGCCCGGGTGGTGCGCGTCCGCGGCGGCTGAGCCCGAGGTCGTGGCGGTTGGGCCGAGGGCGAGGCGGGACACGATGCGGTAGCGGTCTCCGCGGTAGAGGGAGTGCACGTACTCGATGGGGCGGCCGGTGTCGTCGTTGGTGAGCCGCTCGAACAGCAGCGCGGGCGAGAGCACCGGCACGCCGAGCAACTCGGATTCGGCGTCGTTGGTGACGGTCGGCTCCACGGACTGGATCGCGTCGTGCACCTGCACCCCGTGCTCTTTCAGGCGCTCGTACAGACAGCCGGACTCCAGGTCCGCCAAGGAGAGCCGTGGCGCCGCCGCCACGGGGACGTGCAGGTACTCGATGGCCATGGGCGCACCGTTGACGAACCGCTGCCGCGCGACGTAGAAGATCTCGGCCGCGGGTGACATCCCCAGCCGTCTGCCCACGCGCGCGCCCGCCGCGATCGTCGCGAACTCCAGCACCTTGCTCGTCCACGTGCCTGCCGCCGGGGGCAGGACCATCGCGCGGTCGTCCGACACCAGTTCCTGGGTGATCTTGGCCGAGGCGACGAAGGTCCCGCGGCCGTGCTGGCGCACGAGCATTCCGTTGTTCACCAGTTCGTCGACCGCCGAGCGCAGGGTGGGCCGGGACACCGACAGGCGCTGACAGAGGATTCGCTCCGCGGGCAGCGGGGCGCCCGGCGGGTGCGTCTCGATCATCTCGAGCAGGTAGTCGCGCACGCGCTCGCGCTTGAGGATCGCTCCGGCCATGTCGACAGTATGACAACCTGACCAGAGGACGCTCGTCGGATTGACCAGTCCGGTACGGACATCTGCAAAAATACATGGTTCGACCTGGTGGTTGACTTCATGATTGGTCTATGCCATTTTGGATTTCGACCGCTGGACCTTACCAATTGGTCATATCCCGACCACCCGTGAGGTGACCCGTGCCGCACCGCGCCGCCACTGCCCTGCTCGCCTTGGCCCTGACCCTCCCCGCCGTTGCCGCGTGCGGCTCCGACCAGGGCACCGCCCCGGGTGAGCCGGAGAACCTGACCGTGTGGCTCATGAAGGACACCGCGACCGACGAGTTCGTGGCCGACTTCGAGGCGGAGTTCGAGCGGGACCACCCCGAGTACGCGCTGACCGTCCAGATCCAGGAATGGGACGGCATCACCGAGAAGGTCATCGGCGCGCTCGCGAGCACCGACCCGCCGGACGTGATCGAGGTCGGCAACACCCAGGTGGCGCAGTACGCGGCGAGCGGAGGGGTCACCGACCTGTCGGACAAAGTCGGCGAACTGAACGGCGACGACTGGCTGCCAGGGCTTGCCGAGCCGGGCGCGGTCGGGGGCAAGCAGTTCGGCATCCCGTTCTACGCGGCCAACCGGGTCGTCATCTACCGCACGGACCTCTTCGCGGCCAAGGGGATCACGCCCCCGGCCACTCGTGCCGAGTGGCTGCGGGCGACGGCCGCGCTCAACCAGGGCGGCACCCAGGGCATCTACCTGCCCGGCCAGAACTGGTACGTGCTCGCGGGCTTCGTCTGGGACGAGGGTGGCGACCTCGCCGTCCGCGACGGGGACCAGTGGGTGGGCGCGCTCAACACCCCGGAAGCACTGGCGGGCGCGGACTTCTACCGGCAACTGCAGGCACTGGGCAAGGGACCGAAGGACTCCGACGAGGCCAAGCCGCAGCAGACCGACGTGTTCGCCCGCGGCGACGTCGCGCAGTTCATCGCCGTCCCCGGCGCGGCGAAGCTCGTCACCACCGCCAACCCGGAACTCGATGGCAAGCTCGGCTTCTTCCCCATCCCCGGCAAGACCGCGGGCGAGCCGGGCGCGGTGTTCACCGGTGGCTCCGACCTGATCGTGCCGGTGGCCTCACCCCGGCAGGACGGCGCCTACGCGGTGGTGAAGGAACTGGCAGGCGAACGCCGGCAGACCGAACTGGCCCGCACCATGAACTACGTGCCGAACCGGACCTCGCTCGCGAGTGCCGTCCAGGACGACCCCGGCGCCGCCGCGATGGCCGCCGGCGCGGCCAACGGCCACGCCACGCCGAACTCACCGAACTGGACGGCCGTCGAGGCACGCAACCCGATCAAGGAGTTCCTGACCAAGGTGCTCACGGGCGCCGATCCGAAAGCCGCCGCCGCGGACGCGGACACGGTGATCACCGCGGCGCTCAACACCGCGAACTAGGACCGCCCCGTGGAGCGTCGTGCACAGTCCAGCGCTGACCAACAGGTGTCTCAGGGGAACGTGACGGCACTCGACCATCATCCACCTCGGTACCGCACCTCAGCCGGGACGCGACCAACCCGGGAAAATCCGGGGCGGCGGACCAGCACCCGCCGCCGGGCCGTCTGGCCGTACCTGCTGATCGCGCCGACCCTGCTGGCGACCGCCTACCTGCTCGCGTACCCGTTGCTGCGCAATGTGATCATCTCCTTCCAGCAGTTCGGGCTGGCGGAGCTGATCCGCGGCGGCGCGAGCTTCGCGGGGTTCGCCAACTACACCACGGTGCTCACCGACCCCGAGTTCTGGTCGGTCGCCCGCCGCACCGGGTTGTTCACCGCGATCAACGTGGGGCTGATCATGGTGCTGTCCACCCTGGTCGCCCTGCTGGTCGTGCGGCTGGGCCGGGTGATGCGGCTGGTCGTGCTCGGCGGGCTGGTGCTCACCTGGGCCACGCCGATGATCGCCGCGACCACGGTGTTCCAGTGGATGTTCCAGTCCGAGCTCGGCGTGGTGAACTGGGCGCTGGTGTCGCTGGGCTTCGAGCAGTTCCGGGGGCACACCTGGTTCGCGGACGGACCGCAGACCTTCGCGATCCTCGTGGTGCTGATCGTGTGGCAGTCGGTGCCCTTCGCCGCGCTGACCCTGTACGCAGCGATGACCACGGTCCCCCACGAGCTGTACGAAGCGGCCCGCATCGACGGCGCGGGCGCGCTCCGGTCCTTCCGCTCGATCACCTTCCCCGTGCTGGCGCCGATGTTCGGCCTCATCACCTGTCTCGAGGTGATCTGGGTCGGCAAGGCGTTCGTGCAGATCTGGGTGATCAGCGAGGGCGGCCCCGGCCGGGCGACGACCACGCTGCCGGTCTACGCCTACCAGGTCGCGCAGTCACTGCACCGCTACGACCTCGGCGCCGTGGTCTCCATGCTGATGGTTCTGCTGCTGGCGCTCGTGCTGCTGTTCTACTTCCGGTACATGTTCCGCCAGGAGGCCGCGACATGACTGGCCGAGTCACCCGCAACCTGCTGGCACTGCTCGTGTTCGTGGTGTCGGTGTTCCCCGTGTACTGGATGGTGCTGACCGCGTTCAAGCCCGCGCGGGAGATCCAGGCGGAGACACCGACGTTCTGGCCGTCCGCGCTGACCTTCGAGCACTTCGGCACCGCCGTGCAGGCACAGGGGTTCTGGTCGTTCTGGCGCAACAGCCTGCTGGTCGCCGGGGGCGCCGTCCTGCTGTCGCTGGTGGTGGCGTTGCTCGCCGCCTACGCGGTCGCCCGGCTGCGCTGGAAGGGCAGGCGCGGCTTCTTCCTGATGGTGTTCATCGCGCAGATGACGCCGTGGGAGGCGCTGCTGATCCCGATGTACGTCATCGCGCGGGACACGGGGATGCTCGACACGCTGTTCATCCTGACGCTCGTCTACTTCATGATCACGCTGCCGTTCACGATCGTCACCCTGCGGAACTTCCTCGCGGCCGTGCCGGTCGAACTGGAGGAGGCCGCCCTGGTGGACGGGTGCGACCGGCCCGCGGCGTTCCGGCGGGTGGTGCTCCCCCTGCTCGCACCGGGTCTGCTGGCCACGTCGCTGTTCGGGTTCATCACCGCGTGGAACGAGTTCGCCTTCGCCAACCTGCTGATCATCAAGAACCAGGACGACCGCACCCTGCCGGTCTGGCTGTCCTCGTTCAGCAACACGTTCGGCACCGACTGGGGCGCGACCATGGCCGCGTCGACCCTGTTCATGCTGCCCGTACTGGCGATCTTCATGGTGCTGCAAGGAAAGGTGACCGCCGGGATCACCGGCGGCGCGGTCAAGGGCTGAACCGGAGGCGTTCGCGTGATCCTGCCAAGACCCACCCGCCTCGTCCAGCGCGCGGGCCGGTTCGTGTTCGGCCCGGACACCGCGCTGCGCGCCACCCCGGGCGCCGAACCCGCCGCCCGGCTGCTGCGGCGCTACCTCCGTCCCGCCACTGGCCTGCCACTCCCACTGTCCTCCAACGGAACCGTGCTCCTCGCGCTCGACGACCAGCTGGTCGGTCTCGGCGACGAGGGGTACGCGCTGACCGTCGGCGAACAGGCCGTGGTGCTGCGCGCCCGCCGCCTCGCCGGGCTGCGGCACGGGGTGCAGACGATCCGGCAGCTGCTGCCCGTCGAGGCGTTGGGCGAGGCACCCGTGGCCGGTGTCCGGTGGTCCCTGCCGTGCGTCGACGTCACCGACTCGCCGCGCGTGCCGTGGCGCGGCGCGATGCTCGACGTCGCCAGGCACTTCCAGCCGGTGCGGTTCCTGCGCCGGTTCGTCGACCTGCTCGCACTGCACAAGCTCACCGTCCTGCACCTGCACCTGACCGACGACCAGGGTTGGCGGATGCCGGTCACCGCCTACCCCGCGCTGACCGAGATCGGCGGGATGCGGTCGCAGACCCAGCTCGGCCCGGCGGGCAGCGACCGGTTCGACGGCGTGCCGCACGGCGGCGCGTACACGACCGCCGAGTTGCGCGGACTGGTGGACTACGCGGAGGAACGCGGGGTGCGGATCGTGCCGGAGATCGAGATGCCAGGCCACGCCCGCGCCGCGATCGCCGCCTACCCACACCTCGGCAACCGGCCGGAACTGCGTCTGCCGGTGTGGACGCAGTGGGGCATCTCCGAGTCGGTGTTCGGAGTTTCCGAGGAGGCCCTGGAGTTCTGCCGCACGGTGCTCGGCGAGGTGATGGACGTCTTCCCCGGCGAGCACGTGCACATCGGCGGCGACGAGGTGCCGTGGACCGAGTGGGCCGCCAGCCAAGTCGCCCTCGAGCGGGTCGCCGCGGAGGGGCTGGCCGGGCCGCGGGCACTCCGGAGCTGGTTCCTCGGCCGGGTCGGCGAGTTCCTGCTCGCACATGGCCGGGTGCCGGTGTGCTGGGACGGCGACGGTCCCCCGCTCGACCCCCGCGTGGTCGTGATGCCGTGGCAGGACACCGCCGACGACCCACTCGAGCGCGGCCACCGGGTGGTGCTCACCCCGTACCGGTCGACCTACCTCGACTATCCACAATCGACGGACCCCGGCGAGCGGCCCGGCCAGCCGGGCGGCGTGGTGACCATGTCCGATGTGTACCACCAGCGGGTGCCGGACGTCCCGGCCGTGCTGGGCAGCCAGTGTCAACTGTGGACGGAGCAGGCACCGCGCGCCGAGGACGTCGAGTACCTGGCCTTCCCCCGGCTCTGCGCACTGGCCGACGCGCTGTGGTCGGCCCGGCCCGACTGGACGGCGTTCCGCACCGCGCTCGTGGCGCACGAACCCCGGCTGGCGGCGCTGTCCGTCGCCTGCCGGTCCCTGACCACGACGACCTGAGAGGAGGCACTCCCCACCCGTACCGGCCCTGCACGTACAGGAGTAGGAAATGTCCAGAAGATCCCTCGCCGCCATCGCGGCGGCTGCCACACTCGTCACGATCGTCACGACGCCGGCCTCCGCCGCCGCGGACTCGCTCACCGCCAACTACCGGACTAGCGCCACGGGTGCCACCACCAGCCAGGTGGAGCCCTGGCTCACCATCACGAACACCGGCACGACCACCATCCGGCTCTCCGAGGTGACACTGCGGTACTACTTCCGCGGCGACACCCCGGACGTCGGCTACCGCTTCGCGTGCTCGTGGGCGGTGCGCGGCTGCAGTACCATCACCGGCACGTTCCGGCAGCTCGGCACCCCGGTGCCCACCGCGGACCGGTACCTGGAGGTCGGGTTCACCTCGGGAACGCTCTCGCCGGGCCAGAACACCGGTGACATGCAGCTGCGCTTCTACCGCGGCAACTGGGGCCCGATCAACCAGGCCGACGATTACTCGTACGTGAACCGAACCACCTACGCCCCTTCGTCCAAGGTGACCGTCCAAGTCAGGGGGACGACGGTCTGGGGCACCAGCCCCGGTGACGACGGACCACCCGACCCGCCGGACCCGACCGGCGAGGTCCTCTTCGACGACTTCTCCTACACCTCGTCGAGCGACCCGAGGATCGGCCAGCGCGGGTGGACCGTGCGGTCCGGCGGTGGCGGTCCCGGCGTGCCCGGCGCGGTGTGGGACCCGGCCCTCGTCACGTTCCCGACGGTCGGCGGCAGCAAGGTCATGCAGCTGGAGTCGTCGAACAACGGGTCGAGCGCGCGGCAGACCGAGATGTACCACCAGCGCAAGTTCTTCGAGGGCACCTACGCCGCACGGGTGTTCTTCACCGACGCGCCGGTGCGGGGCATCGACGGGGACCACGTGGTGCAGACGTTCTTCACCATCACCCCGCTCGACGCCCCGATGGCCCCGGACTACGGGGAGCTCGACTTCGAGTACCTGCCCAACGGCGGCTGGGGCGAGCCTGCGAACATCCTGTACGCGACCACGTGGGAGACCTACCAGAACGAGCCGTGGGTCGCCGACAACATCCACACCGAGCGGCGCACCAGCTTCAGCGGCTGGCACGACCTGGTGATCCAGGTGGCGGGCGGCCGGGTGCGCTACTACGTGGACGGGACCCTGTTCGCCGACCACGGCGACCGGTACTACCCGGAGACACCGATGTCGATCAACTTCAACCTGTGGTTCATCTCCGGGGGCCTGGTCGGCCAGCCCGGTGACCGCGCCTACCAGGAACGGGTCGACTGGGTGTACTTCGCCGAGAACGAGGTGGTGAGCCCCGCCCAGGTGACCTCCAGGATCGGCGCGTACCGCACCGCGGGAGTCGAGCACGTCGACTCCGTGCGCTGAGCACAGTTCCCGTGTGTCGCCGGAGCCTCCGGCGGCACACGGGAGTTCTGCTTTTGAGCGTGATCTCGACGCCCGCCCCGCGACCACGTGACGTCGAAGCTGATGTGCTGGGTGGCCTCGGCCGGGCAGTCGGATTCGGCGAGTTGCAGGGCGGCGCCGAGGACTGGGCGCGGTGGCGCGGGAGCGTGATGAGATCTGGGCAGCCAGCTTGGACCGCGGGTGGAACGCGGAGGTGGGGCGTTCACCGACGCGTTCGGACCGAAGCCGAGCGGGTGTCGACCACCCGGACCTCACCGGTTAGGGTCCTCCGCATGTTCCGTGGCGTGTTGGGCGTTGTGCTCCTGCTGTTGACCGCATGCTCGTCACCCCCGGTCGCGGAACCGGCCGCACCGGCCCCGACGACGACTACCGTCACCACCACCACGGTCACGTCCGCCACGACCACCACTCCGGTGCCCACCACTGCGGCTCCCACCACCACCACCACGCCCTCGCGCACGCAAGCCACCGCCGCGCAGGCGGGCAACCCGGCCGGTCGAGCGCCAGTGCCGCCGGAGGCCGCCGCCGTGGACACGTCCCGGCCGACCCGGGTGATCGGCGACGGCACACCCGCGAGCTGCACGTCCCAAGCGGTGGTGGCGGCCGTGGCGGGCGGCGGGATCATCACCTTCGACTGCGGCCCCGACCCGGTCACCGTCACCATGACGTCGACCGCGCAGGTGCGCAACGACGCGGCGCCGGAGGTCGTGCTGGACGGCGGGGGACTGGTCACCCTCAGCGGCGCCGGTCAGCGCCGCGTCCTCTACCAGAACACGTGCGACGCGCTGCGGGGCATCACCACGTCCCACTGCCAGGATCAGGACCACCCGCGACTGACCATCCAGAACATCACGCTGGCGGACGGCGACTCCGCCGGCCTCGCGGAGGGCGGTGGCGCGGTGTTCGCGCGCGGTGGGCGGGTGAAGGTGGTGAACTCCACCTTCCTGCGCAACAAGTGCGACCAGAACGGGCCGGACCTGGGCGGTGCGGGGATGCGCGTACTCAGCCAGTCCGACAACCGGCCGGTGTTCGTGGTCGGCAGCACGTTCGACGGCGGCACGTGCGCGAACGGTGGGGCGTTGGGCAGCATCGGCGTGTCGTGGGTGGTGCTGAACAGCGTGCTGCGCAACAACTCCGCGGTGGGCCGGGGCGCCAACCCCGCTCGTCCCGGCACGCCCGGCGGCGGCAGTGGTGGCGCGATCTACGCCGACGGCAACACGTTCACCGTTCGGATCGCCGGGAGCGTCCTGGAGGACAACAAGGCCAACGAGGGCGGTGGCGCGGTCTTCTTCGTCAGCAACGACCGCAGCGGCACGATGGCGGTGGAGTCCTCCACGCTTCGCCGCAACCCCAGCGCCGGCTTCGAGACGGCGGGCTACAAAGGAATCTTCTTCCTCGGTGCGGCCGACCCGTCGGTCACCGCCTCCACCGTCCAGTAGGACGCCTCGCCCAGTAGGACACATCGCCGACCTGCCTCCACGCCGGAGGAACTCCCGCCGATCGTCGGTTGTGAGCAGGTCGTCCCCGCGCACGATGAGTCGCCGGCTGAGGGGCCGGCTCGATCTCCCCCTGCGGATCTCGACGTCCGGCCACCCTGCGAGCACGACCCGGCCGGGCGCGGGAAGGACCAACCGTGCGCAACACCGCTGGACGGACGCTCGCCCTGGCCGTGGGCATCGCCGCCGCCCTGGCCGCTTTCGGGGGCTACTACTCCAGCAGCACTTCGTGATCTTTTGGGCATCGTCGCTGGTAGTGGTCCAGACCGACCTTCCACTGCGCCATCGAGGACGCGCGGTTTGTCTCGACTCCTGAGTGGACGGCCGTGTCCGGTCAGGACCGTGTCCTCCGGCTGCCACGGCGGGCCAGCCACCACCCGGCCACCGCGCCCAGCGCAATCAAGATCACGGTTTCCGGGACCGGCTCGTCGCCGCCGCGGAGGTCGGTTCCGGCCAAGAGTCCCAGGGCCGCCAGCACAGCCGTGGTGGCTGAGGCGATCACCATTCCGAGCGCGGCCAGAACCGCTGTCCGACGGGGAGGCACCGGAATACCAGTCAGCAGGCGGTGGGTCACCGGCGCAGCGCTGACGACCAGCAGAGGCGCGAGGTGGTAGGTCGTCGTCGGGGTGACCACCGCCAAGGCCGCCCACAGCGCCGCGATGAGGAGCGCCGCCGCAACGGGCTGCCACCGAGGCGCCATCGGTTCAGCCGATGCCGCCAGGCCAGGGGCGTGGTCTCGGACCGCGGCCATCACCTGCCCCATGCTGGGATTGACCATCGCGTGCGAGCCGACGAACACCGTCGGCACCGTCTCGTTGCCGTCAGCGACCGAGCGCACTCGGGCCGCCGCTCGGGGGTCGTCCCAAATGTTGATCTCCCGCAGCGGGAGCCCGCTGCGGCGCAGGGGCCCGCGCAGTGCGCGGCAGTAGGGGCAGCCGGGCCGCCAGTAGAACTTGATCTCGGCATGCTCGCTCATGCGAAGGTGCCCAGCCACGTGGTGAGCGCGTACAGGGCGACGTAGGTGCCGACGGCGATGGCGAGCACGCCGAGCAGGCGCCACCGCCAGCGCCGCATTCCGGCGACGCTGCACTGGTCGCGGCGCCGCAGCGACAGCCACACCAGCAGGATCAGGACCGCGAGCCCGCCGAGACGGAACCACCAGGCGTGGTTGTCGTAGAGGTCGGTGGCCCAGGCGAACGCCGTCCCCGCGCTGACGATGCCCAGCAGGGCCAGCACAGTGGGGCCGACGCAGCACAGGATGCCCACGAACCCGCCCGTGAGTCCCATCCGCCATACCGGCAGCCGATCGGCCTTGACGGAGCGCGAGGTGTCGGAAGCCCGGTTCACTTCGTGCCGCCCAGCCAGGCGGGCAGACGGTCGCGCAGGCCTACCGGCTCGCCTTCGACCCGCACGCCGTACCAGAACGCCACGTGTCCCTTGATGCGCCGCGCCGGCGGGCTGGGGTGCGGGTAGCACCAGGCCGCGTCCGCGTTGACCTCCCCGGCCACCGTCACCGCGTAGTGACGGGTCAAGCCCTTCCACGGGCACACCGACCTCGAGGGACTCCCGGTGAAGAATTCTCGGCGAACCGAATCCGGCGGGAAGTGGTGATTGCCCTTCACCCATACGGTTCGCGGAGCTTCGGCGAGGATCTCGCCGTTCCGCACTGCCCGCATCATCGACGCTCGACCTCCTGGTTCCATCTCGCCAACTCTCGGAACTGGGGTCAACGAGAGTGCCAGCATGATGACAACATAGAGGCCATGACGCTCTCCCGTCTTCCCTTGGCACCACGGGACAGGGCGACGCGGCTGCTCGGTGCCGCAAGCACAGACGAGATGGCGGAGTTGCGAATCGGGCATGGATGGACTCAGGTCGCCCGTGACGTCGGCGGTGCCCGGTAGCGGCCTCGGCCGGTCCGGGCGCCGCCTGACTGCGTCCGCAGGCCACGGCCTCAACGCGGTGGAAGCGGTGCGAACGGCGTTGGATCTGGCTCTATGAACCAGGCGAATGGGGACTGCTGGTGATGCTGCGACCTGTGCCGGACATCTCCTCAGGATCATCACCGTTCGTATCGGTGACCGCGACGAGATTCTCACGTTGGCATTGTTGCTTTCGTCGCCGGTTCTGCGGGTGCGGAGGTGATTTGTCGAGCACGTCATACGTGTCCTCGACAGAGGCGACACGAACTGGGATGCCACCGCCGTATCCTATGGCGGAAGCGTTAGAGTTCTCGGACGTTTGCCGTCGCCGGGATCGGGAAATGGTTGTGAGGGAGGCTGGATCGTGACTGGAGCTCCGAGCGGCGGCTCGACGCCCCCCGAGGGGCTCATCGACGCCGTCGCGGCCGTGGTGTGGGAGGCGGACGCGTCCGGAGTCCGGCTCACCTTCGTCTCCCGGTACGCCGAGTCCCTGTTGGGCCACCCCACCGGCCGCTGGCTGGCCGAGCCGGACTTCTTCGGCTCGCTGCTGCACCCCGACGACCGCGAGCGCGTGCTGGACGAGCGCCGCGCGGTCACGGCCGGGGACTTCGAGACCACCTACCGCGTCATCACCGCGGACGGGCGGACCCGGTGGCTGCGCGACCAGGTGCACGTGGAGCGCGACGCCGATGGCGTCCGGCGCGCGCTGCGGGGCGTGGCGGTGGATGTCACCGCGCAGCGCGCGGTGGAGGAGCGCCACCGGTTCCTGACCGGCCTCGAACGCGACCTGCAGCGGCTCGACGGCGCCGAGGAGATCATGGCGTTGGCCACCCGGCTGCTGGGCGAGCATCTCGACGTCGACCGCTGCGCCTACGCGCGGACCGAGGACGACGAGGACCACTTCGTGATGAGCGGCGACCACGCCACCGGTCTGCCGCCGCTGCCCGGCCGCTTCGCCATGCGGGCCTTCGGCGACGGCGCGCTGCTCGCCATGCGCGCGGGCGAGCCGTGGGTGGTGGCCGACAGCGCCGACGACCCGCGCCTGACCGCCGACGACATCGCCACCTACCGGGCCACCGGCATCCGGGCGGTGATCTGCCTGCCCCTGCTGCGCGGCGGGCGGTTCGCCGCCGCGATGGCCGTGCACCAGGCGTCGGTGCGGCACTGGACGCCCGAGGAGGTCGACCTGGTCTCGGTCGTGGTCAACCGGTGCTGGGAGTCGCTGCACCGCGCGCACGCGGACCGGGCGCTGCGCGAGAGCGAGCAGCGGCACCGCCTGCTCGTCGAGCGGGCCACCGACGCGATCTGGGTGCTCGACCACGACCTGCGCTTCACCGAGGTCAACCCGGCCGCCTGCGCCCTGCTGGGCCTGAGCCGGGCCGAGCTGGTCGGCACCGGCGTGGCCGAGCGGTTCGCGGGCGAGCAGCGCGACCGGCTGGCGCGGTTGGGCGCGGAGACCGCGACCGCGGCGGCGACCGAGGTGTGGGAGATGCTGCGCGCCGACGGGTCGGTGGTGTCGGTCGAGGTCAGCGTGCAGGCCACGCCGACCGGCGTGCAGGCCATCGGGCGCGACGTGACCGAACGGCGGCGCGCCGAGGCCGAGCGCGCGCTGCTGGCCCGCCGCGAGCACGAGATCTCCGCGACGCTGCAGCGCAGCCTGCTGCCCCGCGAGCTGCCCGTCCTGGAGCACCTCGCCATCGCCGCCCGCTACCTGCCCGCCACCAGCCACGCCCAGATCGGCGGCGACTGGTACGAGGTCCTCCCGCTCACCGGCTCCGCCGTCGCGCTGTCGGTCGGCGATGTCGTCGGCAAGGGCCCCACCGCCGCGGCGGTCATGGGCCAGCTGCGCAGCGCCCTGGCCGGGTACCTGCTCGACGGCCACTCCCCGGCCGCGGCCCTGGAACGGCTCGACGCCTTCGCCCACCGCACCCCCGGCGCGGCGGGCAGCACCTGCGCTTGCCTGATCCTCGACCAGGACAGCGGCCTGCTGCGCTGGGCGCTCGCCGGACATCCCCCACCGCTGGTCGTCGACGCCGACGCCCCCCGCTTCCTGGAAGGCGGCGCGGGCTCCGTCCTCGGCGCGCCCGGCCGAGCGCCCTACCGCGAGGCGAGCACCGAACTCCCGCCCGGGGCCTCGATCCTGCTCTACACCGACGGTCTCGTCGAACACCGCGGCACGCCCATCGACCACAGCCTGGAGCACCTGCTCGACGTCGCGGGCAAGGCCCACGCGCTGCCCCCCGCGGCTCTCGCCGACGACGTCACCGCTTCCCTGCTGAGCGGGGGCCAGAGCGACGACGTCGCCCTGGTCGTCGCCAGGCGTCTGCCCGGCCCGCTCACCAGGACCGTCCCCGCCCAGGCCCGCGACCTCGCCGCGATGCGGCGGGACGTCGCCGCCTGGGCCGTCGCCACCGCCATCACCGCCCCGGTGCTCGACGACCTCCAACTCGTGCTCGGCGAGGCCGCCGCCAACGCCATTGACCACGCCTACGCGCGGCAGGCGGGCGACTTCACCTACCGGGTCGCGGTGACCTCCACCGGCATCCACGCCCGGGTCTCCGACAGCGGGCGGTGGCGCCCGCCCCTCGCCGACCCCGGTCACCGCGGCCGCGGGCTCCAGATCATCCGCGCGATCGCGCGGAACGCGACCGTCACCCACGACGACGACGGCACCACTGTCGCCTTCGACCTCGACTTCGACCCCGCCGAGCCCGCGGGCGCACCCGCGTTCACCCTCCCGCCCGTCCCCGTCGGCCTGGTTGAGGTCTCCGCGCCGGACGCCCCGCTCCAGGTGCTGCGCCTGTGCGGCGACCTCGCCGCCGACACCGTCGCCACCCTCCGGCCCGCCCTGCTCGCCGCGATCGGCGCCGACGACGCCCGCCCGGTCGACGTCGACCTCACCGACGTGGGCTACCTGAGCAGCTCGGGCATCGCGCTCCTGCTGGCCGCCGCCACCACCGCGACCGCCGCGGGCCGCGCGCTGACCGTCCTCGTCACCGAGACCGGCGCACCCGCCCGCGTCCTCGCGCTGTCCGGCCTCCACGGCCTCACCACCACGACCGACCAGGACGCCCTGACGATCCGCACCACGCCTTCGGCGACGGCGACCGCGCCGCGCGTTCCCCGATCCGATGGTTGAGTGTCGCTGTGAGCATCTCGGGTCGGCAGATCACGGTGATCTGCTGTACTACGACGAAAGCAGTGGTGCTCACGGTGGCCGGCGAGATCGACGCGCGAACCGTGGCCGCGTTCGATCATCTGCTTCCGGCCTCGATCGGCACGGGCTTCACCACGGCTCCTGATGTCGTCGTCGACCAGGTCGACACCGGCGGCCCCGACCGCGACGGCCATTTCTGGCCCGGCCGCCCCAACGACGCGACCACCGAACTGTGGTCCTTCTTGGACTCCCGACCTCAGGTCGGCTGGTAGGTCCGGCAGTTGGCCGCGTGGCTGCCCTCGCCGGGGCCGATCCGGACGCCGGAGGCGGTGCACTCCAGTTCGGAGTTGAACTCGCAGTCGGCGCGGGAGCAGGCCCCCACCTGGGCGACCACCTTCGGCAGGCCGCCCTTCTCCTGCAGCGGGACGAACGTGCCGCAGTCGGCGGAGCCGTTCATGCCGCTGACGGTGATCGCGTAGGCGTGGCAACCGTCGTGGTTGTAGGAGCATTTGGTGACCGTGCACTCATTCACCGCGGGCATTTCCGTTGTCGTCACGACTCGTCCTCCTCGGTATCGATGCCGATAGGACGGACCTTCGCACCGCTTTCCGAAGATCGCAACCCGGCCATTGCTAAGGATTGCCTAAACAAACTCCGCATTCGACGGTTATCTTGTCGAGGGTCAGCTGCGGCCGAGGCAGAGGCAGCTCGGCGCGCCGGGTCGTCGGAGGAGGGGAACTCCTGCCAGGATTGGCAGTTATTCCTGCCGGGAAATGTACCCGTCCCCGTCGCGGTTGAGACCGCCGAACACGCCGATCGCCTCCGGGCGGGCAGCGACGTGCGGTCAATCCCACTCTTGCGAGATCACATTTCATCCGATGTAGGACGCTCGCGCGGTGCCTGCGCTTGGAGGTGCGACGCCCTCATCGGCCTCGCCGAGACCCACCTCGCCCGAGGCGACCTGCCCGCGGCCGGTGGAAACGCGCCCTGGCGCTGTGCTCAGCGGAGTTCGCCGAGGCGGAGAACACCCGGGCGCACTTGGCGGACCCGGCAGCCGCGACCTGCCACCGCTGCCGCACGAACGTCTCTGAGCTTCATTGACTCCCATCGATGTAGAGGTCTACTCTATCGATGGGACTGAATGAAAGGGAGTGCGATGTCGGACCAGGCGAGTGCGCTGCGCGAGGAGGTCCGCGGCCGGTACGCGGCCGCGGCGATGGCGGTGGCGGCCGGTGGGAGCGGGTGTTGCGGGTCGGACCAGGTCGAGGTGGACGGTGCGTTCGGCGCCGGGCTTTACGGGGTCGACGAGCGCGAAGGGCTGCCCGCCCAGGCGGTCGCGGCATCACTGGGGTGTGGGAACCCGACCGCGGTGGCCGAGTTGCGGGCGGGGGAGCGGGTGCTCGACCTCGGGTCCGGCGGCGGGATCGACGTGCTGCTCTCGGCACGGCGGGTGGGGCCGACGGGCAAGGCCTACGGGGTGGACATGACCGAGGAGATGCTCGCGCTCGCGCTGGAGAACAAGGCGAAGGCCGGAGTGGGCAACGTCGAGTTCCTGAAAGGGACGATCGAGGCGATCCCGCTGCCCGCGGGCACGGTCGACGTGGTCATCTCGAACTGCGTGATCAACCTGTCGGTGGACAAGTCCGCCGTGTTCACCGAGATGTTCCGGGTCCTGACGCCCGGCGGCCGGGTCGGGGTGTCCGATGTGGTGGCGGACAACGGCCTGACATCGGCGGACCGCGCCGAGCGCGGGTCCTATGTGGGGTGCGTCGCGGGCGCCCTGAGCTTCGAGGAGTACCGGACCGGCCTGGAATCGGCGGGCTTCACCGACGTCGAGATCACGCCGACGCACCAGGTGGCCGACGGTATGCACTCGGTGATCGTGCGCGCGGCCAAGCCCGCGGCCGCAGCCTCGCAGTCTGCGGCTTCGCAGTCCGCCGCCGCGGCGAACTCCCACCGCGCGCCGGAGCCCGCTGCCAACTCCTGCTGTGGTGTCGATGCGTGCTGCACCCCCGATGAGGCCGCGACCGACCCGTCCACCACGGTGGCCGAGGCGAAGTCCGCGGCGGGCTGCGGTTGCCAGAGCTGACGATCGCCCCGGTGGTTGTCGGCCCGCTCCTGGCGCACCCGCGGAGGCCGAGAACGAGCCGCGCCTTTCCCGCGACAACACCGGGAGCAGAGGAAACCCGCCGAGTCGGCGCTTCTTGGTCTTGGATCGCCGTCCTGCTCGCGTCGGCAAGTGAACAGCTCCGTGCTCCTGCTCAGCTTGCGCTGACCTGGCATCACCACTCCAGCCCCATGGGTGGCACTCCCGCCGTCCTGTCAGGACACCGAGCGGGAGTGACCCGCGGGATGCCCGCTGATCCACGAGCGCGGGCGCGGACCGCTACGATCCGTCGGTGAGCTTCCACGAGGACGACCTCGACACCTCCACCCTCCCGCCGCGCCAGCGGGAGATCCTGGCCGTGGTGCGGGACTGGGTGGTCGAGCACGGGTACTCGCCGAGCACCCGCGAGATCGGCGACGCCGTGGGCCTGCGGTCGACGTCGTCGGTCTCCAAGCACCTGGCGAGCCTGGAGGAGCGCGGGTTCATCCGGCGCGGCCGGGCCGTCACCCGCCCGATCGACGTCCGCCTGTTCCTGCGTCCGTCGTCCACTGAGGAGTCCGACGACTCCGTCGCCGTCCCCGTGATGGGCGACATCGCCGCGGGCGTCCCGATCACCGCGGACGAGCACGTCGACGACGTCCTGCGCCTGCCGAGCGGGCTGACCGGCCGTGGCCGCGTCTTCGGCCTGCGCGTGCGCGGCGACTCCATGGTCGAGGCCGCCATCTGCGACGGCGACATCGTCGTCGTCCGCAGCCAGCCCGAGGCCCACACCGGCCAGATCGTCGCCGCGATGATCGACGGTGAGGCGACCGTCAAGGTGTTCCGCCGCCGCAACGGCCGCGTCCACCTCGAACCGCGCAACCCCGCCTACAGCCCCATCGACGGCGACGGCGCGGTGATCCTCGGCGTGGTCGTCTCGGTGTTGCGGAGCATCTGACCGGGCATCAGCGATCCCTAGGCCATGGGGACGAGCCGCGGCGGCTCCGGGGGAACCGTGTGGAACAGGCCGCCGAGCAGGACCATGACCACGCGCTGGAGTGCTCGCGGGTCTTGGAGGTGGTCGACCGCGGTCTGGAACATTGCCAGGACGACCGGGATGTCGTCCAGGACCACGTTCGCGTTGAGGTGTCCCGCCGCGTGGGAGCGGGCGAAGGGCTCGCGCAGGGTGTCCAGCAGCATCCGCACGTGGTGGTGCTGGTCGGCGGCAGGGCACCGGCGCAGCTCGTCGGCCACGCCGCGCATCCTCGCCTGGTAGGCCATCACAGCGCCCAGGAGGTCGGCGAGTTCGGGCGGGTCGGACCGCCCGGCCGCTCGGCGCAACACCGCCATGTGCTCTTCGGTGATCGCGAGCAGCAGGCCCCTGCGGTCCGGGAAGTGCCGGTAGACCGTCGCCAGCCCCAGCCCGGTCAGCCGGGCGATCTCGCGCGCCGATGGCAGCGGCCTGCCCCTGCCGACCACCTCGGCGGCCGCCCGGATGATGGCCGCCCGGTTGCGGCGGGCGTCGCTGCGGCGCGGCATCGGCATCGTCGGCGTCCTGGAACCAGTCGAGGTTACTGGGTGGTAACGAGAATATCACCCCATGTCGCTTCTCAATACCCATGCGTAACTTCGGCGCGGATGTTCGATCCGTCCTTCGAGAAAGGACCGACTTGCGCACCAAGACCCTGTGGGCGGCGCTGTCCGCCATCACCGCGCTCGTGCTCATCGCACCCTCGGCCCAGGCCGCGGCCCCCGTCGACTACGTCGCCCTCGGCGATTCGTACTCGTCCGGGACGGGAGCGCCCCCGTACACCTCGGGCTCGTGCTTCCGCAGCTCGCGCGGCTACGCCCAGCTCTGGGCGAACAGCCACGACGTCTCGTCCTTCCGCTACGCCGCCTGCGGAGGTGCGACCACGCAGAGCATGACCGGCCAGTTCGACGCCCTCGACGCCGGGACCGACCTGGTCACCATCACCATCGGCGGCAACGACGTCGGCTTCGCCAACACGATGGTGACCTGCGTGCTCGGCAGCACGGAAAGCTGCGTCGGCGCCGTCGACACCGGCATCGCGGACGCGCGCACCACGCTGCCCCGCAAGCTCGACGCCACCTACGCCACGATCCGCGACCGCGCCCCGGACGCCACCGTCGTGGTGCTCGGGTACCCGCGGCTGGTCGAGCCCGCGGGCCGGTGCATGACCTCCACCAAGCGCGCGGCGCTGAACCGGGGCGCGGACGCCCTGCACGAGGTCATCGCCGAGCGGGCGGCCGCCGCGGGCTTCCGCTACGTCGACGCCCGTGCCCACTTCGCAGGCCACGGCGCCTGCGGCGCCTCGCCGTGGGTCAACTCGTTCTCGCTGTTCCAGCTCGCGGAGTCGTTCCACCCCAACGGCGCGGGATACCGCGACGGCTACCTGGCGCTGCTCAACTCGGTCACCGGCTGACCCCGGTGCCCCGCCGGACCACCCGGCGGGGCACCGCTGAGACCGGCCGCGCGGCCAGGGATCGAAAGCCCTGTTCTCCACCTCGATCGGGGGCCACCACCGCGAAACCTCCGTGGTGGCGGCGCCCGTCTGCCTAGACTGCCGGAGCATGGGGTGGATCACGCGTTTCCTTGTCCTGACGTTGGCGTTGGTGGCTGGTTGCCAGCCGGACCCACCGCCTCCGCCTCCACCGAACTCTGTGGACAGCAAGCCCGCGGAGACCGGCGCCCCCTTCTTCGCCTACGCCGAGAAGGGCAAGCTCCGGCTGATGCGCGCAGGCGCCGAGGTCGCCGAACTCGACGCTGACGCGGGCGGGCAAGCGGAATGGGTCCCGGACGGTTCGCGGTTCGTGGCCCTCGCGGGCGGCCAGGTGGTCTCGATCGACGCGCGGACCGGCGCGATCGCCAAAGCCGCCTGTGCCTGCCACGACGTCGCGGTCGCGGCCGGGAAGGTGTACGCCTCGGCGGACTACGGCGCGACCGAGCTGAAGGTGTTCGACCTCGCCACCCTCAAGGCCCAGGGGCCGCTGGAACTGGACAAGGGCGCCACGTCGATCGCCGGTGCCGGTGACCGGCTGGTGACGTTCCAGATCACCGCGACCGGCGCCCGCGACGAGAGCGAACTGGTCATCATCGAACCGGCCACCGGCAAGAAGACGATCGCGGGCAAGGTCGGCCAGGTGGCGGACACCGCGTTCACCCCGCGCGGCTGGTGGGGCGGGCCGCTGTTCGCCTACGCCACCACGGGGTCGACCGGTGCGATGACCGCGGTGGCCGAGGTGTTCTGGTTCGACCCCGCCAGCCCGGCCGAGCAGGTGCGGACCAGCGACCAGGAGTTGCGGCAGACGACGCCGGAGATCGCCGACGACGACTGGAACAGTGGCCGCGACCACCTCTGGTGGGCGTCGGACGGGACCCTGCGGACAACCGCGTGGACCTGGTCCTGCACCTACGGCGGACTGAGCGGGCCGCGGTGCGGTGAGCAGTCCGCGCACACCCAATGGCGTTACGACGGGGCCGAATGGGCGCGGACCGACGAACGCGACCTCGACAGCGTGCGCGACATCGGCGCCGGGAGCAGCTTGGAACTCGGCCGGGGCGCGGAAGGCAAGACACTCGCCTTGGTGGAAGGTGGAAAGCGGACCGGGATCAGCACCCAGGTCAGTCGCCTGTGGACCCCGCCGCAGCTCGGCACACCACCGGCGAGCCCGCCCGGCACGCAGGAGATGGCGCTGCGCTTCGCGCCGACGGTGTGGCTGCACCCCGAGGAGGAGAACTTTCCCAGCAGCGCTTCGGACTACATCCGCGAGTCGGTGCTGCGGTTCGACCACGGGGACATCTGCGAGGAGGGCGACGAGCCGGTCGCCACCGACCTCGACGAGACCAGGCTCGGCCGGGGCGAGGGTTACCCGCACAAGGAAGCGGTCCGCTCGGGAATCCGCAACCCCTGCAAGCACCTCGACGACGGCCGGACGTTCCACTCCAACGCGCCCGCGGAACAGGGCGAGAACGGCGGGAGGGGCTTCTACCTGGACTCACCCGAGGAGGCCAGGCCCGGCAACACCCCCGACGCCGACAAGCGGGTGAACGCCCCGGCGTACTGGGAGTACGTCCCGCCGAAGGACGGCCGTGCCAGCGCGTACCTGTACTGGTTCTTCTACCCCTACAACGAATTCCGCCTCAGCCACGAAGGTGACTGGGAGCGCGTCGCGGTCCAGGTCGAGGGCGACCGGCCGGTCGGCGTCGCCTTCGCGAAGCACGGCGCCCCGGCCTGCTCCACCCCGTGGGAAGACATGCCCAAGTCCGGCAACCGCGCCGAGGTGTTCAGCGCGAAGGGCTCCCACGGGTCCTATCCGGACGAAGGCGACCATCCCATCTCGTGGTACCAGGGAACCGACCACACAGGCAAGGGCTTCGCCTGGGACACGTCGACCACCCTGCTCAACGTCAAAGACCAGCCCTGGTACGGCTACCGCGGCATCTGGGGCAAGGTCGGCAGGATCAAGGTCACCAGCGGCCCGGCAGGCCCGTGGCCCAAGCGCGACATGTCCGCCTCACTGACCACTGAGAAGTGCTAGTCCCGAGGATTGAGCGCGGCACAGGACCTGCGCGGTCAGGCGGCGCGGCATCGGGATTCCGGGTATCGCGGGCGTATCGAGAACCTGATACACCGCCGTGACAGCCTGCCGGAGCAGTTCGAGCAGCACGGCGATCGCGGGCTCGCCGAGGTACTTCCTGCCCAGTGCCGCCCTGGCGCCGTCGAGGTGCCTGCCGACCACGGCCCTCACCGCGGAATTGGGCGGCAGCAGGCTCCGGCTACAACCAACCTGGCTTCGCTGCCGGACTGAGCTTCGAGGAACCCGGTGTGACACGTGAGCCGCATCCCAGATGGTCATGATCTCCGGTCGGGCCCAAGGCAAGCAGGCCGACATCGTCATCCTGGTCCTAGGCAGCGACCCGCGGCGGGAGGGCGCCCGCCAGTGGGCCGCGAGCAAACCCAACCTCCTCAACGTCGCCGTCAGCCGCGCCAAACGCAGGCTCTACGTCATCGGCGACCGCCGGGCGTGGGCGGACAAGCCCTACTTCCGCGTGCTGGCAAACCAACTGCCACACAGCACCCCGAAGACCGGAGGCGCGGCGATACCTCAGTGATCGTGGTGCGAGGCTCGGAAAGGGTCGAGACCCGCTCCCGGGGCCGCACAGGCCAAGCCCATGGCACCGGCGCGATCGGGTAGACCCCGCTCGGCTGCAACCAAGGCTGTTGGGTCGCTGCAGCCCTTGGAGCTGATCCCCATGCGCGGCCGCTCAGCTGCGGTGACCTGCCGGAACAGAGTATTACCAGGTCGTACTGGTATTCAGACTCATGACCCGATTCCGGACTCAGATGACGAAGGGTGCGCGCCGGTCTAAAGGTTGTCCCGTAACGCTGTCTCGGTGTGATCGATGATCTTGGTGTGGATCAGGTGATCAGTGCGGACCGGTCGGAGTGGGTGCCGGTGTTCACGGGCTTGTCGGTGGGGGTGTTCC
>NZ_JBQERA010000014.1:0-216892 GCF_053813445.1 Actinokineospora lacus
CGGTGGTTTTAGCGGTGGGGAAACGCCCGGTCCCATTCCGAACCCGGAAGCTAAGCCCATCAGCGCCGATGGTACTGCACTCGTGAGGGTGTGGGAGAGTAGGACACCGCCGGACTTCTTTCAAGAGAAGGGGTTTGTGGGGGGACGAGCACCTGCGGTGCGCGCCCCGCCACAAACCCCTTTTCTGCGTCTGTCATCGTGGAGCGGGTGGAGCGACCACCCGAGGTAGCAGGAGGAATCGGTGTCCGAGTTCGGGCGAGGCGACGACGGAGGCCGTGACCGCGGTGACCGCCGGTCAGACCAAGGCCGCGGCGACCGCGGCGACCGCAAGCCCCAACGAGACTCCGGGGACGGCCCTCGGCGGGACCGCCCCACCGGAGGCGACCGCTACCCCCGCCGCTCCGACGACCGACCCCGCACTGACGACCGCCGCTCCGGCGGCGACTTCCGTCCGCGCCCGGACAGCGGCCGTTCCCACGACAAGGACCACGGCCGCCGCGACTTCCGCGATGGCGACCGTGGCTCGCGCGGCGGCGACCGCGACTTCCGCGGTGACCGTCCCTCCGGCTCCGGCGACCGCTCCTCCAGCCCGCGTGGCGACCGCTCCTACGGCGCCCCCCGCAGTGAGGGCGGCAACCGCTCCTTCGGTGGCGACCGGGCCAACCGCTCGTTCGGCGGCGACCGAGGTGCCCGTTCCTTCGGCGGCGACCGTGGCGGCCGTTCCTTCGGCGACCGTGACCGTTCCTTCGGCGACCGCGGCAGCCGCCCGACCAGCGGTGGCGACCGCCCCTCCGGCGATCGCGCGAACCGCTCCTCCGGTGGCAGTGACCGTCCATTCGGCGACCGCGGAAACCGTTCTTCCGGTGGCGATCGTCCGTACGGTGATCGCGGCAACCGGTCTTCCAGTGGTGGCGAGCGCTCCTACGGCGACCGGGGAAACCGGTCCTCCGGCAGCGGTGACCGCTCTTATGGCGACCGTGGCAGCCGCCCGACCGGCAGTGGTGATCGTTCTTACGGTGATCGCGGCAGCCGTCCGACCGGGAGCGGCGATCGCTCGTACGGGGATCGCGGAAACCGGTCCACTAGTGGTGACCGCTCTTACGGAAACCGGTCCTCCAGCAGCGGTGATCGTTCTTACGGTGATCGCGGCAGCCGCCCGACCGGCAGTGGCGATCGCTCGTACGGGGATCGCGGAAACCGGTCGTCGGGCACTGGTGACCGCTCCTACGGCGACCGGGACAACCGGTCTTCCAGTGGTGACCGCTCCTATGGTGACCGCGGAAACCGGTCCTCCAGCAGCGGTGATCGTTCTTATGGTGATCGTGGCAGCCGCCCGACCGGCAGTGGTGACCGCTCGTATGGCGACCGTGGGAATCGGTCGTCGGGCAGCGGTGACCGTTCTTATGGTGATCGCGGCAGCCGTCCGACCGGTAGTGGTGACCGCTCGTACGGGGACCGGGGAAACCGGTCCTCCGGCACTGAGCGCTCCTTCGGCGACCGCGGTGGTCGCTCCTTCGGTGATCGTGACCGCTCCTTCGGTGACCGTGGGAGCCGCCCGACCGGCGGTGACCGCTCGTTCGGTGCTGACCGGGGAGATCGGCCGTCCAGTGGCGACCGGGGTTCCTCCGGCGATCGCGGGAACCGCTCGTCCAGTGGGTACGGCGACCGCCCGTCCGGTGGGTACCGGGGCGACAAGGATTCCGGCACCCGGTCGTTCGGCGACCGTGGGCCCAAGAGTGGCGGCGGATATGGCGGACGCCCGTCTGACGCCAACCGCGGCACGCGTGACGAGCGCCCCTACGGCAAGCGGGACGACCGCGCGGCCCGTGGCGGCCGCGACGACCGGCCCCGCACGTTCGACCGGCCCAGTGGCGACCGGCCCAGCATCGACCGGGGCGGCGACGACCGTGGCTCCCGTGGTGAGCGCTCCTTCGGCGGTGACCGCAAGTTCGGTGGCGACCGGGATGACCGCCGCCCGCGTTCCGACGAGGACCGCGCCAGGCCCGCCGATGTCGAGGCCCAGGACACCCCCCAGACCCGGACCGACCAGGATGGCGACGTCGCTGGTGTCCGTGGCGCCCAGGTGGACGCGAGCGGCGCCGACGACGCGCGGGCGGAGCACCGCGAGCACCAGTCGAGCGACGCCCGGGTGGACGACCGTCCGGACCGTGAGCCCTCGGTTCCCGAGGGAGCCGACTACACCGCCCTCGACATCGAGGTGCGGGCCGGGTTGCGGAGCCTGCCCAAGACGCTGGCCGAGCGGGTGGGCAAGCACCTGGCCGCTGCCGGGATGCTGGTGGACGACGACCCCGAGCGGGCCCTCGCGCACGCCCGCTACGCCCGTGCGAGGGCGTCGCGGGTCAGCATCGTGCGGGAGGCGACCGGCCTCACCGCGTACCACGCGGGCGAGTGGGCCGAGGCCCTCTCGGAGCTGCGCGCCGCCCGCCGGATGACCGGCGGCGACCACCACATCGCCGTCATGGCCGACTGCGAGCGCGCCCTGGGCAGGCCCGAGCGCGCGCTGGAGCTGGCCCGCGAGGCGGGCCAGGACATCCCGTCCGACGTGGCTGTCGAGCTGCGCATCGTGGTCGCGGGCGCCCGTCGGGACATGGGCCAGCTGGAGGCGGCGGTGGTCGGCCTCCAGGGACCCGACCTCGATCCCAAGCGCCGCGACCCGTGGAGCGCCCGCCTGTTCTACGCCTACGCCGACAACCTCGCCGCGGCCGAGCGCTCCGAGGAGGCCATCCGCTGGTTCCTCGCCGCCGCCCAGGCCGACGACGACGGTGAGACCGACGCCGCGGAGCGCGCCTTCGAACTCGGCGCCAACGAGACCGACGTCGCCGCCGTCCGCCCGGAAACCATCGTCGAGCTGATGGCTCCCCCCGGCACCCGCGCCCCCCGCGAGCGCCCGGCCCCCGCTCCGGCCACCCCCGCGGTGTCCGACGCGGACAAGTCCGAAGACGACCAGTCGGACAAGAGCGACCCGTCGGGCGACAGCGACCCGTCGAACAGCGCTGAGCCCGCCGACAGCGCGGATTCCGCTGATAGCGCGGACTCCGCTGACAGCGCCGATTCCGCTGACAGCGCGGATTCGGCTGACAGCGCGGACTCCGTCGACAGCGCCGCCTCCGCCGGAAGCTCCGATGAGTCCGATGAGGACTCCGACGGCACCGGGCCGGACGACAGCGCCGACGACGCCGCTCGCTTCGACCCGCCCACAGCCGAGTCCTCCGCCGACGCCGAGAACTCCACCGGCAACCAGGACGCACCCGGCGATGCCATCGCGAACTCGGCCAACAGCCGGGACGCGTCCGCACCGGACACCAGCGACGACGCGGAATCCGCTGATTCGCAGGGCGTGACCGAGGATTCCGGTCCTGCCGGGACCGAGGACACCGCGCCCACCGGCTGGGTCGGCACCGGCGACGCGGACTCCGCCGATGACAACGGCGTCGCCACCACCGCGGGCTCCGGTCCTGTCGGGACAGGGGAAGCGGCACTGGCCGGCTCTGGCGACGACGCTGGTTCGGCCGACGACCACGGTGTCGGCACGACCGCGGGCTCCGGCCCCGTCGGCGCGGATGCCGAGGACGCGGGCCAGGAGCGGTCGGGCAAGGGCGAAGACCGGTAGGCGATGACCGGACGGCTGCTCGACACCTGTGACGCCCTGCTCCTCGACCTCGACGGCACCGTCTACCGCGGCGGCCACGCCGTTCCCGGGGTGCCGGAGGCCATCGGGGCCGTGCGGGCTGACGGGGTGGCCGTCCGGTTCGTCACCAACAACGCGTCGCGGTCTCCCGCTGACGTCGCCGAGCACCTGAACGGCTTGGGTGTCCGTGCGACCGAGGACGAGGTGAGCACCAGCGCCCAGGCGGGCGCGCTCGTCCTCGCCGACCGGCTCGACCGGGGCGCCGAGGTGCTCGTCGTCGGCGCCCCGGCCCTCGCCGACGAGGTGGCGAAGGTCGGGCTCCGGCCCACCGACCAGGCGGGCCCGGACACCGCCGCCGTCGTGCAGGGCCTCTCACAGGACCTCGGCTACCGGCTCCTCGCCGAAGCCGCCGTCGCCCTGCGCGCGGGCGCGCTGTGGGTGGCCTGCAACGTCGACAAGACCATCCCCACCGAGCGCGGCCTGCTGCCCGGCAACGGCGCGTTCGTCGCGGCGCTGCGCGCGGCCACCGACCTCGAACCGGTCGTCGCGGGCAAGCCCGCCGCCCCGCTGATGGAGGCCGCCATCAACGCCTCCGCCGCGCGGTCCCCGCTCGTCGTCGGCGATCGGCTCGACACCGACATCGAGGGGGCGATCGCGGTCGGCGTCCCGGCGCTGTTCGTGCTCACCGGGGTCGACACCCCCGCCACCCTGCTCGCCGCCGAGCCGCACCGCAGGCCCACCCACCTCGCCCAGGACGTCGCGGGCGTGTTCCGGTCCGCCGACGAGCTGGCGGTCGGCCCCAAGCCGTCCTGGGACCTCCGCGTCGGCGAGCACATCGCCATCCGCGGCGACGGCGACCCGCTGGACCTCCTGCGCGCCCTCTGCGCCGCGGTGTGGTCGAGCGCGGTGTGGTCGAGCGGGAAGGAATTCCGGCCCGAGGACGCCGGCGCTGATCGCGCCCTGACGGCGCTGGGTCTCACCGGGTTGCGCCGCGGCGCGGGCCCGGACATCGGATAGTTTGGTGGACGTGCACCCCCAGACCCCGCGACCCGGACCGCAGCCGACGCACGATGAGGCCATCGACGCGGCGCTCACCGGGCTGGTCGGGCTCGACGCGGTCCCCGTCGCCGAGCACGTGGCCCGGTTCGACGCCGTGCACGTTGCCCTGACGGCCGCGCTGGCCGGCATCGACAAGGTCTGACCGTGCCCAGGAGGGCGCGTCTCGACGCCGAACTCGTCCGCCGCGGCCTGGCCCGCTCCCGCGACCACGCGGGCACGCTGATCGCCGACGGGCGGGTCACCATCCGCGGCTCGGTCGCCGCGAAGGCCGCCACCGCCGTCGAGGCCGACGCCCCGATCGTGGTCCGCGAGGACCAGGCCGACGAGAACTGGGCCTCCCGGGGCGCCCACAAGCTGATCGGCGCGCTCGACGCCTTCGACATCGCGGTCGAGGGCAGGCGCTGCCTGGACGCGGGCGCGTCCACCGGGGGCTTCACCGACGTCCTGCTGCGCAGGGGGGCCCGCCACGTCGTCGCCGCCGATGTCGGCCGCGGCCTGCTGCTCTGGCGCCTGCAGACCGACGAGCGGGTCACAGTCCTGGACCGGACCAACGTCCGCGCCCTGGACCCCGCGGCCGTGGGCGAGGTCGACCTGGTCGTGGCCGACCTGTCCTTCATCTCACTCGGCCTGGTCCTGCCCGCCCTGCTGGCCTGCGCGGGCGAGCAGGGCGACCTGCTGCCGATGGTCAAGCCGCAGTTCGAGGTCGGCAAGGAGCGCCTGGGCTCCGGCGGCGTCGTCCGCGACCCCGAACTGCGCGCCGAGGCCGTCCGCACCGTGCTGGGCCACGCCGCCAGGCTGGGGCTGCGCGCGCACGGCGTGGTGGCCAGCCCGTTGCCCGGCCCGTCCGGCAACGTCGAGTTCTTCGCCTGGCTGCGCCGCGGGGAGCCGCTGCCCGATGGCGAGGCCGCGGCCATGGTGGCCGCGGCTGTGCGGGAGGGGCCTGCATGACCCGCGAGATCCTGCTGGTGGTCCACACCGGACACGAGGAGAACCGGCGCACCGCCGAGAAGGTGGCCGCCCGGTTCGCGGGCGCGGGCGTGCGCCTGCGCGCCCTCGACGACGAGGCCGCCGACCTCGACAACTCCTGCTACGGCTCCGTCGTGCCGTTCGACGACGCCGCGGCCAAGGACGTCGAGCTCGTCTTCGTCCTCGGCGGCGACGGCACCCTGCTGCGCGCCGCCGAGGCCGCCCGGCCCGCGGGCGTCCCCGTCCTGGGCGTCAACTTCGGCCGCGTCGGCTTCCTCGCCGAGGCCGAGTCCGAGGCCCTGGACGACGCCGTGGCCCGCGTGGTCGAGGGCGACTACCGCGTCGAGGAGCGGATGACCGTCGACGTCTCCGCCGAGCTCGGCGGCCGGGAACTCGCCCGCACGTGGGCGCTCAACGAGGCGAGCCTGGAGAAGTTCAGCCGCGAGCGCATCCTCGACGTGCGCATCGAGGTCGACGGCAGGCCGGTCTCCTCCTTCGGCTGCGACGGCGTGCTGTGCGCGACCCCCACGGGCTCCACCGCCTACGCCTACTCCGCGGGCGGTCCGATCGTCTGGCCGGACGTCAACGCCATGCTGGTCGTGCCCAGCAACGCCCACGCCATGTTCTCCCGCCCGATGGTCGTGTCCAGGAACTCGGTCGTGGCCATCGAGGTCGACCCCGACGGCCACCCCGCCGTGCTGTGCTGTGACGGCCGCCGCACCTTCGACATCCCCCCGGGGGCGCGGGTCGAGGTCGTCGGCGGCAGCCTCCCGCTGCGGTTGGCCCGCCTGCGCGACGACCCGTTCACCGACCGTTTGGTCGACAAGTTCGACCTGCCCGTGCAGGGCTGGCGCGCACGGTGATGCCATCCCCACGAGTCGATGGGAACCGCTAGGGTTCGCCGTGTGCTAGCCGAGATGCGCATTCAGGACCTCGGCGTCATCGACGAGGCCACGCTGGACCTGCACCCCGGGTTCACGGTGGTCACCGGGGAGACCGGAGCGGGCAAGACGATGGTCGTCACCGGCCTGCACCTGCTCTCCGGCGGCCGGGCCGAGACGTCACGGGTCCGCAGCGGCAAGACCAAGGCCGTGGTCGAGGGGCGATTCGAGAACCTGACCGGGAGCCGGGCCGCGGCCCTGGCCGCCGCGGCGGGCGCCGAGCCGGACGAGGACGGCAGCCTGATCGCGCTGCGCAGCATCGCCACCGACGGCCGCTCCCGCGCGCACGTCGGCGGCCGGGCCGCGCCGGTGGGGCTGCTCTCCGACCTCGCCGAGCACCTGATCGCCGTGCACGGGCAGAACGACCAGCTGCGCCTGCTGCGCCAGGGCGAGCAGCGCGCGGTCCTCGACCGCTACGCCGCCGAGGACGTCGCCGACGTCCTCACCGAGTACCGCAGGGTCCGCGACGAGTGGGTCGCGGTGGCCGCCGAGCTGACCGACCGCACCGCCCGCGCCCGCGAGCTGGCCCGCGAGGCCGAGCTGCTGCGCCTGGGTGTGCAGGAGATCACGGCCGTGGACCCGCAGCCCGGCGAGGACGACGAGCTGGTCGTGCGCGCCCGCAGGATGGCCGACGCCGAGCAACTGCGCGAGGCCGCGACCGGCGCGTCCTACGCGGTCTCCGGTTCCCCCGACGGCGACCCCGACGCGCCCGGCGCGCTCGGCCTCCTCGGGGAGGCCCAGCGCAGGCTCGCGGGCAGCGACGACCCCCGGCTGCGCGAGCTGGAGCCGCGCCTGACCGAGGCCGCCGTGCTGCTCACCGACATCGGCGCGGAGCTGACCTCCTACCTGGAGTCCCTCGACGCCGACCCGGCCGCGCTGGAGCAGGTCCTCGCTCGCCAGGCCGAAATCAAGGCGCTCACCCGCAAGTACGCCGCCGACGTCAACGGGGTCCTGGCGTGGGCGGCGCAGGCCAGTGAGCGGTTGGCCGGGCTGGACACCTCCGAGGGGGCGCTGGCCGAGCTGGCCAGCCGCCGCGACGCGCTGGCCGTCGAGCTCGCGGGCATCGCCGCCGAGCTGAGCGAGGCCCGCACGCACAGCGCCGAGTCCCTGGCCAAGGCGGTCACCGACGAACTCGGCGGCCTCGCCATGGGCCAGGCCAGCCTGCAGATCGGCGTGCGCCAGCGGCCCGCGGACACCGACGACCCGTACGGCCTCGACGTCAACGGCACGCGCCTGCACGCCGGGCCCGACGGCGTCGACGAGGTCGAGCTGCTGCTCGTCGCCCACGACGGCGCCCAGCCGCTGCCGGTGCACAAGGGCGCCTCCGGCGGCGAGCTGTCCCGGGTGATGCTGGCCATCGAGGTCGTCCTCGCGCACTCCGACCCGGTCCCGACCCTGGTCTTCGACGAGGTCGACGCCGGTGTCGGCGGGAGGGCCGCGGTCGAGATCGGCCGCCGCCTGGCCCGGCTGGCCCGCAGCCACCAGGTCATCGTCGTCACCCACCTCGCCCAGGTCGCGGCGTTCGCCGACCGCCACCTGGTGGTCGACAAGAGCGCGGCGGGCGGGGTCACCCGCAGTGACGTCCGCACGCTCGACGAGAGCAACCGCGTGATCGAGCTGGCCCGGATGCTGGCGGGCATGGAGTCCACCGAGACCGGGCGCGCGCACGCCGAGGAGCTGCTGGCCGTGGCCGACGGCGAGAAGCACGACCTCGCGCTGAGCGGGCGCCCCCGGCCAGGCAAGCGCAAACGCACCAGAGGCTGATACGCCATTTGGCGGTAAGTCCACGGCGTGGCGTCCTGGGGATCGGGCCGGGATTTGCCACCATCGGCGGCATGAAGCTGTCCGGACTGCTCAGCCGCTCCCGCCAGGGCCTGCCCGGGGTGACCGGAATCGCCAGGGTGGACCGGCGCACGTCCGAGCTGCTGCGGCGGCTGTCGCCGGGCGATGTTGCCGTGCTCGACCAGCTCGACCTCGACCGCGCCACCGCCGACGCGCTGGTGGACGCCGAGGTCGTCGGGGTGGTCAACGCCTCGCCGTCGATCTCCGGGCGCTTTCCCAACCTCGGGCCCGAGGTGCTCGTCGCCGCGGGCGTCCCGCTGATCGACGGGGTCGGCTCCGAGGCGCTGCGGGCGATCCGCGAGGGCAGCAGGCTGCGGCTGCACGACGGCGGGGTGTACGTCGGGGAGCGCGAGGTCGCCCACGGCGCGCGGCAGAGCGCGGAGTCGGTGGCCGACCAGATGATCGAGGCCAAGGCGGGCATGTCCGCGCAGCTGGAGGCGTTCTCCGCCAACACCATCGAGTTCCTGCGCCGCGAGCGGGCGCTGGTGCTCGACGGCGTCGGCGTGCCCGAGCTGCACGTCCCGATGCGCGGGCGGCAGGTGCTCGTCGTCGCCCCCGGCCACGAGCACGCCGCCGACCTCAAGCGGCTCAAGCGCTACATCTCCGAGCACCGCCCGGTCATCGTCGGCGTGGAGGAGGGCGCGGACAGCCTGCGTGCCCTGGGCCACCGGCCCGACGTCATCGTGGGCAACCCCGACGCCATCTCCACCGAGGCGCTGCGCTGCGGCGCCGAGGTCGTGGTCCCGGCCTACACCGACGGGCAGGCCCCCGGGCTGGGCCGCGTGCAGGACCTGGGCGTCGGCGCGGTCACCTTCCCGTCCTCGGGCAACTCGGAGGACCTGGCGCTGCTGCTGGCCGACGCGCACGAGGCGAGCCTGATCGTCACCGTCGGGTTCCAGGCCACGCTGCGGGAGTTCCTCGACCGCGGCCGGTCCGGGTCCAACCCGTCGACCTTCCTGACCCGGCTGCGGCTGGGCGGCAAGCTCGTCGACGGCAAGGCCGTGGCCACCCTGCACCGCAGCCGGGTCTCGATGGGCGCGGTGCTCCTGCTGGTGCTGGCCGCGCTGGTGGCCCTCGGCGCGGCGCTGGCGGTCTCCGGCGTCGGCACGGCGTACGTGGACTGGGCCGCCGGGGTGTGGGCCGCCGGGGTGTGGGATTCGATCACCGACTGGATCAAGGGGCTGTTCTCGTGATCTCGCTGCGCTACCACGTCATCTCGACCGCCGCGGTGTTCCTGGCGCTGGCCGTGGGAGTGGTCCTCGGCTCGACCACGCTGAGCCGGACGCTGCTCGCCGGGCTCTCGACCGAGAACAGCGACCTGGGCACCGAGGTCAGCAGGCTGGAGGCCGACCGCACCGGGCTCACCGCCCGCCTCGGCGATGCCGACACCTTCGCCGCCACCATCGGCCCGCTGGCCGTGCGCGGCGCCCTCGACAAGCGCACCGTCGTGCTGGTCACCACCCCGGACGCGCGGCCCGCCGACCGCGACGCCGTCGCCGAGCTGATCAGCGCCGCGGGCGCCAGGGTGACCGGCGAGGTGACCCTCAGCGACGCCTTCGGCGACCAGGCCCGCGCCGACGAGCTGAAGGAGATCACCACCCGCCTGCTGCCCGCGGGCGTGCAGCTGCCCACGGCCACCGACCCCGGCACCCTCGCGGGCGGGCTGCTCGGCCCGGTCCTGCTGATCTCCCCGAAGGACAACAAGCCCCAGGCCACGCCCGAGGAGACCACCGCGGCGCTGGCAGGCCTGGCCGACGGCGGCTTCCTCAAGGTCACCCCCGACCTCAAACCCGCCCAGCTGGCCGTCATCCTCACCGGCGGGGCCAACACCGGCGACGCCGCGGGCGACCGGGCGGCCGTCATCGCCCGCTTCGCCACCCAAGTCGACCGCTCCGGGGCGGGCGCGGTCCTCGCCGGTGGCGCCGGCTCGGCCGACGGCACCGGCGCCCTGGGCGTCGTGCGGGCCGACACCGCCGCGACGTCGGTTCTCTCCACTGTGGACAACGCGGACACCGCGGCTGGGCGCGTCGTCACCGTGCTGGCCCTGGTGGAGCAGCTGGACGGGCGGGCGGGCCGCTACGGCACCGCGGGGACCGCGCAAGGCGTCGCCCCCGGCGCTTCCGCCGAATAGAGAAAGCACTTACAGCATCAACTCACAGCGTCAACCCAAGGCCACGAACGACTGAATCCGCGCCCCGAACGGGTAAGCCCGTCGCCAGAGCCGACGGCGGACCCTCGGGCGCGTCGATTATCGAGCAGTCCACGCTCGACTAAGGGGATCTGGCATGTTCAAGAGGATCTGCGCCGTCACCGCCCTGGCTCTGCTCGCGACCGGCGCGCCCGCGTCCGCGAGCACTCCCGAGGGCGCCGCCGACGCAGGCTCGGCCGACTACGTCCGGGACGGCAGCCGCGTGAGCATCCCGGCCGTCGCCGCGTGCGACGTCCAGGGCCCGACCACCAACAGCTCCGGGCCCAGGGCCGAGGCGGGCGTGCGGTTCGGCAGCGGCACCTCCTCGTGCGCCACCACCGTCGTCAACCCCGGCACCGGCGCCACCAAGACGGTGTCGACGGCCTCGGGCACCGAGTTCGAGCTCTCGGCCCTGACGCGGGTCGGCGGCCCGAGCATCCGCGTCGCCGGTTACCGGGTCACGTGCACCGCCACCAAGGCGGGCACCGACGTCACCTGGACCTTCGACGGCATGTCCGGGCTGAGCCCGCTGCCCAGCCCGGTGCCGAGCAACTACCTCCGCGAGGTCCGCAGTTCCGCGGGCTCCCTGCTCGCCACGGTCATGTTCAACGAGGTCACGGTGCCATCGCCCAACGACGGCAGCATCGCCCTGACGATGATGCGCATCCGGTTCCAGCCGGGGTCGGACATGACCGGAGAGGTCCGGGTCGGCGACACGGCGTGTTCGCCGACGGCGTGAACCGGCGGGTTGTGCTGCGCGGGGTCCAGCAGGTGTTAGGGTGGACTTCCGTGGACCTGCGGCTGGTGAACCTGCCGCGGACGGACGCCGGACACCACGGGAGCCTCGTTGCAGCACGCTCGGACGACCAAGCACGTCTTCGTCACCGGAGGCGTCGCCTCCTCGCTGGGCAAAGGTCTCACCGCCTCCAGCCTGGGCCAGCTGCTCACCGCGCGCGGTTTGCGGGTGACCATGCAGAAGCTCGACCCCTACCTCAACGTCGACCCCGGGACGATGAACCCGTTCCAGCACGGCGAGGTGTTCGTCACCGATGACGGGGCCGAGACCGACCTCGACATCGGCCATTACGAGCGCTTCCTCGACCGCAGCCTCGCGGGCAACGCCAACGTGACGACCGGTCAGGTGTACTCCGCGGTCATCGCCAAGGAGCGGCGCGGGGAGTACCTGGGCGACACCGTGCAGGTGATCCCGCACATCACCGACGAGATCAAGTCCCGCATCCGGGCCATGGCCGAGCCCGACGACTCCGGGCGCACGCCGGACGTGGTGATCACCGAGGTCGGCGGCACGGTCGGCGACATCGAGTCGCTGCCGTTCCTGGAGGCGTGCAGGCAGGTCCGCCACGACGTCGGCCGGGACAACGTGTTCTTCCTGCACGTCTCGCTCGTGCCCTACCTGGCGCCCTCCGGTGAGCTGAAGACCAAGCCGACCCAGCACTCGGTGGCCGCGCTGCGCAACATCGGCATCCAGCCCGACGCGATCGTCTGCCGCGCCGACCGGGAGATCCCGGACGGGCTCAAGCGCAAGATCGCCCTGATGTGCGACGTGGACACCGAGGCGGTCGTGGCCGCCCCCGACGCGCCCTCCATCTACGACATCCCGCGCGTGCTGCACCGCGAGGGCCTGGACGCCTACGTGGTGCGCAGGCTCGACCTGCCCTTCCGCGACGTCGACTGGGCGGTGTGGGGCGACCTGCTCGACCGCGTCCACAAGCCCAAGGAGACGGTGCGGATCGCGTTGGTGGGCAAGTACGTCGACCTGCCCGACGCGTACCTGTCGGTCACCGAGGCGCTGCGCGCGGGCGGGTTCGCCCACCGGGCCAAGGTCGAGGTCCGGTGGGTGCCCTCGGACACCTGCGAGAGCGCGGCGGGCGCGGCGGCCGCTCTGTCCGATGTGGACGGTGTGCTGGTGCCGGGCGGGTTCGGCGTGCGCGGCATCGAGGGCAAGATCGGCGCGATCCGCTACGCCAGGGTGAACGGCGTCCCCGTGCTGGGCCTGTGCCTCGGCCTGCAGTGCATGGTGATCGAGACCGCCCGCGCGCTCGCGGGCATCGCCGACGCCGACTCCGCGGAGTTCGGCGACGCCACCGAGAACCCGGTCATCTCCACCATGGCCGACCAGCAGGACGTCGTCGCGGGCGAGCGGGACATGGGCGGCACCATGCGCCTGGGCTCCTACCCGGCCGCGCTGGCCCCCGGCTCGGTCGTGGCCGAGGTCTACGGCACCCGCGAGGTGACCGAGCGCCACCGCCACCGCTACGAGGTCAACAACGCCTACCGCGACCGGCTCGCCAAGGCGGGCCTGGTGTTCTCCGGGACCTCCCCGAACGGCAAGCTCGTCGAGTTCGTCGAGCTGCCGCGCACCGCGCACCCGTTCTTCGTCGGCACCCAGGCCCACCCCGAGCTCAAGAGCCGCCCGACCCGCCCGCACCCGCTGTTCGCGGGCTTCATCAAGGCCGCGCTGGGCTACCTGCAGGCGCAGCGCCTCCCCGTCGAGCTGGACGAGCCGCAGACGGTGAACGCGTGAGCGGCGACCGGCACGTCTTCGACGTGGTGTCCACCCGCGACATCCACGTCGGGCGCATCCTCGCCCTGCGCATGGACGAAGTCCGCATGCCGGGCGGTGACGTCGCCACCCGGGAGGTCGTGGAGCACCTGGGCGCGGTCGCCGTGGCGGCGCTGGACGACGAGGGCCGCGTCGTCCTCATCGATCAGTACCGCCACCCGATGGGCAAGCGCCTGTGGGAACTGCCCGCCGGGCTGATCGACCACGCGGGGGAGGACCCGCTGGAGGCGGCCAAGCGGGAACTGGCCGAGGAGGCCGGGGTCGGCGCCGAGCACTGGTCGGTCCTGGTGGACGTGGCGGTCTCCCCGGGCTTCACCGACGAGATGGTCCGCGTCTACCTGGCCACCGGCCTCACCGACAGCCCCCGCACGGCCATGGGCGAGGAGGAGGCGGACCTGGAGATCCACCGGGTCCCGCTGGCCGAGGCGGTCCGGATGACGATGGCCGGTGAGGTGCTCAACGCCGCCGCGGTCTCGGGCATCCTCGCCGCGCACATCGCGGTCTCGGGCGCTCCCACCAGGGACGCGCGCGCGCCGTGGCCGGACCAGCCGACGGCGTTCGCCGCGCGCGCCGAGGACCGGCCCTGAGCTGGTCGGGGCCTGCGCTAGGCGGGGTTAGTCGATCAGCCTGCGGCCTTCGGCGTCGGTGCCGCCGCTGACGAGCAGGATGATCCCGTCGATCAGGCACCAGACGCCGAACCCGCCGCAGGTCAGGAGTTGGGCGACGGCGATGCCGTAGTGGCCGGTGTAGAAGCGGCCCGCGCCGAAGGGGACCAGGATCTGCAGCAGCCCGGCGACGACCTTGGACTTGGGCGAGTACATCACCGGCGGCGGCGCGTAGTGCGGGTACACCGGCGGCGGCCCGTAGTACACGGGCGCGGGCGGCGGCGGGGGAGCGGCCCACACCGGCGGCGCCATGAACGGCGGGTACGGCGCGGGCAGGTCGGCGAACAGCGCGCGCAGGTCCCCGCGCGTGGTGGAGGTGACCACCGCGTCGACCCGCTGCTCGTACTCGTCCACGGAGAGCCGACCCGCGCCGAAGTGCTCGCCGAGGACGCGCATCGAGTCCTCGCGCTCAGCGGTTCCGATGCGGAGGTCGTCTCCCCCTGGGTCGTTCACGGTCGCCACGATACGTGGACGGCAGGGCGGGCGTTGGCGTTCCCTCGCGGCCCGAGCCGTTACCCTCACCCGGGTGGCGTCCTCCCGTGTCGAGCAGGTGGTCGACGGCTACCTGGACCACCTGGCCGTCGAGCGCGGCACCTCGGTGAACACCCTCGACGGCTACACCCGCGACCTGCGCCGCTACCGCGATCACCTGAGCGCCCAAGGCATCGAGGACCTGGCCGGGGTCGCCGAGCGGCACGTCTCGGCGTTCCTGGCCACCCTGCGCGAGGGCACCGAGGACCACCCCCCGCTCGCGGCGTCCTCCGCCGCCCGCGCCCTCGTCGCCGTCCGCGGGCTGCACCGCTTCGCCGTCCTGGACGGGATCACCGCCCACGACCCGGCGCGCGAGGTCAAGCCGCCCACCCCGCCGCGGCGGCTGCCCAAGGCGCTCCCGGTGGACGACGTCCTGCGGCTGCTCGACACCCCCGCGCCGGATGGCCCCGGCGGGCTGCGGGACCGCGCGCTGCTGGAACTGCTGTACTCCACCGGCGCGCGCATCTCCGAGGCCGTCGGCCTCGACCTCGACGACATCGACCCCACCGACCGGTCGGTGCGCCTGGACGGCAAGGGCGGCAAGCAGCGGATGGTCCCGGTGGGACGCCCGGCGCTGGCGGCCCTGGACGCCTACCTCGTGCGCGCCCGCCCGGTGCTGGCCTCGGGTGGGCGCGGCTCGCACGCGGTCTTCCTCAACGTGCGCGGCGGGCGGCTGTCCCGGCAGAGCGCGTGGACGGCGCTGAAGACCGCGGCCGGGGCGGCGGGCATCGCCGCCACGGTCTCCCCGCACACCCTGCGCCACTCCTTCGCCACCCACCTGCTGGAGGGCGGCGCCGACGTCCGGGTGGTCCAGGAGCTGCTCGGCCACGCCTCGGTGACCACGACGCAGATCTACACCCTCGTCACGGTCACGACGCTGCAGGAGGTGTACGTGAGCGCCCACCCACGCGCCCTGGGCTAGCGCCCGACCCGGAACCTTCACCACGTCTCGACACGCCCACGACGCGCCTGGCCGCGTTGCCGGGACGCCTCCGTACAACCAGTACGACGACGTCCCGGCGCCTTGCCGGCCACACCGTTGGACACGCCGATACATGGCCAAGGCTCCGAGTCGGGGCACTAGGCTCTGAATCGTGACCATCTCTGTTCCTTCCGACCGCCCGCTTCGTTGGGGAATCCTCGGCGCAGGCTGGATCGCGGGCGCCGTCGGCGCTGACATCGCCGCGTCGCGCGACAGCGAGGTCGCCGCCGTCGGCGCCCGTGACGCCGCCCGCGCCCGCAAGCTCGCCGACCGCCTCGGCGCGCCGCGCGCCTACGGCTCCTACGCCGAGCTGGTCGCCGACCCCGACCTCGACGTCGTCTACATCGCCACCACCCACGCCCAGCACCACGAGCACGCCCTGCTCGCCATCGCGGCGGGCAAGAACGTGCTGGTGGAGAAGGCGTTCACGCTCACCGCCGCGCAGGCCCGCGACGTCGTCGACGCCGCCGCCAGGCAGGGGGTGTTCTGCATGGAGGCCATGTGGATGCGCATGAACCCGCTGGTCCGCCACGCGGTGGAGCTGGCGGAGGGCGGTGCCATCGGGCGGGTGCTGAGCGTCACCGCCGATCACGGCCAGCGCTTCCCCTTCGACCCCGCCCACCGGCTGTTCGACCTGGGCGCGGGCGGCGGCGCCCTGCTCGACCTCGGCGTCTACTCCGCGACCGCGGCCTGGCTGTTCCTCGGCGAGCCGAGCGGCCTCGCGACCACCGGCCACCTCTCGCCCACCGGCTCGGACTCCACGCTGGCGATGCAGTGGTCCTATGAGGACGACCGCTACGCCCACGTCGCCTGCACGACGGAGGCGTCGACCCCGTGCCAGGTCCTGGTCACCGGCACCGAGGGCTGGCTGCGGATCGGCACCCCGCTCTACCGGCCGTCGGAGCTGACCGTGCACACCCGCGCCGCGGGAACCGAGGTGCGCACCGAGGCGCTGGCGGGCAACGGCTACGGCCCGCAGGTCGCCGAGGTGGAGCGCTGCCTGCGCGCGGGCCTGGCCGAGAGCCCGCTGGTTCCGCTCGCCGAGACGGTGGCCATCATGGCGCTCATGGACCGGGCCCGTGCTGACCTGGGGGTGCGATACCCGGCCGACGGCTGACAGGGGCCCCGCGCGCGGTCTAACCTGTGCGCCCGGAGGTGCCCGATGAGCGAGGTCGACGAGCCGCGGGAGCTGAGCCTGCCCGCCGTGCTGGCGGCGCTCAGCGACCCCACCCGGCTCGCGGTGGTGGCCCAGCTGATGGCCGAGGGGGAGATGTCGTGCGGGGCGCTGGAGGTGTCGGTGGCCAAGTCGACGCTCTCCCAGCACCTGCGGGTGCTGCGCGAGGCGGGGGTCACCCACACCCGGCCGGACGGCACCCAGCGGTTGCTGTCGGTGCGCCGGGACGACCTCGACCGGGCCTTCCCCGGGCTCTTGGACGCCGTTGTGGGCGCGCTCACTAGCGCGAACAGCTGATCCGTCCACGGCGAGCCGTGTTGGTGGGTCCCCCGCGCGCACTTACGCTGCGGTGGAGACCGACCGCAGGCGACAAGGAGCTAGATCGCCATGTCGACACTTCCGCCTCCGAGAGCCCGGCACGGTGGCGCTGTGGAGCTGAGCATCGCGCCGCGCGCCGCCACCGACGCCGACGACGACCTGGTCGACGACCTCGCGCCCACCGGTTTGGGCCCCAACGGGCGGCCGCGGCGGGTCATCCCCGAGCCGCCGCTGCTCGAGCGCCACGGCCCGGCCACGGTGCTGGCGATCTGCAACCAGAAGGGCGGCGTCGGCAAGACCACGTCCACGATCAACCTGGGCGCCGCGCTGACCGAGTTCGGCAGGCGGGTGCTGCTGGTCGACTTCGACCCGCAGGGCGCCCTGTCGGTCGGCCTCGGCATCCCGGCGCACCAGCTGGACCGCACGATCTACAACGCGCTCATCGGCCAGACCGTCGAGCTGCGCGACGTCGTCCTGCGCACCTGCGTCGAGGACATGGACCTGCTGCCCAGCAACATCGACCTGTCCGCGGCCGAGGTGCAGCTGGTCTCCGAGGTCGGCCGCGAGCACGCCCTGCTGCGCACGCTGCGCCCGATCATCGCCGACTACGACTACGTCCTCGTCGACTGCCAGCCCTCCCTCGGGCTGCTGACGATCAACGCGCTGGCCGCCGCCGACGGCGTGCTCATCCCGCTGGAGTGCGAGTTCTTCAGCCTGCGCGGGGTCGCGCTGCTGATAGACACCATCGAGAAGGTCCGCGAACGGCTCAACCCGAAGCTGGACATCACCGGGATTCTGGCCACCATGTACGACCCGCGTACGCTGCACTCCCGCGAGGTGATGGCGCGGGTGGTGGAGGCGTTCGGCGAGACCGTGTTCGACTCCGTCATCAACCGCACCGTGCGCTTCCCGGAGACGACCGTCGCCGGGGAGCCGATCACCACGTGGGCGCCGCGCTCGGCGGGCGCCCGCGCCTACCGCCAGCTCGCCCGCGAGGTGATCGCCCGGTGACCGCAGGCCCCAAGGGCGGCTCGCCCCGGCAGAAGCACGACACGAAGATCACCGTCTACGTCTCCGACGAGGAGCTGTTGGCCTTGGAGCACGCCCGGCTCGCGCTGCGCGCCCACCACGGCGTGGCCGTCGACCGCGGCCGCGTGGTGCGCGAGGCGGTGGCGGTCGCCCTGGCCGACCTCGCCGACAACGGCGCCGAGTCGGTCCTGGTGCGGCGGCTGCGCCGGGACAGCGGGCCGTGACCGCCGTGGCCGACCCGCCCGCCGACGGCCGGTTCACCGTCCGGCTGGCCAACTTCGAGGGCCCCTTCGACCTGCTGCTGCAGCTGATCTCCCAGCACCAGCTCGACGTGACCGAGGTGGCCCTGCACCGCGTCACCGACGACTTCATCTCCCACATCCACCGCGTCGGCCACGAGTGGGACCTCGACGAGACCACCGAGTTCCTGGTCATCGCCGCCACCCTGCTCGACCTCAAGGCCGCCCGGCTGCTGCCCGCGGGCGACGTCGAGGACGAGGAGGACCTGGCGCTGCTGGAGGCCAAGGACCTGCTGTTCGCGCGGCTGCTGCAGTACCGGGCCTACAAGCAGGTGGCGGCGCTGTTCAGCGAGCTGGAGGCGGGTGCGCTGCGCCGCTACCCGCGCTCGGTGGCGCTGGAGGACCGCTTCCAGTCGCTGCTGCCCGAGGTCCTGCTGGGAGTGGACGCGGCCCGCTTCGCCGAGATCGCCGCCGCGGTGTTCCGGCCGAAGCCGCCGCCCGAGGTGTCGATCGATCACCTGCACATGGGCCGGGTGTCGGTCAGGGAGACCGCCGCCCTGCTGCGCGTCCGGCTGGCCGAGCACGGGACGCTGACCTTCGCCGAGCTGACCGCCGACTGCGAGCACAACATCGAGATCGTGGCCCGGTTCCTGGCCCTGCTGGAGCTCTACCGGGAGGCCACGGTCCTGTTCGACCAGGCGGAGCCGCTCGGCGAGCTGCGGGTGGAGTGGACCGGCGGGACCGTCGAGGAGGCCAAGGCGGCCGCGGCGGTCTTCGCAACCGAGGACGAGGAGTACGGGTGATCGAGGAGGGCCACGCCCCACGGGACGAGCCTCAGCCGGACGTTGGGGTGGCCGTGGAGGACGAGGAGTTCCAGGAGCGGGAGCCGCTGGATGACGACGCGGTGTTCGACGCCGCGCTGGAGGCGGTCCTGCTCGTCGTGGACTCCCCGGTCGACGAGAACGCCCTCGCGGGCGCGCTGGGCGCCTCGGCCACCAGGGTCAGGCTGGGCCTGCACCGCCTCGCCGACGGCTACACCACCCGCCGCTCGGGCATCGACCTGCGCCGATCCGGCGAGGGCTGGCGTTTCTACACCCGCGACGCCTACGCGCCGTTCGTCGAGAAGCTGCTGCTCGACGGCCAGCGGAGCAAGCTCACCAGGGCCGCCTTGGAGACCTTGGCGGTCATCGCCTACCGTCAGCCGGTGACCCGTGCGCGGGTGGCCGCGGTGCGCGGGGTCAACGTCGACGGCGTGATGCGGACGCTGGTGGTGCGCGGGCTGGTCGAGGAGACCGGCACCGACCCCGAGACCGGCGGCCACCTGTACCGCACAACCGAGTTGTTCCTGGAGCGCTTGGGGCTGACGTCGCTGACGGACCTGCCCCCGATCGCTCCGCTGTTGCCAGAAGTGGATGCGATCGACGATGTCGTTGGGTAGTCCGGAAGGAATCCGGCTGCAGAAAGTCCTCTCCCAGGCGGGTATCGCCTCCCGCCGTGCCGCGGAGGACCTGATCGAGCAGGGCCGCGTCAGCGTGGACGGCGAGGTGGTCCGCACCCAGGGCCGCCGGGTCGACCCGCTGACGGCGGTGATCCACGTCGACGGGGTCCGGGTCAACGTGCGCGACGACCGGGTGTACCTGGCGATGAACAAGCCGCGCGGGGTCCACTCCACAATGGAGGACGACCAGGGCAGGCCGTGCGTGGGCGACTACCTGCGCCAGCGGACCGAGCGCCTGTTCCACGTCGGACGGTTGGACGCCGACACCGAGGGCCTGCTGCTGCTGACCAACGACGGCGAGCTGGCCCACCGGCTGATGCACCCGTCGTTCGGGGTGCAGAAGACCTACCTGGCCGAGGTCGCCGCCCCGGTGGGCCGCGACGTGGGCCGCACGCTGCGCCAGGGCATCGAGCTGGAGGACGGCCCGGTGAAGGTCGACTCGTTCAAGCTGGTCGACAACTTCGGGCACCGGGCGCTGCTGGAGGTCGTGATCCACGAGGGCCGCAAGCACATCGTCCGCCGCATGCTGGCCGAGGTCGGCTACCCGGTCTCCAGCCTGGTCCGCACCAGGATCGCCGACGTCGTCCTGGGCAACCAGCGGCCGGGCTCGATCCGGGCGCTGAACCGCGGCGAGGTCGGCTCGCTGTACTCGGCGGTCGGGCTCTAGGCCGTGCTCCACATCTAGGCGCGCTACCACGCAGGCTGGTGCGGCCAGGCCGTGCTCCACGTCCAGGACACGGCCTGGCCCACGCCGTCAGGCGGGCGTGGGCCGTAACCGGCGCTGCACCGCGGTCGCGACCGGTTCGACCACGCGGGCCGCGATGGGGCCGATGATCGCCATCAGCAGCACGTAGGCCGTCGCGAGGGGGGCCAGCTGGCTGTCCACCGCGCCCGCGCTGACCGCCAGCCCGGCGATGACGATGGAGAACTCACCGCGGGCCACCAGCGCGGCGCCCGCGCGGGCCCGGCCCATCCGGCCGATCCCCTGCTGCCGGGCCGCGAACCACCCGGTCGCCACCTTCGTCAGCGTCGTGACCACGGCCAGCGCGAGCGCGTACGCCAGCACCGGCGGAATGTCGCGTGGATCGGTGTTCAGCCCGAACACCACGAAGAACACCGCCGCGAACAGGTCCCGCAGGGGCTCCAGCATCTTCGTCGCGTTCTCCGCGGTGGAGCCCGAGATCGCGATGCCCAGCAGGAACGCCCCCACCGCCGCGGAGACCTGCAGCTGCGAGGCGATCCCGGCCACCAGCAGCGCCGCCCCCAGCACCCGCAGCAGGAACACCTCCGGCTCGGGGCTGTCCACCAGCATCGAGACGAACCGCCCGAAGCGCAGGGCGATCACCAGCACCACGGTGATCGCCACCAGCGCGATGCCCACCGCCGTCAGCCCGCCGAGCAGGGTCGCCCCCGCCAGCAGCGCCGTGAGGATGGGCAGGTAGATCGCCATCGCCAGGTCCTCGAACACCAGGATCGACAGCACGACCGGGGTTTCCCGGTTGCCCAGCCTGCCCAGGTCGCCCAGGACCTTCGCCACGATGCCGGAGGAGGAGATGTAGGTGACCCCGGCCATCGCCAGCGCGCCGACCGGGCCCCAGCCGAGCAGCAGGGCCACCACCGCGCCGGGCACGGCGTTCAGGACGATGTCGAGCAGCCCGGCCAGCCACGAGCGGCGCATCCCGGTGACCAGTTCGGCCGCCGAGTACTCCAGGCCGAGCAACAGCAGCAGCAGGACGACACCGATCTCCCCGGCGATCTCGGTGAACGGCTCGATGCCCTCCAGCGGGATCAGCCCGCCCGCGCCGAAGGCCAGGCCGCCGACCAGGTAGAACGGAATGGGGGAGATCCCGATGCGCCAGGCCAGCCTGCCGAGCAGGCCCAGGCCGAAGAAGACCGCCCCGAGCTCGATCAGCGAGATCGCGGTGTGCTCCACGCCCTGCCCTCAGCCGGTTTCGAGGACTTCGACGGCCTTGGCCAGCCCTTCGGCCGTGCCGACCGTCACCAGCATGTCGCCCCCGGCGAGCCGGAAGTCCGGCCGGGGTGACGGGTGGACCGTGCCGCCGCGCACGATGGCCACCACCGAGACGGCGGTGCGGGTGCGCAGGGCGGTGTCGCCCAGCGTCCGGCCGTCGAAGGGGGTGCGCGGGGACAGCGGGAGCTGGCGGGTGGTCACGCCGGTGACCTCCCGGTGCTGCTCCTCCAGCTGGGCGACCAGCAGCGGCGCGCCGAGCAGGTTGGCCAGGGCCCCGGACTCCTCGACGGTCAGCGGGATCGACGCCACGCACGAGTCGGGGTCGTCCTGCCTCGACACGATGAGGTCGAAGTGGCCGTCACGGTAGGTGATCACCCCGATCCGCCTGCCGGACCGGACCACGAAGTCCTGACGCGTGCCTATGCCCGGCAGCGGGGTCACCTCGACGTTCACCACACCACCGTAACAACCGCGGCGTCGGATTCGTTCCGCGCCGGGCGGGGCGTCGCGCCGAACAGCGCGGTCAGGCGGGGCAGCGGGGGCGTGGGACCCTCGGCGACCGGCCGCGGCGCGGGCGCGCAGTCCACAGCCTCGCAGTCCGTAACCGCGCAGTCCATAGCCGCGCAGTCCGTAATCGCGCAGTCCGTAGTCGCGCAGTCCACGGGGGCACAGTCCACGGCCGCGGCCAGCGACGCCCAGCCCGGGTGGTCGGCGACCGCCCAGCCACCGGCCAGCGCCCGCACCCGCGGCACCTCGGCGAGGCTGTCCGGGTCCGCGACCGCCCGGCCGACCGCGGGGCCGCCCAGCGACAGCAGCCACAGGTGGAACTCCCAGTACGCGTCGTGCACGAGCGGGCCGCCGAGGACGACCCGGGCCGCCGCCCGCAGGCCCGGGGTGTCGACGCGGTGGCGGGCGACCAGCAGGTGCTCCCGGAACTGCCCGGCGCAGCGCGCGGGCAGCCGCAGCAGCTCGGCGACCACGTACTCGGTGCGCTCGCGCTCGTCGGGGCGCTCGGCGGCCCGCTGGAGCAGGTCCCAGAACGCCTCCGCTGTCATCTCCATCCCTGTCAGCGCCACGATGATCAGGGTCGCACCTGGCACCGACAGTTCAGCGGAACAGGCTCCGCGCGATGATCTCCCGCTGGATCTCCGACGTCCCCTCGTAGATGCGCGGCGCGCGCACCTCCCGGTACAGGTGTTCGAGCAGGTGGCCGCGCTCCAGCGCGCGGGCGCCGTGCACCTGCACCGAGAGGTCGACGGCCACCTGCGCGGTCTCGGTGGCGAACAGCTTGGCCATCGCCGAGAGGTGCCCGGTGGCGCCGGGGGTCGCGTCGTGGGCGGCCGCGGCGTCGTAGACCAGCAGGCGGGCCGCGCGCAGCCGGGTGGCCACGTCGGCGAGCTGGTGCGAGACCCCCTGGAACGCCGAGAGCGCGCGGCCGAAGGCGTGCCGCTGCGCCGCGTGGGCGACGGCGGCGTCGAGCGCGGCCTGGGCCATGCCGACGGCGAACGCGCCGACGCTGGGCCGGAACAGGTCCAGCGTGCGCATCGCCACCGCCCAGCCGCCGCCGACCTCGCCGATCAGCTGTTCGGCGGTGACCGGCACACCGTCGAAGCGCAGGGTGCCGATGGCGTGCGGGGCCATCAGGTCCAGGCGCTCGCCGGTCAGCCCCGGGCTGTCGCGGGGGACGACGAAGGCGGTGATGCCGCGCGTGCCGGGGCCGGTGCGGGCGAAGACCGAGTACACCTCGGCCTCCGGCGCGTGCGAGATGTAGGTCTTGGTGCCGCTGAGCCGCCAGCCGCCGCCGTCGGGCTTGGCGGCCAGGGCCAGCGCCGCGGCGTCGGAACCGGCGTCGGGCTCGGTCAGCGCGAACCCCACGGCCACGCGTCCGGCGGCGATCTCCGGCAGCCAGGGGTCGGTGTGGCCGGTGAGCAGCATCGGGTAGGCGCCGAGCCCCTGCAGGGCGAACGCCGTCTCCGCCTCGGTGCAGTGCCGCGCGAGCCCTTCCCGGATCTGGCACAGCTCGACCGCCGAGATCGGCAAATACCCCTGCTGGGACCGCCGGAAGACGTGCTCCAGCAGGCCGTGCGAGGCCAGCGCGGCCAGCAGCCCGCGGTTGATCCGCCCCGGCATCCCCCGCTCGGCCGCGTCCTTCAGCGGCCCGGCGGCCAACTCCTCGGCGCGCTCGCGCAAGGTCATACGACCGCCACCCCGACCAGCTCGATCATCGCTTCGCGGTCGAAGAGCTCCACGACGCCGAACAGCGCGACCGCCGGGTAGTTGCGGCCGAAGTGCTTGCGCCACAACGGTGCCAGCCTGCCCAGCGCGGCCTTGTACGCGCCCACGTCGGTGACGAAGATCTGCATGGACACCAGGTCGCCCGGTCCGCCGCCCGCCGCGCGCAGCGCGGTCACCACGTTGCCCGCGGCGACGTCGAACTGCTCGACCACGCTCGACCCGACGATGGCCCCGGCCTTGTCCTGCGCGGTCTGCCCGCCCAGGTACACCGTCGTCCCCGGCGCGGCCACCACCGCGTGGGAGAACCCGACCGGCGCCGCCAGCTCCGGCACCGGCACCACCCGGTGCCGGGTCACCGTCCACTCCAGACCGGGCGCCTGCCTGCCGACCACGCCGCGTAGAACTCGGCGTGGTCCTCGGTGCGCATCATCAGCGCCTGGGCGATGGCCTCCAGCTCGATGGCGCTGCCCAGGTCCATGTCCTGCTCTCGGGTGAGCAGCACCTTCGTGGCCGAGTACGCCTGCGCGGGCCCGTCGGCCAGCCGCCGTGCCAGCGCGGTCGTCTCCGCGGGCAGGTCGTCGACGACCCTGGTGGCCAGCCCGATCCGCTCGGCCCGCTCCGCGTCGACGGAGTCGCCGAGCATCAGCAGCTCGGTGGCCCGGCCGAGCCCGATGAGCCGGGGCAGCAGGTAGGCCGAACCCATGTCGGCGCCCGCCAGCCCGACCCGGGTGAACAGGAACGCGAAGGACGCCGAGCGGGCCAGCAGCCGGAAGTCCGCGGCCAGCGCCAGCACCGACCCCGCGCCCGCGGCGACCCCGTTCACCGCGGCGATCACCGGCAGCGGGCACTCCCGCAGCGCCCGGACCACCGCGCCGGTCATCCGGGTGAACTCCAGCAGCCCGGTGGTGTCGAGCCCGCGCAGCGCGCCGATGATCTCCTCGACGTCGCCGCCCGAGCAGAAGCCCCGGCCCTCCCCGCGCAGCACGAGGACCTTCGCGTCGCCGCGGTGGGGCAGCTCGGCGATGAGGTCGCGCAGGTCGGCGTAGGCGTCGAAGGTGAGGGCGTTGAGCTTCTCCGGCCGGTTGAGCGTCACGGTCGCGACGCCGTCCTCGACGGTGAAGCCGAAGTGCTTCCAGTCCCCGGTGAACCCCGGCGACGCCCGGTACGGGCTCATGTGACTCCTCCTCCATCCAGGACCAGCGCCTGGCCGTTCACCGCTGCCGCGTCCGCCAGGTACTGCACCGCCGCGGCCACCTCGTCGGGTTCCAGCAGCCTGCCCAGCGGCGCCGCGGCGGCCAGTTGCCGCTCGGCCTGCTCAGGGGTGCGCCCGGTCAGCTCGACGATGCGGCGCACGGACTCGGCGGTCATGTCGGTGCGCACGAACGTCGGGCACACGGCGTTGCAGGTGACCCCGGTGCCGGCGACCTCGGCGGCGACCGCGCGCATCAGCCCGATGGCGGCGTGCTTGGCGGCGCTGTAGGCCGCGGTGTAGCGGGCGCCCGCCAGACCCGCGGTCGAGGCGACGGTGATGACGCGGCCGTGGTCGCGCTCGGCCATCCCGGGCAGCGCCGCGCGCGTGCACAGGAACGCGCCGAGGGCGTTGACGTCCATCGCGGAGCGCCACTGCTCGACGGTGGTGCGCGCCAGCGGGGCGCTCGTGGCCACGCCCGCGTTGTTGACCAGCACGTCGACGGCGCCCACCCGGTCGAACAGGGCGGTGACGGCGGCCTCGTCGGTCACGTCGCAGTCGGCCCGCCCGATGGCGATGACGTCGTCGCCGCGCGCGGCGAACCGGGCGGCGATCGCCGCGCCGATGCCGCGGGTGCCGCCGGTGACCAGGACCCGCGTCATGGCAGCGCCCTCCGGTCCAGCTTGCCGTTGGCGGTGCGGGGGAGGCCGTCGAGGAAGACCACGCGCTCCGGGGTCTTGTGCGGGGAGAGCCGGGCGCGGACGTAGTCGCGCAGCTCGTCCTGGCTGGTCTCGCGGTCGGCCACGACGTAGGCCCACGGTCGCACCAGGCCGTCGACCTCGTGGCCCGCCACCGCGCACTCGACCACGGCGGGGTGCCCGACCAGGCAGTGCTCGATCTCCGCTGGCGCGACCCAGACGCCGCTGACCTTGAGCAGGTCGTCGGCGCGGCCGCGGTAGGTGAAGGCGCCGTCCGGGCCGCGGGTCACCAGGTCGCCGGTGCGGACCGCGCCGGGCCAGGGGAAGGTGCGCGCGGACTTGTCCGGGTCGCCTTCGTAGCGCAGGGCGATGGTGCCGCCGCTGACCTCCAGCGTGCCGACCTCGCCCTCGGGCACCTCGTCGCCGTCGGGGTCGACCACGCGGGCGCTGTAGCCGGGGACCGGGACGCCGATCGTGCCCGGCCGCGGCGTCCCGGGGCGGTTGGACAGGAAGATGTGGTACGCCTCGGAGGAGCCGATCCCGTCGACGACCTCGACGCCGAAGCGCTCCGCCCACTTGCGGTGCAGCTCCGGCGGCAGCGCCTCGCCCGCCGACGTGCACAGCCGCAGGCAGCCCAGGTCCTGCTCGGCCGCGCTCGGGTGGGCGACCATCGCGGCCATCATCGTCGGGACGTTGACCAGGATGGTGGGCCGGTGCTCGGCGATGAGCGCGAACACCCGCTCGGGCGTGGTCCGCTCGGGGAAGACGATGCCCGCGGCGCCGACGCGGAACGGGAACAGCGCGGCCAGGTCGCGGGCGTAGCCGAAGAACAGCTTGGGGACGGGCAGGACGACGTCGTCGCGGCGCAGGGCGAGGACGCCCTCGGCGTAGTTGTGGTGGCTCAGCAGCGGGCTGCGCGCGGTGTGCACGCACGCCTTCGGCGCGCCGGTGCTGCCGGTGGTGAACTTCCACAGCACCTCGTCGTCGGGCCCGACAGGCGCGGTCTCGGCGTCCGGGTCGGCGACCTCGGCGAGGGCGGACAGGTCGAACTCGTTGTCGCCCAGGGCGAGCCCGCCCGCGTCTGCCACCAGGACGCGGCGGCCGTCGGTGCCCGCCTGGCGGACGCGGTCGATGGTGTGCGGGTCGGCGATGATGACGGCGGCGTCGGTGTAGCCGATGAAGTACGCGAAGTCCTTGGCGGGCAGGAAGGTGTAGACCTCGGCGGTGACCGCCCCGACCCGCTGCGCGGCGAACCAGGCGGCGACGAAGTCCAGCCCGTCGGCCAGGGCGAGCAGCACCCGCCTGCCGGGCCGCACGCCCAGCGCGCGCAGCACGCCGGCCAGCCGGTTGGCGCGGTCGGTGAGGGCGGCGTAGGTCACCGGGCCGTCGGCGGTCAGCAGGGCGGTGCGCTCACCGTCGCCGCGCTCGAGGGTGGCGTCGAGGAAGCGGGCGGCGAGGTTGGCGTCCATCAGCGGTCCCCGGTGAGGTCGGCGATGGCGTCCATGAGGAGTTCGGTGAGGGTGTCGAAGGTGGCGTGGCCCTCGGCGGCGGTGGCTTCCGCGGGCGCGCCGCAGTAGGCGCGGTCCATGCCCATCGCGGGGAAGTCGGCGCGGCCCGCGGTGACGTGGGCGGGGATGTCGACGTGGTGGCGGGGGAGGGTGGCCATGACCTCGGTGTCGACGAGGTCGGGTCGCTCGGCCAAGACCAGTGAGGTCTCGTAGCGGCCCGCGTGGCAGGAGCCGGAGCGGAACTCCTCGGTCAGCCGCTGGGCGTTCACCCGCCGCACCAGGTCCACGTGCCCGGTGCGCACCCCGCGCTCGGCCAGCGTCGCCACGGCCCGGCGGATCGTGGCGACGTGCTCGGGCTCGAAGTGGTTGTTGACGATCACCACGTGCGGGAAGCCTTGAGCGGCAAGGGAAGCGCAGACCTGGACGACGAGGTCGTGGAGGGTGTCCTCCTCGATGCCCACCGCTCCGGGGAACGCGGCGCCGTAGCGGGTGACGCCGTAGGGCAGGGCGGGCAGGACCAGCACCCGGCCGCGGGCGGCGGCGCGCTCGCACATACCCGCGGAGATCAGCAGGTCGGTGGCCAGCGGGGCGTGCGGGCCGTGCGGCTCGATCGCGCCGATGGGCAGCAGGAGGACCGGTGGGTCGGCGGTCAGCTCGCCCGCCGCCACCGAGGTCAGCTCGCCGAAGTGCATACCAGCTCCTCCAGTGGCGTGGGCCGGGGCGTGAGCACGCAGAGGTCGGCGCGGCCCGCGGCCAGGATGGTGTTGACCTCGTCGGCCGTGGTCAGGTAGCCGCCGACCAGGGTGGGCACGCCCGCCTCGGCGCGCACCCGGTCCGACAGCGCGGTCAGGTGGCCGCGCCCGTACTCCGGGCGGGTCTCGGCGACGGTGTGCCCGGCGCGCACGTGCACGATGTCGGCGCCGCGGGCGCGGACCTCGCGGGCGATCGCCACGCCGTCGTCGGGGGTGAGGCCGCCGGGGGCGAGGTCGGCCACGCAGAGCCGGACCACGAGCGGCCCGGCCCAGGCGGCGCGGACGGCGTCGAGGACGGCCAGCGGGTAGGCGCGCCGGTCGCCGCCGTGGGCGTCGGCGCGGCGGTTGGTCAGGGGGGAGAGGAAGCCTGCGAGCAGGTGCCCGTCGGCCATGTCCAGCTCCAGCACGTCCACCCCGGCCTGCCGGGCGTGTCCCGCGGCGGTGGCGAAGTGGGTGAGCACGCGGTCCAGGTCCGCGCCCGTCATCTCCGCGGGGGTGTCGCCGAAGGGGCCGTAGGGCACCGGTGAGGCGGCCAGCAGCGGCCAGCGCTCGGGGCGGGGCAGCGGGACGTCGGCGCCCTCGGCCGGTGGCCGGGTGGCGCCGCGCGCCCCGGCGTGGCTGAGGCGCAGGGCCAGGCGCGCCCCGACCGCGCGCACCGCGTCGGCCAGCGCGTCCCACGGCCCGGAGGAGTCGAGGACCGGCGTGTCGAGGCGGGCCCGGCCTTCGGGGGAGACCGCCACCGGGCCGACCGACACCAGTCCGGCGCCCGCCCGCGCGGCGTCCAGCGCGTCTGCGGAGTCCACTTCGGACACCCAGCGGTTGGGCAGCGCGAGGCCGCCGACGTCCAGTGGGGCGAACAGCGGCGGCGCGGTCACCGCACCCCTCGGTATCCGCCCGCCCGCGCCCGCGAACCACGCGTCGGCCACGCGCACCAGGTCCGGGTCGCGCGCGGCGAGGTTGGCGTGCGACACCCGGCCGCTGCGGGTGAGCAGGTTGACGGCGAACTGCACCGGCTCGAAGCCGGTGTAGCGCCCGGCGTTCAGGAAGTACGCCGCGCTGTCGGCCGCGGCCCGCTGGAACCGCTCGACCACCGGCTGTCGCTCCCCCTCGTACTCGGCCAGCGCCGCGGTCAGCTCGCCGTGCCTGCTCAGCGCGTCGGCGAGGGCGACGGCGTCCTCCATCGCCAGCTTGGTGCCCGAGCCGATCGAGAAGTGCGCGGTGTGGGCGGCGTCGCCGAGCAGCACGGTGTTGCCGTCGTACCAGCGCGCGCAGCGGACGCGGGGGAAGTCCAGCCAGCGCGACCGGTTGGACAGCAGCCGGTGGCCCTTGAGGTCCTCGGCGAAGACCTCCTCGCAGAAGGCGATGCTCTCCTCCTCCGAGACCCCGTCGAGCCCGGCCCGCCGCCACACCGGCTCGGCGCACTCCACGATCCAGGTGCCCAGGTGCTCGTCGAAGGGGTAGGCGTGCGCCTGGAACAGGCCGTGGTCGGTCTCCTGGAAGGCGAAGGTGAACGCGTCCAGCGGGCGGTCGGTGCCGAACCAGACGTACTTGCCGCCCTCGGGCCGCACGCTCGCCCCGAACCGCTCGGGGTCGCGGAATCGGCTGTTGGCCCCGTCCGCGGCGACCACGAGGTCGGCTTGCGGCGCCGCGTCGAGCTCGACGCCGAACCTCAGGTCCGCGCCGAGGGCGTGCGCCCGCCGCTGCAGGATCGCCAGCAGCCGGGTCCTGGCGATGGCCGTGAACTCGTGGCCCTTGGCGTGGACCAGCCTGCCGCCGAACCTGATGTCCACGGCGCTCCAGCGCGCGAAGGAGTCGGTGATCTCCTGGTGGGTGGCCGCGTCCGCATCGCGCAGCGCGCCGAGGGTGCCCGCGGAGAACACCACGCCCCAGCCGAAGGTGGCGTCGGGGGCGTTGCGCTCGAACACGGTCACCTCGTGCCCGGCCTTGCGCAGCAGGATCGCCAGGTAGAGCCCGCCGGGCCCGCCGCCGACGATCGCCGCCCTCACGCCAGCACCTCCGCCAGCCGGTCCAGTTCCGCCGGGTCGGCCGTGGTGGGGAACAGGATCAGCTCGTCGCAACCCTCGTCGGCGTAGCCGCGGACGAAGTCGCGGACCGCGCGGGCGTCGGTCAGCGCGCTCGCGGCGATCCGCTCGGCGAAGGGACCGGTGAAGGCGTAGTAGTCGCGCAGGTAACCGCGGCCGCGGTCGGCGTCGGTCAGCGCGAGGTAGCCCTGACCCCACAGCAGCGGCGCGCCCGGCCTGCCCAGGTCCTGCCACGCCGCCCTGGCCTTGGTCGCCGCGGAGCCGAACGCGCGCGGCGGGCCGCCGCCATGGGCGTGGCCGTCGCCGTAGCGGGCCATGCGGGACAGGGCTGCGCCGCTCGTGCCGCCGACCAGCAGGCCGATGCCCGGCGCGCCGAAGAGCGGGGCCGGGCCGATGCCCGAGGACGGGAACTCCCCGCGCAGGTAGGCCAGCTGGGTGGACAGGGCCCGGCCGCGGGTGCGGTGGTCGACGCCCGCGGTCTCGTAGTCGTCGCGGCGGGCGCCGACGGCCAGCCCGAGGGTGAGCCTGCCGGGGGCGAACGCCTCGACCGCGGCGGCCTGCTTCGCCAGGAGGGCGGGGGAGCGCAGCGGGCCGATGGCGATCATCGTGGCCAGGCCGACGCGCGTCGTCACCGCCGCGGCGGCGGACAGGGCGGCGAAGGGCTCGACGCTGTCGTAGCGGAGCCGGTCGAGCACGGCGAGCGTGCTGAACGGGCCCGCGTCGGCGCGCCGCGCCCAGTCCAGCAGGCCCGGCCCGTCCACCGACGGGACGGTTGTGGGCAGTCCGATTCCGACCTTCACCAGCCACACCACCCTGTGTGCTCGGCCATCGACCAAAACATTACGATTGACTCGGGTGGGGTGTCAACTAAACTGCGGACGTGCCCGAGACCGCCCCCCAGGACCTCGTCCTGTCCATCCTCGGGGCGCACCTGCGACCGCGCGCGACGGCCGCGGTGTGGTCCGGGGGACTGGTGACGCTGCTCGGCGGCTTCGGCTTCACTCCCGGCGCCAGCCGCGTCGCCCTCACCCGCCTGGTCAACGCCGGGCTGCTCGACCGCGCCAAGGCGGGCAGGCTCGTGCACTACACCCTCACCCCGCACGCGCTGGCCGTGCTCGCCGAGGGGGACGAGCGGATCTTCGGCCTCGGCGCCGAGCGCGCCGAGCGGGCGTGGACGGTGCTCTGGCACGCCATCCCGGAAGACCGCCGCGACGCCCGCGCCCGCCTGGTCCGCAGGCTGCGCTTCCTCGGCTTCGGGCAGGTCCAGGACGGCACCTGGCTGGCCGCCCACGACCGCGCCGACCAGGTCTCGGCGCTGTGCGCGGACCTCGGCGTCGAGAAGCACACCGGGCTCATGGTCGGCGCCCCCGTGCCGGACTTCTCCGAGTTCGTCCGCCGGGTGTGGGACCTCGACGCCCTCTCCGCCCGCTACACCGCCTTCGCCGACCAGTTCGGCCGCGCGCGCGCCGAGGACGACGCCGCCGCCTTCCACCTGCGGGTCCGGCTCGTGCACGCCTTCCGGCAGTTCGCCCTGCTCGACCCCGAGCTGCCCGCCGACCTGCTCGCGCCACCCCCCGACCGGGCCGCCGCCGTGCGGCTCTTCCACCACCTCTACCCCACGCTGGAAACCCCGGCGCTGCGGCATTTCAACGGAGTGATGACGCCGTGACCGACCAGTCGGCCGCCCTGACCTACACCTCGTACCTGGCCCTCGACGAGGTCCTCGGCGCCCAGCGCCCCCGCTCCGACGAGCACGACGAGCCGCTGTTCATCGTCATCCACCAGGTGTACGAGCTGTGGTTCAAGCAGATCCTGCACGAGCTGACCCACCTGCAGGCCCGGCTGGCCGCCGGTGACACCGCGCACGCCGTGCGGACCCTGCGCCGCGTCCTGACCATCCTCAAGGTCGTCGTCGCCCAGATCGACGTGCTGGAGACGATGACCCCGCGCCAGTTCACCAGCTTCCGGGCCCGGCTCGACTCCTCGAGCGGCTTCCAGTCCGCCCAGTTCCGCGAGCTGGAGGCGGTGCTCGGCCGCCGCGACCGGGGCGCCTTCGCCCACTACGCCGCGGGCGGGACCCAGCGCGCGGGCATCGAGGCGGCGATGAGGCGGCCGTCGCTGATGGACTCCTTCGTGGCCTACCTGCTCGCGCACGGGTACGAGGTGCCCCCCGCTGTGGCGTCGAGGGACGTCAGCACCGCGTGGACGCCGTCACCGGAGTTCCAGCAGGTGCTGCTGTCGGTCTACGACGACGACTCCGGACCGTCCGCGGTGGCCGAACACCTGGTCGACCTGGACGAGGGCATGCAGGAGTGGCGCTACCGGCACATGAAGATGGTGGAGCGCACCATCGGGGACAAGATGGGCTCCGGCGGCTCAGCGGGCGCGGAATACCTCCGCCGGACCCTGTTCACGCCGGTCTTCCCCGACCTGTGGGCCGTCCGGGGCGACCTGTGAGCCTCGCCGAGCACTACACCCGCTTCGACGTCGCCTCGCGGCTGCTCCTCACCGGCCACTCGCACCAGGCGTGGCCCGACGTCGCCCGCGACGCCCAGCTCGCGGCGTTCGACGCCGCGGCGTCCCACGTGGACGGCAAGTGGCTCGACGCGTTCACCAAGGCCGACCGCGTCCGGTCGTACTTCGGCGAGCTGCTCGCCGACCCCGACGGCGACATCGCCCTCGGGCAGAACACCCACGAGCTGGTGATCCGGCTGCTCTCCGCGCTGGACCTGGCCGCCCGCCCGCGCCTGGTCACCACCGACGGCGAGTTCCACACCCTGCGCAGGCAGGTCGCCCGGCTCGCCGAAGCCGGTCTGGAGGTCGTCCGCGTGCCCGCCGAGCCCGCCGACACCCTGGTGGAGCGCCTGGCGTCCGAAGTGGACGACCACACCGCCGCCGTGCTGGTGTCCTCGGTGCTGTTCGAGACCTCGCGCGTCGTCCCGGACCTGGGCGACCTGGCCGCCGCCGCGGCCCGCTCCGGCGCCGAGCTGCTGGTCGACGCCTACCACGCCCTCGGCGTCGTCCCGTTCCCGCTGGCCGAGCAGGGCCTGGCCGACGCCTGGATCGTCGGCGGCGGCTACAAGTACCTCCAACTCGGCGAGGGCAACTGCTTCCTGCGCCTGCCCGCCCACGCCCAGCGCCTGCGCCCGGTGCTGACCGGCTGGTTCGCCGAGTTCGACACCCTCGCCGCCGAACGCGACCCCGCCCACGTCGACTACGCCCCCGGCGGCACCCGGTTCGCGGGCTCCACCTACGACCCCACCAGCCACTACCGAGCCGCCGCCGTCGCCGACTTCTTCGCCGAGCAGGGCCTCACCGACCACGCCCTGCGCGCCATCTCCCTGCACCAGACCACCCTGCTGGCCACGGAGTTCGACGCGCTGGACCTGGCGCCGCGGGTCATCACCCGCGACCGCGACCTGCCGCGCACCTCCTACGGCGGGTTCCTCGCCCTGCGCTCACCGCACGCCGCCGACCTCCAGCGCGCCCTGCGCGAGCGCGGCGTCCTCACCGACAACCGCGGCGAGCACCTGCGCTTCGGCCCGGCGCCCTACCTCAGTGACGACCAGCTGCGCGCCTCGATCGCCGCGCTCGGCGAGGTCAGCCGCCGCCACGGGTGAGCCCCGCGGCGGCCGGGCGCGGGAGGCTCAGGGCGACCAGGCAGAATGTGGCGTCACGTGGGCACGGGTTCGGGAGGCAAGAGCGGTGGGTCAGGGTGAGCTGCGTGGTGTCGTCGCGATGGACGGCCCCTCGGGCACCGGGAAGTCTACCGTCGCCAAGCGGTTGGCCGAGCGCCTCGGCGCCGCCTACCTCGACACCGGGGCCATGTACCGGGCGGTGACGCTGGCGGTGCTGCGCGCGGGCATCGACCCGGCCGACGGGGTCGAGGTGCTGCGCGTCGCCGAGTCCACCGAACTGGGGCTCGACGCCGAGGTCGGCGCGGCCGTGCGCCTCGGCGAGGAGGACGTCTCCGCCGAGATCCGCGGCCAGGAGGTCACCCTCGCGGTGTCGGCGGTCTCCGCGGTGCCGAAGGTCCGCGAGCGGCTCGTCGGCCTCCAGCGCCGGATGATCAGCGAAGCCAAGGCGCGCCGCGGCGGGATCGTCGTCGAGGGGCGCGACATCGGCACCGTCGTCGTGCCCGACGCCGCGCTCAAGGTCTACCTCACCGCCACCGCCGACGCCCGCGCCGCGCGCCGCTCCCGCCAGGACAGCGCCGCGGGCCGCGCGGCAGGCCTGGACGCCACCCTGGCCGACGTCGAGCGCCGCGACCGGCTCGACTCCACCCGCTCGGCGTCCCCGCTGCGCCCGGCCGCCGACGCCGTCGAGGTCGACACCACCGACCTGGACATCGACGGCGTCCTCGACCGGCTCATGGACCTCGTCGACGACCGCGGCCTGCGCGCCGCCGCCGAGGCCAACGGCCGATGACCATGACCGATCAGCGCGGCGCCGACCTGCCGGACGGCGGCGTGCCGTGGCTGGCCGACACCGCCCGCTGGATCGGCACCTGGCTCTACCAGCCCGCCTTCCGCGTCCGGGTGCACGGCCGCGAGCGCGTCCCGCTGACCGGCCCGGTGGTGCTCGTGGCCAACCACAGCTCGCTGCTGGAGCCGCAGCTCATCTTCGGAATGCTGCCGCGCCGATCGGTGTTCCTGGTCAAAGAGGAGCTCTTCGCCGGGCTCGCGGGCCGGTTCCTGCGCGGGTTGGGGCAAATCCCGATCCGCCGCGGCGAACCCGACCGCGCGCCGCTGCTGGCCGCCGTGCGGGTGCTGCGCGGCGGCGGGCTCGTCGGGGTGTTCCCCGAGGGCACCCGCGGCGCGGGCGACGTCGCCGCCGCCGAGCAGGGCGCGGCCTGGCTGGTGCGCACCTCCGGCGCGGTGGTGCTGCCGGTCGTCACCCGCGGCACCCGGCGCCCCGAGGGCGTCCGCAGGCGATTTCGGCCCGTGATCGACATGCAGGTGGGCGAGCCGTTCGCCCTCGACGTCGGACGCGGGCGCACCGGCCTGGAAGAGGCCACCGAACAGATCCGGGTCCGGCTCGCCGGCCTGGTTCACGAACTGGATGAGAAACGACGGGCATGACCGAGATTGATGGCACCTGGGCTGATGAGTCCGACTGGACCGCGGCCGAGGACTTCGACGACACCGACGGCGGTGACACCACCCCGCCGCAGCCGGTGCTCGCCATCGTCGGACGGCCGAACGTGGGCAAGTCCACGCTGGTGAACCGCATCCTGGGCCGCCGCGAGGCGGTGGTGCAGGACGTGCCCGGCGTGACCCGCGACCGGGTCGCCTACGACGCGCAGTGGAGCGGGCGCAAGTTCACCGTGCTCGACACCGGCGGCTGGGAGCCCAAGGCCGACGGCATGGCCGCCGCCGTCGCCGCGCAGGCGGAGTACGCGATGCTGCACGCCGACGCCGTGGTCGTGGTGGTCGACGCCACCGTCGGCGCCACCTCGACCGACGAGGCCGTCGCCCGCGTGCTGCGCCGGTCCAAGCGCCCGGTGCTGCTGGTGGCCAACAAGGTCGACGACGAGCGCCTGCTGGCCGACACCGCGTCGCTGTGGTCGCTGGGCCTCGGCGAGCCGTACCCGGTCAGCGCCCTGCACGGGCGCAACTCCGGCGACCTGCTCGACGCGATCCTCGAGGTCCTCCCGGAGACCCCGCGCGAGACCTACACCCCGGTCACCGGCGGCCCCCGGCGCGTCGCGCTGATCGGCAAGCCGAACGTGGGCAAGTCGAGCCTGCTGAACCGCCTGACCGGCGAGGACCGCGCGGTCGTCGACTCGGTCGCGGGCACCACCGTCGACCCCGTCGACTCCCTGGTCGAGCTGGACGGGCAGGTCTGGCGGTTCGTGGACACCGCGGGCCTGCGCAAGCGGGTCAACTTCGCCAGCGGCATGGAGTACTACGCCTCCCTGCGCACCAAGTCCGCGATCGAGTCCGCCGAGGTCGTGGTCGTCCTGCTGGACGCCAGCGAGGTGATCAGCGAGCAGGACCTGAGGGTGCTGACGATGGTCGTGGAGGCCGGGCGGGCCTGCGTGCTCGCCCTGAACAAGTGGGACCTCGTCGACGAGGACCGCCGCCACGAGCTGGAGCGCGAGCTGGAGCGCGGCCTGGTCCGGGTCACCTGGGCGGAGCGGGTCAACGTCTCCGCGCTGACCGGTCGCGCCGTGCGGAAGCTGGCCCCGGCCCTGCGCACCGCGCTGACGTCGTGGGACCAGCGCATCTCCACCGGCCGACTGAACGGCTGGCTCAACGACCTGGTCGCCGCGACCCCACCGCCGGTGCGCAGCGGCAAGCAGCCCAAGATCCTCTTCGCCACCCAGGCATCCACCCGCCCGCCGACGTTCGTGCTGTTCACCACCGGCTTCCTCGAGGCGGGCTACCGACGCTTCCTGGAGCGCAGGCTGCGCGAGGAGTTCGGCTTCGCGGGCAGCCCGGTCCGGATCTCCGTGCGCGTGCGGGAGAAGAAGCAGCGCCGCTAGACGGCGTGCTCCCGCAGCAGCTTGGCGGTCAGCTCGGGTCGCTCCCACCAGAACAGGTGCCCCACGTCCGCCATGACCTCAAGGCGCGCGTTCGGGATCGACCCCGTGACGTGCGCGGCGTTGTCGAAGGTCACGACCTCGTCGGCGGTGCCGTGGATGACCAGGGTGGGGACCGCCAGGGCGCCGAGCTTGGCGACGGCGTCGTGCCTGAGCGCGGCCTGCTGCTGCATCACGATCACCGGCCCCGGCACGCGCTCGGCGAGGGATAAGTCGGTGAACTTGGCATACCAGGACTCGTCGGCGCGCAGCGTGGGCGAGAGGTTGGCCTCGTAACTGGCGCGCATGATCTTCCGAACGTCCCCGGTGGTACGCGCCTCAGCGATCCTGCGAAGGCCAGGGCTGGCCAGCCTGCCCCCGTCAGGCCCCGCGTAGGTACACCCCAAGGTGAGCGTGCGCACCTTGTCCGGATGCCGAACCGCCACCTCCTGAGCAACCATGCCCCCCAACGAGATACCCAAAACGTGCGCGTCCCCCCACCCAAGCGCACGCACGAGCGAGGCAGCGTCATCGGCCAAGTCGGTGATCTCATAGGGCGGCTCCGCCTGACTACTGTCACCAATCCCACGATGGTTGAACGCCACCACATCAAAGTCCCGCGCAAGATCAGCGAGGAACGCCTCACCCCACATGAGGTGGTGCCCCGCCAACCCCTGGATGAGCAACAGCGGCCTCCCCTCCCCCCGCCGCTCGTAGTGCAGTCGACGCCCACCCAGCTCAGCGATCGGCACAGCGAGTCCTCCTGTCCCCAGAACATCGGCGAGCCCAGATTAGGCGGGAAGACCCATGGGACAGACGTGGCCGCCAACACACCCACCCGCATCGCCCTAACCACGACAAGCCACCGCCACGTCACAGCCCACGTATGCCGCCCCCCCGACGCCGCCGAGTCCAACCCGCGGTCCGGGGACACCCCCCGGAACCCGCGGCCGACAGATCCCCCACCCCACATGAACCCCCACCACCCCCATGCGCTACTCTTCACCTCGCACGCACACCGCGAGCAAAGATCGGGCTGTGGCGCAGCTTGGTAGCGCACTTGACTGGGGGTCAAGGGGTCGCAGGTTCAAATCCTGTCAGCCCGACGATCTGAGAAACGCCCGTCGACTTGGTAGAAACACCAGGTCGGCGGGCGTTTTGATGTTCCTGGGATGATCTTTAGTTGATCGTCGTTTGTGGACGGTAAGATCGTTGTACTGGCGGGTAAGGAGCGAAACAGGAGAAGTGCGCTCCAGATCGCCTGTTGATCTGGTCAAGGGGTCGTGGTTGATCTTCCCGATCGGGTGAACTTCGCCAACTGCGTTGAAGTGTCCGCATTTGCGCAGGTCGGGCGCATACTGGATCTGGTTTGGGTTGGTTTTTGTCGGGTGGCGGCGGCCTGGGTGAAGATGCAGCTGTCGGTGTCGGTTGATGGGTGATGCGTGGGGTCGCGGCTGGTTGGGGTCGTCTGATCGCGGGGTGGGGAGAGGCTGTGGCGCGGGGTGTCAACGCTGGACCCTCACGCTGGCAGTGTGAGGGTCAGGGGTTCGAGTCCCCTCAGCTCCACAAGCGAATATTATTCAGATCACCCATCCTGCCTGCGTCAACAGGCACGGTGGGTGATCTTGTTTGTGGGTCTAATGTGGACAGTTGTGCACTGAACTGGAGCAAAACTGGAGCAGCGCCTGAAATGGCGTGAAACAGGGTCACGGGCTTGCTCCAGGATCGGTAGCCCGACTGGGTGGTGTTGAGGTACCTGCTTGGGGTCACCTCGCGGCGGGTACACGTGAGTGCATCGGCGGTGTTGCGCAGGTTCGAGTCCTCGGCGGGAGTACCAACCTCATCAATCAACCGTGGCCGCGCCGTGGCCCGCGTCCTCCTGCTTTTGGCCGCCCTTACCGCAATAGGCTTGCTGGTCCTTGCCTGCACAGCCTCTTCTGACGCGAGCCCGCCACCTCGGCAGTGTTCGTGCCGTCGCTGCGGTGTCCGCCACCAGCGGAATCGCACTGGTAGCTAGGTCTGCCGCACGCCCACACCGATCTGTCGAGACTTCCGATGGCCTGCACACCTTCCGCGTGGCATTGGTCCTACCCAGCCATCGATCCGCTGGGCCAGGTGGTTGGCGAGCTGAGCGTGGTGCGCCCAGTGGTGGCCACGGGTTGGACACTGAGGCATACGGCTCCGAAGCGGGCCGCTGTGGGCGTGGGATTTGGTAACCGTCGGTGAACTGGTGTGACTGTGAGGCCGCATGCATGGGGAGCGAATGTGACGCCTGCAGACGCCTCACAGCGAGGTTGGTCCCAAAGGTTCTTTGGTCTGGCACATCAGCCGTGACAGCCTCCACCCGGTCTGAGTGTGGAGGTGTGGTTGTGGGCGGGTTGGGAACCTATAGTGCGACCCGAAACGCCGGTAGGTTCCGAACCAAGCCCACGGCGCGTCAGTCTCCGTGCGCCCCAATTCTGAGATTTAATGGCTCGCTCACCCTGTAATTCGCTGATCAAGCAGGGCAGCACCGGCCCTCCGGGACCGGTGGGGATCGCAACACCTACGGCGATCGGCCCGTGCGGGTCGTCACCGTCGGCAGCACCGGCCCTCCGGGACCGGTGGGGATCGCAACAGGTACATGTGCGGGGTCGCGTGGAAGCGCATCAGCAGCACCGGCCCTCCGGGACCGGTGGGGATCGCAACCCTCAGGAACCCCACCAACCCGCCCTCACCCGTCAGCAGCACCGGCCCTCCGGGACCGGTGGGGATCGCAACCTCGACGAGGTGTGCCATCCAGCCGTCGATGTGGCGGCAGCACCGGCCCTCCGGGACCGGTGGGGATCGCAACCATCTCTGCCCTTGCCGCTGGGTTGGTCAGGGCACGCAGCACCGGCCCTCCGGGACCGGTGGGGATCGCAACACCCCGATCCCCGGTATGCCCGAGGACGACCAGGGGCAGCACCGGCCCTCCGGGACCGGTGGGGATCGCAACAACAAGGGTGGGTTCAACAAGTTCCACTCGTTCAAGCAGCACCGGCCCTCCGGGACCGGTGGGGATCGCAACCCCAACGGGGCCAACGACGACCTGGTCGACGCCGGCAGCACCGGCCCTCCGGGACCGGTGGGGATCGCAACGCTTACAAGACGTACGACGTGTAGCGCTGCGCTTAGCAGCACCGGCCCTCCGGGACCGGTGGGGATCGCAACTCCCACACCATCGTGTCGACCTCGAACTCGGCGACAGCAGCACCGGCCCTCCGGGACCGGTGGGGATCGCAACCGCATCTGCACCGGCGGCCCGTCGACCGTCGTCAGCAGCACCGGCCCTCCGGGACCGGTGGGGATCGCAACCCGCAGGCCGACCCGCCCCCGGACGTGTCGTCGAAGCAGCACCGGCCCTCCGGGACCGGTGGGGATCGCAACACCGATGCGGTGACGGTCACCTCGGCGCCGTAGCGGCAGCACCGGCCCTCCGGGACCGGTGGGGATCGCAACAACCTGGCGCAACAGGACATGGTCGCCATGCGCATGCAGCACCGGCCCTCCGGGATCGGTGGGGATCGCAACACCCAAGCGACGGCAGTCAACCAGGAAAGGTGAGGCAGCACCGGCCCTCCGGGACCGGTGGGGATCGCAACACGTGCAGTGCCTCGTGCAGTCCGCCAGCGCGAAAGCAGCACCGGCCCTCCGGGACCGGTGGGGATCGCAACCACGCGCGGGGCGCGGCCGGGGTCGAGCAGCAGCAGCACCGGCCCTCCGGGACCGGTGGGGATCGCAACGCCGACCCGAGCAGCACGACGGCGAGCCACGCAGGCGCAGCACCGGCCCTCCGGGACCGGTGGGGATCGCAACTTCGACCGGGACGGCATCCCCACCGTGCGCCCACGCAGCACCGGCCCTCCGGGACCGGTGGGGATCGCAACAGGTGCCGCACGTGGCTGCCGGGCGTGACCTCGCCGGCAGCACCGGCCCTCCGGGACCGGTGGGGATCGCAACGCGGGTCATCCAGGTTTGGAGGGCTGCGCGGATGGGCAGCACCGGCGCTCCGGGACCGGTGGGGATCGCAACTGCGCGGTCTCGGACAGGCGCCCGGACCACGCGGTGGCAGCACCGGCCCTTCGGGACCGGTGGGGCTCGCAACATGACCAGCTCGGCCGTGCCGCATACCACCAGGACAGCACCGGTCTTCGGAGCCAATGGGGGATTGCAATGACGGTCTTCGGGTCGGGGACGTACACCCCAGCTGTAGCACCGGCCCTCGGACCGGTGGGATCGCAACAGCACCGAGGACGGACAGCTCGCCGAGCTGCGAGCGCAGCACCGACTCTCCGGGGGCCGGGTGGGGATCGCGACATCAGGAACGCTGGGTCTCCCCTTCCACAGCGGCAGCACCGGCCCTCCGGAGTTGGCATCGAACTGCTCGACCGGCTTGGTGGAGTGCGCGTGGTGCCACCAAGGTCTTGACGCATATCTTGAGGTCGCCACGATGGGTTGGTGGACTTGCTCCCTGCTTGGCGACGCCTTGGTGACGTTCGAGCGTTGGGCGGCCTTTGGCTAGTTCATGCGGCCCCGAACCTCCGTTCGGCTGTTTGGGTGAATCTTCAAAGTGGCACCCGTCAGCGTGCGGTTTGTTGTCGGTGGGTGGGTTTAGGGTCGCGGTGCTCGGTCGGGGAGACGGAGCTGAAGGAGATTCCTGTTTGTGGGCGCATAGTCCTGGTCGTGGTGCCCAGTGGCACTCGTTGGCTGCTCATGTTCGTGCTACTGCTGATTTGGCTCGTGGGTTCGCGGATGGTTTCGGTGCCGGTGATCTGGCATGGGCCTTGGGGATCGCGCACGATGCTGGGAAAGTGAGGGATGTTTGGCAAAGGCGGCTGTTGCAGGTCGCGGCGTCGGGTGCCGCTGTCGGCACCGATCACAAGATGCTGGGCACGTGGCTGTTGTTGAGGCGGGCGCTGGGTGCCTCGGTCGCGGTGTTGGGTCATCATGGTGGTCTGGAGTCGCCGAGCAACTTGCAGGCGGTGAAGCCGGAGGGTGACGCCGCAGGGGATCTGGAGCGGTTCTTCACGCTGGTGCCGGAGGCGAGAGGCCTTCAGGAAGGGCCCTCACTGATTCCCGCGGCGTGGGGTGTGGAGCGAGGGGCGCAGGAGTTCGGGATTCGAATGGTGTTCTCCGCACTGGTTGATGCGGACCACTTGGACACCGCTGCACACTTCGAGGGCGAGGACGTGCGCGTTTCGTCTGCTGTGGACATGCGTTCGTTGGCGGAGAAGTTCGAGACAGGACGCCAGACCTTGCTGAAGGATCGCTCGAGGTCTGCGGTCGATGATGTCCGGGCGGCGTTGTTCGAGGAGGTCGTGGCGTGGTCGACGCGGGAGCGGGGTGTGTATCGGTTGCCCGCGCCGACGGGTTCGGGCAAGACCTTGACGGCGGGTGCGTTCGCGTTGCGGCATGCGGCTCATCATGGGATGTCGCGGGTTGTGGTGGCGGTGCCGTTCACGACGATCACCGAGCAGAACGCTGAGGTGTATCGGGGTCTGTTGGGGTCGGATGCGGTGTTGGAGCACCACTCGAACACCGAGGTGGACACTGATGACAGCTGTGTGTTCGGCCGCGGGAACCCGGCTTTCGGGGCGGAGAACTGGGATGCGCCGTTCGTGGTGACCACGACGGTGCAGTTGTTCGATTCCTTGTACGGGCGCAAGCCCGCGCGGTCGCGGAAGTTGCACCGGTTGGCGAACTCGGTGATCGTGTTGGACGAGGTGCACGCGTTGCCGGTGCATCTGCTGGAGCCGATCCTGGACGGTCTGCGTCTGTTGGTGCGGTACTTCGGGGCGACGGTGGTGCTGGCGTCGGCTACCCAGCCCGCGTTCGAGCACTTCGCTGCCGGTGAGAAGGCGGACATCAAGCCGCTGGTTGCCGATCCGGTGCGGTTGTATTCGTCGCTGAAGCGGGTGAGGTACGAGTGGCGCCTGGACCCGAAACCCACGATGGCGGACATCGCCACCGAGGTCGCGCACCAGGACCAAGCCTTGGTCGTGGTCAATACCGTCGACAACGCGCGCGCCATGTTCCGGCACGTCGAGCGAGCCAAACCCGGTGCCGAGTTGTTCCACCTGTCTACCCGCATGTTGCCACGGCATCGCCGTGACGTGCTCGACAAGGTCAAGAAGCGTCTCGATGGTCGCTCGCCGGTCACCGTGGTGTCCACGCAGCTGGTGGAGTGCGGCGTGGATGTGGACTTTCCCGTGGTGTTCCGTGCGCTCGCCCCTGCGGAGGCGCTGCAGCAGGCAGCCGGCCGCGCCAACCGTGAGGGCGGGCTGCCCGGCCTGGGGCGGGTGGTGGTGTTCGATGCCTCTGACGCGGTGGTCCCGCGTTTCTACCGGGCCGGTGTGGACAAGACTCGATCCTTCTTTGGTTCGGGAGTCGATCCCGATGACCCGGTGGTGCTGGACCAGTACTATCGAAGCCTCTACACCGGACTGAATCCGGAGGAACAGGAACGCCCGCTTTCGATTCGCAGCGCCAGGGACCGGTTGGATTTCCGGGCCATCGCCGAGGGGCCGACGATTTCGAGAATCACCCCACAGCGAAACGAGGCGGTCGAGGTCCGGGACCCGATGTTGGCGTTCAGGATGATCGACGACGACTCGGTTCCCGTGGTGGTGACCACCTTTGGTGACACAGCGCGGGTGCGGGAGTTGGTGCGCCTGGTTCGCGTGGGTGAAGGGCCGCTGCGGGCTGTGTTCCGGGAGTTGCGTGGGTACATGGTGCGGTTGCCGCGGCACCTGGTTGATAACCCGCAGGTAGCAGCGATGTGCAGGCCTCTGGTGTCGGGTCAGCGGCAGGTGTGGGAGTGGGTCGGGGAGTACGACGAGCAGGTCGGTATCGATGTCGACGCGATCGCTGAGGAGACTGTGTGGTGAGGCTTGATCTTCCGACCTCGGCGGGTGCGCCGCCGGTGGTCGTGCAGGTGTGGGGTCCCGGTGCGTTGTTCACCCGTCCGGAACTGAAAGTGGAGAGGGTGTCTTATCCGGTGATGACGCCGACCGCCGCGGTCGGTGTGTTGGAGGCGATCTTCTGGAAGCCGCAGTTCACCTGGCAGGTGGTGGCGATCGAGATGCTCCGCGAGATCAAGCAGTTCACCCAGCGCCGCAACGAGACCACCGACCTGGCGTCGCTGGCTGACGCGGCTTCCGGCAGGCGACGGGTGGACACGGTGGCCAACCGGGTGCAGCGCAACTCCGTGTGCCTGCGGGATGTCGCCTACCGCATCCACGCCCACGTACGCCTGCGCGATGATTGCCACAAGCCCGAATCCGCCTACCGCGACCAGTTCCGCCGCCGTGTCTCGCGGGGCAGCTGCTTTTCCCAGCCCTACCTCGGAACACGGGAGTTCTCTGCCTACTTCGGTCCCGCCGACGACACCCCCGCGTTCCGGTACACCGAGGACTTGGGGATCATGCTGCACGGCATCGACCATACGACCACGCCTCCGTCGTTCACCTGGTTCACCGCACGTTTGGACCGTGGGGTGCTGCACGTGCCCGCGTCGGGGATTCCCGCCGGTGTGGTGGCCTGATGCTGCTGCAGCGCCTGGCCGAACACGCCCGCCAGGACCCCGACGCCCGTCCGTTCCACCGCAAGCTCGCGTTCCGCTGGGAACTACGGCTGTCCGCAGACGGCGCACCGCTGTCGAAGGCGCTGGAAAGCCTGATGGTTGTCGATGACAAAGGCCGCCCCCGGCCATCCGAGCACACCGTGCCCGCAGTGGTGCGCACCGTGGGGGTGGCCGCCAACCTCGCCGCCGACGACGTCCAGTACGTCCTCGGATGGGTCGACGCGGATACCAAGCCCGCGCGCGCCGAGCAGTGCCACGCCGCGTTCATCGATCTCACCCGACGCTGGGCGGCCCGCCATCCGGACGACATCGCCGCTCGCGCGATGTCCCTGTTCTACGAGCGGAACGGACCAAACCTGCTCGCACCGACCGAAGACATCGGCAGCAAAGACCGCGTGCTGGTCACTGTCGAAGGCATGCCCGCCTACCGATCGACCTCGGCAGCGACGTTCTGGGCCGAAGAGGCCGCTCGCCGCAAAGGCGGCGCGAACAGCGGCTTGTGCCTGGTGTGCGGGCAGTATGGGGCATTGTTGGACACCATCCCCAGCAAGGTCCCCGCGCGATGGGTCCCTGGCGCCAGCAACGACGCCGCACTGGTCAGCATCAACGAGCGCGTCTTCGGCTACGACCTCACCACACAGCTGGATTGCACACCGATCTGCATCGGCTGCGGTGAAGCCGCCTCCAACGGCCTGGTCCGCGTCTTGACCTCTCCCCAAGCGGTCAACTACGGCGGTCAGGACAGCCGCCTGGCCTGGTGGCTGACGGACCCCGCGGCCTTCGACCCGATGAACCTCGTCTTCGACGGCGACCCGTCCGCGATCAAGAAACACCTGGACGCTGTGCACCAGGGCGACCAAGGCCGGTTCGAAACTCTCAGCGAGACGACCGACCTGTCTCGCTTCTGCGCGCTGAGCCTGGGCGGCAACGTCGCGCGGATCATGGTCCGTGACTGGATCGAGATGCCTTTGCCCATCCTGAATCGCAGAATCACCGCGTGGTTCGACGACCACCGCATCAGCCCGCTGTGGGCCACTGACAGCGAGTGGCAGAGCCTGCAGCGCATGGTGAGGGTCACCGGACGTTGGTTGAGACGGGAGAAGCGTTACGCTTTCCTCGGCGCCAAAGGAACTGATCGCCCCGACGGCGTCCAGCGCGACCTGCTGCGCGCCTTGCTCCGTGACGTGCCGCCGCCGCCCTCGTTGCTCGCGCACCTGGTCAATCGGATCCGCAGCGACGGCCATCTCGACACCACCCGCGCCGCGCTCATCCGCTTGCTACTCACTCGCTCTCATCTGTCCGTGGAGAAGCCGATGCCGTCACTCGATACCACCAGTAGCGACCCGTCCTATGTGTGCGGACGAATCTTCGCCACGCTCGAGTCCCTTCAGTACGCCGCCCTTGGCGGAAAGCTCAACACCACCTACGGCGACCGCTACTTTGCTGGAGCCATCAACAATCCGCGCGCCGCGGTGGTCAATGGGCGTAAAGACGCCAACGCATGGCTACGTAAACTCCGCCGTATCAACCGCGGCGCCGCGGTGAACCTTGACAAGGCCCTCGACGAGCTGTTCGACCTGCTCACCAGATCAGGCGGTTTGCCCAGTGGCACAAACGTTGCCCAGCAGTCGATGTTCCTGCTCGGCTACCACCACCAGCGCGCCCACAACTTCGCCGCCGCCAGCCCGCCTGATTCAACAACCGGTACCGCCTCGGAGGACACGACCGAATGACCACCGCCCACCTCAACCCCGCCGTCCGCCACGACATGGTGTTCCTCTTCGACGTCACCGACGGCAACCCGAACGGCGACCCCGACGCGGGCAACCGACCCCGCACCGATGACGAAACCGGCCAGGGTCTCGTCACCGATGTCGCACTCAAGCGCAAGATCCGTGACACCGTCGCCCTCGCCGCAGGCGACGACCCGCGCTACGGGGTGTTCGTCCAGGCCGGGTACGCCCTCAACCCACGCCTCGAGGCCTCCTACGCCGCGACCGGACTCACCCTCGGCGACAAGAAGATCACCGCCGATCAAGCGGAAACCGCGCGCAGCTGGCTGTGTGACCGCTACGTGGACATCCGTCTCTTCGGCGCCGTCCTGTCCGTCGGCAAGACCGGCAGGCTCGGGCAGATCCGCGGCCCACTGCAGGTCGGTATCGCTCGCAGCATCGACCCGGTCTTCCCCGCCGACCACGCCATCACCCGCGTCACCCAGACCAAGCAGGAAGACATCGACAAGGGCGAGTCCACCGAGATGGGCGGTAAGTGGACCGTTCCTTACGGCCTCTACAAGGCGGAGATCTACTACTCCGCCACGCGCGGCGGTCAGACCGGAGTGGACACTCGCGACTTCGAGCTGCTGTATCGCTCACTGGAGATGATGTTCGACCACGACCGCTCAGCCACCCGAGGCCGCTTGACCCCCCGCGGGCTGTATGTGTTCAGCCACAGTGACGCCTTCGGGTCCGCCCCCGCGCATCGGCTCACCGAACGCGTCCACATCAACCGCGCCACGACGCAGCGACCCGAGCCGACAGACCTGTCACGCCACGACTCTCCGGCCCGCGTCTTCACCGATTACAAGGTGACCGTCGACGAGACGAACCTGCCCGACGGGGTCAGCCTGACCACCGTGTTCTCGTGAGCCAGGTGGGGGAGCAGGTCCTGACTGGTCTATCTCGCGTGGACAGTATTCCGATCTCCGCGATCGAGCACTACGCGTACTGCCCACGTCAGGCCCTGCTCATCCACCAGGAGAACTACTTCGACGCCAACGTCGACACCGTCCGGGGCGACCTCGCCCACGAGGCTGTCGACCGCGGCGGCACGCTGACCGGTCGCGGTGGGACGGTATGGCGCTCGGTACCGGTGTGGAGCACCACTCTGGGTGTGCACGGCGTGTGCGACAGCGTGCACCTGCGCGAGGGTGTACCCGTGCCGGTGGAACACAAGTCCGGCTCCTACCGTCCGGGTGGGGCCGCTGATCTGCAAGTGGCCGCACAAGTGCTGTGCCTCCGGGAGATGTTCACCGCAGACATCCCCCACGGCGAAATCTTCGTCGGCCGAACGCGCCGACGCCACGAGGTCACCGTCGACGCCGCTCTCGTGGACCAGCTCAGCGCCACCGTCATCCAGCTGCGAGCAGCCCTGCAGAATCCGAGGCTGCCGCCCGCGGTCAACGACCGCCGCTGCCGCCGCTGCTCCCTGGAACCCGGCTGCGTCCCCACACTGCCCACCACACCCGCCGACCTGTTCAGCCCTCGACCGGTCGGGGACTGGACCGACTGAAACCGACGATGAACGAACTGCTGCGCACCCTCTACGTCACCACTCCCGGAACCAGCCTCCACCTCGACGGGGACACCGTCCGCGTCGTCCACCCCGACAAACCCGGCCGCCACCTGCTACCCCTGGTACGGCTCAGCGACGTCGTCGCGTTCAACGGGGTCACCGTCACCGACGACCTGCTCCACCGCTGCGCCGCGGACACCCGACCGGTCACCTGGGTCACCCGCAACGGACGCTTCCTCGCCCGCGTCCACGGCCCGCAGACCGGAAACCCACTGCTGCGGTTGGCCCAGTACCGCGCCCACGACGACCTCGAGCACCGAGCCACCCTCGGCCGTGCGTTCGTCGCCGGGAAACTCCACAACTACCGCCAACTCCTGCTGCGCACCGCACGCGACGCCACCGGCGCCCGCCAAACCCTCCTGCGCGACATCGCCGACCGGCACGCCACCGCCTTGGCGGACCTGCCGACCGCAACACACCCGGACACCATCCTCGGTATCGAAGGCCGCGCCGCCCGGGACTACTTCCAAGCCCTGCCTCACCTGGCAAAGGGCGCCCCTCCCGGACGAAGCCGAAGACCACCTTTGGACCCGGTCAACTGCCTACTCTCCTTCGGCTACGCCATGCTCCGCATCGCGGTGCAAGGCGCCTGCGAACAGGTAGGGCTCGACCCCCACATCGGCTATCTCCACGGCATCCGCCCCGCCAAACCCGCTCTCGCCCTCGACCTCATGGAAGAACTTCGTCCCCTGCTCGTCGACCGCCTCGTCTTCACTCTCATCAACCGCGGCCAACTCGACGAACGCCACACCCACACCGAACCGGGCGGCGCCGTCACCCTCACCGACGATGGCCGCAAGATGTTCCTCCACCACTGGTCCACCGCACGAGAACGCACCTGGCACCACGCCACCCTCAACCGCGACACCCCCGCCGCGCTCCTCCCATTCCTCCAAGCCCGCCTTCTCGCACGCCACCTCCGCGGCGACACCCCCACCTACCACCCCTGGACCATCACCTAACCCATGGAACTCCTCGTCACCTACGACATCGAAACCACCACCCCAGCAGGCGAACGCCGCCTCCGCCGCGTCGCCAACACATGCGAAGGCTACGGCCACCGCGTCCAGAAATCCGTCTTCGAAGTTGTCTGCACACCAGCCCAACGCCTCACCCTCCACGCCACCCTCACCGCCCTCATCAACCCCAGCACGGACAGCATCCGCATCTACCAACTCGACCGCGGAACCTTCACAAACGCCACCCACCTCGGCAACGCCTACACACCACCCCACCACGGACCACTCATCCTCTGACTCCAAACACGACCACCACCAAGGCTCGGAACCACAAGCGCGACCTGACACGCCGACAGGTCCCTAACTAGAACGTCGGCATGTCACGCCCGCAGTCCGCACCAGCAGGCATCCACAGACAATGAAAGAGCAGACTCCCCTGGTCATACAGCAGCACCGGCCCTCCAAGACCGGTGAGGATCGCAACATCCGGTCGCAGTGCCGCCGCCACGTCGCCCGGCAGCAGCACCGGCCTCCAAGACCGGTGAGGATCGTAACCGCGGTGCAGCGGGGCCACCAACATCGAAGACGCCACCGCCCATCTGGAACAGTTCATCGCCTCCCTCGGCGTAGAACTGGGCGAGCCGGTCAACCGCGGCTACCCACACATCCTGCTCGGTCGCGAGAACTGAGTCCCACCTTGTGCCCCATCGGCTGGGTACGCTTGGTTCGGAACCACAAGCGTGACCCAACACGCCGATAGGTTCCGAACCCGTCCGTCGGCGTGTCACGTCGATAGAGCCACATAACTTGCCTTCTACTGACGCTGAAGATCTACTATCCCTGCTCATGCAGGGCAGCACCGGTCCTCCGGGACCGGTGGGGATCGCAACCCGAAGGCAGTCGACCAGCGTTCCCCGCCGGAGGCAGCACCGGTCCTCCGGGACCGGTGGGGATCGCAACGAGAAGTGGCACGACAGCAGGCACCTCGCCTTCGCGCAGCACCGGTCCTCCGGGACCAGTGGGGATCGCAACTGGAACTTTCGCGCCCAGAACGTCGCCTTGCGGATGAGCAGCACCGGTCCTCCGGGACCGGTGCGGATCGCAACCGGTGGTCGCGGTGGTCTACCGCGTCCTCGACGAGGCAGCACCGGTCCTCCGGGACCGGTGGGGATCGCAACTGTGATGGCGGACGAGGCTGGACGTTCGTCGCACACGCAGCACCGGTCCTCCGGGACCGGTGGGGATCGCAACAAGCGGGACGCGGAGAAGCCCGTCCACATCAATGGGCAGCACCGGTCCTCCGGGACCGGTGGGGATCGCAACTGGAGCGCGTTCGGCGTCACGGTGACCGGCGCAATGCAGCACCGGTCCTCCGGGACCGGTGGGGATCGCAACTTGAGGTTGGAGTGCACGTTCACGAACCACGCCCCGGCAGCACCGGCCCTCCCGGGACCGGTGGGGATCGCAACCACCAGGTCGCCCAGACCGCGATTGCGCCACTCGCGCAGCACCGGCCCTCCGGACCGGTGGGGATCGCAACGCTCAGCGGCACCCCGCATCACCCACGGTCCCGGGCAGCACCGGCCTTCCGGGACCGGTTAACTCGTCACTGGCGAATACGCGGCTCTACCGGTTCTCGGCGTCGCCTTGGGCTTCCTCCTCCTTCGACATGAACTCCGCCACCTCTGCGGGCACGTCCCGTTTGAAGCGCGCACCCTCCACGTGTCCACCCATCAGCTCAAGCACGCAGGCACTCAACAGCAGATGTTCCGCGCGTCTGTTGCGATGGGACCTGTACCCGCGATGCTCGCTCTGACAGCTTGGTCGAACTGGGGGTGACGATCGGTCGCATGGCCCTGTACTACTACTACTACTACTACGCGCAGCAGGAACGGTATTCGACGAGTTCGGCTAGATCATTTTGGTCGCCACACGCGACAATGGAGGCAGGTCCGGCGGCGCGCGCTTCGAATGGGACAGCAGTCCGCCGGACACTCTGGTCGACACTTCCTGTGGATCGTGACCCGCAGGGATGAACCAATGCCCCAGCCGGGTGCCATTCCCTGCACCACCCTGCCCGACGCTTTCCGCCCCGGTAGTGCTGATCACGACAACACAATCGGTCAATGACGGACAGGGGTGCGGGGATGCGGTCGTGGTGGCGGACTGTGGTGGCGGCCGGGGTGTGCACGGTGGCGGCAACGGTGGTGCCGGGCACGGCACACGCCAAGGCGAGCCCACAGGGACATGTCCTGGCCGGGGTGCCGCTGCGGGTGGCGGTGCAACGGCTGGTCGTGGCCGAGGAGCAGCGGGAGGGCTATCAGCGCGACAAGTTCAAGCACTGGGTCGACGCCGACCGGGACGGGTGCAACACCCGCGCCGAGGTGCTGCTGGAAGAGGCTGTCGAGGAACCGGAGACCACCGGCCGTTGCACCGTGGTCGGTGGGCGCTGGTACTCCTTCTACGACGACGTCCACGTCGAGGGCGCCCGGGGTCTGGACATCGACCACATGGTGCCGCTGGCCGAATCATGGGACAGCGGAGCCTGGGACTGGACGCCAGAGCGCCGCCAGGCCTACGCCAACGATCTGGACGAGCCGGTCGCGTTGTGGGCGGTGACGGCAAAGTCCAACCGCAGCAAGGCAGACCAGGATCCCGCCACCTGGCTGCCGCCCTACCAGGCTTCTCTATGCCGCTACGTCGGCGCGTGGGTGTCGGTGAAGACCCGCTGGGAACTGACGGTCGACCCGGCTGAGCGCGACATGCTCACCGCCAAGGCCGCAGAATGCCCGAACGAGGAAATCATCGATGTAGGCATGAAGCCACAGTGACCCCGTCGGCACGAACGAAGGAGTCACGGGCAAGGTGACACGCATTGGGCGTGGAACGGGATCAGCAGGCTTCAGAGGGCGTGCGCCGGTCAGCAGCAGGCCAAGTGAGGTGACGTCAGGCCGACTTCCTCGGCGACCTCAATGCGGGCGGCTTGCTCGGGCCTCAGTGCTGGTCGACATGACCGGCGACCGGTGCGATCCCCGTGGGGGCCTCGCGCGTTCGAAGACCAGCAGCCCGTTCGGTGAGGAGATGAACACGCCGACGGCCGCGTGGTCGCAGTACTTGGTCCCGCTGCCGTGGCTACTGGTCGGTGGCGGGGCGGTCAACGTAGTCCCCTGGGTCGCTGTGCGACCACCACGAGCCAGTCTCAGGATTTGCGTCCTGCTGTGGAGGGATCTTGAACGGCTACGATGTGCTTTGGCGTCTTGGAAGGACGTCAAACTGCGCAGCTATCAACTGGGCTGGCGATCTGCGGTTAAGCGGTTCCGGTTTGTTGGTGGATGTGAACCGGCACCCAATTCTGGCTCAGGATTGTCAGATTGTGTGCGTCTGGTGTCTTGCGTAGGTGCCTGTCAGTTAAGCTTTGCGGGTGGTTGTGTGCTCCGGTAGCGCGCCGTTGGGGCTCTGGGCCGGTATGACTGGTGTTTGTGGCTGATGAGGTGCGCAACGAGCTGAGCGGTATGCTGGGCGGTTCGGTTGTGCAGGCGGGTCGGATTGACCGGGTGGTGTTTTCTGCGCCGGTGCCTGAGGTCGTGGTGGTGCCTCGTCAGTTGCCTGCGGCTGTGTCGGATTTTTGTGGGCGTTTGTCGCAGGTGGCGGCTTTGGAGGCGTTGGTGGAGGGGGCGTCGGTGATCGCGGTCGATGGTGCTGGTGGGGTGGGGAAGACGACGTTGGCGGTGTGGTGGGCTCATCGTGTTCAGGGGCGTTTTCCTGGTGGCACGTTGTTTGTGAATCTGCGTGGTTACGGTCCCAGCGAGCCGCTGTCCCCGGGGGTGGTGTTGACGGATTTCCTGATGGCGCTTGGTGTTGCGGAGGGGCGGGTTCCGGGTGAGGTGCAGGCGCAGAGTGCCTTGTTCCGTTCGGTTGTGGCTGCTCGGCGGGTGTTGGTGGTGTTGGACAATGCCGGGTCGGCTGATCAGGTTCGTTCGTTGCTACCCGGGTCGGTGGGCTCGTTGGCGTTGGTGACCAGCCGTTGGGCGTTGTCGGAGCTGGTGGCGTTGGATGCTGCCCGGCGGGTCACGGTGGATGTGTTCGAGCTTGATGACGCTGTGCGGTTGATGACGGAGGTGGTGGGCGAGGCCCGGGTTGAGGCCGACCCGGAGGGTGTGCGTGAGTTGGTGTCGGTTTGTGCGCGATTGCCGTTGGCGGTGCGGGTGGCCGCGACTCGGGTGGCGTCGCGTCCGTTCCTGTCGGTGGCCGATGTGGTGGAGGAGATTCGGGGGGAGCAGCGTGGCCTGATCGGGGTGGATGGGGCGTGGCAGGGTTTGGGTGGGGTGCGGTCGGTGTTCGACTGGTCCTACCTCCGGTTGGACCCGGATCACGCGCGGGTTTTCCGCCTGTTGGGGTTGCACCCCTTGCCGGAGTTCAGCACGCACGCCGTCGCTGCCCTCGCCGCCCTCGAGGTTGGCCCCACCGTCCGGATATGTGAGGGGTTGGCCGAGCACCACTTGGTCGAACCTGTCGCCCGTCACCGGTTCCGGATGCATGACCTGTTGCACGACTACGCCGCTCATCGCGCCGACCTGGACGAGACACCGCGGGCGCGGGAGGAGGCGGTGGCGCGGCTGTTGGGCTGGTACGCCGCGATGGCGGATGCGGCCGATCATCTGGTGTATCCGGTGTCGGCCCGGCTGCCGGTGGACCTTCCCGTGGTGCGGGCGCCGGTGTGGGATCGGGAGGGGGCGTTGGGGTGGCTGCGTTCGGAGCGGGCGGCGTTGTCGGCGGTCCAGCGCATGGCCGCGGATCACGACATGCACGCGGTGGTGATCGCGTTGGCGGTGTCGTCGCGTCATCTGGGGTTGGGGCCGCGGGCGTGGTGGCGGGAGGAGTTGCGGGCGAAGTCGCGTGGTGTCGAGGCGGCTCGGCTGTCGGGGGATGGGGCGGCCGAGGCGTTTTTGCGGATTCTGCGTGGCCATAGTCACCGGGGTTCGGGTGAGGACGTGGCGGCGGAGGCCGACTTCCGATCGGTGGTGGAGTCGGCGGAACGGTCAGGTGATCGGGTCTTGCGGCGGCGGGCGTTGGCGGGGCTGGGGTTCCTGCGCGAGGCACAGGGACGCCACGACGAGGCGGCGGAGTACTACCTGGCGATGTGGGAGGCGACGAGGCAGGAGGGGAACACCTCGGCCGAGGCCATCGCGTTGGGAAATCTGTGTCTGGTGAACGTGGCGCGAGGGCGGTTCGAGGAGGCGCTGGACTACGCGCAACGGGCTTGGCAGTTGCGCAGCGACACCGGCGACCCATTGATCATCGCCTACGCCGAGGACGACCTGGCGCTCGCACGGCAGGGGCTGGGTGAGCACGACACCGCGATCGGGTTGTGGGAAAGGGTGGTGGACGTCTACGCGCGGCACGGCGGCGCGGAGTCGTACCTGGCCACGGCCCTGGAGGCGATGGCGGCCTCGCTGGTCGCCACCGGCCGGGACGAGCGGGCCGTGCACGACCTGCGGCGGGCCGCCGGGATCCTGACGGACCTGGGCGACCCGCGCGCCGAGCTGGTTCTGCGACGTGCCGAGGACCTCGCGTCCGATCGTGCCGACGGGCCAGGTCAGGCGACGGACTCCCCACAGGTGGGACAGTCCGGCTCCGGCTCGGATGATTCGTAGAACGTGCTGTGCCGCATCGTGATGAGGTTGTATCCGATCTCGCGGTTCGCCCGCAGCCGGGGGATCCCGGTGATCAGGCTCATCACGGCGTGCCCGGCCAGGTGTCCAGCGATCCCGGCCGAGACCGCGTTGACCGCGTGCGTTCCGGTCGTCCCGCTCGTGTCCGGCCACGAGGTCGTCGGCGGTGATGCAAGCCGTTCCCGTGCGGCGGCGGCGCGCGCGCAGTCGTAGCACGGTCCCTTGCCGGGCACGAACAGCCCGATACCCGTTCTGGGCCCGTGATAGCCGCCGTGGACCCACGCTGTGCCGGTGTCCAGACACGCCCGATTGGTCCACGACCGGATCTCGCGTGGGGTGTCGGCGGCCATCAACAGCACGTCACATCCCGCCGCCAACCGCCGTAGCATCGCCACGCCGTCGATGGTGGTCCGTTCTCCGGTGACCTCGGCCTCGCCGTTGTGTCGGCGCAGCACCTCGACCGCGACCTCGGCCTTGGGGCGGCCGAGGTCGTGCTCGGTGTAGAGGACCTGCCGGTTGAGGTTGGACAGCTCCACCACGTCCGGTTCGACCAGGTGTAGCCGCCCCACCCCGGACTGGACCAGCGTGAGGGCGGCGGTGCTGCCGACTCCGCCGACACCGACGACCGTGACCCGCGCCTGCCGCAGCGCCAACTGCGCGTGCCAACTCGTGGTGCGTGGAGAGGTGTCCATCCACCACCACAATGCCCGACTGCGCCCGAACCGCTCCCGCTGGGCTTCGGAGAGCGCATCGCCGAGTGGTTCGTCGGCGTCCTCCAGATGGCCTGCGGCGGCCAACGTGTCGATCGCGGTGCGGACCGTGTCGGCAGGTACCTCCGGGTGACGGTGGATCAGGTCGGCGATCACCTGATCCACCATGCGCGTGCCGTCCAAGAGGAGCAGCAACGTCCACACCGTGCCGTCCGGATCCGGGATCACCGCGGCGATTCCCGGCAGGGAACCGCCGATCTGCACCAGATCCTCGCCGAGGCGGACCGGCAGGTGCTCGTACTTGATACGGGGGCGGTGCATCACACTTCTCCTGTCCACATCGTGTTACGCCTCGTCCGTCCGCTTGTCCTTGCACGGGGTCCGATCCCGCGTGACCGGGATGAACGTGATGATCATGTCCTCACCCCCTTCCCCTCCCTGCCGAGGCGGAGAGGGGAGAGGAACATCAGACACCCTTGCGGTGGCTGCCGTTCGTCCGGCGGTGGGTAGTGGAACTGGAGCCGGTTCACCCGGTCCTCCTCTCCTTCGGTGGCCGCTGCGTGCCGGCCGAGATGAGGATGCGGCGTGACCTCGGACAGGGCGGGGGACAAGCACCGGGACAAAACCGGGACAAAGCCACGCCCGAACGGGTGAAAGTTCGTCTCGGTGTGGATCACGCCGACTGGCGGCCTGTCAAACTCCGGACAGGCTGAGCCTTCGGGGAGGGCGCGGGTGGAGATCCGGCTGTTGGGCGGCGTCGGAATTCACAGCGATCAGTGCGAACACAAGCTGAAGACCAAGACGCAGGAGTGCATGCTGGCCGCGTTGGCCCTGTACCCGCGCACACCGGTCAGCATCGGGAAGCTGACCGACTGGCTGTGGTCGCCCGACGACCCGGAACACAAGCAGGCCGCCAACCCCGCGTCCACCATCCAGACCTATGCCAAGCGCATCCGCCGGGCCTTTGAACTCGCGGGCGGTGAGCGGCGGTGGTTGGAGGGCGAGTCACGTCCAGGATTCTTCGTGCTCGACATCGACCCGATGCTGGTGGACTACCACCGGTTTCTGCGCCTCGCCGAGATTGCGCGAGAAACCCGTGACCTCGACCGGTTCGACGAGGCGTTCGCCCTGTGGCGGGGCACGCCGCTGGCCGGGCTCGGCGGTGACTGGGCCGACCGCCGCCGCGCGGACATGGACGCCCGACACCGGACCGTCAAAGAGCATCACCTCGACGCCCTGCTGGACACCGGCCACGCCGACCGGGTGATCGAGGAGCTGCACGTCCTCGTTGAACACCACCCGACCGACGAGTTCCTGCTCCTCGGCGTCCGCGCCTTGGCCGCGCTCGGACGCCAGACTTCCGTCCCCGCCTGGATCGAGCGCCTCACCACTTTGATGCGCCAGATCCACGGCGCCGAACCCTCCCCGGACACACTCACCCACGCCCATCGCACCACCGCCACAACCCGCTGGCCCCCTCTACTGGCGTCCGCCGTGCCGTCGGCGCCCAGCGGCCTGCTGCGCGATCTGCGCGAGTCCACCGGCCACCCGGACGAACTCAACATCGTCTGCGGCAGCCCCGGGGTCGCGGTTCAAGGCCACACCGTCACCGTCGCGCTGGCGGGCCCCGCCGCGGTGTCGGTGGAGAACGCTGTCCGGGAGCACCGGCAGGTGACGGACCGAGTGTTGGGCGAGGGGTTCACCGGGCGGGCGTGGGTGCTCGCGGAGATCGACCAGCGGCTGGCCGAGATGCCCGGCGGTTACGTCTGGGTCGCGGGGGACGCCGGGGTGGGGAAGACGGCGCTGGCGGCGTCCCTGGTGCGGGAGCGGGGGTGGGTGGGGCACTTTGCCGGGGTGAGTCGGGGCGCGACGGTGCGGGTGGGGTTGCAGAACCTGGTCGGCCAGTTGGTGCGACGGTGGACGCTGGCGGACATCGCGCCGGGCGCGATGGTGCCGGAGTGGGCGTTCACCCCTGAGGGGTTCGAGGTGGTGCTCCACGCGGCGGCGAAGCGGGCGAGGGTCGCGGGGAGCCCGCTGGTCCTGGTCGTCGACGGGGCAGACGAGGCGGAGGTCGATGGGCAGCCGTGGGGGCTGCCGTCTGTGCTGCCGGACGGGGTGTTCGTGGTGGGCACCTACCGGACCGGCCACCCACCGCCGCGCGCTGGCGGTCACCCGGCCGTGGTGCGGCTGGCGGCCGACGATCCGCGCAACCGGCTCGACGTCGAGACACACCTGCGTGCGGTGCTGCCGCCGGGGCTGGCGGGCGAGGATGTCGTCGCCGCGCTGTCGGACCGATGCCAGGGCGTCTGGGTGTACCTGCGCTACGCCGTCGAGGAACTGCGGAACGGGGTCCGCAGGGTGCGTGACCTGGCCACTCTGCCCTCGGGCCTGTCCGGCTATTACACCGACACCGTGGACCGCTGGAGCCGGAGCCCGGAATGGGACACCGGGCTGCTACGGCTCTTGGGCGCGGTCGCCGTTGCCGGGGAGTCACTCGACGCCGCCGAGCTCGCGTTGGCGGCCGACGCCGACGCGAGCTCGGTCCGGCGCTGGTGCCACACCACCCTCCGGCCGTTCCTCGCCGTGGAGCGCGCGGGACCGACAGCCCGCAGATTCGCCGTCTACCACGCCAGCCTGCGGGAGTTCCTGAACGGCCGCCCGCTGGACGACCTCGGGTCCGAGGAGGACTGGCACTGGAGCGAGACCCTGGGTGCCGCGGCGTCGATCGCACGCCACCGGATCATCGACCGCCATCTCGGCAGGTTCGGCGGGCTTGATGCCGGGCTGCCGAGACTGGCTGCCGACCCCGACCTGCTGACGGCGGGGTCGGGATACGCGGTGCGGCACTTGGCGGGGCATCTGCTCGACGCCGGGCGAGCCGAGGACCTCTGCCGGCTTCTCGCCGTGGGGGGCCGGATGGGCAACACGTGGTTCGCCGCCCACGAGCACGCCGACGCAGTCGACGACTACCTCGACGACATCGCCGCCCTGCGGGCCCATCTCGCACGCCGAACCGACGAGGCGCTGGCCGCGTGCAGGCCCGCACCGACGCTGGTGGACGAGGCACGGTGCGCGCTCGCTGTCTCCTCGATCACCAGCCTCACCGCGAACATCCCGGCCGACCTGGTGGTCGCCCTGGTGGAGGCCGGGATGTGGACGCCCTCGCGGGCGCTCGCACACGCCCGCAGGCTGCACGCCCCGCCTGCCAGGGCGCTGCTGCTCGCCGCGCTGGTCCCGCTCCTGCCGGATGACCTTTGCCCCCCGGCGGTCGCGTGGGCGTTGGCTGCCGCCCGCGATCCCGTCACTCACATCACCGGCGACGTGCTGACCCGCGTCGCGCCGCACCTGACGGACGTGGCCGACGCGGTATCGATCGCGTCCCGGGTGCGGCACGGCGGGTGGCGTGCCGCCGCGCAGGCGGCGATCGCGCGGCGCTTGGACGGGCAGGCCCGGCGGCGTCTGCTTCGGGAGGCGCTGGACTCGGCGATGTCCGTCGCCGGTGAGCACGATCGCGCGGAGGCCGTCCGGCGGATTCTGCCGGAGCTGCCCGACGACCTTGTCGACGACGCGGTGTCCGCTGCGGCCAAGACCGCCCCGCCGCGCGACACACCCCGGCCGGAGATCGGCACGTTGCTGAGGCACGCCACAGCGGACGGCAGCGAGCCCGCACGGGTCGACGAACTCGTCGCCCTCATCCCGACCAGTTCCGACGACGACCTCGCCGAGGTGCTCGCCGCCGCGACCGGAGTTACCGACCTCGATGCCCGGGCCGTCCTGCTGACGGCGGTCGCGGCCCGGCTGCCCGTCGGTGAACGGCCGCCGGTGCTCGCTGCCGCGCTGACCGCGGCCCGCACCATCACCGCCGACCCCGCTGCCACCGTCGACGAAGCCACCACGGCGGCCGACCACCGGACCCGCGCCGGGGTGCTGGCCGGATACGCGTTGCCCGACGAGCGCACCACCGCCGTGGGACACGGCCCACCGCTGGTCGCCACCCGCGCGCTCTCCGAAATCCTGGCGATGAACGACCCGTTCCGCAAAGCTCGCGCACTCGCCTCGGCCGCGCCCGGCCTGGCCGTCGCCGAGGTGGATGTGGCGCTTTCCGCCGCCGAACTCCTTCCCGAGGAAGCCCGGACGCGCGCGCTCACCGGCCTGGTGCCCGTCCTTGGCTCCGCCGCCCACCTCGCACGGGCGACGACGGCGGCGCCGAGCCGGGACCGCGGGCTGCTGCTCGCGGTGGTGACCCGCGCCGCGGCGGTCCTGCACGGCCCTGACCTGGTCGCCTTGCTGCGCCGCACGATGCGGTCGGTCAGCCGGACGACTTGTCTCGCGCTCCTGGACAGGGCCACCCCGAGGCTGGCGGAACTCGCCGGTCCCGGGTTTCCCGACAGCCTCGCTGCGGCGATCGACGACGCGCGACGCTGGTGGCCATAAAAGTCTACATAGGACAGAGTGATGCGTTGAGCCCGTAGATTCACGGTGCGGGCGACCAATCCTAGATCGTGGACTCTTGTTGGACAAGCGATCCTTGGAACTTCGGTCCCAGGGAACCGCAACAAGTCGACTGGTATAGGTCAAAAGCGTGACAACCGGGCAGTTTCGCCGTGAGCCGTGGTTAGAATCGATCTTTCGACGCACTGCAGGCAAGTGGGCCCGCGTGTGGCAGGCGTCGATGGGCGTTCGTGTGCCGGAAAGGTGACGGATGGTCATTGAGCAGGCCGGGAGACTGCGGCCAGGCGATCCGAGACGCCTGGGCCCTTACCGGATTCTGCGCAGACTCGGATCAGGCGGGATGGGAATAGTCTACCTGGCGGAGTCGTCCGGAGAGCAGGTGGCCGTAAAGGTGATCCACTCATCGCATGCGGCGGATCCCGTGTACCGCAAGCGGTTCACCCAGGAGATCGCGGCGGCGCGGGCGGTGCGCTCGGAGTACACCGCCACGGTGGTCGATTCGCAAGTGGTGGGCGACCCGCTCTACGTGGCCACGGAGGTGGTCCGGGGACAGGCGCTCGACCGATTGGTGGTGCCTGGAAGGGGCCTGCCCGCCGAACGCGTCGTCTCGCTCGCCCGCGACACCGCGCGGGCGCTGCGCGACATCCACCGGGAAGGGCTGGTGCACCGCGATCTCAAACCCTCCAATGTAATGGTCGGCCCGACCCGCGCCGTATTGATCGATTTCGGCATCGCGACGACCGTCGCCGACATCGGACGCCTGACGAGCACCGGAAAGGTGATGGGAACCCTGCCCTACCAAGCCCCGGAACTAATCAGGGGAAACGGCACCGCGTCAGTGAAGTCCGACATCTTCGCGTGGGGCTGTGTGGTCTTCTACGCCGCGGCCGGGCGGGGTCCATTCGGCGACGGCGCGGCGGGCGAGGTAATCCCGGCCATTCTCGGCGCGGAACCCGACCTGCGCGCTGTGCCGGGCGAGCTGCGCGAGATGGTGGGACTGGCACTGTCGAAGCAGGCACGGGACCGACCGGACGCCGATGAGGTGGCCACCGAGCTGGAATCGGCCGCCGCGTCTGTGGTGGTCTGCGGGGCGTCCCAGGGAGGTTACTCGGACCGGCTGCGGAAACACCTGGCGGAAAACGGGTTCACCGTCCGTATCTCCACCGTCCCGGACACCCTCGACGGCGCGGGCGTGCTGCTGATCCTGGGCACCGACCGACCCGATCCGGAAACCGTCGACATGCGCCTTGCCGCGGAGCGGCGCAACGTCCCCGTCCGGAGGATCGCCGTCGCCGGTCCGCGGCAGCCGGAGGAGTTCCTCGACGCGCGCGCTAACGCGCTGCCGGGCCCCGCGCACCTCGCGCGGCTGCGTGCCCTGGCGCGCACAGAGCAGCGAACACACGACGCCACCAGCCCGGTGGACCGCACGGCCGCGCTCGTCGCCGCCGTCCGCACCGCGTTGCGGGCGGGCGACCCCGTCACGGCCGACCGGCTGACCACCGACGCGCTGCTGGCGGCGGCCGGGCGGACGGACGAGGGCTGGATGACCCGGTCCCACGTCGGCCGCATCGGCACGGCGTTCCTGCGCGAGTTCGCCGACGTGTGGCAGGAGGAGACTGACGGCAAGCACGGTTTTCGCGCCCAGCGCGGGCTTCTGCCGGAGAACGCGCGGAACAGGATGGTCGCCCTGTCACGTGCCTTCGGGTGGGACTATCAGCACTACATACCGGGCGACTACGAGGCGTGGGTGGCCGACCGCGTGGATGTCCCCGGGTTCTTCCCCACGCTGCGTTCGTCCAATCGATCATCCGGCTGGTACGACAGGTGGAGCATGACGGTCATCGCGATGCACGACCGGATCAGCGAGGAGCGGCGCAGTGGGTGACATCATCGGGTTCGTGCTGACGGGGCTCGCCATCCTGGCCGGGCTGGGTTTTCTCGTGCTGGTCGTGCAGCAGATCAAGCGGTCGATTGTGGACGTTCCACTGAGCCGGTTCGCCATCGTGACCCGCAAATACAGCTCGTTCCGGCACGCCGATTCGCTTGCCGCGGCGGTGAACCGGCAGACCAGGCTGTTGCCCGGCGGCCGCATCTACTTTCGCCCCCGCTGGCTCTACCGCGTACACGTCCAAGACCTGATCAGCATTCCGGTGGACTCGATCGGGATCGTGCACGCCAAGATGGGCAGCTCGCTCGAGCACGGACAGCCCATAGCCCGGCACGTCCCATGCGACCACTTCCAGGACTTCGAGACGTTCCTCGACCGCGGCGGGCAGCAGGGACCGCAGATCGAGATCCTGCACGGCGGCGGCCAGTACGCCATCCACCCCACCGTCTTCGAGGTGCGGATCGTCAAACGCACCTACGTCCCGCTGAGGACCGTCGGCGCCGTGGTGGCGAAAGTGGGTGGGATCATGCCGCACGGCTACACCCTCGCCCGGCACGTCGACTGCGACTACTTCCAGGACGGGGTGAAATTCCTGAAGTACGGCGGGCAGCAGGGCCCGCAGCAGGCGCTGCTTCCCGGTGGGGGCTACTACGCCATCAACACCGTCATGTTCAACGTGCTCACCAAGGACCAGATGAACCTGGAGACGGTTCCGCTGTCCCACCACGACCTGGAGCCGGAGGACCTGCGACTGGTGTCGGTGGAGAGCGAGGAAACCGGGGTCGTCATCGTCACCGAAGGGCTGCACCCGGTCAACGCTGCCGAACCCGCGCCGAGGATCGAGGGCCACAAGAGCTTCCAGTTCCCATGGATCTTCCTGGCCAACGGCGGCCAGTTCGGCCCGCAGGCAGAGGTGCTGCCGGGCGGATCCACCTACGCGATCAACCCGTTCTTCGCCCGCGTGGTGCGGATTCCCTCACGGGAGCTGATCCTCTCCTGGGGACGTAAGGACACCGACGCCGACCGCTATGACTCCGAACTCGACCCGATCGAGGTGACCCTGGACGGGTTCCACGTCTCGGTCGAGCTGACCCAGACCCTCGCCATCCCGCCGAAGACCGCGCCGCACCTGGTCAAGCGGTTCGGCGAGGACGACGAGGCGCACGGCATCGCGGGCGCGCGCAAGTCGGCCGCGGTGAAGCGGCTGGTCACCCGCCTGCTCGGCGAGGTCGTCAAAGGCTACTTCAACGAGGTCTCCAACAGCCACCCCATCGAGGAGTTCATCAGCGACCAGAACCAGATCCGCGGTGAGCTGATAACCCTGGTCGAACAGGCGCTGCGGGAGCAGAACGTCTCACCCCGACTGACCACCATCGGCGCGATCAAACTCCAGTCCGACGAGATGAATGAGCAGTTCCGCCACCAGGCGAAGCTGCGGCAGCGGAGCAAGCAACTCAGCCAGCAGTTGACCAACGCGACAGTGGAGACGGACCTGAAGCGGGAGAGCATCAAGCAGGAGAAGCTGGAGCGCTCGGCAGGGCTCGAGGAAGACGTCCGCATCCTGGGCCGCGACCAAGTCGCCGCCGAGCGGATAGCCAGGATCGAGGCGAGCGCACCGGTGCCCCAAGTCGTCATCACGTCGAACGATCCAGAGGTCCTCGGACTTCCCAGGCGGGTCCGTGCCGTTTCTCAGCGCGGCGGGCAGCTCCCCGCGTGGGTGCTGGAAACCGAGGACGTGCAGCCGCAGCCGACGCAGATCACCGAGGCCTATGACCGGAGGGAACAGGTGGATGACGACCAGCACTGACCGTCCCCGCCTGGGAATCGACCTCGGCACCACCACCACGTGCGTCTGCGTGTTGGACGGCAGCGGGGAGGCCAGGGTGTTGGCTAACCGGAAGGGCAGCGTGACCACCCCGTCGGCGGTGTACCTCGCCGCGGACGGCACAGCGGCGGTGGGTGACGCCGCGCTGGACCAGCGTGCGCACGAGCCGGGGCGAGTGATCACAGAGATCAAGCGCGAGATCGGCGGCGACTACACCGTCTCGGTTCCCGGCGGGCACCTGCGGCCCGAACAGATCTCGGCCCTCATCCTGCGGGAGGTCGTCGAAGACGCACTCGATGCGCTCGGCGACACGGTGCCCACTGTGGGTCCGTTGGCCAGCGTTGTCGTCACGGTTCCCGCGTACTTCGGGACGGAAGAGCGGTCGCGCACCCGCGAGGCGGGACGCCTCGCCGGGCTGAATGTGCTCGACCTGATCAACGAACCGACCGCGGCGGCGCTGGCCAGCGGGCTGCGCGGCACCCCGTCCGGTCGGGCGGTCCTCGTCTACGACCTCGGCGGTGGCACCTTCGACGTCACCGTCGTGCGCATGTTCCCTGACAAGGTCCGTGTCGTGGCGACCGGCGGGGACGCCCGTCTTGGCGGCGCCGACTGGGACCGGGTGCTCGTCGACCTCGTCCTTGACCTGATGGGTGACTTTTCCGATGAGGAGGATCCGCGGACGTCTCCGCGCCTGATGGCAGGTCTGCTCGGCCAAGTGCAGGCGGTGAAAGCCGCACTGTCGACCGCCACCGAGCAGGTGCTGACCCTCCGGACCGCGCGAGGTCACGTGCGCCGCGTGGTCATCTCCCGCGGCGACTACGAAAAGGCCACGTCCGACCTGCTCGACCGCACCATCGATTTCACCGGCGACCTCATCGAGCAGGTGCGCGCCGCCGGGGTGTCAATGATCGACGACGTCCTTCTGGTGGGAGGGATGTCCCGGACGCCCGCCGTGGCGAGACGGCTCGCCGAGACGTTCCCACACCTGCCCGCGCCGCGGCTCACGGCCGATGCGGAACTGATGGTCGCCAAGGGCGCCGCGCAGGTCGCCGCAGGCGAGACCCGGGAGGTCGTGGATGTGACGTCCAAGGGCTACGGCGTGCTGATCACGCGCGATGCCGGTCGCCCCTCCTTCGGCAGCGCGGTGCACTGGATCATCACCCCGAACACCCCGCTGCCCACCAGCGGACGGCACACGTTGTGCACCGTGCGCGATGGGCAGACCGCGATGCGGATAGCCGTGTACGAGTCCAGGACGGACGTGCTGTCCGAGGACGAGGCCGACCACCTTCGGCTCAACGAGCGCACCATGGAAGGACTTCCGCGGGACAGCAGACGCGGCGACCCGGTCGAGCTCGACTTCTCCCTCGACACCGACGGGGTGCTGCGGATCGACGCCCGCGCGACCAACGGCGCGCAGGTGCGGATCGAGACCCAGGTCCGTGGCGGCGGAGCCGACACCGTCGCGCCGCTGCCCGGCCTGCGGCGGTGACATGGCCGAGACGGACCTCCCCGGGCTCCATAAGGCCGACATCCGCGCCTACCTCGACGAGGTCATCACGCCAGTCGAGATGGAGTGGTCACCTCACCGGAACCTGTTCCGGGTGTACCGGCTGCCCGTCGACTGCACCGCCGACAAGGTCGACTCGGCGCTGACCTCCATCCCGGCGCTGTGGGGCGTTCCCGAACTGCGCGAGCACACCCGGGCCGTGGAGCGGCTGCGGCGCGGGCACCCGACCGCCGCGCGGATTCTGGGCGACTCTGGCGAGCGCTTGGCGCACCGAACCGCCGTGGCGGCGGAACGCACCGCCCTCGCCAAGGTGGTCGACCAATTCCTGCGGTCAGCGCCAGGTATGCCCGCTACCGCCGTCGCCGCCCTCGTCCGGCAGTCCGCGGGCCGCTGGAGCCGCCCGGACGTCGTGGCCGCACTCGAACAGCACCGGGCGGCCGAGCGCGAACCCGTGGCCATCGAGGTCACGCCGGACACGCCCCGGTCGCGCCGGATCGCCGCCGCGCTGGCCGACCTCGGTATCCCCAGCCTGTGGGAGTACATGACCACGAAACTGCCCTCCAGCGGTCCGGATGCCCACGCGCACGCACTTCGACGCAGGCGCGCACAGCTGCGAACCCGGCGAGGAGTTGATGTCGAGGCCGAGCTGACGGTCCTCAAGATCGTCGAACAAGCGATGGACGAGCCCGGCGGACTGGGCCCGCTGCTGCGCCACGAGTTCCTCACCGAGCTCTCGGTGGCCGTGCTGCTGGGCTATCAGGAGGTCAGTTTCCTCGCGGCGGCCGACCCGCAGCGGTGCGTCGCGAGCGGCCTCCCACGCGACCCCGACACCCTCGCCTACGCCGTCTGGTGCCGACGCATGCACCGTTCCAACTGGGAGTTCGACTACGCGCAGGCCATTGCCGACGGCAGGCTGCACGCCGCCCTCGCGGTGCTGTCGAGCAGGCGGCTGGGTGAGGGCTGGGAGCGCGTACGAGACGCACTGACCGCGACCGTGGACCGTTTGGCCAGTGACCTCGCAGCCGCCCGCGAACTGGAAGACACCGCGCCGGAAGACGCGGCTGCCCGCTACCTGGCGGTGCGCCGGGAGCTGACGGACCCCGCCATCGAGTCGGGCCTGCGCCGCTGCCCGGCCACCGCGCCTGCCGAGGTGTCCGCAAAGACGCACCACGACGGCGTCGTGGTCACCTGGCAGGAGTCGACGTCGACCGCGGGCCGCTTGACCTATCGGGTCAGCCGGGGCGCAACGGTGGTCGTTCACGACACCGACGCCTTGGCGCTGGCGGACGTGCCGCCCTTCGGTGTTCCGACGTCGTACACGGTGCAGGCCCTGCGGGACGGCGTCCCTGGAGGGATGGCGCACAGTGGAGAGGTCGTGCTGGCGCCCGAGGTGCTGGACTTGACGATTGAGTCGACGATGCTGTCGGTGCACGGCCGCTGGCGGCTGCCTCCAGGGGCGGTCGGGGCGTCGGTGACCAGGATCGCGCCGTCGGGCGACATTGCGGAGACGGCCACGCCCAACGGGACCGGATTCGACGACACCGCTGTGGTGCCCGGTGTGCAATACCGCTACGTCGTGCGCGCCCGCTACCCTGGTCGGGCGGGCAAACCCGAGGACAGCGCGGGCTTGGCGGTCTACGGCGAGTGTCCCGGGAACCCCCGCCAGATCACCGACCTGCGAGCCAGCCTCACGGGTGACACCCTGGAGCTGGCCTGGAGCAGGCAGAGCGGCACCCCGGTGGCGATCCGCGTCCCGCCCGACGGGGTCGCGCCCGCGCCGCAGGTTCTCCGTGCCGCCGACGCGGTGGTCGCAGGCCGGGTCGTCGCGGTCAGCGACACGGGCCTGGCATCGGTCCCGCTGGCGGACCTGGCAGGGCAACGGGTGCTCGTGCCGGTCACAGTGTCCGGCCCGCTCGCCGCCATCGGCCCGGCGACGCGGGTGGCTCCGCCGCTGGAACCGGTCACCGGCCTGCACGCCAGGCAATTCGGCCCACAGGTGGTGCTGACGTGGCAGTGGCCGATGTGGGCCACCGACGTGCGAGTGGTCTGGCGGGCGGACCGGCCGCCCACTGGGCCACTGGACCCGCAGGCCACCGTGGTCGAGATCAGCAGGTCCGCATACGCGGGACGCGGCGCGCGGATCACCGCAGCCCTGCCCGGCGAGCACTGGTTCGGGGTATCGGTCGTGGACTCCGACAGGTTCGGGCCGATGGCCACGGTGTGTTCGACCCGGCTGCGCGAGGTGCGCTACAGCGTCCGGCGCGCGGCCTGGTGGCGCCGGGACGAACTGCTGGTGGCCGTGCACAGTTCGGAACCCGCCCCCGACATCGCGGTCGTCGCCAAGTCCGGGTCGCGTCCACTGGCCCCCGAGGACGGCGTCGAGATCCTGCGGCTGCCCGCCCCCGGACCTGCCGAGCCCGTCCGGCTCCAAGTGCCGCGCCAACTACGGCGGCCGGTGTTCCTCCGCGCGTTCTCCCTGGACGAGACCGTCGCCCTCTCGCACCCCGCCCCCCACCTCCTGGTCGTGCCCTGACCCGAGAGGAGACCACTGTGGCTGCCCCGACCTGGAACGTCCCGACCCGGCGCGTCCCGGCCTGCCCCCACTGCCATACCCGGACACTGGGGAAGGCGTACCTGACGCAGTGCGCCCCACGCTGCGGCGAAGCCGCGATCCGGTTCCCGGTCTCCGCCGCCCGCAAGGGCAGGTGCCCGCACGGGCGTGCCCCGAAGGCCCGCCGGGCCTGCCCGGCCTGCGGGCAGGCCGTGCCCCGTGAGTACATCGAGGGCCGCCCCAGGGTGGTCGCCGTCGTCGGGGCGGCGGGGTCCGGCAAAAGCACCTGGGTGGCATCGGTCATCCGGCGGATCGCGAAAGGGCACCTGGATGACCGCTTCCCCGGGATGTCCCTCGACGTGCTCGGCGAGGAGAGCAGGCTGCGGCACGAGCGGGATCGCGTGCTGGTCGCCGAGACCGTGCTGCACCGCGCAGCGGGGCCCGGGCCACTGCTGGTCAGCCTGCGCGTCCGACCGCGGGCGCGAGCCGTGGTGATCGCGTTCTACGACAGCGCCGACGAAACCGCTGCGAACCTGGCGCACGCCGACGGCATCGTCCTGGCCGTCGAGCCCGGGGCCGTGCCTGATGACGCGGGGATCGCCCGACTGGCCGAAGCTGTCCGCGCGGCGCGCGGCCTGCGCCCACACTGCCGAATCAGCCTGCCCCTAGCTATTGTGCTGACCAAACTGGACACGGTGTGGGACATGGTCGACCCCGGATCGCCGCTGCTGCGACCCGTGCCCCAGACAAGCGGCTACGCGCTGTCCGACAGCGTGGATGTCCACCACGAGACCACCGCCTGGCTCGGCCACTGGAACAGGACGGACCTCATCCGAGGCGCCCACACCGCTTTCCGCCGCCACCGCTACTTCGCCGCGACAGCACTCGGCGACCGCGCGGACGGCAGGCGGGAACCGGTGGCCTACCGGGTGGAGGATCCGCTGCTGTGGCTGCTCGCCGAGTTCGGCGCGATCCCGGTGCCCCGGGGCGGGGAGAGGACGACCTCGTGATCGTCCAATTCTTCCTCTACCTGCTGCTGGCCGTGTTCGTGCTCGTGATCACCGGGCCAGTCCTCGTCACCGCGGTCGCGCTCAGCCTGACGCTGGCGCTGGTCGCCATCACCCGGGAAGCGCTCGACTGCCTCGCCTCCCGGGCGACCACCGAGCACTTGGCGCTGGACACCTTGCCCGATCCCGCCGACCGGCGGTACCTGTCCGGCCCGGCCCTGCGCGACCACCGGCGCCTCGGCGCGGCCTGCTTCGTGGCGCTGCACCAGCGCGGGCTGACCCAGTCCGACGAGAGCTTCGCGGGCAACGCGCTGCGGCGGGTGCGCCCGATCCGGGAGTCCCAGGTCATCACCCGCTCACCCACAGTGCCGTTCCTCGCGGTCACCGCGCGCACCGGGTTCGCCATCGGCTACACCCTCGCGCTCATCCTGCTGGCCACCACCTGGGTGGTGCAGCTGGTGCTCCTCTCCGCCGTGGTAACGGGTTTCCGACTCCTCGCAGGCACGTTGTGGCTGTTCGAGGCACTTTCCCTGGCACTGCGAGGAATCACGACGGAGTGCCCCCACTGCCACACCCGACTCGCCCGCCCGGTGTTCGTCTGCCCCTGCGGCCGGGAACACCGCGCACTCGTCCCAGGTGCGCAGGGCGCGTTCCTCCGCACCTGCCGCTGCGGCCAGCACCTGCCCACACTGCTGCTCACCGGCAAACGCGGCCTCTCCCCGCGCTGCGGCAGCTGCGACGTCCCCCTTCCCTCCCCGACCCAGCTGATGCCCACGCGCCACGTCCCGGTAGTCGGCGGCACCGGCGCCGGGAAGTCGGTGTTCCTGCACACCGCGGTCGCCTGCCTGAGGTCTGGCTACGACGCCGTCCCCGCGGACCCGTTCACCGACAGCAGGCTGGCCGAAACCGGCGCTCTCCTCACCGACGGCGTGTTCCCACCCCGCACCCCGGTGAACCAACCGGTCTCGCACACCCTGCGGGTGCGCAACCGACTCCTGCACCTCTATGACGCGGCGGGGGAAATCGTGCAGGACGCCGACCTCATCGCCGACTCCGCCTTCCTCGCCCTCAGCGACGGCGTGATCCTCGTCGTCGACCCACTTGCCCTCCCCGCCGTCCGCGCCCGCGCTGACCCCGACGTCATCGCCGCCTCCCGCCCGTCCCGCACCGATCCCAAGACCGTCCTCGACCTGCTCACCGAAACCCTCGCCGAGCACCACACCACCGCACCTCGCCGCGTCGCCATCGTCATCACCAAGGGCGACACCCTTCCCAGCCCCGTCCACCCCTACGCCACCCGCCCGCCGGACCGCCGCGCCGCAGCCCGCGCGTGGCTCATCACCCATGGCCACGCCGACCTCGTCCACTCCGCGGAACACCACTTCCCCCACGTCCACTACTTCGTGGTCACCTACCTCACCACCTCCACCAACCCCCACGACGACCCGGCCGCCCCTGTCCACTGGCTGCTGACAGGAACCACCCCATGACCTCATCAACCAACTGCGGCCGCGCCCTGGCCCGCGCCCTCCTGCTCCTAGCCGCCCTCACCGCGATCAGCATGCTGATCCTCGCCTGCGCGACCCTCTTCTGCCGGTGAGCCCGCCGCCCCGGCATCGCTCGTGCCGTTGCCGTGCTGCCCGCCACCAACGGGATCGCAACGGTGATCCGATTTACCACGCGTCCCAGACCGATCTGCCAAGACCTCCGATGCTCCGCACACCTTTCTTGCGGTTCTGATGCTCGTTGGCCACTATGGACATAGTTGGCTCCGTTTCCAGGGGGTGATGGTTGAGTGTCAATACATAGTCCTAACTGGTCGGATTTGTCCCTTCAGGACGCGTGAAGTCGTCGTTTCCGTGCGTACTAGTTTGATGCGTCCCCGGGGTGCCACGGATTTCTGTGATGCGTTCGCGAAATGGTGCACCGGCTGGTCCGCGTAGGTGTCGGCCGATTGGGATTTCTTTGTGTTCGCATTTTCCTTCGTTGTGTGCGTGTGTGTTCATGCAGATGTTCGCGCGGTAAGGGCCGCGCCAGTATCGGTGTCGGTGGTGGGGTGAGCTGCGGCTGTTGCCCGCCGGGTCTTGGTCGGCGTTGTCCTCGTCGTCTGGAGGTAGGTCTTGGGTTCTGAATTGGGGGTGGACTCGGATGATGTTCACGGTGCTGGTCGCGGCGATGCCGGCTCGGGTATCGCCTCGGGTGATGGGTCGTGGTGCGGGGAGTGCGTGGGTGTGGGTGAGTGGTTTCTTCAGGGTGTGGTCGAGTAGCTGCCAGAGGCCGTAGAGGGTTTGGACCCATCCGGCGCAGTGGCTGGTGCCGGGTTTGGGTAGCGGCTCGCCCCAGGTCAGCGTCGTGGAGAAGGTCGCGTGGGCCGGTGGTGGGTTTGTCCGGGCCAGGACGTTGCGCACGTGGTCGGTGAAGTGGGCCGCGCTGTAGGGGGTCTGTGTCGCCGCCCAGTGGGCGACGTACGTCTGCGGTGGCAGACGGTCCCAGCGTGGTGGCCGGTAGGGAGTGTAGAAGCAGAGGTCGACCCGGTTGTCGGAGGGTGGTGGCGGGCATGACCAGCTGACGGCGACGATGGGGGCTTCGATGTGGCCGGGGACTTTGTGGAGCCAGGGTGCCGGTGTCCAGCCCGAGCCTGGCAGGTCCTGGAAGCGTGGGACGTCGTAGAGGGCGCCGCCGATGCAGGTCTCGAACAGTGTGAAACCGGCCAGGCTGGGCAATCGGTCCGGTCGGGCGGGTTCGGTGGACGGGGTGCAGGAGTAGGTCAACGCCATCGTGACCGCCTCGTGGTCGACCCAGCTCAGGCTCGCGTTGCGGAGGCGGTCGGCTTCCGCGTGGGCGAACCGACGTCCTTCTTCGCCTATACCTTTCGTTGCGAGGGTGGCGTAGTGCTCGTGAAGCCGCCTGCGGAGAAAGGGAAGCTGCCCGGAGGGCGGGGCGACCCACGGTGCGGGTTGGAAGACCGAGGCGTCCGGGATGGGGTCGGGAATCGTCAGGCCACTGATGGCGGGGTGCATGAAGCAGACTCCGGTACGAAGACGGTGGTACGCGCCTTGTTCACAGGCGACGCAGCGCGTGCAGGACCCGGTCGAGCAACGCCAAGTCCTGCTCATCGGGGTGTCGACCCGACGCGGCCCGCACTGGGGCGGCACGGTCCTCGTTGAGATCCCGCACAAGCACGGGCCGCCCCGAGGCAGGCAGATGCCCGAGACTGGGGAGGTAGGCGGTCAGCGGACCATCACCACCACGGCGCCGCGCGGCCTCACCGAAAAGTGGTGTTGAGGTCTCCGGCGAGCAGCACGAATGAGACAGGATCATCACCGCTTCCGCCGACCTCATCGCGGACCGCCCTCTTGCGGACGAGCTGATCGTGGTGTGGTCGGTGAGGTCGGTCGTCGACGACATGTGGTTCCTTCGGGGTTGCTTCTGTCAGGCACGATGGGGTGTGGTGCACCGAGACGGAGAGAAGGCAACGGACGGAGTGCCCGTCAGGATTGGGTTGGCCACCACGGGTGCTCGCGGGCAAGTGCGTCGGTGCCCACCCGGTGCGCAAGCGCTTGGGGACGCAGGTCGAGGTGGTCGAGTTCGGTATTGGTGACCCAGCGCGGTTCGCCGTGGCCGGTGTGGATGGCAGCGGGGTCGGTCACGGTCACGTCGAACAGCAGCGCCAGTTCGTAGATCGCCGGTTGTTGATCCGGGTGGTGGCCGGGCAGTTCCACGGCGGCACAGAAGTCCATGTGGGCGATGTGGGCGCCGAGGTGTTCTCGCAGAATGCGCCGAAGAGCGTTCTCGACAGGTTCACCGGCGTGCACGAGTCCGCCCGGTAGCCGGTACATCGTGGCGTCCGGGTCGCAGACGACCAGGAGCCGCTCGTCGTGCCCGACAAGGCCGTACACCGCGACGAGCGGCCCGAGGGCGGATGAGATGGTGGTCATGGTGCTCTCACAATCGGCGGGATGGGCATCGTCGAGGCTGCGCGGGTCGAGGTACGGCTTGGTACTCGATGGCCGGTGCCTGCGGATGCAGCGAGCATGGGGGTGTTCCCCGCAAGGACGTGTGGCCCGAAGACAGGAGGATCGGCTGCGACGTGGGTTTACGGGGACAGGTGGTGGGTCTATGCACCGTCGGGCGTTCTCGAGAACGGGAGGATGGTCCCGCCGTGTGCCGGGGCGGCGTTCTCGGTGGCGAGGTCTGCGGCGCGGTTGAGGATCGACTGTGAGTCGTGCCGGTTGTGGGACAAGTCGAGCAGGTGGTTCATCAGGTGGGTGTATTCGGCGAGTGCTTCTGGTGTGTCGTAGTAGTGGGTCGACCATGCCGTTTGCTGGTGCGCGGTGATCCAGTCTCTGATCCGGGTGAGCGTGAAGGCGCCGATCGGGGGCGGTGGGGAGTTCTCGGGCAGGACGTGTATCGAGATCGTTTTCCCGGTGCTCAACGCTTGCAGGCGCCGGAGTTGGTCGCCCATGACGGCGGCGGGCACTGTGGGGTTGTGCAGGGCGCGTTGTTCGGTGACCCAGGTGATCTTGACAGTGGTGGATGCGAGGATGTTTTGGCGGCGGTGAATTAGTGCTCGGTGGCCGTCGATGTCCAGTTCGGGTTTGGTTTGCTTGCGGGCGGTCAGGATGGCGTGGGTGTAGTCGGGGGTTTGCAGGACGGCGGGGACGGTGTCGGGGTCGAACAGGGTGATGGAGTCGGCGATGGCTTCCAGCCCGATTGCCAGTTCCCCGTCGTGGTGCAGTCCGGCGGGCAGCGGCTCGGCGTACCGGCGTGATCGGGCGGCATCGAGCACTGCGACCAGGTCGGGCACCTTCTCGGGGAACCCGCAGTGCTGCACCATGACTTCCAGCACGGCCCTGGACGGCAGGTTCTTCCCCGCGAACAGCTGGGTCACCGATGCACGGCTGACCCCCAAGCGCTCGGCCAGATCCACGTGCCGGAGCCCGGCGTCGGCACAGAGGCGAACAAGCTGGTAAGCCAGCAATCGCCGCGCTACCGCGACCTCCAAATCCGGCCGCATCACAACACCCACAACAACGCACGACCGAGGACCAGGTTCGACGCGAACCGTCCACCCGGTCGAGGCAGGCCAGTGGCCAAGCCCTCCTGGCGCCAGACGACAGCCTGGTCCGGATTGCGGCAGTAGGCGATTGCTTCGGTTTCATAAAAGGTTGGTGCGTCAGTCCAGCCGTGCATGGTCCGGTCCTTTCTGATGCGAGGAAGGGGTGACCCGCTCCGTGGGAGGGCGGAGCCGGGCTGGGCCCGGGGGCGCTGGTGTGGCGAGGGGTGACTGGTCTTTCCAGCGACCGCGCCCGGGGGAGTGGCCGCGGCTCGAGCAGGCGTGGCCGGGTGCATCGGTGAGCCTGCTTGATAGTCGGTGGGATGGTGGCAGACGTGGGGTCGGGCTGGGCGACCCCACGTCGGGGTGTCGTTTGGCTAGCTGACGGGGTTGAGGGTTGGTGGTTCCTGTTCTGTGGGCGTGGTGCTCGTCGTTGTGGTGTCGTCGGTGAACAGTTCGATGAGTTGGTCGCGTGCTTCGGTGGCGGCGCTGATCAGCCGTTCGCAGGTGTCGGGGTGGGCGAGAATGAGGGTCACGGCGTTGACGCTTCCGACCCGGTCCCCGATCACCACTTCGACGTACTGGTCTACGGGCTGTACGTCGATGGCGATGGGGCACCCAGGTGCGAGGTGGTGCCAGCTTTCGCTGGTGAGATGGTGGGACATGGAATCTCCTTCGGATGTTGTCGGCGAGTACGTTGATGCGGATGTGTCGGCTCGGCTCAGGTGATGCGGAGCAAGTCGCGGTGAAGGGGTGCGTTCACCGACGTCGTGAGTGGTGAACGTGTGGGTCAGCGAGATGGTGTTTCCCGGTGGCAGTCGACGCCCGTAGCTGTTGACCGTGGGTGGACAGGACGTCCGGGTCGTCCTCACGGAAGTGGTGATCACGGACGGGTGGAATGAACAGGGTGGAGTCCTCTGCGCGGCTCAACCCGTCTGGTTCGGCCTCGTCGTGGCCGGTTTCAGGGATACCGATCTCAGTGTCGGTTGGGGTCTGGAGTCCTGCTACGTAGTTGTAGGCGTCGTGCGCGGCATCATTGGCGTCGTCGGCGAAGTCCTTGCACCGCTTGAGGTAGCGGCGACAGACGAGGGTGCACGTCAACACGGATGCGAGCTGGGCCACCATGATGATTCCGAGAGTGAGGCCAGACATTGCAGGTCACATCCGGCTCACATCGGGGTTTACGCCGAACGATCCGTTGTACGCGGTAAACATGGTCACCACCTTCTGGAGGAGGCGCGGCGGACAGCCCCGACGACTGCGGCCCAGGTCGGCAGTTCCATGCCCGTTCCGGGATCAGAGAGCCAACGCAGTCGACCTTCATCGTGACCGGGTGAAGGCAACGGGATCGTGGCTCCGACCTCATACCACCCGACCTGTGTGGACGCGAGATCAACCACTGTGGACTTACGCATCGTCGTCCGTGGCTGTGTGAGGAAGATCCAGCTGTTGAGCTTGCCACGCGGCTCGCCACGAACGCCGATGATCGGCGGACTGATCATCGCTTGAACAAGGTGGTGGTTCACCTCGCCGCCGAACCCGGCCGACATCACCAACGCGTCCACAATGTCACCCAATCGCAGCCGGACTTCGCCGGTCACCGGCTCGATCGTCGTCGGCCAACTCGGCATGTGATCGTGATAGCGCGACAGCGAACTCGTGTCGATCGAATCTCGCTGCTGGTCAAGTGCGGTGACGGTGCTCATGACTACGCTCCTTCGCGTAGGGATGGTTCGGCGAAGCCGACGCCTAGTGGGAGAACCTCGGCTCCGCCGTGCTCTGGTGCGCGATGATCGACACCACGCAAGTTGTTCCATGCGGTTGTGAGCATGAGAGGTCGCCTGTGACCTGATATCCCAGTGACCTTCCTGGATGAATGCCGTGCTTTCGTGAGAATGTTCAGGCCGTTCCGGGGGAGCGGTGATCACGACTGCCTCCGGTGACGCCCCGATGTGCAGGGGTCGGGGACACCTGCGGCGGCCGGAGGCTGCGGGAGCAGCGGCTGCGGTCGGCACGCAGTGTGGACCAGGCGGCAAGGCACGGTGCTGGATCGCCTTCTGCCGAGCGCGTTCCCAGCGGGCGTAGCGCCGCTCGTGCCTGATCCAGCGCAAAGGGCTCATCGCTGTTTACTCCTGGGCCTGGGACGCCAACCGGTGCGGATGCCCGGACTGCGCCTCCGCATCGGTCGTCGCGTCCGCGGTGTCCGTGAGGGCAGGTTCTGCCGGTGTGGACGAGGGCGGCGGAGCTGCCATGCACTGGCAGGGGGAATCGTGGGCGTGCCGACAGCGTCGCAGCAGCGTGTGCTGCTGGGCGGTCTACGATGTCGCATCGGCGGGCCCACCTCCTCTGGTGCCCACTGGTGACCAGTGGTGACAATCAGTGTCACCACTGGTAGGACGGCTGGCAATACCCCATTTGGGCGACTAGGTGCGGTCTTCCTCATCTGAACTCAGGCTCAAAAACGCCGCAGGCGGCGCTATCCTCTGGTGCATGGTTGTCACCAGGGGTGTCACTCCGCGGAACAAGGCGCTGGGCGAGGCCCTACGTAAAGCCCGCGAAGACGGGAAGCTGGGTCTGCGCGAGCTGGCACGGCGGTTGGATATGGACCACTCCCTGCTCAGTCGCTTCGAGAGCGGCCAGCGCACTCCCCGCACCGAGGACGTCGCCAGCATCCTCACCGCGATCGGCGTCACCGGCCCGGTCCGCGAGGAGTTGATGGACTTCGCTCGCGAGCCCGAACGCGCCCAGTGGTTGGGCGTGGGCATGACCGAACAGCAGCGCCAACTGGCCACGCTGCTGGATTACGAACGTCAAGCGGCCAGCATCATCAACGTCAGCCCGCTGTTGGTGCCCGGCTTGCTTCAGACCAGCGACTATGCCCGCGCCATCATGCGTTCTGGCCGTGTGCCTGAGGGTGAGATCGAGACCCGAGTGGCAGTGCGGCTGGGGCGCCGCGACACATTGACGCGCCGCGACCCCGCGCGGCTACTGGCGCTCATCGGCGAGCAGGTCCTATTGCAGCGCATCGGCGGCCCTGCCGTCATGGCGGAGCAGGTTCATCACCTGGCCGAGGCTGCGCAGGCGTCCAACATAGATATCCGCGTCCTGCCGCTGGACTGCGCCTGGCATCCCGGCCTGGAGGGACCGTGGAAGCTGGTGGAGCCGCGCGAGGACTCTGACCTGAGCCCGGTCGTACACCTGGAAAGCCGCCGCAGCGGCGTCTTCCTGCACCGGTCACAAGATGTCGATGCCTACAGCGAGGGCGTCGAGAGGGTGCTGAGCGAGGCGCTCACTTCCGCCGAATCTGCGGAGGTGATTGCCCGCGAGGCCGACCGATGGAAGAGGGAACTGAATGGAATGGAAGAAGTCGAGCCGTAGCACCAACACCGACAACTGTGTCGAGGTGCGCCAAGACCTGGCGGCAGTGCGGGACAGCAAGAACCCGCAAGGTCCAGCGCTGGGGTTCTCCGCTACCAGCGTCTCGGCTCTGATCGTCAAGGTGGCTCGCCACTGAGAAACGGCTGCGGCTCCCCGCCAGACCAATTGGCGGGGGCCGCTGTCCGCCGAACCTCCCCTGGGGTCGGCAACCCATACCGCCTTCCCATCAGAAGCAAGTGGACCGTTCAGAACCCCCGACTGGGTCTTAGCTGAAGGATGTGGGCCTTTACGCCGATGCGGCCCAGATGATGCTTCGCGAAGCGATGAGTCAACAGGAGTCGGCGCGGCTCATCGCCCGCGAAGCAGAGCAGATCGAGGAGATGATCCGATGAACGCGTTACCGTCACGACGCAGCTATAGGAAGCCGAGCGTCAGCACCAACAGCAGCTCGTGCTTCAACGTCCGCAACGACCTTGGCGGACTCCACGACACCAAGGATGCCAACGCCGTTGACCTTGAGGTGGTGGGCTTCCCGCAGTTTGTGGGCCTCATCAAGGCGGACAAGATCACCAAGCCTGTCGCCTGAATAAACAACTCGGCCCTCGGCGCAGGCTCCGTGCCGGAGGCCGACTCATGTTATGAGTGTGTGGTGGGTGGGCGGTCGACCGGCTGAAGCCAGGACCGCTCACCCGCTGCTGGTGCTCCCACCATTGCGTCGTCCTCAGCTTTCAAGCCGATGCCGTAGCCTTCGACCATTGCGGCGCACTGAGCGTGTCCTCATCCCCAAGCGGGGTCGTCATAGGCGAGGGGCGTGCCGCCGGGTTCGATCGGTGGTTCCCATTCCTGCCAGCGGACTGAGGTCGGCTTGGTGCCGGTCTCGGCGAACTGGTGCACGGCGGTTCGGATGTCGGTGAGCGGGATTTCGGCGTCGGGGGGGTAGTGGAAGATGTTCCACTGCCAGTCGTATTCGAGGCAGGTGCCTCCGTGGCGGGTGTTGCCCTGGCTGAAGAAGGCTTCGTTGGCGTGGGTGTACTGCAGGGCGCCCACGTCGCCGTTGAGTCCGACGTAGAGGGCCGGTCCCACGTCGCCGTGGCGGGTGATGGTGGTGACGTTGCCGTAGTCGGTGCTGAGTCTGTTGACCAGGGCCAGGGCGGCGTCGATCTCGGCGGGGGTGGTGGCCAGCAGTTCGTTGTGTTGGTCGGGGGAGTGCCAGAAGGCCAGGGTGGTCACGTCGGGTCTCCGGTGAAGGTGTGGCGTTCGGTGGGTGTGATGACGGTAAGGGAGCAGCCGGGAGGCAGTAGCCAGGGTAGGAAGACCGGGCAGGATGTGCTGCCCGAGCACAATCGGTTGTTGATCACGATGGTGGCGTGGGCGGTGAGTCCGGTGGCCTCCCATCGTTGTCGGATGAGCGCGGCCAGTTTGATCTCCGCGTGTGCTCGGATGGAGGCGTGTTGTGCCCCGACGCGGGCCAGGTAGCTCGCGGCCAGGCGGGCGGTGTCGTCTTCTCCGCTGATCAGGGTTTGGGCGGGGCGGTCTCCCACGAACCAGCGGCCGTGGGTCTTGCGGCCGGTGCCTGCGCCTTCGAGCGGGGGCGGCAGCTCGGCGCGCAACTGCTCCACGCGGTGGGCGGGTTGGGCTCCCACAGGCGGGGTGGGGCCCGGTCGGGGGCCGGAGGGGCGTGACATGGGCGGCGGAGGCGCGGTGTGCGCGTCGGCGGCGATCGAGTTCACATAGACGGTGAACTGGTGGGTGGCGGCGTCGTGCTGGGCGACGGCCTGGCCGAGCCCGTGCAGGGCATCGGTGAGCGCTGCGATCGCTGTGCCTGGTTCGGGACGGGCGCTGCCTGCGGTGGCCTGTTCGATGAGGGTTCGGGCCTCGTCGAAGGCGGTCGCTGCGGCCAGTAGCGCGGCTCGGCCGGTCGCGAGCCGGGCTAGCCCGGCCCGGATCGCGGTGGCGACCTCGGCGATGGACACCGGCCCATCCTGGCTGTGCCTCACCGGCCCTGCCCGGACATCGAGACACCCGCGGGCAGGTCCACCCGATCGGATCAACACACCAAGGCTGAGCCGGCGAGAAGACTGGTAGTCGAGGTTGGGCCGGTGATCTTGCACTAGCGCACCAGCTGCGGTGCCAGCCTGACCGGTGCTGGCCATGGGGTTTCGTGCCGGAGCGGGTACTTCGGCGGCCGGGCGCGGAAGCCGAGCGTGGCCGCCCAGGTGAGGACATGAATGCCGCGTTCGAAGCCGCACTTTTGCCCAACTCACGCTCGCCAACGTCCTGGTGCGCGCGGGCCGGGTCGACGAAGCGGCAGCGATCGACCACGAAGCCTGTGTACGACCGCCTCGTTGCTCCATCAGCTTCGAGCTTTCGGTGGCGTGCTGAGCCTGGCACCGAAGTCGAGCCAGGTCTCGTTGTTCCTCGCCGCTCTGGCTGGCCTTTCGGCCGCCTCCGGGGAAGGTGTCGTCGTGGCCGGTATGACCGGCGACGGGGCGCGCTTTGCCTACCTCGCGGAGGGCAACGCCAAGCAGGCGCGCAAGCGTGTAGCCGCCGACCTGCTGATCCGGGACGAAGCCGGGCGTGTTCTGTTGGTGAACCCACTATAAGGACAACTGGGATCTCCCCGGCGGCATGGAGAGCGACAAACAGCCGCGAGTGGCATGCGCCCGCGAGCTGAACGAGGAACTCGGCCTCACCATCACAGCTGGCCGCGTCCTGGTGCTCGACTGGGTCGGACCATACGGACCGTGGGACGACCAGCTGGTGTTCATTTTCGACGGCGGGATGTTGCCTCCCGCGCGAGTGGAGGCCATCCAGATCTGCGATCCGGAGATCGGCGAGTTCGCCTTCGTCGAACTCGCCGAGGCCAAGACCATGCTGCGGCCCGACATGGCACAGCGCCCAGCTCGCGCCTATGACGCTCTCGCGACGGGCGTCACGGACTACTCGGAGTAACTCGGTCAGCACCAGCACGCTCATGCTAAGAGCCGGTCGCAGTCAACACGACGGTCGCCACGGCGCCCAATGCAAGGAAGGGGCCGAGCGGCATCGGGTCGTCACGTTCGACATGTCCGGTCGCTCTGAGCGCAACCCGAACGATCGCTGCGAGCAGCCAACCGAGAAATGTTCCGGTGAACAGCGCCGTCCAGCTCCACCAACCAAGCGCGAGCCCTAGGAGACCGGCAAGCTTGACGTCACCGGCACCGAGTCCGCCGACCGTGAGTGCGAGGCCGAGGTAAGCCGCGGCGAGGACGACCATGCCGGTCACAGACCGCAGCAGCTGGTCGTAGCTCGACTCGAGCACAGCATCCGCGCCGAAGGCGGCGGCGAGGACGAGGTAGCTGGGAAGCACTACCGCTCCGGGAAGGCGCTGCTCGGCCAAATCGACCATCGCGAGCGGTACCAGCACGGCTGCTAGGTAGCTGTATGCCAGCAAGGCGAGGCTCCAGTCCAGCCGCCAGGCCAGCGTCGTGAACAGCAGCCCGGTGAGCGCTGCTGACCCCGTCCAGTTCCAGCGACTGAATGGCTTCGTCCGCAGCAGCTTTCGCGTCAGCAAACCGAACACAACTCCGGACAGCAGGCCGAGTCCGGTCCAGGAAATGATCAATGTCGGTGAGGTCAAGTGCCCTCACCGCTTATCACCGGTCGTGGCAATATCAACACAGCTTTCGCCCCCAAGGCGCCGCACCCTTCGCCCTAAGTGATACCTCACAGCAACCCGCAGGGTGAGCGAAGTAGACCGATCGAGTGAATCTTAGCAAGTAGATGCCATACCAACTTCAAAGTCAGTGCATTCCGACTTTGCAGTCGGTGGTCTTCCGTGGTGTAGACGTGTTAAGTGTCATGAGACACAAGACGATCATTACGGAAGTGTGGGGGTGCACCTGTGGCATGGGGGACGTTTCGCTTCGGGGGTGGTCGCGTGGTCATCAGTGCTGTGGCCTGCGCGGTTCTCGCGGCTTGTAGCTCCGGTAGTCCGGAGGACCCGCCTTCCGGGACGTCGAGTCCTGAGCAGGTACCTTCGGCGCCGTCGAGTCCGAGTGCTACGGCCTCCGCAGCGGATAAGGCGAAGAACGATGCTTTGGCCGCCTACCGGGGAATGTGGCAGGACTTTGTCGAGGCCGGGCGTAGATCCGACTGGCAGTCCGCGAAGCTGGGGCAGCACGCGACGGGCGTGGCGCTGACGAACATGTCGCGCGGCCTGTACGCCGATCATTACAACGGCCTGGTTACCAAGGGTGAGCCGGTGCTGAACCCGACCGTGTCCTCGGCGGAACCGGTCGATGACCCGAAGAAGATCATTGTTTCCGACTGCGGTGACTCGACGAATTGGTTGAAGTACCGCGCGGACAACGGCCAACTCGCTGACAAAGAGCCGGGAGGACGCCAGGCGATCAACACCATCGTCGAGAAGCAGTCCGACGGCTCCTGGAAGGTGTCCGATTTCGGCGTACACGACGTGGGGACGTGTTGATCATGCGACGTTTTGCGACCATTACTGGAATCGTCGCTGCAAGCCTGCTCGGTCTCGCAGCTCCCGCTCTGGCAGATGGCGGCTGGGGGAGTGCGAATTGCAGTCAGGTTCCCACCCCGGCGTGCGAGCTGGGAGCTGGCAGCAACGGTAACAACGGACGGCCCGACAACCCTGGACACGGCAACAATCCTGGCCGCCCTGGGACCGGCAACAACCCCGGCAGCGGGAAGCCGACCAAGCCTGGCGACACCATCGTTGGCGGTGACTCGAACCTGGCGAGTTGCTCGTATGTGAAGAGTGACTATCAGCCGCCGGCCGGTGGCGTGGTTACCGCCTCCTACAAGCCGCCGACGACCAACGGCGGCGTGGTCCACGCTGCGGTGTTCCGGCCGACGGCGGTTCGTGCCCAAGCGGCGCAGCCTGGTCAGGGGCCGGGCGCGTGGTACGTGTGGAAATGCACCACCGAGGGCGTCGCCGATGGGCTCTACCGGCCACCGGTATGGATTGCCGACGGTCAGCAGCCCGGCGCGGCCTTGTTGCCCTCGCCCGCCGAGCTTGCGCAGATGGCCCGTAGGCAGCTCCGGCTGCCCTCGCCGTCGATCGCGGCGAACCCGGCTGGCGACCAGTTGGTGAACCTGCCGACCTGGATGTGGCTGTCCGGTGGCTGGGGACCGGTCTCGGCCACCGCCGCGGTTCCTGGCGTGTCGGTGACGGCAGTCGCGACGCCGACCTCCGTGACGTGGGCGATGGGCGACGGCTCGACCGTCACCTGCACCGGTGCCGGAACGCCCTACAAGGCAGGCGCAGATCCCAAAGCGCCGTCGCCGGATTGCGGCCACGTCTACCGCCGATCGTCAGCGAGCCAACCGGGGCAGGCATACCCGGTGACGGCGACCGTGTACTGGACGGTGACCTGGTCCGGTGCGGGCCAGGGCGGGACGTTCCCGGACATGACCACGACGGGCAACGCGACCTTCCGCGTGGCGGAATCGCAGGCTCTCAACAACGGTGGCGGCTGACCCCCACCACGGCCTCCCGGCGAGGCGCCACTTCCCGGCCCACAAAGCGATGACCACCTGTTCCGCTCGCTGACAACCCACCGGCGACGCGGCGCACTACCCCCATGCCTTTTGGAGGTACCGGCGTGAGCACCAACACCACGACCCGGCCCGAAACCGACCGAGCCATGAGCACGGCCAACAGCCCCTGGATCAACGACGGCAAGAAGCCTCCCGCCTCGCGGTTGCGCACCACAGGACGCCGCCGCAGCGTGCCGTACCTGCTGCTCGGCGTGCTGCTCGTCCTGGCCTGCGTGGGCGGCTTCGTGCTGATCTCGCTGCACTCGGGAGATCGGCAGGCCGTGCTCGCGCTGGCCCGCGGCGTGCCGGTCGGGCACGTGCTGACCACGCAGGACCTGCGGCAGGTCAACGTCGCGGTCGACCCCGGTGTCGCGGTCGTCGGCGCGGATCAGGCGGCCGCCGTGGTTGGTAGGCCGATGGCCACCAGCTTGTCGGCCGGGGCGCTGCTCACCCCGGACGCCGTCGGCGGCGCCGCGCTCCCGACGAGCGGGCAGGCCATCGCCGCCCTCGCGCTCAAACCAGGCCAGTTCCCTGCGGAGGTCGGTCCGGGAGCGCGGGTGTCGGTGGTGTTCGTGCCTGGCCAGGCAGGAACCGCGACCAGCCCGCCCGCCGATGGCGGCACGGTCTGGCCTGCGGTGGTGACCAGCGTGACCACCCCGGCGAACGACCAGAACACCGTGGTGTCGGTGCAGCTGTCCGAGGCCGCCGCCCGCCAGGTCGCCGCGGTGCCGGCCGGTCAGTTGTCGATCGTGATGCTCTCTGCTGGGGGTCGCTGATGTTGATCTCGGTCCTGTCCCTGAAAGGCTCACCGGGCGCCACCACGCTGGCCGTGGCCTTGGCCGCCCGCTGGCCCGCTCCGGCACGCGCACTGGTGGTCGAGGCCGACCCTTCCGGTGGCGATCTCGGCCTGCGGTTCTCGCTGACCTCGACACCGGGCCTGGTGAGCCTGGCCGCCGCCGCGCGCCGTGGCGGCGACACCGACCTGGTGTGGCGGCACACCCAGCAACTTCCCGGCGGCCTGCCGGTGATCGCCGCCCCACCCGATGCCGACCAGGCCCGCGCGGCGCTGTCGGCCTTGGCTCCCGACCCGACAAGCGGCCTGGGTGTTCTGCGCGCGGCGGCCAACCAGCCGGGCACGGTGGTCATCGTCGACTGCGGGCGAGTGGACCCCGGCTCGCCCGCGCTGCCGATCGTGCGCGCCTCCGACGCGGTCGTGCTGCTGTCGCGGGCGCACGCCGACGACCTCGCACACCTGCCGCGCCGGTTGCCCACCGTCGGCCGCTGGAGCCCCAACCCCGTGCTGCTGCTGGTGGGCGAGGGCTACTCCACCGCCGAGGTCGCCCACGAACTCGGCGTGCCGCCGCTGGGACGCGTGCCCGACGACCCGAGCGGCGCGGCCGTGCTGTGCGGTCGGCCGAACAAGCTGCGCTGGGGTCGCAGCGGCCTCGCGCATTCGGCGCTCGGCCGCTTCGCTCACCGCATCGCCACCGAACTCGCCACCCGCGAGCGCACAGCAACAAGTCGAACTCAGCTCCGGCCTGCTGAGCCGGTGACGCAGGTGCCGGTCCTGCGCTCGGTTCCGGGTGTGCCGCCCGGCGCGGTCTCGTCCCACGGTGTCCGCGTCGCACCGAGCCCCGCCACCGCCCACCGCGACCGGCAGGGAGGGCAGGCGTCGTGACGTACCCGAGCAACCAGTACCCGGCGCCGGTGCCTCTGCGCCCCCACCAGCAGCAGCCCGGATCGGCTCCGTTCGGTAGCGCCGCACCGGGTACAGATACTGGTGTGCCGCCGCTGGGGTGGGGCACTGACGAGGACACGGCTGACTTGTCGGCCGCCACGACGCGGCTGCGGCAGCATCTGCGGGAGCGGTTGAACGCCGAGCTTCCGCAGCGGGTGGCCGATCAGCAGGACCGCACCGGGACGACGGCCAACCGCGAGGCCCGGCGCGAGCTGGCACGCGGCATCCTCGACGAGGCGCTGCGCGTGCACACCGAGAACGAGCTGGCCGCGGGCCGGCAGCTGCTGCCCCGCGAGGTCGAGCAGCGGGTCGTCGGGGAGGTCGTCAACGAGCTGTTCGGCATGGCCGGGCTCCAGCCGCTGCTGGACGACCCGATGGTGGAGACGATCAACGCCAACAGGTTCGACCGGGTGTTCGTCCAGTACAACGACGGCCGCCGCGCCCCGGTCGCCCCGATCGCGGGCTCGAACGAGGAGTTGACCGACCTGGTGCGGCTGCTGGCCGCCCGCGCGAGCAGCCAGGAGCGGAGGTTTGACCAAGGCTCCCCGGCGGTCAACCTCCAGCTTCCCGGCGGGGAGCGGCTGTTCGCGGTGATGGGCTTGACCGCCGGGGGCGTGACGGCGTTGTCGATCCGCCGCCACGGCTACCTCACCGTCACGCTTCCGGAGCTGCGCCGCCGAGGTACCGTCGATCCCGGCTTGGAGGCGTTCTTGCGGGCGCTGGTCAAGGCCCGCAAGAACGTCTTGATCACCGGCGGTACCGGCGCGGGCAAGACCACCTTGCTGCGTGCGCTGGCCAGCGAGATGGACCCGTTGGAGCGCATCGTCACCATCGAGGACGCCTTCGAACTCGGCTTGGACCACGACCCGGACATCCACGCCGACGTGACCGCCTTCCAGGCCCGCGAACCCAACGTCGAGGGCGAGGGCGCCATCAGCCAGGCCGAACTCGTGCGGTGGGGTCTGCGGATGAGCCCGGACCGGGTGATCGTCGGAGAGATCCGCGGCCCCGAGGTCATCCCGATGTGTAACGCGATGTCGCAGGGCAACGACGGCTCGATGGCCACCCTGCACGCCTCGTCCTCGCGGATCGCGTTCACCCGGCTGGCCTCCTACGCCGCCCAGGGCGTCGAGCGGCTACCGCTGGAAGCCACCAACCTCCTGGTCGCCTCCGCGGTGCACTTCGTGGTGCACCTGGCCCGCGCACAGGACCGCCGAACCCGAGTCGTGTCCTCGATCCGCGAGGTCGTCGGCGCCGACGGCCCGCAGGTGATCTCCAACGAGGTCTACCGCCCCGGACCCGACCGCCGCGCCCGCCCCGTCGCCGGAGCACTGCGCAGCGACACCCTCGACGACCTGGCCGACGTCGGCTTCGACCCCGCCGTGATGGAGAACCCCGAGGGCTGGTGGGGACCGTGAACATCACCCTCAGCCCCACCACCGCTGCTGCCGCGCTGTTCGGCGTGGGCACCGGGCTCGGTCTGCTGCTGGTGGTCCTCGGCTGGCGCGGAACCGACCCACGGCGCCAACGCCGCACCCGGAACCGCGCGGCCGGGACCGTCGACCAGCACCGCAGCCTGCGGATCGCGCTCGCCGTGACCGCCGGGGTGGTGACCGGTCTGCTCACCGGCTGGGTCGTCGGCGCCGTCCTGGCCAGCCTCGCCGCCTGGGCGCTGCCCAGGGTGCTGGGCCGCGACCCCGAGCACGCCCGCCGCGTGGCGCGCATCGAGGCCGTCGCCACCTGGACCGAGATGCTCCGCGACACCCTCTCGGCCGCAGCCGGTCTCGAGCAGGCCATCCTCGCTACAGCGCCGCTGGCGCCGACGGCCATCCGCGGCGAGGTCGGCGAGCTCGCCGCCGGGATCGAGAACGGCGACCGACTCGCGCCCGCCCTACGTCGCCTGGGCGAACGCCTGGACGATCCGGTCGGCGACCTGGTGATCGCCGCCCTGCTGCTGGCTGCCGAACAACAGACCCGCCAACTCGCCGAACTGCTCGGGTCGCTGGCCGACGCCGCCCGCGGGCAAGCCTCGATGCGGATGCGCGTGGAGGCCGGACGTGCCCGCACCCGCACCTCGGTGCGCGTCATCGTCGGCACCACCCTGGCCTTCGCCGTCGCCGTGGTCCTGCTCAACCGCAGCTACATGGGCGCCTACGACAGCGCCGCCGGGCAGATCGTGTTGCTGGGCATCGGAGCGCTGTTCGCCGCCGGGTTCGCGTGGCTGAACCGCATTGCCCGCGTTGCCCAGCCCGACCGCTTCCTCTCCACCGCCGACCACGACTGGGCGACCAGCCCGGCACGGGGTCTCGTCACCGCGAGGCAGGAGTGAACGCCATGATCACCTACATCGCCCTGGGAATCGGTTCCGGGATCGGCCTGTGGGCCTTGGCGGTCTACCTGTTCCCACCGCGACCGGCCCTCGGCGCGGTCCTGGCCCACGCCACTGCCCCACCCGCTCCGCCACCCATCCTCGCTACCGACGACACCGGCTGGGCCGTCCGCCTCGGCCGCCCCGCCGTCGCACCGTTGCGCGCGCTCGGGCTCCCTGGCCCGCGCCTGGCCAAGGATCTGGCGGTCATCGGCCGCTCGACCTCGACCCACCTGGCGGAGAAAGCCACCCTCACCGTCGCCGGGCTGCTGCTGCCCGTCCTGCTGACTGTGGTCCTCGCCGTGGCCGGGCTCGGCCCAGGCTTCGAGTTTCCGATCATCGCCGGACTTGTTCTGGCGGCCGTCGGCTTCGTCCTGCCGGACCTGCAAGCCCGCTCCGAAGCCGCGAAGCTGCGCACCGGGTTCCGCCACGCGCTCTCGGCCTACCTGGACCTGGTGTGGATCACCCTGGCCGGGGGAGCCGGGGTCGACAGCGCGCTGGGCGACTCGGTCAACATCGGCCGAGGGTGGGCGTTCGAGCAGATCCGCCGCGCAATAGACACCGCCCGCCTCACGCGCGCGACCCCGTGGGCGACCCTGCGCCAGCTCGGCGAGGAACTCGACGTGACCGAACTCGCCGAGCTCGCCGCCTCGGTCAGCCTGGCCGGCACCGAGGGCGCCAAGGTCCGCACGAGCCTGGCCGCCAAAGCCGGAGCACTGCGCACCCACCAGATCACCGAGGCCGAAGGCGACGCCCAAGCCGCCACCGAACGCATGAGCCTGCCGGTGATGGCGCTGTTCCTCGGGTTCCTGGCCTTCATCGCCTACCCCGCGCTCACGCAGGTCCTCAATGGACTCTGACATGGGTTGTGACATCTCGCGCGGACAACGACCGAACGTGAACGACAAGGGAGGACAACACGATGCGCACACAAGTGGAGGCATTGTGGACAGTGGTACAAGCACGGTGGGAGGAGCTGCGCCGGCAGCCGGAGGCCGGGTACTCGACCGAAACCGTCCTGGTGACCGCGCTGCTCGTGGTTGCCGCGCTCGCGGTGATCGCGATCGTCATCGCGAAGGTCACCGAGAAGGCCAACGGCATCACCATGTGATCCCCATGAGCCACAAGCACAGCAAGCGGTCACCAGCGACTCGCGCCGGATGGCGTCGGGTCCGTCAAGCGCTGCGCGGTGATCGGGGCTCGGTCAGCGCGGAACTGGTCATCGCCACACCACTGCTGTTGCTGATGCTGCTGGCCATCGTGCAATTCGCGCTCTGGTCACACGCCACCCACATCGCCCAAGCCGCCGCCTCGCAGGGGCTCGCGGTCGCACGGTCCCAGAACGGGACCGCCGCGGACGGCACGTCCAGCGCGCGGCAACTGCTCGACCAGCTCGCGAGTGGCCCGCTCACCGGCCCCTTCGTCGCCTCCGACCGGACAGCGGCCTCGGCGTCGGTGCGGGTCAGCGGGACCGCGACCTCGGTCGTGCCGTTCCTGAGCCTGCCCGTGCACGCCGAGGCCGTCGGGCCCGTCGAACGTTTCGTCCCCGACCTGGCGGGCGGGTGAGCCGCGATGCCATCGCAGACGACGACGTCCCGTGCACTCGTCACGCCCGCAGGGCGGCGTCACGGCCGCGTGCGCCCCGGTCAGCGGGGGTGGGCGGCCTGGTGGCGCGCAGATGACGGCTCGGTGGCCGCTGAAGTCACCATCGCCGCGCCGTTCCTGGTCATGCTGCTGGTGTTCGTCGGCGTGGTCATACACCGGGGGGTGGACGCGCGGATCCGCATCGACGACGCCGCCCACCAAGCGGCCCGTGCCGCCAGCATCGAACGCACCCCGACGGCCGCGACCGCCGCGGCCCAATCGACCGCCGCGAGCGCGCTGTCCTCAGCGGGCGTGGCCTGCGCGTCCCTGTCGGTGAGCACCTCGACCGGCGGCCTGCGCCCTGGCGGCACGGTCAGCGTGACCGTGTCCTGCGCGGTCGACTTCGGCGACGCGCTCGTCCTCGGCGTGCCCGGCGGCAAGACCCTGTCGGCCACCTCGGTCGAACCCGTGGACCTCTGGCGTTCGACCCTGAACACCGGGAGCCAGCCATGACCCGGCGAGGCCGACACTTCCGGCGAGGCCGATGGTCGACCTGGTGGTCGACGTGGTGGCGCACGCGCCTGCGGTGGTGGCGCGCCGACGAGGGCCGGGCGACCGCGTTCGTCCTGGCGCTGACCGTCGGCATCCTGGCCTTGGCCGGTCTGACCCTCGACGGTGGCCTCGCGCTGGCCGCAAAAGTACGGGCCAACGGCCAGGCCGAGGCCGCCGCCCGCGCTGGCGCCCAGGCCATCGACCTGTCCGCCTACCGCGGCAACGGCACCCTGCAGCTCGTGCCCGCCCAGGCGGTCGCCCACGCCCAGGCGCACTTGGCCGCTGAGGGCGCCTCCGGCACGGTGACGGTCTCCGGCGACACCGTCACGGTCACCGTGACCGCCTCGCAGACCACCCAGTTGCTCGGGCTGGTCGGCATCGGGTCGCTTCACGTGCACGGGCAGGGCAGCGCACATCCACAGCGCGGGGTGACCGCCATCGACCCATGACCACACCCTCGCCCGTCGTGAACACGCCCGTCGCAGAGAAAGGGGAAGCAGCATGGCAACACCCGAGGAAATCCGCCAGCGCGTCGAGAAGGCCGACACCGCCCGCAGCGCCCGCCGAGCCGCCGCCGCGCAGCAGGTCGGCGAACTCGCAGGGCGCCGAGCCGCGATCCTCGCCCAACTCACCGAGGTAGAGCGTGAACTCGGCGAGGTGGTCGCCGACGCCCAAGACGTCATCGACGTCGACGAGCTGGCGGCGTTCACCGACCTCAAGCCATCCGACTTCACCGGCTGGCTCGCCGGGCGCAAGCCTGGCCGCGGCAAGCGAAAGAAGGCCGCGACCGCGACCGGCGCGCCGGGGGATACGCGCTCCATCTCCGGACCGAGGACACCGGCACCTGAGCAGAGGTCCAACTCCCGCGAGAGCTCGACCGCTGCCGGGACGGACAAGCCCGAGCCGCTCGTCGCCCACGCGAGCTGACCGTGCCCGCGCTCGCGCCGCCCACGGGATTCGCCCACGCCTCCGACTCATCACGGGCGGGTAAGCGGGCGGCGAGCGACCACGTCCAGGTCTGCTGAGGAACGAGCACATCATGGCCGCATCACCGCATCCCTCCCGCCACAAACCGCGTCAGCCGCCGCGAACGCGAGGCCGGATGTGGCAGGGCGCCGGGCGGGTGCTCGGATTCCTCGCGAGGCTGGTGCGCGGGCTGCTGGCGGCTGCCGTCCTGGTCACGCTGGTGGCCGGGTTGCCGTGGGCGTTGACGCACTTCCTCGGCTGGCCCTTGCCGGACCACCTGCCCTCCTGGGCGGAAGTCCAGGGTGTCCTGCTCGGCCCGATGACCACCACGTTCCTGCTGGACTTCCTCGCCTGCCTGACCTGGCTTGTGTGGGCCTTCTTCACCCTCGACGTAGCCCGCTGCGCGGTCGAGATCGCCCGCGACGCTCGGATGCCCGACCTCTCAGGGACCGGACCGGTGCACCGGATCGCGGCCGTCCTCGTCGGCGCGGTCCTGATCTCCATCCTCGGTCAACGCGCCGGCCTGCCCGCCCTGAGCCCATCCGCGGCGGGCGGTGCCGCAGTTGACGTGGTGGCGACGGCTCCCGCCTGGACCACGCCCGCCGAACAAGCGACGTTCACCGTGGTGCGACCGATCGCCCACAGCGCGCCGTATCACCACGAGGCGGCCGGGATGGTCGAGCAGCCCGGCCGCGCGAAATCCGCCGTCGTGCTTGCGTACAACCCCGACACCGGCGTGTACGACTCGCTGTGGCGGATGTCCGAACGCACCCTTGGTGACGGCAACCGCTGGCCAGAGATCTACGCACTCAACAAGGGCAAACCCCAACCGAATGGTGGCACCTTCACCCGCCCCGGCCTGATCTTCCCCGGCGAGGAGATGGCCCTGCCCGAGGACGCCAACGCTGGCTCCCCACCACCCACCGCCCCGGCGCCACCGCCAGTAACCCCGCCCCCTCCGGCCGAGCCGCCACCCGGCAACACGACGACACCGGCTCCCTCCAGAACGCAGCCACCCGCCACCACCGAAGCCCCTCGCACCACCCAGGCTCCGCCAGCGACCCAGGCGCCGCCGAGCACCGACGCGGTGGACGAGCCGGGGTTCAGCTGGGGCGAGGACCTGTTCGTCGGCCTCGGCCTGGCCGCAGCGGTCAGCGCCGCCTTGCTCGCGGCCCGGCGGCGGAACCGACGCCGTTACCGCCCCGGTAGCGGCGACCGCAGCGACCTACCCGTCGCCCCGGTCGTCTACCAACTGCGGCTGGCACATCTGCGCGCCGACCACGACGACACCGGCGGCGACGAGGTGGACCTCGACCGGCCGGGCGAGCGCCCACCACGCGCACCGGCACCGCCACTCGTACTCGGCACCCATACCGACGCCGACGACGTCCCCAACGACCAGGCGCCGATCCTGCCGGTCGGTGTGCGGGACGGCCGCGAGATCGCCGTGGACCTGGCCACCGCGCACGGCCTGGGCCTGCTCGGCGCGGGCGCCCCCGCAGCGGTCCGTGCGCTGCTCGTGACCATCCTCAGCGCGGCCTTCACCACCACGCACAGGTCGGCCACGGTCATCGTGCCGGCCGAGGACCTCGCGGCGCTGTTCGGCAGGCGCGTGGCGCAGGCACCCCTTCCGGCGGGTGTGCGGGTGGCAGCCGATCTCGACGCCGCGCTGGACATGCTGGAATCCGAGACCCTGGTGCGCGTCGGTCAGCTCCCGCCTACTGGCCAACCGTGGGAGCCGGTTGTGCTGGCGGCGCGCGCACCCGGCCGCCAGGCCCGCAGGCTGCAGGCGGTGTTGGACAACGGTTCGACCGTCGGCGTGACCGGGCTGCTGCTGGGCCAGTGGAGCGCCGGGGTGACCGCCTACGTCCGCGACGACGGCACCATCTCCACCACCAGCCCCGGCCTCGGCGAGCCGCTGCGCGGCGCGCGTGTGTTCCGACTGGGCGACGACCACCTCGCTGATCTGCTGGACCTGCTGCGTCACGCCGACCCCGGCGACGAGCCCGAGCATCCGGCTGTCGTGCCGCGTCCTCACGTCGTAGGCGACTGCGTTCCCATCGTCGTCGGGCCCGCGGGCATCGTCGCGGATCGCGGCACGGCCGTTGACGGTCACGAGGACGCGGTTGCCGAGGGCACGACCCAGGCGCCGGTCGCCGACACGGACTTGGAGCTGTTGGCAGCCCTAAGCGATGAGGACCGGCGAGGCGACGGTGAGCTGGAGATCCTTGGGCCGGAGCCTGCGCCCGCGACGTCACCCGGTCTTCGGGTGCGTCCCGTCCAGCCTGGTCGCCCCGACGCCGACCAAGCAACCCAGAATGCGGGTGAAGACCATCGGCATGGCTGGCTGGCGGAGAGCGAACCACAAGGCCCCGCCGAGCCGCGCGAGGCGTCGTCCGCGCCGTTGCGCGTCAGCGTGCTCGGGCCGCCGCGGGTGTGGTGGCATCCCACGCTGGCAACATTCGACGGCGAGGCCGCCGAACACGAGATCACCTCGGCGTTGCAGCCACGCCTGCGCGAACTGCTGGTCTTCCTGGCGCTGCACCCCGACGGCGCCAGCCGTGAGGCGCTCATCGCCGCCCTGTGGGCCACGAGCCCGCCGGAGAGAACCACCAACGCGATGAACACCTCGCTCTCGCGTCTGCGCCGCGCCTTGGCCGCCGCAACCGGCAACGTGTTGTGCGACCTCGTGGTGGTCGGTGAGGGCCGCTACCGGCTGGACCCCGACCTGGTGGAGGTCGACTACCACCACTTCGCTGCTGCCGTGGCCACCCGCCGCGCCGCCGTCACCGACGCCGATCGGGTCCAGGCGTACCGGCGGATCGTCGACAGCTACACCGGCCCTCTGGCCGACGGGCTTTCCACCGACTGGATCGAGACCGCCCGCGAGGCCATCCGCCGCGACGCCATCGACGCCGTCGCCGCCCTGGCCCGCGCCCTGGTCGAGGAAGACCCACAACAGACGCTGGACCTGCTCGAGATCGCGCGCGCGTTCGACCCGCACAACGAGCTGATCTACCGCGACATCATGCGACTGCAGGAACGCCTCGGACAGCTCGACGCCATCCCGCGCACCCTGACCCTGCTGACCACGCGGCTCGCCGAGGTCGACGATCGGCCCACGCACCAGGCCGTCGACCTGGCCGACCGGCTACGTCGCCGCCACGACGCGCCCGGCGAGCCGGGGCGAGCCGACCGCGGGCGCAGCCGAGCCGGATGAACCCCGCAGGCACCCTCGTGCGCGGCGTCGGGTCACCCGACGCCGCCACCGGCACGAGGGCGACGCCCGGAGGAGTGGAACCGGCCGTCACCGGCCGGGGAGCCAAGATCCACGACATCATCGAGAATGGCCGCTCCCGCACCACTGCGACGGCTGTGCGCCTGCGCCTGAGAGAGCAATTCCAGATGGGCACGAGTCCACTCGATCAGAGGCTCGGCCAGCGTCAACACCTCGGCGACCGCCGGGATCAACGAGTACACGACTTCCGGCGGAAAAGACTTATCACAACTCTCGCGGACGATGAGCCCCTGTTCGCGCATCTTTTTCAATGTGCGCGCCAGAATGCTATCGTGCAGTACAGCGTGTTTGTCCGTCCAATTCTCGTCGATGGAATACGAGTTGACCGTGGAAAGAATCTCCACCCGACGCAGCGGGCCGTCCCGGAGTGCCACCAAGATGGCGGGCACCCACTTGTCCCCGAAAAGGTTCTTCAGGTCATACAGCCCACGAAGGACCCTGTCGTCTCGCTCCGTCACCGCGCCTCCCCGTGTGCACTGACCGGGCCCCCACTGCGCGCCCGCTCGTCGCGTCCCGTGGCAGCGCCTTCCCCGACCCTGCCGGTACAGCGATCATGCCTGATCAGCGCGACCGCTCCCGCACCCCGCGCCTCCCTGGAGATGGATGTCGAGCCTTCCACGTTACGCCAAACGGCCGAAGTCGCCCACCGTATTCCTACGCAGCCCAGGCCCAAAATATCACTCTGAGTATCGGAATTGGAGATCGACAGCGCGTACGGTCACTTCCGTCGGGGGTTCATACAGGGGATCACATTGGGGATCAGGTTGGGGATCCTGTTAGAGCGCCACCCCCTCCGGTCGGCGAAGACGCCGGTCAGAGTGCCTGTAGGGGGATCCGCTGGTATCCCAGACTCGCTTGGCCACAAGCCGGTGAACACATCGGGGGCGGGCTCGTGGTCGGCGCTGCTCGTCTCGACTCCTGTGGTGTCATCCACTCCATCCTCTTTGTTTCACCCTGTTCCATTCTTTTATTACCTCCCATTATTTGTTCTTTGGGTATCTATTCGGGATGAATCATTCCTCGTGGATGTCATGTTGCGTATTTCGCTCCACCGCTGACCTGTGGAAATGCTGTTGCATGTCGATTGAAATGGTGGACGCGCGTCGATTGATTGACGCGGAAACGGTGACGAGATGACGGTCCGCAAAGAGTCTTGAAAAGGGCTGTCAAACCTATTGCGTGACGCGCGGCGTAGAGTCATAATTGAATTGCCACCGGGGGAATCCGGAAAATACGCCGAATACCACGCCCGGCGTGAGCCATGTCCGACAGGTGGGGAGTGACACCACATGAATGCCGCTGAAATCGTTGAGTGTGACGCCGATGTGGAAACGTTCGATGACGGCGACCCATCGACCTTTGCGGTGTGTTTGTGCGGCTGGTCGGAGGTGTGCCCCGACGAGGAGGTCGCCCGCGCCGTCGCGGTGATCCACCAGCGCAACTCGGACGACGCCACCGCACGCCACAAGGCGCGGCACGACAACGACACCACCTGACAACGCCCGCACCCCCCGACCTGATCCGACCCCAGAACAGGAGCACCCGACGATGACCACGCCCACCCCGCCTGCCACGTCCGCCCCGGCATCCGCCGCCGCGCCCACCACTGCGGCGAGTGGGTCGGTGTCGCGGTTGCGCGCCGGTGAACTACGCGCGATGGTCGCCAAAGTCCTCGCCGACAACACGGGCACCGACCTCACGCCCCGCAACATCGCGCACAGGCTGAACCGGTCCTCCGGGGCGGTCGGCAACGCCTGCAAAGTGCTCGCCGACCGGGGGGAAGCCGAGATCGCCTCAACCACCCCGCTGACCTACCGGGCGACCGCGACCACGGCGTCCGCCGCCGCGCCCACGATCACCCCCGCCCCACCACGCACACCCCGCCCGAAGACCCCGAAACCGACCACCCGCACCCCGACCGCCGCGACCGCGCCCACCAAGTCCGGTGCGGGCAGGTCCACCGCCGGGTCGGCGGTGGTGGTCACCGGTCCGGTGAAACGCCCCAACGGGATGGACTACCACCCCCGCCTCGTGGCGGGGACCTCGTTGCCGGACGTGACCGCGCTGCGACGGTTGCGCGACGCCGGGGTCTCCGCACTGCTGTACGGACCGCCCGGCACGGGCAAGACCTCGGTGGTGGAGGCGGCGTTCCCGGACTGCGTCACGGTTCAGGGCGACGGGGACACCGTGGTCGCCGACTTCGTGGGCGACTACACCAAAACCCCGGACGGCGAGTTCGTGTTCGTCCACGGTCCGCTGATCCGCGCCATGCGCGAGGGCGTGCCGCTGTTCATCGACGACGCCACCCTGATCCCGCCGACCGTGCTCGCCGTGGTCTACCCCGCGATGGACGGACGCCGCCAAATCATCATCAAGGCCAACGGCGGCGAGGTCGTGGACGCCGCGCCGGGGTTCTACGTGGTCGCCGGACACAACCCCGGCGTGCACGGAGCGGTGCTCACCGACGCCCTGTCGTCCCGGTTCTCCGTGCAGGTCCAGGTGTCCAGCGACTACGACCTCGCCGACCAGTTGGGCGTGGACCGCAAGGCGGTGCGCGTGGCGCGCAACCTCGCCACCCGGCAGGAACGCGGCGAGGTCGGGTGGGCACCCCAACTGCGCGAGTTGTTGGCGTTCAAGAAGATCGCCGCCGTGTTGGGCACCGACGCCGCCGCCGGGAACCTCGTGGGCATCGCACCGGAAGAGGACCGCGCCACCGTCGCCGCCGTCGTGCGCGACGCGTTCGGGCGCACCGTCACCCCGCTCGCCCTCGGTACCCGCATCACCACCACCAAGCCCTGACCCAATTCACCGCGCGCGAACCGCGACCGTCGCGAAAGGACCCGTAACCGTGAGCACCCACTTCACCGCCGACCCGACCGCCACCGGTGCCGCCGTGTTCCCCGCCCGCCCGGAATGGCTGACCCTGTCCGCCGCCTTCGCCGACGAGGTCCCGATCATCGCCGACCGCGACGACCTCCTGGTCACCGTCGCCCCCGGCGCGGGCGGGGGTGCCCCGGCGTGTTTCTACCCCGCCCGCGCGCTGATCGAGGTCGACGGCGACCACCTCGGCGTGGACCCCGCCACCGTGGACCCCGCGAACCTGTCCGACCGCCCCCGCTACGCCCCGGCATGGGGTGCCCTCACCCACGAATGCGGACACGCCAAACACACCGCCTGGGAACCCCCGGACGACGCCCCGCCCGGCGTGGTCGCCGCCGCCATGCTGCTGGAAGAGCCCCGCATGGAAGCCGCCCAAGTCCGCCGCCGCCCGGACGACCAGCGCTGGTTGCGGGCATGCGTGCGCGGCATCGTCGCCGCCGACCTGCACCTGTACGCCGACCCCGCCACCGCCCCACAAATGACCCCCGCGCACGCCGCGCACACCGCCGCGCTGTTGCTGGGACGTGCGGACGGCGGGGTGCTCAGCCGCGCCGAGGTCGCCCCTGTCGCCCGCGTGGTCGAGGGCGTGCTCGGGGCGGAGGTGCTGGGCAAGTTGCGGGCGGTGTGGCGCACGGCGTTGCGCACCGCCGACGACGACGGCGAGACCATGATCGCCCTCGGGCGGCAATGGTGCGAGATCCTCGGCACCGACCCCGACACCCCCACCGACCCGGACCCCGGCGCGGCACCCGACCCCTCCGGAACCCCCAACCCGTCCGGTGGCACCCCCGGCACCGGTACACCCAACGCCCCCGCCGACCCGTCGCCGTTGGCGGACGCGATCGCCGCCGTGCTCAACGGGGTGGCCGCAACGGTGGCGCGGGAGAAGGCACCTGAGGACCCCGCCGCCGTCGCCGCCGCCGAGAAGGCGGCCTCCGACGCCGCCGACAAGGAGGCGCGGAAGGCGGCACGGCAGGTGTTCGCCGTCGGCGGTCCGCGCACCGGTCACACCCGGCTGGCGGGCACCCGCCCGCCCACCCCGGAGGAGCGCACCGCCGCGCGGGTGTTGGCGCGGGCGTTGGACACCGCAGGGGTGCGGGAACGAGTCGCGGTGAAGTCCACCTCGGAGGTCCCGCCGGGGCGGTTGCGGATGCGCGGGGTGCGTGCCGCCGAAGCCCAACGTGCCGCCGGGGCGGTGATGACCGCGCAACCGTTCACCCGCACCACCCGCACCCCGGTCACCGTCCCGCCGCTGCGGGTCGGGATCGCGTGCGACGTGTCCGGGTCGATGCAGTGGGCGTGTGCGCACGTGGCCTCGACGGCGTGGATTCTGGCCAACGCCGCCCGCCACACCAGGGTGCCCACCGACACCGCGAGCGTGATCTTCGGCCACCACGTGCGCCCGCTGACCCACCCCGGCCGCCCGCCCGTCGAGGTCACCGAGTTCGACTCCAACGACAACTGGGAGGACATCCCGGTCGCGTTGGACGCCCTCGACGGTGCCCTCGGGTTGTCCCGCCCCGGCGCGGCGCGGCTGCTGGTCATCGTCTCCGACGGCGACTTCCGCCACCAGCCCCGCATCGACGGGCAGCGCAAACTCGACCAGTTGCGCGCGTCCGGGTGCGCCGTGCTGTGGCTGACCACCAGCACCCACGACAGCCCCCTGGCCGGGTCCACCGTGCACGTGCTGACCGATCCCGCCACCACCGCCCGCGCCATCGGGCACGCCGCCACCGCCGCCCTCCGCGCGACCACCCGCTAGCCCCACCCGGTCCGGGGCGAGGCACCCCCGCCCCGGACCACCCACCCCGCGCCAACCCACGACCACGAGGTGACCCCGCGATGACCGACAACCGACTCGCCACCGTGGGCGACGTGATCGCCGCCCTGTCCACCTACGACCCGACCACGCTCCTGCGGATCGCCGCCCAACCCGGCTACCCGATGGAACACCACCTCGCGCGGGTGGTGTGCACCCCCGACGACGCCGAAGACAAGGGCACCCCGCCCACCGACCCGCCCGTGGTGTGGCTCGGCACCGGTGAGCAGCTCGGCTACCTCCCCGCGTCCGCCGCCGATGCCCTCGGGTGGTCGCGATGACCCCAACGCCTGCCCAAGCCCGCCCGACCGCCCCGACGACCTCACCCCTCCCGCCGATGAACCAGGAGGCCACCGTGACCACACACCACGGCGCGACGCCGACACCAGCCACCCCCACGACTTTCCCGCCCGAGACGGTGCTGCTGGCCCCCGCAGTTCCACACGCTGTGCCGATGCGCCCGCCCGCCGGGGCATGGGGGCTCGTCGTGGTCGCCGTGCGGACCACCGACGCCGCCGGAGCCCCGGTCCGCTTCACCAGGGACACGCCCGCACCCGACCCCGCGCACACCGACACCGCCGACCTGCTCGCCGGGGTGTGGCTACCCGAGCCGCCGCCCGCCACCCTGCACGCCGGGGACGTCGTCGTGCGCCCACGTGCCTCGACCACCGACCCCGCCCTGACCGATGTCGAGGTCCTCGCCGCGATGCAGGGCGAGTGGCGCACCGTGGGCACGTGGGAGGCGGTGGACGCGCGCTGGCCGCACGAGGTCGCCATGGCGGTGCTCACGAACATGCGCTACCTCGCCGACGCCGCCCTCAACGACGCCCAGCGGGCGACGCTGACCGGGCCGATCGCCGCTGCCATGCCCAACTGGCTCTCACGCGGCCTCGGGCTCGCCGGCGAGCCCGAGCCCGAGGCCGCGGCGCCTCGCCGCGCACCCGACGGCCTCGCCGAGCTGCTCGAAGCCGGACTGCTCGCCGAGGGCGAGCAGGTCGTACTCGACGGGCACACCGCCACCGTCAAGGCAGGCGGGGTTCTCCACCACGGACCCGACGAGTTCGCCGTGTCCACCGTCAACGCCCTCGCCACCCAACTCTGCGACTTCACTGCCAACGGCTGGCACCTGTGGCGATGTGCCCGTGACAACCGCCTGCTGGCCGACCTGCGCACCGAACTCGCCCTTCGCTGACATCGACCACCCGGAAGGACTCCGAGATGACCACCACGATGACCGAACGAGACGAGACCACCGGAACCAGCCCGCACCGCTACCACCACACCCGCACCGTCGAGGTCGCCGGACGCACCGTCCGAGCCCACGTCGAACGAGGCCAGTACCTCACACGAGCCGCGCCGTCGCCGAGGTTCTCAACGACCAGATGACGTGGACCAGCCTTGCCGCCGACGCACCCAGCGACTGGTGGCACGACACCCCGAGGCCAGGACCCGACATCGACGACCCCGCCCGGTTCCTCAGCCCCGTCACCGAACGCCTCCTGCAGCGCGCCGCCACGATCCTCGCCGCCCCGCCGACCACACGCACCATCTCACCGCACCTGCACGGCGCGATCAGCGCGCTACTGGCGACCAGCTACGGCTACGACGCCGAACACCGCATCGCCCCCGACGAGATCACCTGGGCCTACACCCACGGCGGTGCGCTGCACATCATCGAACACCCCGACGGCAGCGTCACCTTCACCAAAGCCCACCGCGAGGACTGCCCCTTCATCATCAGCCGAGGTGCGCAGGAATGCGACGAGAACTGCTACTTCCCACACCCCGCCGACGTCGAACGCGAACCCGGCCGATGATCCCCACGACCGCCGACTTCTACGACGAAACCGGACGCCGCGCCCGCTGGCTCGGAGCCCTCCACGGCGACGCCGACCCCGAAACCCTGCGGAGCCTCGACTCCGGCCGACTCATGCTGGAAGCCACGGACCCGACCACGTTCGCCGACGCCGTACTCGCCCTGCTCGACGCGTTCACCGAACAGAGCCTCGGACAAAACCACCATCCCCGCGACGGCTGGCCGTGGCCCTGGCCGGACAGCCGCAGCACCGACTGGATCTACACCTTCGACCGAGGGCGCGCGTGGGTGATCACCGGCCGCATTTGGAGCTACGCGATGCCGCGAGTCGACCACCCGCCACAACGACCCGCCGCGACCGGGCACACCCAGCCCGGACCCACCCAGGACCAGACCGAAAAGCACGACAACACATGCCCGACCTCCTAGACCTCACCGCACCCCGGCCGCATTGCCCGGACTGCGAAGTCGCCATCGGCCAGCCACACGTCGAGGGCTGCGACGTGGCCGTGTGCCTGCACACCGGGCTTCAACGCCTGAGCTGCGACCGCAACCACGACTGCGGCAAGGACACCTGGTCCGGCCGCTGGCCCGGCGAGACCGACTGCGAACGCCTCGGCTGGATGATCGGCCCCGGCCTACCCGACCTCCACCGGCTTCTCACCGAGGCGACGTGGAACCCCACCACCCAACAGTGGGACGCCCCCTCCTAGCCGAACCGCTCGCCAAACCCGACGGGGCGGCTACCGCACGCCCCACCCACCAGCGACCCCTACGGGTCGCTGGTCGGCCTTTCATAGCCAGCACAGACCAACGCCGCCGCGCCCACATCGACCGGCCACAATCACGGGTCGCCGCCGTCCTGGCCGCCTCTGTCGAAGGCCCCCGGCCCCAAGAAGCGCCAGAAGAAGAGGCTGGACTCGCCGGCTGAGGTTCAGTTCCTTTGACGGGCTACGGAAACGCGTTCTCGTGCTGGACATCCGCGTGGTGCCCCCCGAGGGGCTCCATATTCGCTGCGGCCCGAACCGGGACGAAGTTCTCGGCGGAAGTAGGCGCACCTGTTCGCCTGATAGCCGTCGAACGATCGCTCCACGCGACGTGCCATCGGCTTCTTCGGCGTCATCGAACTACCAAGCAGTCCAACGATCTACATCATCACGACATCCACGACAGGCCCCCGGATACGGTCCACCCGACGGAAGTTCCTGCACACCGTGGGCGACATACAACCCCGGACACCCTTAAGTAGGAACGTAAAGTCCCCGGACGTCGTCGTGCCCCCAACGATGAACCGTTGGAGGCACGTGACGACATGACCGTCCGGCAACGGGTACGGCTACTCCGTAGGCGCGACAGTCGTCGCGGCGAGGGAGTACTTCTTCGGCTTGTCACTGGTTCGCACGGCGTAGCCGCTCTCGACCAGCTTCTCCAAAGCGTTGTGTACCGCACCAGAGGATCGATTCAACGCCTTGCCGATCGCGTTCGGACCGAACTCACCCGAGTTGTCCCGCAGGTAGTCCTCGACTATGCCGCGCAACGCTCCCGGTGCCAACCGCTGAGACTTCTCCGACTGCTTCCCCGGATCGACGTCGGTCGGCTGGTCGTCCGTGGGCTGGTCGTCCGTGGTGATGGACCAGCGGTCAGCGGGGCGGGAACCGCCGTCGGCGATCCCGGAGGTGCGGGTAACGAGGCCGTCCTTCTCCCAGCGAGTGAGGATCTTGGGTGCGGTCGACTTGCCGATCCCGGCGGCGGTGGACAGGGCGGTGGCGGTGCTGCCGGGGTTGTTCCTGAGTGCCTGCCACAGCTTCTCCTCGGTCTCCGTGCGCGGCTTCGCCGGGTCGGTCGCCGATGCGGGGACGGCTCGAAGGGTGCGGTTGGTGGACATGACTACCTCGCAGCGGTGTCGTTTCAGATTGGGTGGTCATACCCCGGCCGGAGCGGGTGCAGCCCCCGGTGCGCATCCGGTGGGTGTGTCGGGCCGCACGACTATGGACGCTTCCTTCGGCGCATGAAGTCAAGTGGTACATCGAAAAACCCTTATCTCCTGTGGACATACGCCCGCATCGCGTTACGTCGTTAGTACAAACCGGTCCACTTCGCGCCCGTACCACCCATGGGCGTTGACACCTCCGCGCGCACGAAGCGTCCATACACGTCGACCGACCACAACCGTTGGAACCAAGGATGGTTGACCGAATGCTCGACCTGAACGAACTCGCCACATCCGCGCGCCCGGCCGCGGCGGGATTGCGGCTCCCGCAGCTCGGACTCGCTCCTTGGACGGATCGACGAGTCCACGCCGGTCCGAAGGACAAGCCGTTGCTCGGCGGCGAGCGCGTGAACTTCCTGCGCCGGTGACACCCACCACTCGACCACCCCGACTCGAAGGGCACCGCCATGACCGCCGAATCCGATGCCGTTCCGCCCCACCAGCACGCCGCTGCCGCGCCGAACACCGCCCTGCCACCCGACGACCCCCGCCACGTGTCTCACGCCGCCACAAGCCGACGAGGAGACGGCGTTGTTGCGGCGGGAAGGGCTGCCCCGCCGACGCGACCGTGCGCGTGCCGTCGCTGGGCCCCACGCCGATGCGCGTCCCGGGCAACGCCTGGGCGATGCTCGTGCTCGCCGTGGACATCCTCGGCGAGGTCGACTCCGACACCGCCGGACAGGTCGCCTTGTTCGCCGGGACCTGGCTCGCCGACCAACCACCCGCCGATCTCCACGACGGCGACCTCGTCATCCGCCCACTCCCACCCGAGCAGGCCGGGCGACAACCACGCCGCCGACCCGGAGGTGCTGCTGGCCTACCGAGGCCGGTGGATGCCCATCGGTCGCTGGGCGGGATTGGACGAACGCTGGCCGTGGACCCTCGCGCCCACGGTCGCCGCCACGATGCGCCTCTACATCGACGCCGCCGAGACGCTCAGCCGCGACGTGGTGTTGACGTCCGAGCGCCCCGGATCCTCGCCGCTGCGCTGGGCGGGCACGGTCCTGAGCGGTCTGATGGCGGCCCACCTGGTGACCTACGGCGAGGAACTCGTGTGGGAACGCTGCGCGGGCCAGGTACGCCACACCGCTCGACTGAGGATCGACGGCACCTTCCTCCTCGCGGACGGCGAACGGGTCTTCGCCACCCCGTCAGCCACCGCGACCGCCCTGAGCGGCAAGCCCCACCACGGCTGGAACGCATGGCGACGCACCTCCGACGGTCGCTCTCTGGCCGACCTGCGCGCCGACCTCCGCGCCCGACGGGGCCGCTAACCCACGCACCACTCGACACCACTCCGAGCCATCAACGCAGCGTCGGACCGCCCGACCGTGGGTGGGCGGTCCAACGGCGTTCACTCGCGAAGGACTCGTCATGACTGAACCTGACGTCCCGGCGAACCTGCAGGTCATATGGGGCGCGCGGGTCGAGATCGAACGCGGCTACCGGTTGGAGGCGATCGCCGTGGCACTGTCCAACGACATCGCCGAGCTACGCGAGGACGGCGGCCTCCCCGAGCACATGCACACCCGCATCACCGTGCTGCCCCAGCACCGACTGCTGGAGATCCGGGTCGAAGGCCTGTCCGTTGAGACCGACCCGGACCGCACCACCAGCCGCGAGGTGATGAACACGCTGTTCGAGCTGGCCAGCGACCACAACATCATCACCCTCGATACCGTCTCCCCGCCGTTGTTCACCCAGCGGATCGTGCTGGTCGATCCCTACGGCCAGCCCTTCGCCGCCAAGGCAGGTACGGGCATGGGCGAACCCGAACCGTTCACGCCGGGCACGCGAAGCTAGTGTCCTGAGTCGGTAGTTCGTTGGTAGTTATAGGGTGTGGCGGTGCCGAGCCCGAAGCTTGATCCGGTGGTGTTGTCCGACGAGGAGCGTTCGGTGTTGTCCGGGTGGGCGCGGCGTCGGAAGACCGCGCAGGCGCTGGCGTTGCGGTCGCGGATTGTGTTGCGCTGTGCCGAAGGTGGCTCGATCGGTGAGGTCGCCGCGGTGGTGGGTGTTTCGCGGAACACGGTGTCGAAGTGGCGGTCGCGGTTCGTGGCTGACCGGGCTCGACGGGTTGTCCGACGAGCCCAGGCCGGGTCGACCACGTGTGATCACCGACAACAAGGTCGACGAGTTGATCGTCAAGACGTTGGAGGAGACGCCGGGGCAGGACACCCACTGGTCGACCCGGTCGATGGCCCGCTCGATCGGGCTGTCGCAGTCGGCGGTCTCGCGGATCTGGCGGGCGTTCGGGCTCAAACCGCACGCGATCGAGACGTGGAAGCTCTCGACCGATCCGCAGTTCGTGGACAAGGTCCGCGACGTCGTCGGCCTCTATTTGGCGCCACCGGAGAACGCGCTGGTGCTCGCCGTCGACGAGAAGTCCCAGATGCAGGCGATCGACCGGACCGCGCCGATCCTGCCGCTCATGCCCACCACCCCGGCGCGGATGACCCACGACTACGTGCGCCACGGCACGACCAGCCTGTTCGCCGCCCTCGACCTCGGCAGCGGATCGGTCATCGCCCAGCACTACCGGCGCCACCGCCACCAGGAGTTTCTCCGGTTCCTGAAGTTGATCGACACCGCGGTGCCCCAAGACCTCGATCTGCACCTGGTGCTGGACAACCACGCCACCCACAAGACCCCCAAGGTCAAGGAATGGCTGATCCGCCACCCCCGGTTCCACCTGCACTTCACCCCCACCAGCGGGTCCTGGCTCAACCTGGTCGAACGCTGGTTCGCCGAACTGACCAACCGCAAACTGCGCCGCTCCGCCCACCGCTCGGTCACCGAACTCGAAGCCGACGTCCGCCGCTGGATCAACGACTGGAACGCCGACCCCAAGCCATTCGTCTGGGCCAAGACCGCCGACCAGATCCTCGACACCCTCACCGCATACTGCACGCGAATTAACGACTCACGACACTAGCGGTACTTGACACTGGCCTGCGTTGCAGTGTTCTGGCCGCGAGGACAGCCCTCGATGAATTCGCCGATTTTAATGTTTTGGCAGATCCACGTGCGGTAGCTGTCCACCCTCGTCATGACACGAGGAGTCCTGGAATGACAGCGCTCGCCCGTGAAGGAGATGATGCCGATCAGCCTGCGATCAACGGGACTGATGGCAGGTCCTCCATCATCGCCGCTGCAGAAACCTTTGATGTACGTCGAACCTGAAACCGCGCAGATCATCGTAGGCGTGATGCGGGCGCCGAACCAGTTTTTGCACGTGTTGAGGGGAGTCAGGGAAACGGTGACAGCCTCCGATAGGGTAGACGAAATTGAGTCGTCGTCCAGATAGCGCCCGGCACCCCAGCCGGACACGGTAACCGGTCCTGAATCGAGGGCTTTCGCGGTGCCCAGCTGCACGGCCATGACGTTTTCATTCATCTTCGCATGCGCAGGGAGCTTGATCACCGCGATGTCATTGAGTAAAGTCAGTCGATCGAAACCTGGGTGCACTACCCAATCGCTCTTCGTAACGGAAACAATTTGCGTGTTGGTTAGCATGGGCCTGCTTCGGTCGAACAACCCGAGGAAAATTTTCCCCTGCGACCTCTGGTCAAGGCAATGTGCGGCGGTAAGTACCGTGGATTGAGAGACGAGGGTGGCGCCGCACCAGTGCGAATCGTCGAGGTTCAATCCAACCAGGTACGGGGTCCGTTCGCGAAAGATCGTCGTCGGACGCTCTGTGTCAATGATGGCCTGCGCCTGAGGAACACCGATCAGCGATGCGATCACAGCAGCCACCAGTAACGTGACCGGGCGACTCGTCCACTTCATACCGTCCACTCCCTGCTCGGCATGATGGCGCATGCGGACATGACACCACCATCGATGACGTCGGAACTGTTTCGTGCGGCGATGGCACCGATGCCGACAACATCGGGCCGCGCCGAACGGTCAACGAGTTCAAGATAATGATGGTGGATGGAGTGAGCGCAGGGAACTCACCAGACGACGGTCCACCGATTGGGGTACCTGGCCACAGGATGCCATCACAGCCACCACCACACCCCTCGGATGGCGAGCGACTCAGCCAGGCATCGCTGGAGCGGTCGAGCACATGCTTACCGCTCGGCGGGTGATGTGGGCCGGGTCCCGCTGTTCGAGGCTACTCTCGCCGACTGCGAACGGGTGCGTGGTCATGAGTATCTGACAACGACAGTCGTCCGCTAGAATTTGGCACTCTTGCGAGTTTAGCGTTGTTGCTCGGACGTCAGAGCGCAACGCTGACGTCCACTCATGGGCATGAGAGCGCGTTTCGGTTAGAGACTTGTTTGCGGTAAATAGTCAGGTGTATATTTAGCGGTCAAGTGCGCGGAAGCTGCGCCGCTGTAGGTTCCGCGCACAGATGACCGATTTTGTCCAAGTGGCCTGCGGATTCCGCGCTACTTGAACACCGCGTCGTGATGGTTTCTCCGGGCTTGTTGAGCATGCTCGCTGCTTCCTGCGGCTGCGTGTGGCCTATGGAGAGTCCCGAGCTGCAGGTTTCCGTGGCACCTGATCAGTTGGTCATGTCGTGGTAATCTATCGCTGAAAGTGTTCAAATACGTGCGGAACCTACACCGCGATAGAGGCTGCTGGGCGGGTCGCCCCGGCGTAGTCGTCGCCGTTGTACCGGTATTTGTCGATCTGTACCGGTTGGCCGAAGGTCGGTGCGTTGATCATCAGTCCGCCGCCGATGTAGAGGCCGACGTGGTGGATGTTGCCGGGTGTGCCGTAGAAGACGAGGTCGCCCGGTAATAGCGGCTGCCCGGCCGGGACGCGCGGGCCTGCGTTGAACTGGGTTTGGGCGGTGCGGGGCAGGTTCACTCCGGCGGCGTCGTAGGCGGCCTTGGTCAGTCCGGAGCAGTCGAAGCCAGCGTGTCCGCCGTCGGGGCCGTTGCCGCCCCACACGTAGGGCAGTCCTCGTTGTCCGCAGGCGTAGTTGATGGCGGCGAGGGTGATGGCGTTGGGGGCGTGTATGGCGTTGCAGTCGCCGTTGCCGACGCCGCTCGCGGCGGCCTCGGCGTACTTGCCGGCCTGTTCGAGCACCATGTCGACGTACCAGTCGGCGTGGTTGTAGGCGAAGATCGCCGCCCGCAGGTCGCCTCGTCGTACTCCGTTGTCGCAGAGCAGGAAGGCGGCGGCGTGGATGGCGTCGTGTGGGTTGTACCGCGAGGGCGGGCTGGCGCCGCCGGGTGGGATCCGGTGTGCGGCGATGACGCCGTTGAAGGTCGGGGCGAGGAACTGCATCGGCCCGCCTGCCCCGGCGTAGTTCTCGCCCTCGGTCACGCCGGGTGCCTTCAGTCGGCCGTGGTCGGTCTCGACTTTGCCGATCGCGGCGAGCACGGTCCAGTCCAGGCCGGGGCAGTGCGGGGCCGCGGTGACGTAGAGCAGGCAGTAGTCGGGTGGGATGTCGGCGATCGGTGTCGTGCAGTTGATGGTGGTGTTCGAGGAGCTGCCGAACAGCGCGTCCACCACAGCACTGACGCTTTGGCCGATCATGACGGGGATGAGCAGCAGGATGGCCGCGGCTCCGATGGCGATCTTGGCGAGCACGCTCTCACCACCTTCCCGGTCGGCCCGCCCCGCGTGGCGCCCGCGGGCTATGTGAGGTGGGCGGCATCGGCGAGGGCGGCGGCGACATCGGTTGCGGCGAGTCGACTCCCGTCGAGGTCTCCTCGGTGGGCGTGACCGGCGGCGGCACGTGCGGCCAGGCGGCGGGCAATCCCGACAGCGCTCGCCGGGACGCTCCGGCGGCTGCGGTCAGCGGTAGCCAGACCTCGTCGGCAGGGCTTGGATGGCTGGTCTCGGGGTTGAGCAGCTCGGCCGCCGCGGTGGCGATGGGCACCGAGCGTCGGTCGTCGAGCTCGCGCCACGCCTTCGCCAGCATCCGACGGGCGGTGGCCTCGCGCCGCGAGGTCGGCAGCCACACCAACAGCGGCGTGGTGATACCGGTGGCGTGCGCGAGGGCGGCGTAACCGGCCAGTTTCCCGGCGAGCTTGCTCAGCGGCTCGGTGCCGAAGTCGTACTCGAGAAACCACTCGACCTGCCGGTCACCGTGCTGGTCGTGGTGGCGCCAGCGGCCGTAGCCATCGGGTTTGATCAGGTCGCCGAAGTGGCGGGCGCAGCGGGTCTCCGACCACCACGCCGCCAGCTCGACCTGTTCGCTCGCGTGGGGGTGGCGGGCGCGGTCGACCAGGGCGGTGAACCACTCGTTGACCCCGATGGTGTGGGCCAGGCGCAGGCTGTGGGCGACGCCGAAGACCCGGTCGTGTCGGTAGCCGAGTTCCTTGACGTCCAGGCCGTCCTCGGCGGCGAGCACCGCCGCGCCGGCGGGCGCCAGGACGTAGTGCATGGGCGCGGTGCCGAGGGTGACGAACGGCTGGAACCGGTCGACGACACCCCACAGGTAGAGCTCGCGCAGCCGCATCCGCCCGGATCGGAAGCTGGGGAAGGCGAGTGCGGTGATCTGGTGGGCGGTAAGGACTTTGTGTTCCCAGAGCATCCGGGCGATCCACTTGTCGCGCGGGGTCAGCCGCCACGCCAGCACGGCTTGGTGCTCGGCGGTGTTCGCGACACGCGGGGTGGGCCGGGTCGGCTTGTGGCCGCGCAAAGCGCGCTGGCGGGTAGGATTGGTGATCATGTTGGGCGCCTCCGGACATACGGTGCCAATTGGTGATGCTGGATGTAACAACCACTGCCGTTGCATCGACATGTTGGTAAGTTCCGCCAGTCGAGCATGAAGGGATGGCTGATGTTGACCTGCACTTTTGTCGACATTTCCTATAGTGACGATATGAGGCCCGTTCAGGTTGAGTTAGATAAAATGAGTCAAGCTGGATGGAGTTTGGTATCAACGGACGTCACTCGATACTTTTCTGGACAATGGTTTTTGCGCTACACCATGTGGTGGCAACGCTGATTCCAAATCACCCGGCGCGGCGAGGGTCGGACTCGCGCGGCCGCGCGACGGGCTCGTTCCGATTCGCGACCCGCGACGGACTCGAAGGACTGTGAGGTGCCTTGGTGGCGGCGCCATCGGTCGCGCGAGTGCGAGCCGTGCGGCGCGCGATGCTGCGGATCTCTCGTGCCCGTCCGGGGACGGCGGGCGGGAAGGGCTGGGTGAGCATGGTGAACGGCTGCACTTCCTCGCCGTTGAGCACCAAGCGCACAGCCGCGTGATAGACGCCGAGGTGAGCGAGATCGTGGTCGGACAACCGGGGCGCGGTGTGGCGGGACAACTCGCGCGAGTCCTCCGGGCTCGCGTTGAAAAAGATCTTCGAGCGGGCGTTGGTCGACATGCCCTCCCGCAGTTCGCGGGGAAGCTGGCCGAGGTGCTGGTGGGCCAGGGTCATCGCGACCCGGAAACCGCGAGCCTCGGCGAGCATGTCCTCGATCGGATAAGGCAGGTTCAAGAAGTTGTGACACTCGTCGATCACCATCGAGGCGTCCCGGCGTTGCCGTTGCGGTGTCCGCGCCCGGCCGGTCGTGGCCTGCCAGGTCCGCGCGACCACCAACGACCCGACCAGCCGTGTGGTCTCCTCGCCCAGTGAGCCCTTCGGGATGCGCACCAGGCAGATACCGCCGTCGAGAACCTGACCCATGTCCACTGTGGAGTGCCCGCCCGCGATCGCATCGCGCACGAACGGCCGCAACAGGAAAGCGCGCAGTTTGTTCATCAGTGGACTGATGACCTGGCTACGGCTGGAGTCGGTGAGTTCCTCGTACCAGGACCAGAACCCGCGCAGCACGGGGTCGGTGATCCCGGCGGTGACCCGACTGCGGAACGCGGGGTCGGCCAGCAGCTTGGGCAGGTCCACCAGCGTGGCGACGCCATCCTGGGCGCGCAGGGTGAGGCAGGCGGCGCGCATGACGTCGTCGGTACGCGGTCCCCAGAACGCCGAGTAGACCCGGCGGAAGACGCTGACGAGGTTGTCTACGGTCAGGTCGGTCTCGCCGCCGTCGAGGGGGTTGAGGCAGGGTGGCCGGGACTTGCTGTCGGCGTCGAAGACCACGACTCGTTCGGCTGCCGAGCGTGGAAGGCGGGACAGGACGTCGGTGACGAGGTCGCCCTTGGGGTCGATGAGCACGATGCCGCGGCTGGCCTCGGCGTCGGCGAGGATCATGTTGCCGAGCAGGGTGGACTTGCCGGAGCCGGTGGCGCCGATGACGTGCAGGTGGTGGCGGGCATCGGGCACGCGCAGCGCGACGGGCCGCTGGTGGCCGGTGTCAGTGACCCCGAGTGGTTTGGCCTTCGGGCCGGGAGTGGCGATGCCCGGTGGGGGTGCGATGGCGCGGGCTCCGGCGCGTTGGATACCAGGGATGGCCTCGTCGGTGGGCAGGTGCGCGATCGCCGCCAGTTCGGGCACCGACAGCAGGTCGCCGCGTCCGAGCCGACGGGAGTCGATGACGCGGCCGGGGTGGCGGAGGTGGTGGCGGGTGTAGTGGTTGTGCTCGGTGTAGGAGGCGAACGAGGCCGCCAGGGCGTGGGCCCGGCCGCGGGCGACCTCCCGTGCCCGGCGGGCCTCGTCGGCGTCGGTGTCAGCTGAGAGCAGGGTCGCCACGGCGTAGCGGACGACGGTCTCGAACTGGCTGCCGCGCTGCTTGCCCACGATGGCCCGATTTTGCGCGGCGTATTCCAGCGAGGTTTGCGGGTCGCTGTGCAGGGTGCCGGTCGTCGTTCGTGCCGATGTTGAACGTCGGGTGCGGTTACCGGGGGTGATGGCGGCGGTGAGGATGTCGAGCAGGCGACCGACCAGGCGGGTCGAGCCGCCGGTGTGGACTCGTCGGGCGGCGCGCCGGGCGCGTTGAACGCGGCGGTCGGTGACCGGGCGGGCCAGCACCTGTACGCAGGCGTACTCGGCACGTCCGAGCCCGACCGGCGCGCCGATCAGCGCGCGGATCGGGTCGGCGTCGAAGGCGCTGCGGATGGGCAACGCCTCGGGGCGGGCCAGCCGTAGCTCGCCGCCGACCACCAGGCGCCGCTGCCCCTCGCCTGGTGTCGGCAGCGGGGGCTCGGCCGGGCCGACGCGGGTGTGGGAGCCGGGCCAGGCCGCCTCCACGGCGCGTTCGACCAGGCCGGGTGGGATGACGCCGGGGACCCACAGCCGGATCGCGACCCCGGCTTCGGAGAACACGTACTCGCACGCCACGTGCGGCTGGCCGGTGAACGCCCGCCGCCACCCAGGGCGCAGCAGCCCGACGAGGTTGGCCCACAGTGCCGACCCGCCCGCGGGGTCCACGGTGGGTGGGGCGAGCACGGTGACCTGACGGGCGTCGGCCAGCAGCAGCTCGTGGCAGCGTCGGCCCCACCATCGCCGGCCGAGCACGATCCCGGTGACGAGCACCGCGAGGACCGGCGCCGCGACCGGGCCCCAGTCCAGGGCGAGGTCCCGCAGCCGGGCCAGCAGCGCGAGCAGCGCGCCGCCGGGATCGCGCAGGTAGTCCTCCATCCACCCGGCGGCGGCCTGGGTCGAGTGCGTGGGTGCGGCGGTGGGAAGTGGTTCTGGTGGCTGGTCGAGGGCAGGCAGTACCCATGTGCGTGTTCGGGGCAGCATGAACGAGTCCCTTCACGGGAGAGGTGCGTACGAGGTGTGTGGTGCGCGCCCGCTCAGGCGGCGTCGAGGTGGACCTGGTCGTCGCCGGAGTCGGAGCCGAACTCGTCTCCGTGGAAGCCCAAGTCGACGAATGCGGCCTCGGCCTCGTCGACCGGTTCGGCGGTGCTGGCGTAGGCGGCGAGTTCGGCCGGGTTGCTGGTGACCAGGTAGTGCTCGGTCGGTGAGGCGATGCTCTGAAACGCCACCCTTTGTGTGCCCGCCGACAGCAGGCCTTGGCCACGGTCGGCGGAGAGCAGGAACGCTCGTTCCCCGGCGGAGAGGTCGAAGGTCTGGGTGATCTCGTCGATGGCCTGGGACGCCTGGCGCAGCAGGATCTGGGTGGCCGCGTTCGCCACGACGGCCTTGCCGAGGTCGCTGCCGAGGACGTCGGCGGTGTCCTGGGTCGCGACCGTCAGCCCGGCCCAGTGCTTGCGGGACGCCTTGGCCATGCGGAACAGGAACTCGGCGCCGGAGGTCTCCTTCATCAGCAGCCACGCCTCGTCCACCACGACCAGGCGTGGGCGGCGGATGGCCGGGTTGGACACCCGCCGCCACACCGCGTCCAAGGTCAACAGCGTGCCGACGCCTTTCAGCTCGTCGGGCAGGTCGCGCAGGCTGAACACCACGAGGTGCCCTTCGGGGTTGACGCTGCTGGGCCCGTCGAACAGTTGCTTGAACGCGCCCTCGACGAACGGGTGCAACCGAGCGGCGAGCTCGCCCGCGGCCCGGTCGCCGGCCTGCCCGGCGCCCGCGAGCTGGTCCCGCAAGACCCGCAGCGTCGGGGACGGCCGGGTCCACGTGCGCGCGTCGGCGGTGATGCCCACGCTCTGGTACGTGGCGGCGATCGCCCGGTCCAGCGCCGCCCGTTCCGCCGCCTCCAGCTCGCCACCGATGAGGACGGCGATGACGGTGTGCAGGAACAAGCTGCGCCGGACGAGCGCGTCTTTCGGGGCGGTGCGGCGGCCGTCGGCGCGGGTGTGGATGGGCAGGTCGAAGGGGTTGAGGCGGACGCCGCGCGCGCCGAGGTGGACGTAGGTGCCGCCGACCGCGGCGGCCAGGCGGGCGTATTCGTCCTCGGGGTCGACGACGGCGATCTCGATGCCGCGGTACAAGCTGCGCAGCAGCTCCAACTTCACCAGATACGACTTGCCCGCACCGGAGCGACCGAGGATCACGCTGTTGTGGTTGTGCATCCCGTCGCCGAACCGATCCCAATGCACCAGCCCCTGGCTGCCGACGTTGTAGCCGTAGAGCACCCCGGATGGTGCCGCGACCGAGGTGGGGTCGGGGGCGGGCAGGTCCGGGCTGGTGAACGGGAACGCCGCCGCCAACGCGCTGGTGTCGAACGTCCTGCGCATCCCGATGAGGTCCAGGCCCATCGGCAGCGTCGACACCCAGCCCTGCAGGGACCGGTAGGTGGTGTGCTTGGCGTCCAGCAGCAGCGAGGCGCACAGCGACCGCAGCGCGGCCACCTCATCCGTGAGCGCCTTCTCAGTGGCGGCGTGGATCGTCAGGTACAGCCCGACCCGGAACAACTTTCCCTCTCCGCGGGCCACCCTTGAGCTGAGGTCGTAGGCGTCCTCGGTGGCGGCTTCGATCTGCGGGTCGAACAGGCGGCCGTGCTCGGCGGTGTGACGTCGCCCGGCCTCCAGCTTCGCGAGCTGTTTCTTGAGCCGGGAGGCGGCGGTGGCGGGGTCGATCGGTTCGATGTGCACCGAGACGTCCAGGCGGCCGGGGTAGGTCAGCAGCGGGGTGAGCCAGCCGGGGTGCACCTCGCGCGGGAAGCTGACCACGGCGAAGCTGGCGACCCATTCACCGCCGACCTCCAGGTGCCGTGCGGCTACCGACAGGGCGTCGGGGGTGAACGCGGCGGCTGCCGATGAGGCCGTCGCCGGGGCGGCCAGCCTGTGGTTGCCACGGGTCTTGCGTGTGCGGGAGGCCATCAGGACCGCCCCCTCTCGTCCTCGTAGTCGTCCGGGTACTCGTCGTCCTCGTAGTCCCAGTCGTCGCGGTACTCGTCGCTGTTCTTCGGTTGCCCCGACGGCGCGCGGCTGGGCGCCGTGGTGCTGTGCGCGAAGTAGGAGCCGTCGAAGTCATCTACGAGGTCGTCCTCTGCGAGGTCTGCGCCGGAGGTGGTGGTGATGACCTCGTCCGCGCCGGCCAGCCCCGCTGAGGGCGGCAGCAGGCTGTCGGGATTGCACGCGGAGGCCAACACCGCCGTGGCCTGGCTCGCGTCGAGCGGGGTGACCACGATCCCGGCCGGGGACAGCAGCTCGATTGCCTCGCCGAGACGGCGCACCAGCCGCGACTCCGCCGCTCGGCGGGCACCGGCGTCGATCTGTCCGCCCGCCTGCGTGCGGCGCTTGCCCGCCATAGACCCGAGCACCGCGAGCGGGCCGGGCCCACCCAAACCATCGGTTGGGACTGCCGGCTGCAGGCCCTCGCGCAGGACGAGCAGCACTTGGCGGCGCAGCAGGTCGGATTGCTGCCCAAGCTGGATCAGGTAGTCGGCGTGCTCGAGCGCGGCGGCCTCCAGCGCCGGGTGTGGCAGTCCACCCGCGCGCTCGCGTAGTTCGGCGATCTGGGTGGAGAGGTCGAGGCGTTCGGTGCGCACGAGCACCTGCACCGGGGCGGTCAGGGAGTGCAGGTAGCGGCCGAACGAGGCGACCAGTGCTTCCTGCTCGTTCGCCGTGCGCAGCGCGAAGTTCACCGTCGAGGCGACCGCGACCACCGCCAACCCGTCGGCGCCGAGGTCGACCACTCCGGTCTCGGTGACGGCCTCGGCCGGCAGTCGCAACGCCGAGGGCGACACCTGTTCGGTCTGCCCGGTCCGGCCCTTGCCGTTCTTGCGGCGACCTGCGGTCTGTCCCGTGGTCCGGTCGGTGTCCGGGGTGAGCCAGGCAGGTGCCGGGCGCACGCCCTCCGGGGCAGCGACCCGGTGCCGGGGTGCGACCCGTTGCCGGATCGCGGCGACGAGCAGCTTGTCCATCGGAACCCCGTCGCGCTTGCCCAGCGCGAGCATCGCCGAGGCCGCGCCGACCGGGACCGCGAAGGCCAGGAACACCGGGATCGACACCAGCGCGCGGGTAGCCACCCAGATCAGATAGAGCACCGCCCCGGCGGCGGACAGGATGGCCAGTTGACGTGCGGTCAGCGGCCCAAGAATGCGGTCGTGCATGTCGACATCGGCCGGGATACGAACGGGAGCGGTCATGAGGTCTTACCTCCTGGTTTGGGCCTCGGCCGCGCCGGTGGCGGCGGTGGTGACGGTGGTGAGCTGAAGACCGGCCGCGTCGTCGTGGGTGGTTTGGCGGGTTTGGGCAGGTCCAGCGGCAGCCGCAACTGCTGTCCCGCGCGCGGCGCGGGGCGAGGCGGTGTCACTGGTGCCGCCGATGGCGGAGCGGCCGCGGGCTTGGGGACGGGAGTCCGGCGCACGCTGTCCAGCGGCAGCGGGTACTGGCCGCCGCGGGTCGCCCGGTTGCCCTTGTACGGGTCGAAGGGCAGCTCCGGCTGGACCACCCGACGCCCGCTCGGTCGTGGACTCGGTGGAGGCGGCGGACTCGCCGGGCGGGGCACTCGACGTACCCCGTCCAGGGGCAGCGGGTACTGCCCGGACCTGTTCGGGCGGTTGCCCTGGTAGGGGTCCAACGGCAACTCGAGTTGCTTGCCCCCGGCTGTGCGGGTGCGCCGACCGCCGGTGTCGGTCCCGGTGGGTGAGGCCGGTGGTGGCGTGGTGCGCTGGACGTCCAGGGGCAGCCGGTACTGCCCGTCGCGGCCGAGCACTGGCTTGTTCTCCGGCCAATCGTTCCCCAACGGCAGCACCAGCTGGCGGCCCTGCGAACCGGAGGACTTCGGGGTCGGACCGGACGTCGGCTTCGGCGCGGGCTTGCCTGTCGGGCGGGTGCGGCGTACGCCGGGCAGCGGCAGGACGTACTGCCCGCCTCCGGTGGTGCGCGCGTTGGCGTACGGGTTCGACGAACCGCCGCCGCTGGAAGCTCCACCACCGTTGCCGCCCCGGCCGCCGCCCGAGGGGCGGGGCTTCGGGCTCTTGCCCCCGCCGCTCCCGCCACCGCGGAGCAGACCGAAGGTTTTGTAGACGAGGAAGCCCTTGACCAGCGACCCGATCAGTCCGCTCCGGCCGCTCCCGCCGCGTACTGAGGACAGCACCCAGAAGGGGATTTTGAACAGGATGTATATCAGCGCGAGTGCGACCAGGAGGTTGATCAGACCGGAGGTGGTGGGGCCGAAGAGGGTGAAACCGCCGGGGGCGAGGAACACCTTCATCGCGGTGATCAACGTCAGGCTCTGGCCGAGCTGGATGGCGAGGCAGCCGCCGTAGGCTTTCCACCACCAGTAGGCGATGCCCTCGGTCTGGGGCAGGGCGTGGAACATCAGCGCCAGTGGTGCTCCGGCGATGAGGATGATGGTCAGCGCGACGCGCACCACGTAGGTGATGAGCAGCGCGACGAGCATTCCGGCGAGGAAGATGCCGATGAAGATGATCCAGATGCCGCCGTTGAGGCTGCCGAGCACGAGGTTGCGCAGCGTCTCGCCCGCGGAGTTCGCGTCGACTCCGCCGCCCATGATGGCGGCGACGAGGGCGTTGGCGATCTGGATGCCCTTGGTCGCCACCCACAGCGACAGTGCCCCGGCCAGGAACCCGATGACCAGGCGTGGGGTGAGTTCCTTGATGGAGTGTCGGGTCTGGACGGTTTGGTAGCCCATCGCGATGACCCCTGCGAGGAGGACGAGCAGGCTGTAGGAGATGAGCAGGATCTGCCAGGAGTTGTCCCACAGCTCGCCCACCCGCGGTAGCGAGTCCGGCATCGGCGTGGTCAACAACGTGCGCGAGAGCAGGTCCAGTAGCGGGTTGAGTGCCTCGGTGACGATGCCGCGGAAGAAGGCGTTGATGGCCTCGGTGATGCAGGCGCCGATGTCGGTGATGCCGCAGTCGTCGGCCGGGTCCTCGCCCTGGCCGGGTTGCCCGGTTCCGGGGTTGCTCGGTGGCGTGGTGGTGGTGCCGGGCTGGGGGATGCAGCCCTCACCGGAGCACGGTGCTGTTGGGGTCGTGCTGCCGGTGGGTGCACACGGCTGCAGCGGCAGGGTCGGGTCGCACGGCGGCAGGGGCGGGACCTCGGTCGGCAGCGGCAGCCCGGTCATCGGAGGTGTCGTGGTCGGCGTCGGCAGGGTGCAGATGGGCAGCGGCGGCGAGCCTGGACCGCAGGGGTCCGGGTCGACCGTCGGGATCGGGATCGGCGGCTGGTTGGTCGGCGGCGCGGGCTGCGCCGCGGCAGCCAGGACCACCGGTGTAGCCGAGTCCGGACTGAACGCTGCCGAGGCGAGGGTGCTGCCCAATAGGACGACCAGGCTCACCGCCAACGCCACCAGCGCCCGGCTCCGCGAGAAGCGAAAGAATCGCCCGATCCGCCGGGCCCGCCGAGGGCTCGCGACCGGAGGCGCGAGCATCTCCCGGCGGTCCGCCGACACCGATCCGCTTCGCGCGGTGGGCGTTGTGTCGTGCGGTGAGCTGACAGTGGGGACCGATGCACGGCGTGGGGCAGACCTGACCGGCCTGTTCGGCGGGCGCATCGCCTCAGGCCCCCACGATGCCCTTGAGCACCGTCACGACCAGTGGTGCGAGCGCGGCCAGGGCGTAGCCGATCCCGGCCGCCTTGAAGCACTCTTTGGCCTTCTCCTGCTCGCCGGGGTCACCGCCGCCGAACACGCGGCGAACACCGCCGATGGTGAGGAACACCGTGGCCAGCCCGGCGAGGATGCCCATCAGCCAGTTGCGGATGTTGGTCAGGACCTCGTCGACGCTGCCCGCGATCGCGAGGACCACGGTGTCGGCGTGCGCTGTCGCACCAGAGGTCAGCAGCGCTACCACGACCAGTTCGGCGATCAGCATCATGCGACGGCGGATGCTGCTGCGGCGGTCGCTACGCCTATCAGAGATCGGAGGTGTACTGCCGTTGCTGGTCGGCCGCCGCTGGCTCGCGCACATCGGTCTGTGGGCCCGCGAGGTCACCTCACGGCGGCGGAGGACAACCCTGTGGTGAGGACGGTTGTCACCGGGCCGGCTGTGGTGACGAGGACGAACTGGGGTGCGAGTCAGGCGCATCGCGACGCTCCCGGAGTCGTGCCCGACGGCCGCTGTGGCGAGTGCTGTGTGGACTCGCGCGGCGGGGTGGGCGAAGAGGTGGTGTGCGCGGGGGTGGCTGGTGTCTTCCCGCACCCCTGAACTCCGGAAAATCGGCCCTGTGGGGACACGCGGTCGCCGACTTTCTTCGCCGTGCGCGCTGCCAGATCAGTGACACTGCGTGATGGCAAGGTGGCGGTGGTCGTGTGCTGGGCGGCGGCGGTGATGGTCACCGCGTCGGCCACCTGGGTCGCCACGTCGCCCTCGTGCGGACCGGCGTGTGGGGTGTCGGTGGTGTCCGCGAGGTCATTGAGCAGGTAGGCGACCAGGCGGTGCTCGGCGCGTTGGCGCGCCTTCTTCGCCGCTTGGTAGGAGAGGTTGCATTCGGTCGCGGCGTCGGCCATGGCCACGCCTTCCAGCCGGGTGGAGCCGATGAGTTCGGCCTCGGCGGCGGTGATCGCGTGCTCGGCGACGGCGCGGGCGAGGACGAAGTCGGGGTGGCCCCACGGGGGCGGCGGCGGCGTCGAGCGGAACCCGTGCCCTGAGGGCACCGGCGCGTCCAGCGCCTCGCGCACGCACGCGTGGCCGGCGCGGTAGGCGGCCCACCGCAGACGCAACATGACCCGCGGGCGGCGCAGGTCGATCTCGCCGAGCTCGGCGACGAAACCGGCGAGCACCGCGGCGTGGATGTCGCTCGGGTCACCGGCGAAGCGCGCCGACAAGGTGGCGGCGATGGAGGTCAGCGCGGGCAGCGCGACCCCGACCGCGCCCACGGTCCAGGTGCTGCCCTCGGTGCGGGCGAGCAGGACCAGGTGCGCCCACGCCGCGTCCCGCAGCGTCTGCGGGCAGCGGCGGCGCAGCAGCCGGGCGCGCAGCTCGTTCAGCGGCACCCGGCGCGCCGGAAGACCGGGGAACAACCGGCCGTCCACCGAGACCGGGTGCGGTCCGGCGACCAGCCACTCGAACGCCGACCGCGCCGCGTCCAGCGGCATGGAGTCGCGCTCGAAACCGGAGCGCGGAATAGCCTCACGTGAACTCATGGAATGGCTCCCGAAAGCAAGTCGGAATCAACGACTTGCCCAGGACGCCACGGCGGGTGGTACCAACCGATGACCAAACTGGTACCGAACTAGTACCGCAGAGGTACCGGCGATCTTCACGGCCGCGCCGCAGGCACCACAAGATCCACTCAGGCTGCCATTGTGAATCACCGAGCATGTGTGTCGAGATCAAATCGACTTGTCCGGTAGTACCCGCCTAGCTGGGAGTATGAGTTCCCGGTACTAGTTCGGTACCAGTTTGGTCATAGCCGTGAGCGAGTAGTAACGCGCTGCTGTCAGTCGGGAGCGCCCGCGATCTCCGGCGGATCGGAAAAAGCGCTCGGTCCCCTTCTTTCGGACCCGCCGCCTCTCCCTGTGCGGGCACGCGCGCGCGAACGTTTCCCGGATATTCGCGCCGTGGAATCCGGTGGAGAAAAGTTGGCAGGGGCGTGTCCCCAAAGGGGCTGTATTTCGGAGTTCAGGGGTGTCATCAGCGCCTCGCACCGACAGGCGCACCCAGTTTGGCGAAGGGACACCCGTGACCCAGCCCGACAACTCCGCCCGCCGCTCGCCCCGAGGGCACGCTGACTCTACCCATCCGGCTCCGGCCCGCCCCGGCGGACGCCGAGGCGGCGACCGCCGCCCCTGGCCGACCGCTCCGACCACCACCCGCGTGAGCCCCGGCAAGCCCGCGAAGTCCACGGCCGGCACCGGTCGCTCGCGCTCACGCGGGTCGGCCTCGACCCCGACTCCGGCGACCGTCTGGACCGCCGGCTCCGCGCCGATCGACCTCGACGCCACGTGGCCCGCGGCCCTCGTCGAGCGGATCGTCACCTCGTTCAGCAAGCCCACCGAACAGGTCGTGCTGCTGAGCTGGCCGACCCCCGACCGCGCCCGCCCGAGGCTCGGCGTGGTCGGTGCCGACGGCGTCATCGACCACGCCCCCGGCACCGAGTCGGACCCCGAGCTGGTCGACGCCATCGCCGCCGTCGAACGCCTCGACCGCGCCGCGCGCGTCGAGCGAGTCCCGGTCGATCCGATGTTGACCGGCCTGGCGTCCCGCCCGTTCTGGGCCGACCTCGTCGGCGGGCTGGGCCCGGCTCCCGCGACCCTCCCCACGGCACCGGAAGCCACCGTCGAGGTGCCCTTCCCGGACGCGGTGACCGCACCCGTGGACAGCGCCGACCTGATCATCACCAGCCTGCCGCCGCACCCCTCCGGCCACCACGGTCACGGCAACACCGCCGACCTCATCGCGCTCTACGCGGCACGGCGACTGAGGGTCGGCGGCATCCTCGTCGTGCTCACCCACTGTGACTGGACGTCGGGCGAGCTGACCGACCCGACCGGCGCGGTGGTGACCGCAGGACAGAACGCCGACCTGCTCTACCTCCAGCACATCGTCGCCCTGCACACGCCCGTCCGCGACGGCCGTTTCCACCTCGCCGACACCCACCCCGACGCGCACTCCGACGGTGTCCACGGTGACCTCGACACCGACGACGGCGACGCGCGTGCGCGTCACCGCGCCTCGGTGCGCGGTCTGCCCGCTCCGCATCGGCGCATCCACTCCGACGTCCTCGTCTTCGCCCAGCCGCACGACCACCAGCCGACGCCCGCGGCGTCGCCGAGTGCGCCCACGGACGCGGTCCCGCAGCCCGAAGACCTCCAATGAACACCACGCCCAACCCCGCGCCGAACGACGCCCTCGCCCACCCCGGACCGCACCGCCAGGAAGGCACGCCCGTGACGCACGACGCCACCCACCAGCCCACCGCCGAGTCCTCCGCGACCACCGCCGCAGCGGTCGGCGACGAACCGACCCAGCGCATCCCACGCGCGCTCATCACCGCACTCGACACCTCGCCCACCGCTGTGAACAACTCTGTGGACAACGGTGAGCGGAAGGGCAGCGCGGAGACGCCCGCGGTGTCGGTGTGGACGACCGCGCAGTCCTCGCCAGCGGCCCAGCGCAAGAACAAGTACACCCCTGAGTCGACCGCGCATCCGGCCAAGATGTTGCCCGAGGTCGTCCGTCACGCTGTCACCCACTACACCCGGCCAGGCGAGTTGGTGCTTGACCCGATGTGCGGCATCGGCACCACCCTCGTCGAAGCCGTCCGACTCGGGCGCCGTGCCGTCGGGGTGGAGTACGAACCCCACTGGGTCGATGTCGCTCGCGCGAATCTCGACTTGGCGCGGGAGCAGGGCGTGGGCGGTGACGACGGGATCGACGCGCGGGTGTTCCACGGTGACGCCCGCCAGCTCGTGACGCTGCTGCCGCCGGAGTACGTCGGTCAGGCGGCGCTGGTGGTGACGTCTCCGCCCTATGGTCCCTCGACCCACGGGCAGGTGTCGGTCGCGCCCGGAGCCGGGGTGCAGAAGTACCACCACCTCTACGGCAACACCCTCGACCGGGGCAACCTCGCCAACATCGGCCACCACCGGCTGCTGGCCGGGTTCACGCGCATCCTCGCCGCGTTGCGGACGTTCCTGAAGCCCGGTGGGCACATCGCCATCACCATCCGCCCCTGGCGGGAGCACGCCGAGCTGATCGACCTGCCCTCCCAGATCCTTGCCTGCGGACGCGCCGCCGGCCTGATTCCGGTGGAGCGCAATGTCGCTCTGCTGGCCCGCGCCGCCGAGACCGACCTGGTGGCGCGCGGCAGCTTCTTCCAGCGCGATTTCATCCGCAAGCAGCGCGAGGCTGGGCTGCCGCTGCACTTGATCGCCCATGAGGACGTGCTCGTCTTCCGCACCGCCCTGCACAAGACCACAGGTAGGTCCTCGGCGAGCGTGACCGACCTCGAGCAATTCCGGTCGACACGGTCCGCCGGCCACCTCGGTGACGACCCTGCACGCGGAGGCCGGGCGGCATGACCCGGCACCGTTCACCCCGCTCGTCTCGTGCGCGGGCGGCGCGGCCGCTCGCTCTCGTCCCGGCCCCGGTGATGCCGCTGGGGCCGGGGCGAGGCTCCTCCAGCGCCGAGTCCGGTCCGGTCGTGGGGTCGTTGTGCACCGGCTACGGCGGCCTGGACCTTGGCGTGCTGGCCGCGCTCGGTGGGGGCCGGATTGCCTGGGTCGCCGACCCCGACCTGCACATCGCCCAGGTCCTCGATGCCCGGATGCCGGGCATCCCGAACCTCGGCGACCTGCGGCACATCAACTGGCGTGCGGTTGAGCCGGTCGACGTGTTCGTCGCTGGGTTCCCGTGCCAGGACATCTCCGCCGCGGGCAAGCGCGCGGGCATCGAGAAGGGAGTCCGCAGTGGGCTGTGGACCGACATCGTGGCGGGTCTTCGCCTACTACGACCCGCGCTCGTCGTTGTGGAGAACGTCGCCGCGCTTCGCTGGCGCGGGGGAGGACTCCACCGTGTACTCGGCGACTTGGCCGAAGCGGGGTATGACGCGGCATGGCGTAGCGTCCGCGCCGCCGACATCGGAGCCGCCCACCGCAGGGAGCGGGTGTTCCTGCTCGCCTGGCTGCGCATACCCTGCTCCGGTCACGGAGGCGGGGATGCCGGCGGCGCCGACCGCGTACGACGGCTCGTTGAACGGTGCCGCAGCCGCGAGCAGACAGGGTGGCCCGACGCTGCCGGGCCAGCTTCGGCTGCTGCCGACTCCACGGGCCTCCGACACCGGAACGGCGGGCCGCAAGGCCGGACGGGGATTCCGTCCGCCGCTGTCGCAGCAGGTGCTCCCGTTGGTGGCGCCGGAGGTGTTGCTGCCCACCCCACGCGCCACCGACGGCACGAAAGGATGCCCGGCGCAACGGGGTTCCAAGGGCGACCTGATGCTGCCCTCGGCGGTCATCCGGCTGCTTACCTCGACCGAGGGCCAGGCAGGCGAGGCCACCTCGTAGCGGTGCCCGACTCGACCGGCGGCGTGGCCGGTGAGCCGACCGTTCGGCCGTCGTCCGCGACGGTGAACTGGGGTGTCTACGAGGCGGCGATCCGCCGCTGGGAAACCGTGCTCGACCGCCCGGCGCCGCACCCGACCCAGCCCGGCAACCACGGCCGCCCGGTGCTCGCGCCCGCCTTCGTCGAACACCTCATGGGCCTTCCGCCCGGGTGGGTCACCGACCTCCCGCTGCCCCGCACCGCGCAACTGCGGGCGCTGGGCAACGGCGTGGTCCCACAGCAGGCCGCCCACGCGGTGTCACTGCTGCTGGACGACCTCGCCGAACTTCTCCACACCGACCATCGGCCGCGGGCCGGCAAGGAGGTGCTTGCGGCATGACCACACCAAACCCGGCGGTGCCCGACCCCGGGCCCGCTTTGCGACTGCTGTCCCTGGGCGCCGGGGTGCAGAGCACCACCGTGTTGCTGCTGGCCTGCGAGGGCGAGATCCCACGGTTCGACGTGGCTCTGTTCGCCGACACCGGCTGGGAACCGCGCGCCGTCTACGCCAACCTCGACCGACTGACCGCACACGCCGAACAGCACGGTATCCCGGTGCGGCGGGTCTCGGCCGGGAACATCCGCGCCGACGCCCTCGACCCGAAGCACCGGTTCGTCTCCATGCCCCTGCACACCCTCAACCCGGACGGGTCACGAGGACTCGCCCGCAGGCAGTGCACCTCCGAGTACAAGATCACCCCGTTGAAGAAGGCGGCGCGGGAGCTGCTGGGGTATCCGCATCCGCGTCGGGTGCCGCGAGGGGTGTACGCCGAGCAGGCCATCGGCATCAGCACCGATGAGTTCCACCGCGCCAAGGACTCCGGGCTGCGGTTCCTGCGTAACGTCTTCCCGCTGATCGACCTCGGCTTCGACCGCGCACGGTGCATGGAGTACTTGGCCGAGCGGGGTTTTGGGGAGACGGTGAAGTCAGCGTGTGTCGGGTGTCCGTTCCATGGCAACGCCGGATGGCGGTGGGTGCGCGATCACGACCCGCAGGGCTGGGCGGAGGCGGTCGAGTTCGACCGCGCGATCCGCGACGGTTATCCGCGTGCCACGACGCAGGGGCAGGAGTTGCGCGGGCAGTACTTCCTGCACCGCTCCTGCACTCCGCTGGACCAGGTCGACCTCGACGTGCTTCCGAAGTCGCGGCCCACGAGGCATTTGCGGCTGATCACCACCGACTCGACACATGGGGCCGAGGAGGACGGCGAACCGGACGGTTGCTCGCCGTGGTCGTGCCGCTCGGGAGAACCAGCAGCAGCCGCCGCCGACTGCGGTCGTGCGGCATGAGCATCGCCATCACACCAACCCAGCACGCGCCAGCCGTGTCGAGGTGGCGGGGTCGAGCGATGACGTCCGGTACGTGACGCCAGCCGCGGCGGCGATGACCGGGGACCGGCCCTCGGTCATCGCCGCCACCATCGCCACGGTGCGCTGGCTCGTCCGGGTCGTGTGCGGCGACTCAACCACCTCTTCGATCCATCCGAATCGACATCGACGGTCACCAACAAGCAGGGGAGTGGACCATGTCCAGCAGCAGCCCTCGGCACGCACGACGCATCGCCGGAACCACACGCCCAACCCGCCCCACACCGCCCGCCGAACCCTCAACAGCAATCGAGGACGAGTGCCCGGAGACGCCGACACGGGTGCCACGTGAGTCGGGGGTGGGGGAGGGGCAGGTCGTGTTGCTCACCGCGGAGCAGGCGGCGGCGCGTTTGCAGTTGCGGCCCTCGTGGTTGCGGCGCAAAGCCGCTGCGCGGGTGATCCCATGTCGTTATGTCGGCAAGCATCTGCGTTTCACCCACTCCGACGTGGTGGCCATCGCCGAGCAGTTCGCCAGCACTCCGCGTCCCGTGGCCCGGTTTCGTGGGGGTGGTGTCCCCTGATCGGGTCACCTTCGCCGTGGATGCTTGCCCACTCGGCGGTCACCACGGGTCCATACAGCCGTCATCGCGTCACCCGGTTCGTGGGAAGGTGATCACCCGTGGCCTACGTCGAGCCCTCAGGCCCTGACACTTGGCGGGTCCGCTACCGCAAACCCGACGGCACCCTCGGCTCCATCCCCGGCTACACCAGCAAACCCTCGGCCGAGGCCAAAGCCGAGGAGATCAACGTCGACCAACGGCGCGGGCAGTTCATCGACCCCGACGCGGGCAAGACCCGCCTGCAAGCGTGGGCCGAGGCCTGGTTCGACGCGCTCGATGTCTCCCCGAACACCGAACGCCAATACCGCAGCCTCTGGCGCAACCACCTGCACCCCGACTGGGGCCACCAACCCCTGGCGGGCATCACGAACCTGACCATCCACGCCTGGGCCAAGACCAAACGCGGCGACGGCTACGCCCCCACCACCGTGACCACCATGGTCAAAATCCTGTCCATGATGCTCACCGACGCCGCCGACGAACGCCTCATCCACGCCAACCCCTACCGCCCCAAACGACGCGGCCGCCGCCACCACACCCCCACCCGCGAACGCGTCCACACCACCCCCGACCGCGCCCTGCGCATCGCCCTGCACGCCTACCACCTCACCGGAGCCTGGGCCGCCGCACTCATCATCACCGCAGCCTGGACCGGAGCCCGCTGGGGAGAACTCCTCGGCCTGCAACGCCACAACCTCCACCTCCCCACCACCGGCACCGGTCGGATGATCATCGACCCCGACCACGGGGCCCTCCTCGAGATCGACGGCAAGTTCCAACTCGGCCCACCCAAAACCGCCGAATCCGCCCGCACCGTGTCACTCCCACCATTCCTCACACAACTGCTGCGCCACCACCTCACCACCCACCACCACCCACACGTCTTCATCACCACCACCGGCGAACACCCCCGCCGCTCCAACTTCTCCCGCCGCGTCATGCGCCCCGCCGCCGACGGCACCGGACACCACCCCACCAACTGGCCACGCCTACCCCCGATCGAACCCGGACTCACCTTCCACGGCCTGCGCCACAGCCACAAAACCTGGCTCATCGCCGACCTCATCCCCGACATCGCCCAAGCCAAACGCCTCGGCCACCGCCTCCCCGACAAAATCGAACACATCTACAGCCACGTCGCCCCCGAAATCGAAACCCGCCTCCTCACCACCCTCCAACAACGCTGGCACAACGCCCTCCACACCATCGGCAACCCACCAGACACCCCACTCCTGAAACTTGAGGCCGCGTAGTACTTCGACATCCAGCGCAACGTCGCAGTCAGGGGCGGCAGCTTGACGAGCGCCCGTACCTCTCGCCACATCGGGCCACACTGCTGCTGCTGCTGCTGACCTGATCGGAGATTCTCACCGAACGGCCAGATCTGGGAAGTCGCCGATGGCCTACCCTGCCACTTTGAACTGAGTTGCCACGAACTGGCACGAGCGCACGAACCGTGCGGGCTGTGTGGTCTGATGGCGGACATGACGCGGACCCGCATTCCCTATCCTTCGTGCCGGCCGGTGTATGAAGCGGCGCGGCGCTGGCGGGATCGGAGTCTGCTCGATGACCTGAGCCTGTTCGGTGAGGATCGCATCGCGACCGCCGCGAACGCGGACATCCTGGTCCGCGATTTCGTCGACCAGCCGGACGTCGGCAAGGACACCTTCGTCACGAAGCTCCGCGGCCAGCTCGCCGCGTCGCCACCGTCGGCGGTACGGCTGGTCGCTGAGCTGCTGTACGTGCACCTGTTGGTCGCGCGCAGCACCACGATCGGTGGCCGGATGAAGGCCGAGCACGTGCGCGCCGTGCTCGGGTTCGCCGGAGACGGCCACGACATCCCGGCCGAGTTCGCCGAGGCGCTCGAGTCGGGCCTGGTAAACCCCGGTCAGGGATACAACAACTACCGCTGGCGCCAGTTCTCGCAGCTCATTCGAACCGTCGCGGCTCTGAAACGATTGTCTGAGCCCGCACGGCGGCGCGCGTTGACCGAGCCGGCCGCGCTCGTCGAGCTGCTGGATGGAGTTGAGGACAACGGCGGGGCGATCCAGCGCTACTCCCTGGAGCACCTGCTGTTCCCGGACGTGTTCGCGCCGGTCGTCAGCCGCGAGCATCGGCAGCGCATCCTGGACACGTGGCCGGACCTCGCGGGTCCCGCCACCGAACCGCAGTCGTTCCGGCTCGCTTCTGTTGTCAACGCGTTGGCGCCGAACGAGACTTGGGGCGTCGAGGAGTTCGTGAACTTGTACCGTTCGCCCCACGTGTGGCAATGGTCCGAGCAGAGCGACCGGTGGACCGCGCTGGTGGCATGGGGCAGACGACTGCGGGGCGCCGTCGACCTCGCCGCGATGGAACGCGCCTACAAGCTCGAGGGCGCCGAGGCGCTCAGGACCGCTCGGGAGTCCGGGGCACCCGAGGACGTGCGGAACGCTTTGCGGGGCCTCAACCTCGTCGACTGGCGGGTCACCGACTCGTTCCTGAAGTGGCTGACAAACGCTGAGGACGGCCCCGACGTTCTCGCCCAGCTGTGGACCGACCCCGGCCCCTCCTCGGTGGACCGGTTCCTCGAGCGCCTGCCCCAGACGGCCGTTGCGGGCAGCGGCGCACGGCTGAACCTGGCCTCGGTGCTGCTCGGCGCAGTGGATGTCACCTCCATGCCGCCGTGGCGGGCGCGGGCGGTCGACGCGGCCTACCGGCTCACCAAGCACAGCAAGCCGGAGCCGTCCGCGACCGAGGGCGAGCGGTACGCGTGGTTCCTCGTGTTCCTCGACCAGCTCGTGACCGCGTTCCGGAGCGCGGGCGTCGAGCTCGCCGACCGGCTCGACGGCCAGTCCCTCATGTGGGCGCTGATGACCTACGACCCGCCGAACGAGTGGTCGGACATCGAGGCCGATGCATTTCGGAAGTGGCGCCGCGGCAGCGGCGCGACGCCTCCGGAGCCAAAGCCGGACACACCCAGACCGCCCAGCGATCCCGTCGACGGTGAGCAGGAACGATCGCTGACCGACCTCGCACGGGACCTGTACCTGGACGAACCGTTCCTCGACGAGATCGACCAGCTGCTCAGGGAAAAGAAACAGCTCATCTTCCAGGGCACGCCCGGCACCGGGAAGACGTACGTGGCTCGTGAGCTGGCGGCGTGGTTCACCAAGTCGCGCGACCGCGTCGAACTGGTGCAATTCCATCCCACGTACTCCTACGAGGACTTCGTTGAAGGCTTCCGCCCTCGGGTCGACGGCAGCGGTTTCCGGCTCGTGGACGGACCGCTGCTGAGGATCGCGGAGCGGGCCCGAGCCGACGAGGACAACCAGTACGTGCTCGTCATCGACGAGCTGAACCGCGGCAACGTGGCGCGTGTGTTCGGGGAGCTGTACTTCCTGCTTGAGTACCGAGGCGAGCCTGCGAGGCTGCTGTACCGGGAGGAGCGGTTCTCTCTTCCGCCGAACCTCTTCTTCATCGCCACCATGAACACGGCGGACCGCTCGATCGCACTGCTGGACAGCGCGTTGCGGCGCCGCTTCTACTTCGTCGACTTCCGGTCTGACCAGGGTCCGGTGGCCGAGATGCTACGCCGCTACCTCCAGCACCGGCATCCGAAGTACGAGTGGGTTGCCGATGCCGTCGCCGCCGCGAACCGGCGGATCGCCGACCCCGACGCCGCCATCGGCCCCAGCCACTTCTTCCGCGACGGCAACGAGATCGACGACGCGTGGCTGGATCTGGTGTGGGAGCACGCCGTGCTGCCCACGCTGAGGGAGCACTTCCACGGCCGTCAGGACCGCCTCGTCGAGCTCACCCTCGCCCAACTGCGGGTGGAGGTGGGTGCTCCCGGTGACGACGCTCCTCTTCCGTGAGTACGAGACGCGACACGCGGTTTGGCTCACGCCGCACCAGGCCGAGCTGCTGCGGACCCGGTTCGCCTGCCGGGTGGACTTATCTGACACGTCCGGCCAACGGTACGACGTCCGACCGGGGCGGTTGGTCGGTGCGCTCGTGGACGGTGACACGACGATCGTCGTCCGGCCCAAGCTGGACATCGCCAGGGTCCTGTTCCTGCTCGCGCACGCGGTTGACCCGGAATGGCACGGGGACGCGGCACTCGACGAGGCGAGCTCGCTGACCGACGCCGTGGTCGTGCTCTTCGGCGCCTTGTGCGACCGGGCGCTACGAAACGGTGTCCTGCGGGGCTATCGCGGCCACGAGGAGCATTCGTACACCGTGCGCGGACGTATCGACCTCGCCGAACAGCTGCGCACCACACCGGGTCGCGACCTGCCGCTCGCCGTGTCCTACCAGGAGCACGACGAGGACATCCTGGAGAACCGCCTGCTCCTGGCCGCGCTGCTCGCCGCAGCGGACCTCCCGGCACACGCCGAGGTCACCCGTCGCGCTCTCGTGCGGTTGCGGCGCGCGCTGGCCGGGGTGGCTCCGGTCCGGTACGACGCGCACCAGGTGCCGTCCGTGCCGTGGACGCGCCTCAACCAGCACTACCGGCCCGCGGTCGAGCTGGCACGGCTCATCCTCACCGGCGCGGAGGCCGACCTGCACACCGGTCACGTCCGCGCCCCCGGGCTGGTCCTGGACATGGCCACCGTGTTCGAACGTTTCGTCCGCAACGCCACCCGACGCGCTCTCGGCATCAGCGAGCGAGAATTCCCCTCCGGCTCCTCGACCCGGCTCCACTTGGACGACGCGCGGCAGTTGGCCATCGAGCCCGACCTGAGCTGGTGGGTCGAGGGTCGCTGTCGCTTCGTCGGCGAGCTGAAGTACCGGTACGACAAGGGAAAGGGCCACGCACCGAACCTGTACCAGACACTCGCCTACGCCACCGCGGCCGGCCTGTCGGACGCCATCCTCGTCTACGCCGACGGCCCGAGCACCGGGATGACCCACCACCTGCCGCACGCCGGCGTGCGTATCCACGTCCGGCACCTCGACCTCGGCCTCGAGCCCACCGCTCTCCTGCGCCAGGTCCGCTCCCTGGCCAGCCACATCGCAGACCTCACGACGCGTCCAGGACGTGCGACCGTAACCAGTCGGGCACCGCTACCTGCTTAGCACCTCGCCTAACTGGTCCTAACAAAGTCGTTGGATGTGTCGGTAGCAGATGATGCAGGTGGCGAGGCCGAGGAGGGCTTCGTGGATGTCGTCGCGGCGTTCCCAGCGGATGCGTAGGCGTTTCATGCCGTGGTACCAGGCGGTCGTGCGCTCCACGACCCAGCGGACCGTGCCCAGACCGGAGCCGTGGGGTTCGCCGCGGCGGGCGATTCGTGTAGCGATTCCCCTGGCGCGCAGGAGCCTGCGGTACTTGTCGTGGTCGTAGCCGCGGTCGGCGTAGACCGTCTTCGGGCGTCGACGCGGGCGTCCGCGTCGACCGCGCACGTTGGGCACCGCGTCCGGCAGCGGCTCCAGGCCGATGACGTCGTTGCGGTTGCCGCCGGTGAGCAGGACCGCGAGCGGGATGCCGCCGCCGTCGGTCAGGACGTGGTGCTTGGAGCCCGGTCGGGCGCGGTCGACCGGGCTCGGCCCGCTTTTGGGCCGCGGCGAGCGGCCCGCACGTGCGAGGTGTCGACGACGGCGCGGTCCCAGTCCAACCTGCCCGCCGAGTGCAGCTCCGCGAGCAGTGCCTCGTGCAGTCGAGACCAGACGCCGGCCTGGTTCCAGTCGCGCAATCGTCGCCAGCAGGTCATCCCGGAGCCGAAGCCCAGCTCCTGCGGCAGGAACTCCCACTGGATCCCGGTGTGCAGCACGAACAGGATCCCGCACAACACCTGCCGATCGGGCACCCGCTTCCGGCCGGGGTTGCGAGGTCTGCGTGGCACCACCGGCAACAACGGCTCGATCCGCTCCCACAGGTCGTCCGAGACGATCCACGGCGGCGACTAACCTCTCCTCACGACCGAACATGATCCACAACGGGCACGGCCGACGCAACGACGTTGATCATTTTGTTAGGACCAGTAAGTCACTGGCATTGGACCTAGCTCCCAGATTGCGGTGGCGACGACCTCGGGACGCCATTCGTCGCGCGCCAGATCCAGTCGGCCGGTGAGAGGTCGTTCATCCCGGGATGCGGACGATGGTCGACCAACTGGTGTTCCTGTACCACTGGGCCCGCCTAGCCTTAAGGTCATCATGAGCACCAGTGGTCGGATCTCGTTGATGCCCGCGTGATGATCGAGCAGTCAACCCCGAAACAGGCGCCCAGCACATCATGGGTGACACCGTGACGGAGGTGCACATGGGTCGCCAACAGTTGGTCGACAAACACCAGCCGGTACTTTCGCGCCCGCACCCGGTGCGCAGGCGAGACCGCGCAGCCAGCCGCGTGTCGAGGTTATCTCGGGTCGGGTCGCCCTCGGGGGTGTGTGAGGGGGAGTCCATCGTTGCCACTGCACGGTGGTGGGGTTTTGTTGGTGGGCGAGTTCAGGTGGTGGAAGCATCTGATGCGAGGAGTTCGGTGAATACCTCGCTGGGGTTTGCGCCAGTGGTGGATCTTACGGCTCGGCCGTTGACCTGGCGGCGATCGCGGCCAAGTAGTGTGGGTTGCTGGTGATCTCGGTGCCTTTGGGTAGGTACTCGCGGACGATGCGGTTGAGGTTCTCGTTGCTGTCGCGCTCCCATGGGGGAGTGAGGTGGGCGAAGAACACCAGCAGTCCGGTGGCCGTGACACCCTTGTGCATGACCATTTCCGCGCCGCAGTCCCAGGTCAGCGATCGTGTGATCGAGGATGGCGGCGGGCCGACCGCGGAGATGATGGCCTGGGTGACGGTCAGCGAGTCCCGCCCGGTCAGCAGCACCAGGACCAGGAACCGGCTGGTGCGCTCCACCAGCGTGGCCACCGCTGTCTTGCCGCCCTTGCCGACGACAATGTCGCCTTCCCAGTGCCCCGGCACCGCGCGCCCGGCGACCTCGACAGGGTGTTCATCGAGGTAGCGGGGCTCGCGGATACGCGGCGCAGGGGCTGGGCGCGGCCCGGTTCGTGCGACCGGTGCGCAGCGCGATCAACTCCCGGCGCAACGTGGCGACCGGCTGGGCATAGACCCACTGGTAGATGGCCTCGTGACTCACCCGACCAGCGTCCCCGCCGCCGTGATCACGCGCCAGGCGGCCCGCGATCGAGGCCGGTGACCAGCCGATCCGCAACAACCTGAGCACCCGAGCCCTCAGCACCGGGTCCCGATCCACCGCTAACGCCTTCGGCCGCGTCCGAGCCACCGCAGCGGCCCGCTGCGCACGCTCGACGCGATAGACATCCCGCCCACCGTGACGAGCCACCTCACGCGAGACCACCGACGCGTCACGACCGATCCGGACCGCGATCTCCTTGTACTCCAACGACTCGGCCAAACCCCGGGAGATCTCCTCCCGATCGGCCAAGGTCAACATCCTGCGCACGACAGGGAATCCTTCCCCACCGAACACCAAGATCACATGCTACGACCGACTGAACTCGCCCCCTGGACAAGCCATATCCTTGCAGCTGAGAGCACCTTTCTCCATGAAACGACCGCCCTTACGCCATTCCCCGTGAAAACGGCGAATTAACGCATTGCGCATTGGCGATACTGGAAATTGCGTACTTTTTCTCAATGTTTCAAAATTTCCGTCTCGTTGGAAGTAGCAATATGTTCCATACCGCCTTGTCGTATGACGTGAGGCGCAAGTGTTCAGTTCCCTAATGCGGCGAGTCGTGAGACGCGTAAAATTTCATCTTAATCCGGCACGCGAGGCAATCCACATCGTGTGCTCGCGGCTGATTGCTTCTTCGGCATCAGCCATAGCGTCCACCCAGCTTTCTTCAGACGCGTCCGAAAGTCTTGCTCCAGACAGACTCAGTTCAGTGGCGGCAATCGAGTAAGCGGATGCCAACGAACTGTATTGCTTCAATCCGAGCCAGGCCGCGCCTGCGGCAATCGCAGCTGCGATGATTCCACTTACATCCAGGTTCCAGGCACCAAAAGCGCGACCGCCAGCTAAAACGATGGCAGCAACTTCAGCCGCTATCAATGCAACTCGCCAGTGGGTAGCGTTACGCGCATTGGTTGCCGCCTTTGCGGCGTACCAGCTTCTTTGTTCGGCAACACGTTCTTCGAGGTAGATCCTTTTACGCTCCCCGAAAGAGGTTTCGCGTACACGGGTCATCCCTGAAGTGATTCCAGGTGCTTCCACACCCAGCACCAATCTGTCTTTTCCCTTTTCCGCAACCTCAGCAAGGCGCTCATGCATCAACTGACGCGCTTCGGCTGCGCCCATCGATGGCGGAAAGGGATTTGCGGCCACTGCGTACCGCCAGGCGAGCGTTTTGGCTGACTCGGCTAATGCTCGCCCCGCATACCAATCGCGTTCAGGCTGCGTCGTCATGAGAGCGATCTCGGCAACGAGTGCGACCCCGAAAGAGAGTAAAGCTAGTATCGCCCAGAGATCGAAGTTATCAACTTTTAAGCTCAGTGCTCCACCAACGGATGCGCCTACCGCACCAAGAAGACGAGCACGACTCCATCGCAGCATACGGCGCTGACCGCGGAGCGATGCCCTGTCTGCTTCGACAAAGAAGCCAGGCAATTCAAAGGCGGGGGACGTCATGGGCACTTCCGGTTGTGATCAAACAGCAGGCGAGTATTCGTCGCAGACTGAGCCCGCATTGTACGCGCCCGATAGGCGTCATCAATGTAGCCTGCAAGATCAGCAGCCGAGCTCGGGACGTCGTAGTATCTGGCGTAGCGCTCGCCCTGATTCTCGGTCAAATTATCGTGAAGGCGAGGAGGAAGATTGGGATTATAGTGAGCAACCGATGGCAAGCGAATCGCCATGAGTCCGTTCCGGCTTGAGTTCACCGTATTGCGCAACGATGCTGCGATCTCCCAGTCAACGAACCTACGAGCCCACGTGCACTTACCAATCATTACGATGGTTACCGTGCTGGTATTAAGGTAGAGCTGCCGGATCCGACTCTTGATGTAGTCGGGGTCCCAGCTATCGATGATGTCTCCCGGCATACTTGCACCGATACCGCGCGAGATAAAAACATCGTTCGTGTGGTCAAACGTATCGACAAACCGCTGAACTTCTTCTTCGTCTGCTTGGTGATATGAGATGAAGCATCGATGCCTAGTATAAGAGAGCAGGGTCCTCGATGTATGAGTCATGGTATTCTCCGCGCCTGTAATTATGGTCTGCCTACACTGCGTCCGAACTCACGATGAAGGGTAGAGACTACGTCGCCAAAAGTTTCACGTATGTTGCCGCGACTGAACCCGATCTGCTGGACGCCATCAATGTTGGAGAAGAGCTCAACATCCTCCTCAACTACCAGTACTGCACGGTGCCATCCCAACCTGCCCTGGAACAGTCCAACTTCATGCACCACATTCTGACGAGCACGCTTAGTGCCAGCTTCCGTGGTATCATCACCGGTAAGTACAAGTATTGCGAATGCTGCATCTGAAAGCAGACTTTCGAGAATATCTCGGATACCGTGACCTGCGCGTGCTCCCGTTTCATATGCCTGGACAGTTAGACCGTGCTGATGGAGAAGGTGATCTTTTAGGTCACGCCACAAATCAGAGCGACCATGGCCAATGAACACTGCTGGTGATCGCAGTGCTATCGCGTTTGCTGCTGGCAACGGACTGGGCACCCCGGTTGTCGCTGCAAACAGATTCATAACTGATTCGATCTTATCTGTGCTGTTGGCTTCCACTGCAACTGACGTTCCGGCAGGACCTGCAACGTCACTTGAGAACCGGAGCTCCAGCGTCACGGCTTCCCGCAGTGTAGAGTACTCCTGGTATGGAGGGAGTACGACTGTCAATGTCGCCGACAAGGGCTGCCGTCGATAGTCATCCATCCATGCATCGATGTCGTCGTGCGTCCAGATGCTGTGGCCATGAGCAACCACCATCGACGAAAAGCGAACTGGTTCTTTATCCTTCACGGTATCGAGAAGGCGAAACCGGCTAAGTACAGAAATGGCTGCATCAATAACTTCCACCGGGAACTGTGCGCCGGGAAAGTACGTTTCACGTTTCATTCATGCCCTTCCGGTTGTGCAGCCAACCGCGTGACGCGCGAGTTCGGGGTATCTTATCTTAACGAGTGCATGCATGGCAGACTTTTAGGTTGACTGTTCGTTCGCAGATGCCTGCGATGCTCAGCTTCATGTACACGACCTATTGAGACGAAAGTGATCACCTTCCTGTAGGTTGATCACTCGTGGTCGATGTCGAGGGTGCGCATCGGTTGTCGCCTGCCGAGCGTGAAGTGCTGCGGTTGCGGGTGGTGGCGGCGTTGGAGGCCGGTCGGGTCGAGGGCTATCGGCAGGCGGCGGAGGTGTTCGGGGTCTCCGAACGGTCGGTGGGCACGTGGTGGCGTGCCTACCGGCGGGATGGTCGTGGCGGCCTGGCGACTCGCAGGGGGCGTCCCGGCCCTGCTGAGCTGATCGCTCCACAGGATCGGGGCACGCTGTTCGCGGCGATGGCCGACTACACCCCCGAAGAGTTGCTGATCGGCGGCCCGCTGTGGACACGATCGGCGGTGGTCGAGCTGATCCGGCTGGTGGTCGGGGTCGACATGACCGAGCAGGGCGTCGGGTTGTGGCTGCGCCGCCACGGCTTCACCCCGCAGCGCCCGGCGCGCCGCGCCTACGAGCAGCAGCCCGCCGCGGTGCGCGCGTGGCTGGATGAGGAGTACCCGGCGATTGAGGCACGCGCGAAGGCTCAGGGGGCCGCGGTCGCGTGGGTCGACCAGTGCGGGCTGCGCTCGGATGCCGCACCGCCAGGCAGGTCTTGGACACCGAAAGGCCGCACGCCGATCGTGCGGGTGACCGGGAAACGCCTGCGGGTCAACGTCATGTCCGCGGTCGCCTCGCGAGGCGCCCTGTGGTTCACCGTGTTCACCGAGCGCTTCACCGCAACCGTGTTCACCGCGTTCCTCGACCGCCTCGCCCGCCAAGCGGGCCGGAAAGTGCACGTCATCGCCGACCGGCACCCGGTCCACCGCAGCAAGACGGTCCGCGCCTGGCTGCAGACCAACAACGAGCGGATCGAACTGCACCTGATGCCCGGCTACAGCCCAGAGCTCAACCCGGACGAGTGCTCAACGCCGACCTCAAACGCAACGTCAACGCCGCACGGGCCCACACCGCCGACCACCTCGCCCACGAAACCCGCCGCTTCCTGCACCGCCGCCAGCGCCAACCGCACATCGTCCGCGGTTACTTCCGGGCACCCCACGTCCGCTACGCCATCATGTAGGCAACCGAACAATTTCGACTCAAATATGTTGAAGCGCCTGGGGCGGTAGGTAGACCCGCTTCGTTGCGTTGGTACTATGACAAGCAGAAGGTGGAAAGTCAGTCACAAGCCCCGGTGATGGTGAGAATGCCGTGCAGGCAGACAATCTGGTCTGCCGCGGGCAGCGGCAGCAAGCGAAAAGACATCGTGGCGATCTGGCCTGGTTCCAGTTTCCAGCGAAAGTCAACCAGGAGCCGTCCCGGTACGACGCTGGCGGTCGGGTCGAGCCAGAGGTTGCGCCTCAGGCGGATCGCTGCCCTGCGGTATAGGAACCAGGCGAGCGCCACGACGCTGATGATCACCGCCACTCCGGGGGAGCGGGCCAGCAGCACCACCGCGTCCGCGCGGCTGCCCAACCAAGCCACCAACGCCGCCCTGCACCAAGACGACCGGCAAAGTTACCTTGACCGCCTTCAGTACCGCGGGTGGTCGACCTGCTTGGCCACCGCAGCACAGACGGGCTGCTTGCCGCCGTCGACCGCGCCCGCGCGCCAGCCACCGGCCAGCACCAGTTACGCGACCAGCGCTCCCGCATCGCCAGCCAAGACCACGACGCCACCGCCTGGGTCGGCGGCACACCGAGCTGCGCACCGAACCCGCACCCGGGCCGCCATGTTCTCTGAGCAGACCGGCTGCGTACTACCTGGCAGGCACAGCAGCCGCGTACCAGCGGGCCCGCGCCGCGGAACGCGCCCGACAACTCGCCTACGACCAGCCCGCACTACCCCAGCCCATCCCCAGGGCGGGGACCAAGCCTGTAGCGGTCGGTGCCCGGCAGGACTCGTACCAGGACTGTCGGTGGTCGCGCCTAGACTCGCACCATGCGATGTACAGCGCCCGTACGCGGCCACATCCGGGGCGGTGGCGCAGACTGCCCTGTTCATGGTGGCCAATACCGGTCGTCCTACTCCCCGTCCTCCTACACCTCGCCGACCCCTCGCGCTTCGAGCGGTAGAGGCGGGTCCAGCGGTGGAGGCGGCGCTGGCCGATCGACTCGTCCGCGTTGGTCGCCGGCCAACTCTCCCGTCACCTACAGCTCTGACGAAGTCGCGGCACTGGATCGCTACCGTCAGAAGGTTGAAGCGGTGGGACCACGGGCCGAGTCCTACGACCTGTTCCTCTGCCATGCCTGGGACGACCGGCGAGAGACCGCGACTGAACTACACGACCTCCTCGAAGCCCACGACGTGTCGGTCTGGTTCAGCGAGCGGGACATCATCCTCGGCCTGCCGTTCATGCGGGAGATTGACAAGGGCTTGGCCAAGACGCGCATCGGTCTCGTCCTCATCACGCCCGCCTTCCTCAAGCGCATCGAAAACGGTGGTGTGTCCGAAAAGGAACTCTCCGAGCTGCTGGCTCGCGACCTGCTGATCCCCGTCGCGCACGGGGTGAGCTACGACGAAATTCGGGCGATCAGCCCGCTCCTCGGCTCCCGTAACGGTCTCAGCACTGACGAGGACTCGCTAGAAGACATCGCTAAGAAGATCGCTGAACTCGTCGCCTTGTAGAACCTCTTCGCGAATCTCGAGAGTGGAGTGCGTCCCGGCCACCCACTGGCGGGCGACCGAGTAGACGCTTAGGTCCTGGGCCACGCCCACCCTCGGGGGTCGGCGGGCTCATCGTCGGTAGTTGGCGAGCGCGGTCGCCGCCTGCGAGGACGGACACGCTTAATCTCCCCGCGCCCGCGCGGACAACTTTGGACGTTGACAGCCCTGCTCAGCAGCAGTGTCGACAAACGAAGGTCTCCGAGACACCGGATCGAGCAGCGTTTGCCCAGGTGGGTTTGTATCGCATGCCGTGTCTCTCGATGTCCGAGGTCGTGTGCACGGATGTCCCGAAGTCCCGAGCATAGGCTTGCGTCAAGAGGGTGGGCGGGAGCGCCAGGGCGCATTGGGGTCGATCAGGGGTGTCGAGCATGAGTTGGCACCAGGTGAGGACGGCATCGACGGCGAGTTGGACATGGCGGGACGGCGGCCGACCCGGCGGGCGCGGGTCCGTGTCCCTGTGCCGGTGAGGTTGTGCAGCTCGTTGACCCCGAGCGCGACGTCACTGACGGAGCCGAGGATCTTCTTCACCGCGTCGCTGCTGTCCGGTCCCGAAGCGATCGAGGCGGGGTGCAGCTGCAGGCTTCCGCCAGGGACTCACCGACCGCGGCCTGACCTACGCGGTGGCGGCCACTCCGATCGCCACCGCCCACCCCGCCAGCGTCGCCGGTCGTACGCCTACGGCGGAATCAGCCGTCAGCCCGAACCCCGCTACCCCGACCCACCGATCGTTCTGAAGACGCTGGTGATGGCCGCGGTCGGTCAGCGGGGAAGTTCGTGGTCTGGCGCCACGGCTCCCACAAGAGTCCAGCCAGCCCGACCGGACGCATGCGGTCGTGGTTCCTCGCGCCGCAGGTCCGCCCGGCCTACCGGCACATCCCGCGCAACCCAGACAGCAGCCTTCCGCAGTGCTGGCTGCTCGCGGAATGGCCCACCGGCGCGGCCGAGTCCACCGACTACTGGCTGCCTACCCTTTGTCGGAAGCTGATCCAGGCTGATCAACTCCTGGCTCAGGGGCCGGAACGTGGCGATGTGTGTCGGGAGTTGTAGGTCACTGAGGCCACCTATTACCGGTGGCGCAACCAGGTCGGAGGGTTGAAAGTCGACGACGCCAAACGGTTGAAGGACTTGGAACGGGAGAACGCGACGCTCAAGCGACTGTTGGTCGACGCCCAGCTGGAGAAGGCCGCGCTCAAGGAGGTCGCCAAGGGAATTTCTGAGCCCGCAGCAGCGGCGGGCTGCGGTGCATCATCTGATGAAAATCCTGCGGGTCAGCGAGCGGTTCACCTGCCAGGTCGCCGGGCAACACCGTGCCCCCAGCGGCGCCTGCCCGCGGCACAGACACCGGTCGACCTCGACGCGGCGCTGCGGGCGTAGCTGCGCGCTTATGCGGAGGCGCATCCGCGGTGGGGTATTCGGCGGGGCCTACCACGACGCCCGCGGCGAGGGCTGGAACATCAACCACAAGAAGGTCCAGCGACTGTGGAGGGAGGGGGCCTGCGGGTACCGCAACGGCGCCGCCGCAAGCACCTGGGCGTGTCCACCGCCGAGCTGCCGGTCACGGCGGACGCGCCGAACCGGGTCTGGGCGGTGGACTTCCAGTTCGTCGCCCCCACCGACGGTCGACCGGTCAAGATCGTATCCATCGTGTGATGAACACCCGCGAATGTCTCAGCGGACTGGTCGAACGGTCGATCACCGCAGACCGATTGGCCGACTAGCTGGGCCGGATCGCAGTGGACCGCGGATACCCTGCGGTGTTGCGCAGCGACAACGGCCCGAACTGGCCTGCGCGACGACGCGGGACTGGGCCGGTGAATGAGTCGGCTTGGCGTTCATCCCACCAGACCGACCGTGGCGCAACGGCTACATCGAGTCGTTCAACGGCCGGTCCGCGACGAATGCCTCAACCTGCCCCAGTTCTAATCATTGACCCAGGCCAGGGTCGTGATCACCGACTGGAAGACCGAATACAAACAACTCCGACGGCATTCGGCGCTGGGCTCTCAGACCCCCGCCGGCTACACTGCCATCTGCACCCACCGATAACCAGCTCTCACAAGCCCTAGCCCAACTATCGGGTCCCGTCACCCGCGACACGGTTGGGGAACACCTCGGTCCACAGTTCGTCGGGGTTCAGTCGTAGTCCAGGGCCGCGCTCGCCCTGGCGACGGCAAGTTGGGGCAGCTGCGCCCAAGTCCACTCCAGCCGGATCTCGTCGCTGTGGAACTTGTCGACGTCGTCGAATCCCAGGGAGTCGTAGATGTCCGAGCAGAGGAAAGGACGCTGCGGACCCTGCGGTGGTAAGTCAGGGCGGCGTGTTTGCCTGCCAGCAGCAGCCCGGTGATGAGTGCCTCGCTGTCGGCTTCGCCGGTCCACACCTGTTCGAGTTGGTCGACCAGCAGTAGTAGCGGCGGCAGGGCGATAGCGTGCTCGTCGACAGCCCTCAACCTCCCTTCTTCGACGGCACCGGGCACCGGGCGCGCGGCGGCAAGCGCACCACCGCGCTTCACCCCGAACGCCTCCAACGACAGCGACGACGTCAGCGCTTGCATCTGATCACAACCGCTTTAATTCTGCCGGGATTGTCTTACCTTTCCAAGTAAATATCGCTTAACGGGCTGCGACTCTCGCGCGCAGTGCGTCAACGAGACCTACCAGCTCCGCAGGTGTACTTCCCCGATAGACTAGCCCATTAGGAATATCGGCAGGTAGCTTTCCGCAGTCAAGTAGGAGAATTCGGTCGGGTGCCTCGCTCGCTACTGCGTCGTACTCGATCCGCGTCCAGTGCTTGGTCGCGTATACTTCTGTGCTGATCACCAGCACGTAGCGGCTACAGACGCCATAGGTGTTGGGAAGCACCCTATTGAGGTTGCTTCCCCAGAGCGGCGCGTCCTGCTCTGGGGCGTAGAAGACGTTGAACTCATCGCGCAGCGCTCGGTGGATCTGCCTGGCTAACGGCTCGTCCTCCGTGGCGTAGGAAATCGCCAGATCCCAATGCAGCTCGTTGGCGTCACGATCGAGCAACCACTCAGTGAACAGCTTCGGTCCCAGTCGGACGCACCCGTCCTCGACTCGCAGCACGCCGATACTGCGTCCCACGCGCGCGGCCTCGCGGTGCTTGGACCAAGGCTGCGAGCGCAGTTGGGCTCGGGTGAGGCCGTCGGCGGGCAAGCGGTGCAGGAGAGCTCGTCCACTGTTGCCGAGCTGCCGCTCCCACACCTGGAAGGTCTTCACGGCCTGGTCGAAGACCTCGTCCAGCGCGTCGTCGAGTGGCGTTCCCTCATACAGAGCTGCTAGGAGTTGTGTGGTCAGCCAGGCGTGACCACCGCAGTGCTCGACCAACTCGTCGACATCGGCACTGGGTACGTGGGCGGCCAGCAGTTTGACCGCGGCACGGTCCAGCGGGTCGACGTGTTGCTGGTCGGCGGTGTTCAGCGGCGGTGAGCCCTTGTCGTCCGGGTCTCGAAACGAGGCGAGCACCGGCCCGCCTGCCAACAGGATGCCGATGTCATGGCGTAAATGCGTGTCGTCCAGCCAGCGAAGATAGGAGAAGAAGCTCGGTCCCCACTGAGCGAGCAGAACTTTGTCGGCCTCGTCGATCACCAGGGCGAGCGGAGCCACACTGCGCAGCGCGACTGCCACGTCGTGCCGGGTTGCGTGGCTGTGCGTGGTTTCCTGTTCGCCCGACACCGCCCCTAAGAGCGCGCCGAACGCCGCCTGCTCAGATGTCAGATCCCAGCCGCTGACATCCGTGCGCACGAGCGCACGGCCGAGCATCTCCGCTGTGAGTTTGCGGACCAGCGTCGTCTTGCCCGCGCGGCGCCCGCCGATTAGCAGCGCCGACATCCCTTGCCCCAACCGGGCCGCCAACCGGGACAGCACCTCGTCCCGTCCGACGAACAGGTCCCCGGTATGAAAGGGGTTGGGCACCGGTCAGCTCTCCTCGTCCCTTAGCCAGGTGCGGAACAGCCCGATCTGGACGGTGTCGTCGATCAGACCCTGCGCGCGCAGCGCCGAGCGGGCTTCCCGTACCGCGGGTTTCGGAAGGTACTTTGGAATGGGACGATCGAGCGCCAAACACCGCACCACGGCTTGTTCGGCGGCGGTCATGAGCTGCCAGAGGTTGTTGCGGACGAAGTAGCCGATTGCGTCGTCGTCGTGCAGGCGGTCGACGCCAGCGACTAGGTCGGGCCCGGTCATGGCGTGTCGGTCCGCACGCCCACGGCTGATCTCTGCCGCGATAGTACGGATCAGCGACGGATGCCCGCCGGTCAGCTCGAACAGTTCGCGGACGACGTCCCCTGAGACATGCTCGATAGCCATCGCCTGCCCAATTTCGCGGATCATCCGGTCAACCGCATTGCGATCTAGCAGCGTCAGCGGAGTCTCCTGGAAGAATGCGAAGAACGGGTTGGTGCCCGCTGAACCGAGGTCGTTGGAGCGGTTGACGTCGGGCCGCAGGTCCGCGCCGACGACCACGACCTGCCGCAGGTCGCCTTGGGCCAGAGCGCGCAGCGCCCCGCTGCCGCGGATCCAATGCCGGGCCGCTTGTTCTTCACCGGGCGCGGGAAAGATCCTTTCCAGCTCGTCGAGCATGACCACCATGCTGTTGGCCGGATTGCCCTCCGACCTTAGGTATTCCCTCCTACTCTCCAGCGCAGCTTCGAGCTCCGTCGCGGTGACGGGCGATGAGGGTGTGAATGGCCACTTCTTGTGCTCGGCCATTCCCCAGTTATCGAACGCCCTCACCATGAGCGTGAACAAGCCGCTGGGCCAGTCTTCACGGTGCCGGTCGAACCGCTGGAGATCGACCTTGCATACCGGCCGATCAGTCAGACGCTGTCGCAGGATGTTAAGCAGGCTGGTTTTGCCCACCTTGCGCAAGCCAGTGAGTAGGATACTCTCGCCGCGCCGCAACGCGCTGCCAATTGTGTTGAGCATCAGATCGCGACCGAACAAGAACCGTTCATCGATAAGCGCGTTCTTGGTATCGAATAGGTTGTCGCGGTTGCCGTGGTCGCGTTCAAGCTCTGCGAGAAACCCGGCGACCCGCTGGTCTGCGTGCGCCGCGCGCAGCGACCGTGCGCTGATCGTGAGCACCGGGGTGCCGCTCAATCGCATCTCGTCCACCGCCGCCAATGCGTCGGGCCGCAATTCGGTTGCGTGGACCAGGTATCCGAGCTGTCCGTGCGAGAGGTGCACCGCGAATCGCTCCAGCTCGGCCGGGCTCGGCTCCTCAGCGACCCACACCGGACCGGGCCAGAGCAGGCCCGGCATGCTGTGATCCACCCGCAGCGGCCGATCTGCCGCCGCGAACGCGTTCCGCACCATGGCGGCATCCCCCTCCGGCACGGTCAGCTCGATGGCTTTTGTCACCAGCGTGCGGCGTGCGCGGACTGCCCGAAAGACTTGGCCCGCGAGGAAATCGAGATGTTCTGGCCCTGTCCCATCAAGCCGTATGCTCTGCCTAGCACTGATCTCAAGGGGCAACCCGCCTTGCCCGGCGAACGGCCCCAAGCCGATTAGAAGGGGGATCAAGAGCGCGTCCTGGCGCAGCGCCGATTTGATCTCATATCGCTGTTGCTTGGACACCCCAGCCTCGGTGAGAACGACAAGAACGACGTCGTTCGAGCCCAGTTCTCGCTCGATCATTTCCTGCCAACGCGCGCCCGGCGTACTTGAGGTGTGCACGGTACGCACGATCATGCCGTTGAGCTGGAGGGCGTCGATGATCAACCCGATAGCGAGCGGGTCGTGCGACGTGTGAGAAACGAAGACCTTGGAGGGTCCAAGCGTTTCCTGACGGAGGACGCTCCGCTCCGATCGTCGGGTGTCGGGGTGGTTGGGACGCAGGCGCTGCCGCTGACGGACGGTTTCGCGCTCAATCTCCAGGGCCTTTTCATTGTCGCCGAGGTGGCGAAGGTCGATGGCAAGGTTGGTCGCGGAGAGAAGCGTGTCAGGATGGTCAGGTCCCAATCGCTGCCTGCGACGATCAAGAACTTCCGCATCCAACTCCAGAGCCTTTTCATTGTCGCCGAGGTGGCGAAGGTCGATGGCAAGGTTGGTCGCGGAGAGAAGCGTGTCAGGATGGTCAGGTCCCAATCGCTGCCTGCGACGATCAAGAACTTTCGCATCTAGCCTCTGTGCCTGCTCGTAAGAACCAAGCTGGCGGTAGATCGCAGCAAGGCTGCTTTGAATCACCAGCGTGGCGGGGTGACTCGCATCTGAGGCACGGGACTGCCCATCGAGTAGCCGTTGGAGTTCGCTGGCGGCACGACGCGGGTCGCCCAGATTCGCTAGCCATTGAGCAAAACTGGCACGAGTGGCGTCGGTGCCGGGGTGGTCCGGTCCCAGAACTCGTACCTGATCATTGAGCAGCTCTTCCAACTCCGCGACGGCACGCTTGGGATCACCCGCTCTACCGCGCCATGACGCCAGGTTGTGCCGTGTGATAAGGGTGTCGGGATGGTCTGGGCCGAGCACTCGTATCCGATCGACAAGCAACCCGTCGAGCGTCGAGACCGCTGCTTCTGGATCACCGGCTTCACCGCGCCACTGAGCCAAATTGTTCCGGGCGACGAAAGTGTCAGGGTGCTGCGCACCGAGGATTCGCGTGGAGTCATCCAATAAACGTTCGAAATCGTTGAGCGCACCGATGATGTCGCCCGTGGCGCCGCGCCATTGGGCCAGGTTACTCCGGGTGACGAGGTTTTCGGCGTGGTCAGGGCCCAGTAACCGCGTCCGGTCTCGGAGGATCGCCTCGAGTTCGGCCACCGCGGCCGAGTAGTCACCCGCTTCGCCCCGCCAGTGGGCGATGGTAGTGCGGATAGCGAGGATGGCTGGGTCATCGGGGTACAGGACCCGGCTGGCGTCATCGAGCACCCGCCCGCACTCACTGAGCGCACCGGCGATGTCACCTGCTTCACCGCGCCAGTTTGCGCACTCCATTCGAGTTGCCCGTGTACTGGGGTGGTAGACCCCTAGGCGGTCGATGGCGGTGTCGGATAACTTGCTGAAGTAGGCGGCCGCATCAGCGGCGCGCCAGCTCGTCCCCAGGCTACGTCCAGCCAACACCAGCACCGGATGGACTTTATCCCGCCACAGCTCGTTGTCAGCGAAATGGGCTAGCCGGGTGACATTGGCGCGTAACACTGAGTCGACAGATGAGTCCTGATTGACATCCGACCAAAGCTCCACCAATCCGTCTGCTGCTGAGCGCGCCAACCGGGCCGCTTCCGGCTCGGACAAGCTGTCCCAGGTGGCGCGTTGCACCAGCGGGTGCACTCGCATAAGCGGGATAAAGCTGCCCTGGTTCGTATCAATCAGGTTCAGCAGCTGCAGCCCGGCAAGGCCCAGCCTTACTTCGCCCCCAGTGACTGCGCGCCCGGTCCGTTCTGCGAGGAGTTCGAGGACAGACGGTGTCTCGAAGAGGTCGAGCGGGATGCCGCTCGCAGCTAGCGGACTGGCGATCTCCAGCAGGAGCCGGGCGACCCCGACCGGGGGCATGCAGTCGACCTGTTCCAATGACAGGGACACGATTGAAGCACCGAATGTCCAATCTTCTCGCATAGCTCGCTGAGGCCCTGCGTCAGCGAGCCGCTCGCTGTACTCGGCGCAGGAAATGCGGCGCTCCCGCAGGTACGCTCCGGCCAGCGACAGTGCCAGTGGAAGGTGCCCGAGGTCGTGAGCTAGTTGTTCGGCGCCATTGAGCAGTTCCGGCGTGTCGACCAGTACGGCGTGGAGGTGCGACCGCGCCTCCGCCGGACTGAACGGATCCACAGTGAGGCGTCGTCGTCGATGGCCGGATAGCCCCGCATCGCGACGTCGCGTAGTCGCCAATACCCGACTGGATTGACCGACGGGCGGCCACAGGGACCACAGGTCCTTCGGCTCCTGGATGCCGTCCAAGACCACCAGCCAGCGGGCCGATGTCACGGTCAGCCAATCCATTAGACGCCGAGCGCCTACCTCTGGGTCGGAGTCGGATGCTCCGGTTAGGTCAGCAATCAGCGCTGCGTACGCCGTGGTGATCGACTCACGCGACGTGGCGTCGATCCACGCCAACAGGTCGAGCTCGGCCGCCTCCCACGCGCGGTTGCTCTCAGCGACGACAGCCTGAGTCTTGCCGACCCCCGCCATACCGGTCAAGATCGTCGTGTGCACACCGTCGTCGGCTAGGGGCGCGGCGAAATACGCTCGATCCTGAAATACACGCGCAAGTGGCGGCATCATCCCGAACCGGTAAGGCAATCGCCCCGGTGCTCCGCTCACGCGTATGCGTACCGAGCCACCTGCCTGGATGACCGGACCAGTGATGGAGCCGGACACCGTCACGGCGTTGGACACTCGCCCGGGTTCGTAGCTCATCAGTTCATTATCGGTGCCCGTGCCCGCTCTGTTACTTGCGATGGTCACCGCGACTGAGGACCTGGATCATGGAGAGTGCGGTCACTACAGTCTGGCGCGATACCGACCCGGACGAGCGCCAAGTGAGGATGTGCGCGTGATCGGCCGAGGACTGACCGACGATGCCCCTCCCCGGACTGTTTGACTCGGCGGACAACGCATCCATAGCAGGCCAACGACGGTACGTGAACGCGGTTCGCCTCAGATTGACCCTCGCGGTCGTCGCGGCGGCCACGGGCGTGGTCGCATGGAAGGTGGGCACTCGCGGGATTGACCTCGCCGCTATGGCACGGCCCTCACCTTGAGCGCGCGGCGTCCCGACGGTGGTGGAGTGGCGTCGATGGTGGCGGCACCGCCGCCAGGACGCGGCGATGCGGACGGACGCGCCGCGGGTGGATCCAGCCATGGAGCAGGAGTTGGCGCGGTATCAGGCCGGGCTGCGGCCGAGGACCGCGCAGCGTGGGAGCTCATGGCGTGCTTCGATGATGAGTGGACGCTGTTCCTCGGCTACGCCGACCGCCGCGGCGAGGTCGACTTGGTGACCACCGGGCCGGCGGGGTGTGGGGCGATCGAGGTCAAAGGCCGAGGCGTGCGGGTCCACGTCGACGCCGAAGACTGGACCTTCGAGAAGTTCGACCGCTACGGCAACCTCGTTGAATACGGCGTGCTGCACGATCGGGGCGGGCGCAGCTGGGGCCGCCAGGTCACCGACGTGGCCAGAGAACTGGAGACGTTCCTGCGCGAGCGCAACGCGGTCGTAGTGGTGCACACCGCCGTGGTGCTTATCCACGAGCGCGCCGAGATCGACGCCTGCCAGCGGCTGCGGGTCAACAGTCTCCACGTCGGTACCGACCACTTGATCGAACAGGTGCGCAGCGCACCCACCGTGCTGCACGCCCAGCAACGAGCCAAGGTCGACCGCCTGATCGGCCAAGTCCACACCTTCCATCACCAGCGCCGTAGACGCTGACATGCGAGGCACTTCGGGTTGCGGGATGCGCTTCGCGTCTGGTGACCGGCCTGGGATCGAGGGTTGATCGAGCTGTAGGAACGCCTCCGGCAGCTAACGCTTCGTTGCCGGGTCGAGTAGCAGCGGTACAGCCACTAGTGCGGTGGCCATGAACGTTCACCGGGTTGATCAGGCCGCGTGTGGTCGGCCCCAGCGTTGGTGTCGTTCGCTGCGGATGCGTGCTCGTTCGCGGCGTTGGGCGGCGAGGAGGTCCGGGTGGCGGGCGTTGGCGTTGCGCCAGCCCAGGTGCGCTTGGAGTTCGCGGGCAGGACTGTGTGGTTGGGGTGGTTCGAGCTCGCGATGACGAAAGTCCGCAGCGGTCCGGACTGGGGCTCGATCGGGTTGGCCCAAGAGGCATAGGTCGGGGTCAGGCAGAGTTCGGCCTTGTTGTGCCGCGTCCATGTGCGGATGTCGGGCGTGGTGTTGCCGACAGGTTGTCCATGATCATGTATGGGTGCGCCGTCCGGTCTTGCCGCCCTGATCGACTTCAGAGCGGCAAGACCGTTCGCGCCGCTCTTGCGGCGGCGGGTGACGCCCCCTAGCAGGGTCGTCGCCGATGGAGTAGCAGCCGTGGAAGTAGCGGACGCCGTGGGTGCGCCGGTAGGTGGCTGGCAGGCGATGAGGGCGTGTGCGGGGTGCCAGCCCGAACCCTCCCTGACCTGCTAGTTCGCGATGAGTTCGAGGGCTTCGCCGAACCGGAGACCGGGGGTATCGCTGGTGACGAGCGCGATGTCCCCGTCGGTCTGCACGTCGTGGCCGGCGAAATACAGCAGCGCCAAGTCCGCGCCCTCCGCCAGCAGCGCCCGCACGTCGGCGAGGACCAGCCCTCTGGTCACGGTGCCGGTCAGCGACTTGCGGTGGAAGTTGGGGCTGTCGTCTTCGTTGCGGGCCAGCAGGGGGTGGAGTGCTCTCGCATCGTTCTCGCACCCACCGAGCTCCTTGAAGTTCTGGTACCGGTCGATGCCGACCAGTGGCGCGCGTTTCATCTCAAAGCCCTTCGACGAAGTGGGCTACCGCGGTTGGCCGCGGTGCCGGCGCGGATCACGATCTTCTCGCCCTGGGACATGCGCACTCCTCCGGTCGGCTTGGCCGTTTCGATTCGGTCATCCCACGACTCTTGTGGTCAGTGCGCCAGCGGTGACGTAGTACGCCGGTTCGACGAAGAAAAGCTCCACCGCTTCGGACGGGAGGTCGGTGGTCGACGTAGTCGTGAGGGTGGCGAGGTCGAGCATGACCAACTTGGCGGTCCGGTGGTACGTCCCCACCGCCAAGTGCCTCGACCCGAGCGCCATCACGCCGTTGAACCTCTCCACGTCCACGCGGCCGAGCAGCCGGTCGTCGAACAACGAGAGCTTCACGATGGCGGAGTCGCCGACACTGCCCACGTAGAGCGCGTCCCCCTCGACCTTCAGGACGGCGGGGCTGATAACGGTCGGCACGACTTCCACGACGGAGTTCGTCGCGAGGTCGACCCGGGTCACGCTCATACCACTCAGGCTTCCCACCAGCAGGTGATCCTGATGTCCCGCCAGGCTCCACGGGCCGCCGGGCACGGACAGCGACGCAAAGCCGGACCCAGTTCCCGCGTCCGCCGTCACGACGGTGTCGATCCCCGGCAGCGCCACCGCCACCCGCCCCGCGGCGACCTCCACCGCGGCGGCCCTCGCCGGAAGCCCGGTACGCCACACCTCCCGGTAGTCACCGTTGATCTTGCGCAGCGCGAGGAGCTGGTACGGCCCGAACGTGGTCGCGAACACCGTGCCACCCGAGGTCGCCAGCAGGTGCGGCACCTCGGCGAACCGGTACAGCACGGTCGACCGGTCACCCCGCACGGCGAGCAGTTGCCGGTCGGCCCGGTTCACGCCGACGACCTCGTTTCCGGCTGCGGACAACGTAAAGTCCAGCTCCACGCTCGCCACGACGGTCCCCGGCATCGGAGGCAGTGGCGCCGTGGTCGGTGAAGTGGCCACCAGAACGCTGCCGAGGAACGTCAGCACGATTGACGCGATCCACGGCCACGTGATCCATCGGCGCTGCCACCGGACGATCCGCGCCTGCCGAGGGGATGGGGAGCGCAGGAGCGACGCGCCCACGAGCCGCTCCGGCGCGGACACCGCTGGCGCCGGTGATGAGAGGTGGGTCCTGGTAGCGGAGAACACCTCGACGGCTGCCTGCTCGATCGCCAGGAGGTACGACGTGTCGTCGCGGCCGTTCGACACGATGAGGTGCGGCGTCCCGTCGCCATCGAAGCGCAGGACGAGCACGCCGGGATGAAGCAAGTCCTGCGGCGGAAAGACGGTCGCGTCCAGGCCGAGCGCGGCGGCGAGCACCTCGAGGCGAACGCCCGCCTCGGCACGCGGCACGGGTGGCAGCACGAAAATCGCCCGGCCGAGCGCTCCCTGGCGGCGCACCGCTTCGACTTCGTCGACGAGGCCTTTCGTTCGGCCGACGACGAGCACGACGCACCGGTAGGCCCTGATCTTCTCCACCACGATCTCGAACCAGTCGGCCCCGAAGAACTCGCGCGCCGCGCCCAACGGCGGCAACTTCGTGTTCGGCTCACCCAGGGCTCCGACCGGCCCGAACTTCCACAGCGACCACACCATAAGCTCCTCGAACCGCTCACGGCGACGCAGGGCCAGGCGTTCGAGGAGCGACTGGCGGTTCGTGCGCCGAGCCCGGATCGTCACGCCGTCGTCGAGGAACGACCGCAGCAGCAGGATTTCGTCACGACCGTCCCGCTCCAGCGCGCGCCGTGCCTGACGCGCGGCCACCCGCCGGGCCAGCCGGTACGGCACGTCGGCCAAGGCGAACACGAGCACGCCCGAGAACAGGGTCAGTTCGCTGAGCTTCTTCACGCCCTCAGCCGGTATGCCGCCCGGCACGCCGAGTCGGCTGACCGCGGCGACGGTGATGAGCTCCAGACCCAGGCCGGCGAGCGCGATGCCGATCGTGCCGGCGAGCACCACGAGCGCCGACGAACCGAACCCGTGAGTCGCCCGGAACCGGGACCGGCCACCCCGCTTGGCCCGCACGATCCCGGCCAATGACACGACCAACCCGACCGATGCGAACAGGAGCAGTTGTTCGACCGCCTTGAGCCGGTAAGCCGCGGTGAACACCACGATGAACAATGCGCCTCGCGCGAGCACGCCGAATCGGTGCGCCTTCGCTCTCTGCCGCGCTCGCGCGGAGACATCATCGACCCGGACGCCCGCGCGCACCGGACGGGGACGTTGTGGAATGAATCGCTTGGCCAAGTGCTCGCGGGTGCCGCGGTCGGCCAAGCTCACCGCGAACCAGGCCAGCAGTTGGAGGCTGCCGATCGTACCCAGGACCGTGAAGTAGAGCTCAACCTGGGCAGAGCGGACGGAAATGGACGACTGCTGGGTCAGGTCCGCCGAGTCCGCCACTTTGGCGTACTGCTCGTTGCCGAGTGCGCGCAACGTCGATTCCACCGCTGGCGGATCGGATCGCACGGCCGCCCGTGACCAGATTGACGTCACGCTGATTAGAACACGTCCTCGCACCGCGTGCACCGCGCGGTTGTCCGTGCCGTCATTGGTCGGTTCCCGGACCACTCGCACCCGCGGCGCGTCGAAGCCCTCCAGGCCACCGGCGTCGCGCAGGCCCCCGAGAACGGCGGCGAGGTCGCCGTTCGGTGCTTCGGTCAGTCGGATGGCGACGGTGTGCGAGCCGTCGAACGAGACGAACACGCGCTGGTGCGCCGCGACCACCGAGCCGTCCCGGACCTCCTCGATGTACGAACCGGTGCCCGCGATGATCTCGTCCGGGCGGAGCGGGTGATTTCCGGTAGGGTAATAACCGCTCATGTCACGAACGGACAACAACTGATCGACCAACCGCCGGTCGCCCGACTGCTCGTCCCGCACTTCCGCTGAACTGCTGCCGGAAAGCGCGAAAACCGCCGACAACACCGGAAGCAGTACGATCGCCTTCACCCAACGGCGACGGTCGGACATCCTTTTCGAGCGAAGCACGACGCCCCCCGCCCACTTCGGCAGGAGCGCCCCTGCGCTGCCGCCGGTGGTTACCCTGTTCTCGCATTCGACCGCTCAAGCGTTACTCGGATCGGCGCATAACCGGAGTGTCGCGTCCAGCGCCGGGGACCGCATCGAGTAGCGGCCCTCACGACCGACCGGCCGCCGGAGATGCATCCGGCGGCGGATCACGTGCAGCCAGTCCCGGGTCGCGATCAGGGCGCGCATCGCGTGGCTGGTGTGGGCGTTGAGATTGTCCCAGATCAGCACGATCGGTCCGTCGAGCTGCTGATGGGCGGCGTCGAGCAGGGCGGCGTAGTTGGTCTCGGCGAAGCTGCGCTGCTCGCCCTTGCGTCTGCGGTGGACCACCGTGCGGTAGATCAACCGGGGCCGTTGCCCGGGGCGGAGACAGACGAGTCCGGCGATCGAGACTCGGCCCGAGCCCTTGCCCGACACCGCCACGGTCGGGGGTCCGCCCGCGCCGCCCCCAGGTGCGGGCTTTCGGCGGGCGCAGTGTCTGCCCGGCCTCGTCCTCGAAGCACAGCCAGGCGCCGCGCTCCGCCGCTACCGTTTCCTGCTGGCCACGTCTCCCGCCGCCAGGTCACGACCGCATCCTCATCGCGCTCCACAGCGCGGTGCGCGGGCACCTGCGGCGAGAATCCCATGCGGTGCAACAGATACGATACCCCGCGCGGCGTGTAGCGGGTGTGGAACAGCCGAGCGATCAGGTCGGAGACCCGGGCCAGGGTCCAGCGCTGATCGTCGCCGAACCCCGCACGCGGCCGGACCGCGATCCATGGCTTCGGCGAGCCGGTCCAACCGCCGCTGGTCGAGTCGGCACGACGACCCGCTCGGCCCCTTCGACGCCAACCCGGCCTCGCCCTCGGCGCGCCATCAACGCCGCCACGTGTAGACCGCGTTGGTCGACACCCGCAGCCGACGGGCGATCTCCGCCACGGGCACGTCCCGCCGAACCACTCCGCTGCCTTCAACCGGACCTGCTCGCGTGTGGCCCTGCCCCCGCTCGGACAGACCACCACCATCCGCAGCGAGCTAACAGCTTACGGAACTACTGCAAACGTGTCGACCTCCATCGCTCGAGGCTTGATCGGACGTCGCGGCATAGCCGGAGGACGGCAACCCGCAGCGTCTGTCGACGCCGGGGCGAGGGCGAGCCGAGGTCTGGGCGGCCTGGCTCCAGCCTCGGCTCTGCGTGCTCCGTGCGGTAATCATGTGAAAGGGGGACGGACGGACACGCCAGTCTCTCCTGAGCAGGCGCATCTGGAGGCGGATGGGAGCTTGTCGAGCACGGTGGTGGTCCAACGAGGCCCGCGCCCAGCACCGCCCGACCGCGTATAAGCGCCCCACCCGTGGCGGTTGAGAGTGGAGTCAAGTTGGCAACTCCCATGAGCTAACGCTCCCTAGATTCTTGGCGATGGTTGATCTGTGTCGGGACACAGTGGGTTACCAGGGCTGCTGCCGTTGGTCGACGGCTATCAGTACGACGTCTTCCTCAGTTACCGCCGGTCGGGGCCTGGGAATGCAGCGCAGTGGGTGCGTGAGCACTTCCATCGCATGCTCCAGGACTGCTTGGCGGACGAGATCGGATCGTCGGATGTGTTCGTCGATTTGAACGTGGAGACCGGCTCACATTGGCCGACGTTGCTCCAGCAGGCGCTCGCGCGCAGCAAGGTGCTGGTGGCCGTGTGGTCTCCACCATACTTCGAGTCCCCATGGTGCCTTGCCGAGTGGCACACCATGGTCGCCAGGGAACAAGCGTTTGAGGGACTGGTGAAGTTGGTGTATCCGATCACCTACGCAGACGGGGTCAACTTCCCTGAGGACGCAAAGCAGCGGCAGAGCCGCAGCGTGCATGCTGTATCGAACCCCTACCCATCCTTCCGGGGTTCGCATCGGCAGGCGGATCTCTTCGAGGTGGTTCGGGAGATCGCGGGCGAACTCGCAGACCAGCTCGCCTCTGCCCCGCCGTGGCAGGCAGACTGGCCTGAGTGTTCGATTCCGGCGCCGGTGACGATGGCGCCCGCTGTGCTTCCGGCGTACCAGCGGTGATCGTCACGTTCACGGCTCAGCGTCGGGGCGGCCCGTTCGATGAGATGCCAGCAACAGTGGCGACGCTTCTCGTACAATGGGGATACGCCGTTCTTCTCGTCGATTGGAACCCCTCCGTCGGCCCAACCGCAGAACGCGGTTTGGCGGATCTGCTCGCACACCGGCTCGCGCCACGCGAGGTGATCGTTCCCTTGACGGTCGTTGGTGGAGACGTCGTCGACACGGTACCGGCTGGTGATTGGACTCTTCTGCCCGACGGTTTCGATGCTTGGGCGTCTGCTTACAGTCAGGGTTTGGCGGACTTCGTGGAGGAGTGTGCCGAGGAGTGGCGGGCGATGTACGAGGTTGTGGTGGTGCGGGACGGAGCCCAGGATCACCCGAGCCGGGGAATCGCTGTCGCGCATGTTCCCGATGCGCTGGTGGTTGCTAGTGACGACGCCGCGGCAGTGCGCGTCGCTGCCGAAGGCAGGGACCGGCTGCCCTATGGACGCGGCCAACTGCTGGTGCTGCCTATGGGCGGTGCGGTCGATGCCTTCGAACGGTGGACACACACCTGGGTACATGCCACAGTACAGCCGGAACAGGTCGTGGAAATCGCGTCCGCTGACATGCGGGCGTTGACTGCGCTGCTCGCAAGTGAGTTCGCGGGAACCGACCAGTTGGTGGCTGACATCAACGGTTACACGTTCGCCGCCGAGCACCGCAATGGGCGATCGATGCCTACTAGGAGCGCCGCACGTGACCTGACCATCACCCCCGTGCCCGTCGTTGCCGACCACAACGGAGAAGATCCCACACCCGAGGTGGCGATTGACGGCCCGGGTCGAGATCGGATGGGTGCGAAGGACAGTCGGCAGGAGTTGGTGGGCGAGAGCTTTGCCCCCTTGCGCGACATGCTCTCACCCTCCGCCCTCACCGTATTGGAACGGTACCGCGCCCTCGAGCTTGACACGACGAATGCGCCCCGGATGACGACGGGGGAACGACCAGGCTCCACTCTGTACCGTGCCGATGCACTGCTGCTGCCGCTGCGGTTCGTCCGAGACGCCCCGTTGCTTAGCCGGTTGAACGAGGTGTTGGATCCGATCGGGGTGTTCCTCGAACCGGTCGTGCCAGAGACGACGCATTGGCGAAAGCTGATGCCCAGGCTGAATGCAGACTTGCCGGTGACTGCGCTGCTGCGGCTGCAGGAGGACTCCACCCTCGACGACCTACCCGATCCGTGGGCGGTGCTGCTTCGCCTGCGCCGAAAGATAGGAGAGGAGAACGTGGCGGGGATCGGGCTGGAGCACCTGGTCCATGCGGCACACGCAGGGGTCCCAGGGCGGCTATCTGCCATCGGTAAGATTGGAGGTGTGGGGTCCGAGCCGGGAGTTCAGGCCTCCGGAGCTTTTCCTGTCGGTCACGGAGTGCCCCTAGGCTCCGGGCCTGCAGTTGGGACGCAGTCGGCGACTCACATCCGAACCCCTGTGCGGCTGTTCCAGACGAGGCCGCGCCGTCGTCGAGGAGTCGACCTAATGGCGGGCAGACGGCCCGTGGTGGCTGTGTTGGACACCGGTATCGGCACCCATCCGTGGCTGCCGGTCGGATCTAACACCGAGGACTCGACCGTAGTCGAGGTGGCCTGGAACTTCCAACAGATTCTCGCCGATGCCGAGAGTGCCCTGACCATCGCTTCCGCACACAGTTCCGGGTCGTCTCTGGCCTCACCGGCGGAGCCCATCCAGCACTGGGCTGACCCGATCAATTCGTACTCGGGGCACGGGACGTTCGCCAGCGGCCTGATCCACCAGACTTGCCCGGACGCACGCATCCTGTCGCTGCGCGTCATGCACGCTGACGGTATCACCACTGACCGGATACTACTGCTTGCTCTGGAGTGGCTCAGGCTGCGCGTGGTCGCAGCGTTGGAGGAGGGCAAGCCCGAGGAATTGGTTGACATCGTATCGATGTCGCTGGGCTTTTACCCCGAGTTCCACGACGCCCAGACCGCGTACCTGCTTAGCGGTGCGGTGCGGAGACTGACCGAATTGGGGGTGACCGTCGTGGCCGCTGCGGGCAACGACGCCACGGCTCGCCCGTTCCTTCCCGCTGCTCAGGAACCGGACTCCGGCACCGCCAACCCGCTTTTGATCGCCGTTGGCGCGTTGAATGCCTCTGGCAGGACTATCGCTGCATTCAGCAACGAGGGTGATTGGGTAACTCATTGGGCCCCAGGCAACGCTCTTGTGTCCACCATCCCGCTGTCCCAAGATCCCCGCGTGGCTGAACGCAGTTCGCATTCAGGGGCAAGCGCATTCCCTGCTGACCCCACGATCGGCTTCGCCTCATGGTTTGGCACGTCGTTCGCCACCCCTGTGGTCGCTGGCATGATCGCTAATGAACTGACCGCCGCCCCAGACCCATCCGATTCGACGCACCGACCCGCTCGCGCCGCGACTGCCCTTGCTGCAGTGAACACCCACCTTCGCGACCTCGGATGGCGCCGCGAACGAGAAGAGCATGAATGACGGTCGCAAGTGCACATCGACGTGGGTGGGCATCAGGAGCGGCTACTGTACTCGCTACGCATTCCTGACAATTCCTAGTTCTTGCCAGCGGGTTCAATCTGCTCCCGGATCGAACGGCGCTGGGCGGTTGGTCAACGGGAGTCAATGCGCTACGTCTAAAGGGTGTCTATATCAGTTTTCGGTCTGATGGTAAATTGGGCAGGCAACGGCTTATGGATGTGGTGGTTCGGTGTGTTAGGTCGGTCGACGGGCAGCTCGACGTGCACGATCTGTTGGGCCGAGATAGACGCAGGACAGCAAAGCCTGTGCGAGCGAAAGGGCCACGGCGGCATCGTGTGGATGCGCCACCCTTTCGGCGTGTAGAATGTGTGTTGCAAGCTTATAGACTATGTCGCCTTGTTTCTGGACGGAGCTGGGAATGACGCCTTCGTCGCGAAGGGCCTCCAGGCCGGTGCTCGTGTGGCCAGCATCGGTTTCGCGTGCGACGACTGCTTCGAGTAGGGAGCGAGCCAGGGTGAGTGCCGCCAGGTGAGCGCCCTGGGTGTGGGCTAGACAGGCAGATTCGTAGGTCGCGACGAGGTCTGCGGGGGCGAACAGGGACAGGGGATCGAACCGGGGCGGCGTGCCCGACTGGATGTAGACCGTACCCCCTTCGGAGTGCACGTTGGTCCGCATGTCCTGAAATGTCTGCGTCGACGGCGCGCCCAATTCCGCACCGAGTTCGTCAGCCCGGTCTTCCAGTCCGAGGCGCTCGCTGCGGATCAAGTCGAACAGCTTGCGGAAGTGGTGGGGATCTCCATCGAGTGCTTGGACGATGCTTTCGATCACCTGCCAAGAGGTGACCCTGCTCCCGGACAAGACGGCACTGATGGTGGACGTGCTGCGCCCCGCGCGTTGCGCGAGCTCTCGGTACGAGGGTTCCCCTCGCTCGAGGTATAGGTCCCGCAACTCCTGGGCGAGGCGAGACGCGGCCCAGGATCCGTCTCGGTTGGGCGCCTGATCCGTCATCGCACTCTCCTGTGTTGCTCGTCCCGGCAACCGTAGCGTAGCGTGAGTGTCGAACGTTCGCGATCGTTCGAGAACATCCATGAGGGGGTCGCATGCTGATCGACTGGCGCCTGGTTGCTCTGGTCTGTGTCTTCGCCTGGGTACTGTTTTTCGTCCGTAAGCACGAGGAGTGGACCCAGCCGATCCTGGTTGCTGTAGCTGCTGTGACTCTCGCAGCTGCCTTGCTGTTCCTCGGCATCCCGCTGATTCACTGAGCGTTCCCCAAGGATCTACCGCCGCCACAACACGACGACCGTCGCCACCGTGTATCCGCAAGGCGTGCTTCGGCGGCATGGAAGTCGCCTGGTCGGTGACAGTACTTGCTCCCTCCGCCAATATCGCGTGTCCTGGGTTGCCGACCTTGTCGACCGCGACCCCGTGCCGTTCGCCGTCGCGTGGACACGGCGATCGACCATCTGACCGGCCTTGGCCGACGGCCAAGAGCACCCGGTGCCCGCGGTCGGCCTGAGGTCGGTGGCGTCAGCGGGCCGCGAGCGCGTCCACCTCGGGCTCGTTGCATCCACGCCAACTACACGCGCACATCCTGCAAGTAGCCGCGGCGGGTGTGTGGGCGAGCGCAGAGTCGATAACCACGCCGCCACCAGCAACCGCTTTCGCTCGTCGAATCCGAGAAGCGTCGGGAACTTCGCCACCGCCCGATCGACCAACTCGTGCGCCACCGTCGTCGACCCGGTCAGCCTGACCGGGGCCAGCCACGATCTCGGTGCTTATCGTGGCTTCGGCTTGCCGAGCGGGTCGGAGTTGGCCTGCAGTGCACCGTACAGATCGAACATCATCGACGTGTTGTCGTTGAGTGCCTTGGTGTGTGCCTTCAGCGCGGCCGTGTGCTCCGCGATCTGATCGTTCCCATGGCGGGTCTCGTAGTAGAGCGCCCGCAACGCTGTGATCTGAGCGATGGGCAACCCTGTGACCTTCTCGGCGCCGCCGTAACCGGTGTACGAAGGCTCGAAGTTGTCGATCGTTTCGTGCATCCAGTTCTCACCAGTTTGGCGCTCGGTCCGGTCCGTGATGTCAGTCATGATCGACATGCTAGCGACACCCACCGCTAAGACCGGGTGATATAGCGGGTTATCGCCCGGTGAACGAGCTGAGTTGCATTGGGCGCGACAACTTGTCACCGTCGAGGTATTTCCGCTTCGTCCTGCAGGTGAGGTGCCCGCGGCGGCTCCTCCGATTCAGGAGTGCCCGATTGTGTGACAGCGGCCAGCGAGCCGATGACCTGGGGCGCGGTTGGCTTTCGTGCGTTGGATGCACGATTCGCCCGTCATCGCGGGAGTGGTCTGTGGGAGGTGGCGGTGGGTTCGTGGGGTGGTCCGGGTGCGGCGCCGGAGCTGTTCGTGTTGGGGCGGCAGCGGTTGCTGCGCCCCGACGAGCAGGTGTTCGAGGCGATGCTGGACGGGTGGGCCGATCAGCAGCTCAGCCGCAACCTCGCCCAGGCCACGGTCGCCCGCCGGGTCGAGGGGGTGCGCCGGTTCCAGGCGTTCACCAACGAGTGGCCGTGGCAGTGGGGGCCGGTCGACCTTGAGGAGTTCACAGCGCAGTTGCGGGGTAAGCGGCGGGCGTTGTCGACGATCCGCTCGTATCAGGGTGATGTGCGCTTGTTCTGCGACTACACCGCCGACCCGCGCTATGAGTGGACCGCGGTGTGCCAGCGGTTGTTCGGCACGCATCCGGCGCAGATCTGCTTCGAGTGGAACACCGCCGCCCACACCAGCGATCACGAGGGGCGCGCGCAGCGGCGGGCGTTGACCAAGCGCGAGTTGCAGGACCTGTTCGACTACGCCGACCTGCGCGTCACCGAGGCCCGCGAACACGGCCGCAAGGGCTGGCTGACCGGCATGCGCGACGCCGCCGCGCTCAAGACCGCCTACGCCTTCGGGCTGCGCCGCCGCGAGCTGGTGATGCTGGACCTGGCCGATTTCGGCGCCAACCCGCACGCCCCACGCTTTGGTGAGTATGGGGTGCTGTATGTGCGGTGGGGCAAGGCGAACAAGGGCAGCCCACCCAAACGCCGCAGCGTCCACACGGTCTTCCCGTGGTCGGTGTCGGTGCTGCGGCAGTGGATCGACGAGTTCCGCCCGCTGTTCGACCGCGCCCCCACAGGACGTGGCCCGTTGTGGCCGAGCGAGCGGGCGGAGCGGATCGCGTTGGCGCGGATCAACGCCCGCTTCGCCGACTACCGCGACGCCCTGGACCTGCCGCAGGAACTGTCGCTGCACTGCCTGCGCCACTCCTACGTCACGCACCTGATCGAGGGCGGGTTCGACCCGCTGTTCGTCCAGCAACAGGTCGGGCACTCCCATGCCGCCACCACCGCCCTCTACACCTCGGTGTCCTCCGACTTCCGCAACCGCACCCTGCAGGCCGCCCTCGACCACACGCTCTCCGCGGCACTCGCCCAGCCGCCCGAGCAGGGTGGTCGGTGATGGGGCGGCGGAAGCTGGGATTCCACTGGAACCTGCGCAGGCTCATGGCCGCCCAGGACCTGTGGAAGACCACCGAACTCATCCCGCTGCTGCGCGAGCGCGGCGTCGAGTTGTCCCCATCGCAGGTCTACCGGCTGGTCACCGACAAACCCGAACGGCTCTCGCTGACCGTGCTGATCGCCTTGTGCGACATCCTCGACTGCACCCCGACCGACCTGATCGAGCACTACGTCGAGGCCAGTACCCGACGCACCGCAACCGCCGACAGCGCCACCGTGGTGGACCTCAAACCGGACCTGCGACCCGAACGGGCCCGCATCCTCGACGAGGACTAGACCCATGGCCCGAGCCCGCACCCACCAACCCGACCCCGCCCGGTGGCCGCCCTGCACCCGCTGCCACCAACACCTACCCACCGGCGCCCATTGGCCCGACGGCCGGATCTGCCGCTACTGCTACCTGCAGGCCCGACTGCACACCGGCGTCTGCGCCGACTGCGGCACCACCACCTCCCTCCCCGGCCGCAACCCGGCCGGAGAGCCCACGTGCACCAGGTGCAGCGGCATCCGGCCCGCGTTCACCTGCCACATCTGCGGCCGGGCCGTCACCGCCGGACGCGCACCGTCGTGCTGGTGGTGCGTCCTGGCCGACCTCCTCACCCGAGCCCTCGACGCAGGCGACGGCACCATCGCCCCGCATCTACGACCGCTCGCAGCCGGGCTGCTGGCAACGCGGCGACCGCAATCAGGCGCCGCGTGGGTGCAGCGCAACCACCCGGTGCTCACCGACCTGGCCACCGGCCGCCTCCCCTGCACCCACGACGCCCTCGACCAACTACCCCACGGCCGGGCCACCGACTACCTTCGGGAACTGCTGACCCACCACGGCCTCCTACCCCCGCGCGACCGGCGACTCGCCGACTTCCAACGCTGGGCCACCACCACACTCGACACCGTCACCGACCCCGAGCAGCGGCGACTCCTCGAGCAGTTCGTCAACTGGCGGCTGCTGCGCCACCTACGCAACCGCAGCAGCCCCGACCACCCACTCGGCCACGGCCCGTTCCAACGCGCCAAGCAACACCTCACCACCGCCATCGCGTTCCTGAACTGGCTCGCCGACCGCGGCCGAACCCTGCCCGAGGCCACCCAGCACGACATCGACGCCTGGTTCAGTGCAGGCCCCACTACCACCCGCCACAGCCTGACCCTGCTGTCCTGGACCCGCCAACAACGCATCCTGCCGCGCCGCATCCAACTCCCGGTGATCCGCACCGACACCGACACCAGCGCCCCGATCAGCAACGCTCACCGCGTCGCCGCACTGCGCACGCTCCTGCTCGACGACACCCTGCCCATCGAGGACCGGGTCGCCGGATGCCTGGTCATCCTCTACGGCCAACCCATCAACAAGATCGCCACACTCCGCGCCGACGACCTCGACCCCACCGCCGACCACGTCCGGATCCGCCTCGGCACCGGCTGGCTCGACGTCCCCGAACCCGTCGCCACCCTCCTTCGCCGCGCGCACACCCGCCGCACCATGAACACCGCGACCAACCCCACCTCCTCCTGGCTATTCCCCGGCCAGATCGCCGGACAACACCGCAGCCACCAACGCATCACCACCACCCTCACCACACTCGGCATCCCACCCCGAGCCATGCGCACCACCACCTGGCGCACCCTCGTCCGCCAAGCACCACCACCAGTCCTCGCCCACGCCCTCGGCATCACACCCGCCACCGCTCTACGCCACGCCCAACTCGCCGGAGCCGACTGGACCACCTACACGGCACGCAGAGCCCGCGACAACTGATTGCAATCGAACACGCAGCTCTACCGGTTCCCGGCGTCGCCTTGGGCCTCGTCCCCTGACACGAACCCAGCCACCTCTGCGGGTACGGCCCGCTCGAAGTGCGCGCCGTGGAAGTTTGTCCACGGTGACGGCGTCACGTAATCCGTGTAGCGGGTGGTCGGCAAGGTGGCCTCGTCGAATCTGGCGTTACCGGTGAAGGTGGCCTCGTCGAATCTGGCGTTACCGGTGAAGGTGGCCTTGTCGAATCTGGTGTCGCTGGTGAAGGTGGCCTTGTCGAATCTGGTGTCGCTGGTGAAGGTGGTCTCGTCGAACCAGGCGTTGCCGGTGAAGGTGGTCTCGTTGAACCAGGCGTTGCCGGTGAAGGTGGTCTCGTTGAACCAGGCGTTGCCGGTGAAGGTGGCCTCGTTGAACCAGGCGTCGCTGGTGAAGGTGGCCTTGTTAAACCAGGCGATGCCGGTGAAGGTGGCCTCGTCGAACCAGGCGATGCCGGTGAAGGTGGCCTTGTTGAACCTGGCGTCGCCGGTGAAGGTGACCTCGTCGAATCCGGCGTCGCCGATGAAGGTGACCTCGTCGAATCCGGCGTCGCCGATGAAGGTGACCTCGTCGAACCTGGCGGTGCCGGTGAAGGTGGCCTCTTCGAACCTGGCGGTGCCGGTGAAGGTGGCCTCGCCGAAATCGGCGGTGTGGGCGGTGCAGTTGGTGAGGGTGAAGTTGATGAGAGTGGCGCCGGTGAGGTCGAGGTCGATGTCGCTCCAGAACGTCGTGGCGGGGTTGTCGGTGTCGGGGCCGGGTTGGAGGTGGTGGGCGAGGATGCGTTGGGCGGTGAGGCGGACTTCGCGTTCCTGGGTGCGGTCGCGGTGTTCGGTGGTGAGTTCTTTGCGGAGGTCGGGGTCGGTGGTGGTGTCGGTGTCGGGTGGGTCGTCGGGCAGGGTGTAGGGCATGCGCAGGTAGGCGCAGAGCACGTTGACGATGGTCTGGCGCTGCTCGGCGTGGTCTTGGGCCAGGCGCTCCAGGGCGTAGAGCCCGCCCAGGCGCACCGGGGCTTTGTCGGAGCCGAGTTGCTCGACGGCCTTGGTATAGAGCTCGGTGATCCGCCGGGCGACGGAGTCCTCGCGCTGCAGTTCGTAGGCGCGGGCGACGTCGGCTTGGTCCTGCTGCTTTTGGGCCAGTCCGATCTCGGTGGAGTGTTGGCGCCGCCAGGCCAGGTAGAGGGCGAACAGTCCGCCGCCGCCGAGGCCGATGCTCAGCCCGGTGCGCAGCGCGTCGAAGCGGGCGGTCACCAGCTTCTCGCCGTCCAGGCCGTTGGTTCCGGCCCACCACAACACCACGACCAAGGCCAGCGTCGCGGTGGCGATGCCTGCGGCGACCCAGGCGATCACCTTCTTCGACAGCGGCGCCATCAGCGGATCAGGCCGCGAGGGCTGCGGCACCGGAGAACTCGTCACCTGCTGATCATCGCGGCATCCGGCGCACCTGTTCCGCCCGCTGGCTGGCTGGCGAACTCGTCACTGTCGAATACGCGGCTCTACCGGTTGAACATGATCAGTGCTCCGAGCCCTGCCCGTCTCCTTCCGCAGACACAAACCCAACCACCTCAGCGGGCACACCCTGCTCGAAGCGAGCGCCCGAGAAGCTTGTCCACGGCGACGGCGTCCAGGGGACCTCATAGCGGGTACTCGGCAACGTGGTCTCAGCGAACCAGGCGGTACCGCCAAACGTGGCCTCACGGAACCCGGCGGTGCCGCTGAACGTGGCCTCGTCGAACCAGGCGTCACCGCTGAACGACGCCTTGTCAAACCAGACGTCGCCGCTAAACGAGGCCCACCCGAAATTGCCAGAGCGGATCGCGCAGGCAGTGAGGTCCAGGTCGATCAGGGTGGTGCCGGTGAGATCGAGGTCGATGTCCTTCCAGAAGGTGTCGACTAGATCGTCGGGGTCGTCGCCGGGGCGCAGGTGGTGGGCGACCCCGCCCACCGCGGCGGCGATCGCGCCTCTAGAGGGCGGCTTCATCGGCGCGGGCGGGCGCTCGGGCTGCGGAACCGGGAACTCGTCACCCACTGATCATCGCTGTACCAGCCGAGCAGGGTTTCCGAACGCCGTCTCTAGGACCGATGCCATGTCGGCCAGCAAGCTGTTCGCGTTCGGCTGGCGATCGTTTCCGAACGGCTACGTGGAGCGGCTCGGCGGCGGCCTCGGCCGTGTGAGCGCACTGACGACGAGGTCTACCGGGTCGACGCTGTCTGGCTCGGTCCGCCGAAGCCCACCTTCCCGTTCCGGGCCCGCTACGTGGGCCTGGGGCGTGGGGACCGCCGTCTACCTGCTCGTTCGCCCCCGGGATGCCCTTCCTGATCCGTTCCGAACGATGTAGCTCAGGGGGCCCATTCCGTGGCCGAGAAGGAGATCTTTTCGGCGTGGCACAGAATCCGCGGGCCCCATCCCGGTCTTCCTGGAGTTCGACCCGCCGATCACCCCGGTTGGGGTGATTACCGAATACGGCAACTTCGCACCCACGCCGTCCGCTGGCGCTGCCGCTTGAATGAGCGACCAACTGGCGGAGCAGTTCGTCAGTTCTCTGCTCGGCGAGAGGTGGGGTGATTACAAGCGGGAGGTGGTTGGCGGATACGTCAACCAAGCGGCCATGATGGCCACTCGAATAGCCCTAAGCGGTTAAGCGGAGGGGGCATCAGCGAACGAGTTGGGTGAGGCGCAGGTCGCCCTGCACAAGGAGTTCACGCCGATGGCAGCCACGGGTATCCGAAGCTGTCGATTCCGCTCGTGGCGGCGGTAGCCATGGGGCCATGGCTGGTTAGGGTGTTCGGGTGGATACTCGTGGGGGTCGTCCGGGTTCTGGCTCGCGTGGGGGCTCCGACAGCCGCCGGAGTCGGCAGGTGCCGGGGGCACAGGTTCCTATTGGTGTCCCGCTGGGTCGGTTTCTCTACGAGCGGCTACAGGAGAAGGGTTTTCAGCGGCTGTGCAACGCGCTGTTGGCGCATCTTTTCCCGGACACGGTGTGCATGCCGGTGGGGCACCGCGACGGTGGCCGGGACGCGCTGCGTCGGACCGAGGGCGGGTTGATCGTCTACCAGGTGAAGTGGTCGGCGAACCCGGTGCGCAATCCGGCGGCTTGGTTGGATGCGGCCATACGCGAAGAGTCTGTCAATATCGCGCGGCTGGTCAACGAAGGGGCCACCGAGTACATCCTCATCACCAGCGTGCCGGGCACGGCGGTGCCGCGCCAAGGTGGCATCGACCAGTTGCAGGCGCGGCTGGAGGAGCACGGGCGCAGGCTGGGCGTGCGGATGGCTTGCTGGTGGCGCCATGACCTAGACGCTCGGCTGGAGGCCGCGCCCCAGCAGTTGCTGTGGGCCTATGCGGACATGCTCGCCGGGCATGATCTGATCGGCTATCTTCTGCGCGCGCCCGAGCGCGCCGAGCACGAGGAGCAGCTGCGGGAGTTGCTGCTCAAGGTCGTCGCCGCCCAGTGGGAGCAGGACGCGCGCGTCAAGTTCAAGCAGGTCGACCTCGATACCCACGCACTGGAGGACTTGTTTGTAGATGTCGGCGCCGAGCGCGTGGCCGTGCCGATCAACCGGTCCGCGCGCTTCTCCCTGGAAGAGAAAGCATCGCTGCTGGGCGAGGTGGGAGGCGCGGCGGCCTACCTGCTCGACGAGGACCGCACACGCGCCACATTCCCGATGACCTTGGTGTTGGGTGCCCCGGGACAGGGCAAGTCGACCCTGGCCCAGTACGTGTGCCAAGCACATCGGGAGAAGCTACTGGCCGAGACCGGCCGCGGCGACGCTGCCGATGCCTCCGACAGAGCGCGCAGGCGGATGGATGGTGTGCAGCAGCCGCGGGTGCCGTTGCGTATCGACCTGCGCGACTACGCCGGTTGGCTGCGCGGATACAACCCGTTCGCCGCCGAGTCGCCCGATGCTCGCAGGCCGCAGCCACGGCGGGCGAGGTCGGTGGAGATGTTTCTGGTCGACTGGCTGCACGCTCTCAGCGGTGGGCGTGCGGTGGACGTGGCGACGGTGCACGAGATCGTCGACCGGTTCCCGCTGCTGCTGGTCTTCGACGGACTCGACGAAATCGCCCAAATCGAGGTGCGGGCCCGAGTCGTGTCCGAGATCGAGAAGGTGTCCGCGAGGCTGCGCAGCTGCCGGTGGCCGGCGCGGGTGGTCGTGACGGCGCGACCGAGCGCCGCGGCGCTGCCCGAGCCATCGGGCGCTACGTTCGAGACGCTTGCCTTAATGCCGTTGGGCGCGCAGTTGCGCGAGGAGTATCTGGACCGTTGGGCGGCGGCCCGGGGCCTGAGTGCCGCCGACCGGGCGGCGTTGGCGCGGATTTTCCGGGCACGCTCGGCGCAGCCGCATATCGCCCAGCTCTCGGAGAACCCGATGCAGCTAACCATCCTGCTGCACTTGATCCAGAAGCGCGGAGAGTCCATTCCCGACGCGCGCACCGAACTCTACGAGTCGTTCATGGAGACCTTCCTCGACCGTGAGGCGGGCAAGACCCCCGCCGTGGCACGCCACCGCAAGGACTTGGAGGAGGTCACCGCGCACCTGGGATGGTACCTGCAGTCACGGGCGGAGAGCGCGAACGGCGACGGACGGTTGAGCGTGCGGCGACTCAAGGTCGCCATCGCCGATTACCTCATCGGGGTCGGCAAGGACGCCGGCATGGTTGAGGAGCTGTTCACCGCGGTCACCGACCGGGTGTGGGCGTTGACCAGCAAACAGCAGGGCAGCTTCGAGTTCGACGTGCAACCGGTGCAGGAATACTTCGCCGCCAAACACGCCTACCAGGTCGCTGGCAGCGGTCAGCGGCTCTTCGACTCCTCGCAGGTCTTCGCCGAGATGGTGCGCCGCCCGTACTGGGCCAACGTGTGCCGCTTCTACGCCGGGTGCTGCAAGGTCAGCGAACTGCCCGCCCTCGCAGCCGTGCTCACCGACGAGTTCACCGACACCGCTGACACGGTTGGATCCCCGCCGGGACACCTGCGGACACTGACCTGGCAGCTGCTCGCAGACGGGGTGTTCACCCCGCGGCCGCACTCACGTGCCGCGGTCGCCGCGCTGCTGGCCGACGACCTCAGCACACACCTGCTACTGCACGACGTGAGCCAAGGCGCGGCCCCCAAGCTGGCCGTCGAGCGGGGGGCGACGGACCTGACTCGCGTCCACTGCGCGATGATCACCCAGGCGCCGGAACGGCCCATGCACCTGCTGCGCACCCAATTGCTGGCCGCCGCCCACAGCGGCAACGCCGTCGACACCGCCGACATCACCGAGTTCGACACCTGGTGGCAGCAGCATCTAGCCGACGCTGCGGGCACCGACCACGAAGCGAGCTGGCTGCGGCTGGGCATCGCTCACGCCGCGGGCACCCGCCTGCCCGCCGAGCTCTCCGAGCGGCTGACGCTGCGCGATCCAGACGCCGCCGCAGCAGCCCTCGACGCTGGCGTGGCGATTCCCGAATCGTCACCGGCCACCGCGGCGCTGCTACGCGCGGTGCTCGACGGTCACTGCAGCGACAGCAGCGACGGCAGGGATGCTGGCGACACCGTGCTGGCTCCGGGTGAGGCAGCCGACCTACTGCGTGTCGCCGCTCCCGCCCGGTTCCTCGGTCTAGCTTCCACCAGTACTACGAGGGACGTGATCATGGTGTGGCCGCACGACGGCCTGCCCTCGGTCCTGGCCGCGAGCAGACCTCGCCCCATCACCGCCGTGATGGACCGACTTGTCCACCGCGACAGCCGATACGAGGCGCTGCGCCGCGCGCGCCGCGTCGGCAAAGGCCAGAAAGGCACCACATCGGTGTGGGGCAACACCGCCCGCGCGCTGGCCGCTATACACGGGCCCAGCCTGCTGGCCACCGAGATCGCAGTCATCGGCGCAGCCGCCTCCACCGAAGATTTCGTCACCGGAGGCGACATCACCCCCGGCGCGCCCGCCTTCGGCCCCCGCGCCGACTACGGACAGATGATCGAGCAGACACGCCGCCGCCGCTCGGACACCGCATGGTGGCGCGAGCACGCCAGCGCGCTCACCGAACCGCTGGATCGCGCGGCCTGGGCACTGGCTCTGCTCGGCGTCGCCCATGTCGATGTCGTCGCCGACTGCCTGGACCTGCTCGAGGACACAATGACTGGCCTGCCCGCCCTACTCGGGCGGGCGATGCTTCAGGCCAATAGCCGACTCGGCTATGCAGGCGTCGCCCGAGCACTGCCGTCGGCGCTGCTACACGAGCACGCCGCAACGTTGGACCCGACAACAGCACTGGCACTCGCGCACCACAGCACCAGCGGCGGCACGCATGCCGACGCCCTTCTCCAAGCGCCCGACGCGGCCGTGATCGCCATGATCGACACCGGGGCCGCCAACTGGCCTGCCGTGTCCTCACTACGCAGGCGAGCCCTAACCCACACCGACCTGGCACAGATCATCGCGGCCCTACGCGCCTGCGGACCGCTCCCCTTCTCCGACGAGTTCCTCGAGCCCGAGGTCGACGACGCCGTTGCCCACCTCGGCTTGGCCCACTGCAGCGACATCAGCGACGACTGGGTACTCGTCTGCACCGCAGCGGTGTCCGCGAAACGAACACACCCGCCGCTAGCCACCATCGCCGACAAACTCGACTGGTTCCCCTGACGACCTCGTGCATGGTTGGGTTGGGCGGGACATGACCATCGACTGCGGTGCCGGTAACGACCTCTACACCTACTCCGGACAAGCCCATAACTGCGAAACCAGCGGCCGCCCCTGAGCACACGGCATATCCTGTGCCGCTCGAAAAGTCGTCGCTGCTGGTCAAGCGGCATGTCTGTACTCGTTGATGAGTCCGCCGAGGATGCGGGTGCGGAGCACTCTGCTGGTGTCGGGGTCGTGTACTGCGGCGGGGTGTTGCTGGTCTGCGGGTGGTAGTTGGTCGCGGGCTTGGTGGGGTCTGTGTCGGTTGTAGTGGTCTTCGTAAGTTGTGAGGATCCGACGTGCGTGGGCTTCGCTGATGATCAGAATGTGGTCGAGGAGTTCGCGTCGGATGGTGCCGATGACTCGTTCGCAGTGGGCGTTCATCCGGGGCGCTTGTGGCGCGCTGGTGATGACGCGCAGGTCGTCGGCGTGGAAGACGGTGTCGAAGGTCGGGCCGTACTTGGCGTCGCGGTCGCGGAGCAGGAAGCGCAGGGACTCGATGCGGGTGCCGAGGTCGGCGGCGAGGTTTCTGGCCTGTTGCGCTGTCCATGCCTGGGTCGGGTGGGCGGTGACGCCGGTGATGTGCAGGCGCCGGGTGCCGTGTTCGAGAAAGGCCAGTGCGTAGAGGCGTGTGCCGAGCACGGTGTCGAGGTGGAAGAAGTCCGCGGCGATGATGCCCTCGGCTTGGGCGGTGAGGAACTCCCGCCAGGTGGGGCCGGTGCGGCGTGGTGCCGGGTCGATGCCCGCGTCGTGCAGGATCTGCCAGACCGTCGAGGGGGCGATGCGGTGGCCGAGCCTGACCAGTTCACCGTGAACGCGGCGATGTCCCCACCGGGAGTTCTCTTTGGCAAGCCGCACTACGAGCGTCGTGATCGCTGCTCGTGTTGGCGGACGGCCGATGCGTCGATGTGCGGAGCAGTCCCACTTACGAGCGATGAACCTACGATGCCAGACCAGCAGGGCGCCCGGCGTGACCGGGAAGACCTCCCGCCAACGGCGACGATCCACCAACCCGGACAAAGCGGCGAACCAGAACCGGTCAGCGGGCTCGTAGCGGACCGGACCCGTCAGTTGCCGTCGCAGTATCGCGTTCTCGTGCCGCAGCACAAGCAACTCGGCATCCTTGACCGCCTCGCTGCGCAGGAGCACCGACGGGATAGACAGCAGCTTCCTGGTCACCTTGTAGAGCAGGGACACGATCACCAGGCCATGCTCCCAACACAGTGACACCGCCTGACTCCACCAGCGGCGACGACTTTTCGAGCGGCACAGCATCAATCCCGCCGAACAGGACAAAAACAAGATTAACGCAAGTGTATGGTTCGCGGCGTTTGCGCCTGATCTTCAAGTCGTCGCTGAATGCTGCAGTCCAGATTCTCAACGAGTTGAACTCTGGGTGGTCCTAGTGAGCCGAAGTCAAACTGTCCTACGGCTTCCCTTATCCAGTCGACAGTCTTCTCTTGCCACTGCGATGCGGATGTTGCAAAGATTAGTAAGTCGGCGCGAAGAATCTTCGCAGCTCTACACTTTTTGTAGATTTCTCGCAAGTTGCTTCTGCGTCCGTCGACTCCGAGATTTCCCGTGCTCTTGCATTCTGCGACGATGAGATCGTTGTTGATGTGTGCGACGAGGTCAAGTTCGACCTCCGCCACCCCGGCTCGCAGTATCTCGATCTCGTCGATGTCGCACAGTCGGCCCTCGTTTCGCAAGTGTGCGGAGAGAAGAGCAGGAACTTCGCCGTTATTGGCGAGTAGATTGTGGCCGACTGGGTGTAGGTCGTAGAACCAGATCGGTTCGTTGGTACGAGGGATCCATGCCGCGTGGTTCAAACTGTTGACAGATTCACAGCGTTGGCAGGTCCAGCGTTGGCCCAAGTGGTCGACCTGGATGAACTGGGTTCGGTTGCAGACGCTGCACTGCAGGACGTGACCTCTGCGTAGCACGTCCGCGTCGAGGGCCGAGTCGAGCAGGTCTCGTGTCTGTTCGGGGGACAGTTCAAGGGTGAGGTTGTGGACGCCGTCGAAGGTCAGGCAGCCGCGGAGGTTACCAATGCGGATGCCATCGCAAACGTTGTCTCGCACTGGATAGGCATCGGGGGTTGATGTGGCTGTCGGGCGCATCGCACGCATGGCGGCAAGCAGCGGTCCAGAAAACAGATCCACGAACGCGGTGCGACTGCCAAGCATCCGGGTGAGGTGAGCACCGTGATGGCCCGCGGGGCTGGTGCGAACAGTAAGGTCGTTGTCCGCGCAGATCGCTTCGACCCAGTCGCGCAGGCCCAGGTCACGTAGGCAGGGCCGCGCTGTCCTGGCCTCTGCCTGCATACCGGGGAAGACCATGTCGAAGCGCTGGGCTTGGAACGAGGTGCCTGCCCTGCTCGATCTGATCCAGGTCAGCCATTCGTCGGTGGCGGGCGAGCGCAGGTGATGACCGAGAATGCCCTTCCCCACGACCGACGGCGGACCGTCCCATGCGATGTCGACATGGATGGGAAGATCGAGCACGGCGAGGGCGGGATCTGTGAGCAGCGGAGCGGGCAACGGCGCCATCATGGTTCGCGTCCCGGTCGCCGTGGTCGAGACGGGGACGGGGTACGAGGATTCGAACTGGCCAGTCACCCCGAAGTGGACACGTCGACGTTGCCTCCAGTCAAGATCCTCCGGCAAGCAGACTTCTGCCTGCCTCGAACGTCTTTGCCGCGTGGTGTTGGGTTGCGATGGAATCAGACGAGCGGCTTCGCCCGCTAGATCCTCGGCCGGTCGACTGGTCGACGTGAAGACCAGCGGAGCCCCCATTCGACCCGCATGATTTACCAGGGTGCTCAGTTGCAGCTGCACGCGCGCCTCCGCCGTGCTACCTGGTTCCGCAAGTTTGTAAGGCAGCCAATAGCCGTTGCCATGGATCAACTTCCACGATCGGGCCAGGGCAAAGTCCTCTGGTTGATCTCCGAGCACGACAAGCCACGGCACTCGACGGTCGTGGCCTTGGTGGATCACACTCAACCCCGTCAAGGTCCCGTCGTGCGCGCCGGGCAACTCACTGGTCAGAGCTCCGGTGTGGACCCCGTTGAAGAAATGGATCAGTTCACGCGGAAGGTCGTCCCCTCTGCCGCCGAGCAGCCACACGGCGCAGGCTGCGAGGGGGTCCTCATCGAGAACGACCTCGCCGACAGCTCGAACCGGGCGCTCGACAGCACCTACCCAGCCAGCCGCAGCTGCACCCAGCAAACCACCCCACGACGGCGGACACGCCAAGGCGGCTGGCGCCCCGTTTCCGGGAAGCGATTCCTGAGCCGGGCTGTGCTCATCGAGCCAGATATGCACCTCGTCCCAGCCCCGATCGAAATCGGAGAGTTCTAGCGGCCGGCGGTAGCTGGAACAGACCGCGAAGGCTTGCTCCCTTGCCAGCTCATCCTCCGCAGTCGCCCCGACACTCTGATCGTCTGGGGACTCGATCTCAATGAAGTCATTGCCCCCAGCAGTAGCTTGCTTCGGCATCTGTAAATCGCCAACTCGCCAAGGCATCGCCAGCACATGATCAGGGTCGTAGGCGGCACACGCCCGCAACGCGACCGGGTCAACCACACCTGACCGATGCGGTACGAGGGCGAATCCTGCTCCTCCCCACCGTTGACACGACAGGAACGCGGCCCGCCGGACCAGGAACGACCAGTCCGCATGGTCGGCGTCGAACACCACCGCAATCCGCGGTGCGCGCAGTCCCATCCGCACCACCGCGTACGGCTCGCCCATCGAGTCCAGCATCAACCAAGTACATCATTGTGTGTACTCAACCCGAAACCGACACGCGATGCGCGAGGTTGACAATTTTCTTGCCGCGTTGAGCTTCGCCGATAACCCGAGGCGGTTGTTACCTGGATCGGGTTGGTGACCAGCATCTTCGGTACCACACCCGCACCCGGAACGCGAGCCACCGGCCTCCCCGGCTGGACACACACTCCGCCCGCACCCACCGGCATACCGACGACTCCAGTCATTCTGAAAGGAGTCTTAGCGCCTGCCGGGCCTCATCCACACTGTTCATCGACATGCTCGCCATGATTACCACGTCTTCGTTCAGCTGGGCTTGGTGGCGCGGGGGATTGTGATGATGTGGGGGTGGGTTCGTCTGCCGGTCTCGGTGAAGATGGTTTGTGCTTGTTGTGTGAGTTGGTGGAGCAGTTCGGTGGGGGGACTGTTTCGGCGGGCTGTGCGGTGTCGGGGGTCGTCGGGGGCGTTCCAGTGGTCGATGGGGTACCAGCCGATGAGGTAGATGCCGGTGTCGGTGTTGAGGTCGGGGAGGTAGCGGTTGGCGAGTTGGTCTTGTTGTGCTGTGTGGAGGTAGGAGTGCCAGGCGCCTTTGATCTCGATGGGGAGTGTGAGGGTGTCGGTGGTGGTGTCGTTGTGGAGTGGGTTGGCGGTGACGAGGATGTCGGGGCGTTCGCCTGAGTCGCCTGCGTCGGTGGGATGGATCATGACTTCGCGGTTGATGACGACGGGGTGGTGTTGGAGTCTGAGTGTGAGTTGGAGGGTGGTGTAAGCGGCGAGGGCACCTTCGGGTTTGGGGCGCCAAGTGGGTGGTGGTCGGTGTCCTGTGGTGCCGGGTGGGCGGGGTGTGCGTTCGCTGTCCCAGAGGAGGTTGCCGTGGGTGTGGAGGTCGTTTTGGATATCGTGGAGGGTGTCGAGGATGAGCTGGGCCAGTTGGGGTGTGGTGTTGACGATACGGCGGGCGGTGTCGGTGAGGAGGGTGGTCACGTCGGTGTGGCGTAATGGGCTGACGGAGTCGGCGTGGTTGCGGCGGGCGACGATGAGGACGCCTTTGTAGACCTGGCTATCGGGGTGTTCTCGGGTGAGTTCCCGGAGACCGCGGATGGCGTCGTCGGTGCCTCGGCGGGCGAGTTCGGCGAGGATGTCGTGGCTCCACTGGCGGATGCGGTCGTCTGCGGTGAGCGTGTACACGCCTCGGCGGCGGACAGGGGGTGCGGGCTCGACGATCGCGGCGAGCCATCGGTGTGCTTGGAGCAGTGCCCGGTCGGGGAGTTCATCGGCGACGAGTGGGCGGGAGTAGCCGTCCGCGAAGTGTCGGGCCAGTCGGTCGGCGAAGTCGAGGCGCGTGACGATCTGCGCGTGCACACCGCTCCAGTGGCTCCGAGCGTCGGCATGCAGGAGCGCGGAAGCGGCGCACACTGCCAGTCTCAATCGGACATCCGGAAGATCACCCTCAGCGTCGTTTAACGTTGTCAGGGCGGAGTTGATCGCAGCCGGATCGCCAGCGTTTAGTGTTAGGCGGATCAGTTTGGTCCAGGCGGAGAACGCGGCGTCTCGACCTGCCTTTGTGGACGGCAGGACAACCGGTCCAACGGTGACGATGCGGTTGGATTCGGGCTCTGAGCCCGGGTTGTCGACGATCGTGTGTTGTTTGAGGGCGGTGAGTACCTCTGCGGCCAACTCGGCGATCAGTGGGACGAGTGTATGGGGCAGCGGCGGGAGTTGCGGCGGGGTTTGGCTGCGTGACAGGGGCGTCCGGATCATCTGGGCCAGGGCGCTGCCGAGTGCTTCGGGCGCGTGCTGCATCGCCCTTCCCAGCAGGGTGTCGTACATTGCGCTCTCCGACGAGCGCCGCCGCCCAACGTTGTCGAGGATCGCCCCCGCCCAAGCCTCCCAACGTGAGTCGGGAAGGCTGTCCAGTTGTCCTGAGTCGTACAGAAGCGCCAGGGCGGCAAACCCGGCATCGGCTACGTAGCTGACCTTCGGAAGTCCCAGCCAGGTTGACCGGCGGTCGTGCTCGTTGCGCAGGTAGGTGGGTGCTGCTGCGGTCAGTTGTGCGCGCAGGTGCTCTTCGGGCCAGAGGCTGGCGGCGGGGAAAGCAGTGAGCCGCCAAGTGCTGACAGAGGTGTACTGGCCTTTCTCGAGGTCGACGGCGAGGTCTTTCACCAGCGTCCAGAACGCGTTGGTGTCACCGTCGACTGCCGCTTGCAACCTGGTGTTCTGCATCGCCGTGAAGCTGTCGAGCCCGGCCCACGGCCTGTCCTGGCTCCTGCGCATCGCCCTGGCCAGAGAGCTGTCGAGGACGACGGGCTCGTAGACGTGGCGCAGGTGGTCCCATTCCGGGGTGTCTTTGCGCTGGTAGGCGAGATCGAAGGTGCCGCGGTCGGAGAAGTCCCCGATCCGGCCCGCCAGGGATCCCATGGCGTCGGCCATCGCGGAGTCGCCTGACGCGCGGTGGTGGTCGACCCGGCTCAGTGCCCAGGAGAAGTCGTCGTTGTCCAGAAGGTTGATGCGTTCACCCTGCGGTTTCTTGTCTAGCGGGCGTGACACCCAGTTGGCGGGGTGTTTCCAGTGTGCTGTGATCAGGTGTGCGTAGTAGGAGATAAAGCTGTCGGTGCGTTCGACGAAGGACCGCACCAGGGCTTCGGCCAGCGAGCGTCGGAACAGCGCGGTGGTTTCAGCCGGGCAGCTGTCAGCGTCCGCCGCGCTGGCCGCGGACGGCATCGGGAGCCGGTCGGCGGCCTGCATGGCCCACGTGATGACTCGCGCGATGCGCGGCAGGTGTCCGGCCACGTCACGGGCCGACAAGACCCGGTCGATGAGAGGGGCGAGGAAGTCCAGAACAGTCTCCCGGTCGAGAGCCGCCCCTGCCACGGGGCTGATGCCGACGTCCTCGTGGTCGTCGAGGTCGGTGTCTGAGGACCGCCGGTCCAGGTCCACACCGACAACGGTGAGAACGTCCTCGACGTGCTGCACGAGCATGCCGACATCGGCGTCGGCGACACCGGCGACGAACCGGCGCAGCCGCCACTCACTTAGGTGCCCGGCGCTGCCTTCGGGAACGGGAACGATGTGCGGTGCGGCCTCGACGAAGGTCAGGTAGTCCGGCCACAACAGGTCCACGAGTTCCGTGACCAACTCCTGCTGGTCATTACTGGAGTCCGCGCCACCACCATGTGGGCTTGTGCTGTCGGCCAGTGCAAGAGAGACCAGAAGGTCGCGGAGCCGCGGACCGGCTTGTCCGGGACCGGTCTCCATGGCCGCATAGGCGGCACTCCACCGCAGGTCCAGCGGCCACTCAGGCGCCACCGCCACACCGACCAGGGACGGGACCAGTTCCTCGATGCCCGCGTCGTGGGCGAAACGCACCGCAAGCCTCGTCCTGGCCAGTCGCTTGGTGTCGGAAGCGTCGAAGCCGGTGTCCTGGAACACCGCCTGGATCTGTGCTGCCAGGCCGGCGTGGTCGAGCTGCCAGCGAGTCCGCTGCCACGCCCTGTCGGTCAGTTCGATGCTCACCGCGCGGTCCAGCAGGCTCTCGACTAACTGCGCCCGCACGTCGGGACTGGTGAAGTAGGCGCTGTGCGCGGCCAGGCCCTCCGGGTCGGCACGGACAAGCCACCGCGCCTCGCTGGGGGCGTGTGCGAGCAGCCACGCGGCGGTCTCGTGGAGGTAGCCCGGGATGCTGGCCGCGTCGTCCTCGGGCACGGTCACCACGAAGACGCTGGCAAGCTGGCGCTGCGCTGCCTTGCCGTGCCCTCGCAGCCGGGTCGCAAGGTGGAGGGCGGCCAGGTAGGCGGCGAAGGACGAATGCGCGAAAGCCACGCGGTTCTCGCCGGTACGGGTGAACAACGCCGTCCGCAGGGTCTCCTGCACCGCCTGCGGAGTGACCTCGAACCCGCCCGCCCCGCTCGTCTCCCGGCCCCCGCAGGCCGCGTCTGACGGGACGTCGTGTCCGCCCATCCCGGCCCGGTCACCCGTCCACAACGTCCGTTGACCGCACAACAGTATGTACGCGGCGATCCTCGACGCGATCACCAGCCGCTGATCCGCGCTCGTCACCTCGGAATGCTGCCGGTCCCGGTCGGGCTCCTCGAGGAGCCCGGCGACCCCGAGCTCGAATAACCTTGCGGGCCCGCCACCCAACTCCTCCGGACGGTGCCGGTACGCCGCGAGCAGCACCTTCAACGTCAACGGATTGCCCGCCAACACACCTGCCCGGTTCTCCACCACCGCGTCCAGGAAATCCCCGGACGGCACACCCGTGCTCTCCACCAGCCTCGCCGCGTCCTCCCGCCGCAACGGAGCCAGATCCGCCACCAAACACGACGTGAACGCCCCTAGCAGAACCTGCGTCAACCGCGGCGGATACTCGGCAGTACGACACGCCACCAACAACCGCAGTCCGCTCGTGTCACGTCCGGCCAGCGACCTCTCTATCTGACGGGGCAACGTCTGCGGGACCGTGCACTCGTCGAGCTGGTCAAGCACCACCACAAGCTCCGGCCCCGGGCCGTCCCCCTTTGCGGGAAGCGCGGTCAAGTGGTTGGTCAGACACTCACGGATCGACGCAGTGTCCACCAGGTCCGAACCGGTCACCCACACGCACCCGGGCTCGCCCGGCAACGGGGGGAGCGTCCGCTCAGACGCACCCGTCACCGACGCGAACATCGTCGTCTTACCCGCACCAGGCTCGCCTAGCAAGACCAACGCTCCACCATCTCGCAGCGCAGCACCCGCAGGCACCAGCTGGTTCTGCCCGACCACCGAGTCATCTGGCAGAAACCCATCCGCGTCCAGCAGGAACGGTGGATCCCCACCCTCACCGCCCTGACGCACACGAAGTCGCCGCTCGACACGGGCCCCGAAGTCCAAACCGCCTGCCATCCCACACTTATCGCACCAACCTCGCCCAAAACTCTCCCGACACGCCGCGACACCACATCTGGACGACACGACATGCTCCGGTTCCGACTGCCTGCCGTACTGGGTCCGGCAACGGTGGACGCCGCGCCGCGGACGAAACGAACTGATCGGGGTCGGTGCTTTGCGCCCGTGGTCTGCGCCGTCGTGGTGTCCGTGTCAGTCACCCGCGACCGGAACGCTCTCAAGATCGCCTTCGACGGTGTTGTCGTTACTGACCGGCTTCCGGCGAACCACCAGACACCCCCGACCACATGTAGGCGGTCCACAGTCCTTCAGTCGGCTGGATTGCGCTGAGATGTACGCCGATCAACGAACATCCGCTTTGCCGTCAAGCGCGGGCTCAGCCGCATCCGTCCGGAGCCGTTCAGTAGGCAAGCAGCTTCTGGACTCGCGGCGAGCGGAGCTCGAACAACGTCCGAATCTCGGGTGCCCAGGAGGAGCGAAACTGGAGATGCGAGAACACTTGAGCAGACGTCAAGTGCGCCGAGCCGACCGTAACGGGCGTGAGTCAAGAGTGTTGATCTATATTCCCGCAGGTCATGGCTTGATTAGGGCGCCGCTGGGGCCAAGGGTCGCAGGTTCAAATTCTGTCAGCCCGACGGTCTGTGAAAGCGCTCCCGTCTCGGAGTAATCCCAGGTAGGAGGGCTTTCGGCTTTTCTGACCTGATCATGGCTATGATTGTTCCCCGGTCACTTTGGGCCAAATGGGGAACCAGCGGTGTTGGACATGTGTTGGACGGGTCCGACTGAGCGCAGTCGGGGACCGCGCAGGGCTTGCACTGGGCCGAGAGCAGGTCACCCGCATCGGTGATCGCTTGGCGGTTCGGGTGCGGGTATCGGACCAGTGGCTCCTGGCTTAACCTGGCCGAACGCTGGCTGGTTCGCCGAACTGGCCAACTTAGTCATGTGTTCCGACCACTACGGTGCTGCTCACGTGTGGGTCCACGTCCCCCACGGATGTTCTTCTGCACATGCTGCGTCGAGAGCCGCTTCGTCGGGCGCAACCTGATCATGTCTCGGCTCGACGCCGAACCGCCCTCTGCGGTAAAGCATCGGTAGACGGTTGGCCACGGAGGGAGCCAGTGGACAACCTCCGGATCTCAGTGCGATCGCGCAGGTGGGTGTCGGCGGCGTGTGAGGTGGAGCTTGATCAACGAAAGATCGCGGCTTGGAGTCTCGTGGGTGCTGTCCCACCTGCCGTGATGGTGAAAGCTGGCCCTTGCTTTCGCTCGACTGTCGCGGGGCGGCCCCGTTCGGCCATTCGGCTGATGTGCTCCGCGAGCTTTGGAAGTAGATGTCAAGTCACGTACGATCGAATCGGCTCCCGGTCAATGGTGCAGCCGTAGAAAAGCAAGGATCGTCGTTGGGTATATTCGATGATCATGCATGCTTGAACAACAATCAGTTTTAGGAGTCGACAACGCTGATGCGTAGACTTAAAACCTTGTTGCTGGCGATGGGTGTGACAGGTGTCATGGTGGTCGCGCTGGCGTCGCCTGCCCATGCGGCGGTTTACGACAGCTATTTCTCGGGTGTCAGCACCCCGGAGTTCACGAACAGCGGGAATCAGCAGGTGGTGTTGTCCGGGCGGGTGCAGCCCGCGGCTGCCGGGCGGACGGTGAGCCTTTATCGGGTGAACGCCGATGGGACGTCGACGTTCGTCCAGGGAGCCGTGACCGACGCCGCGGGCAACTTCGCGATGACGAGCACCGTGTCGGTCATCACGACTTTCCGCTTCTTCAGCGCGAAGCAGGTCGTGGGCGTGGATACCTACCGGCCTGTCTCCTGGGGCGACTTCACCGTCAAGTCCCTGCGCCTGTGGGACTCGTTCGACTACGGCAGCACCGACCAGATGCAGCCCAAGTGGGCCCTGCGGTCCAACCACCTTGACTACGGGGTCGCCGGACGCGAACACACCAAGGCGTCCTGGGATGCGATCACGTTCGACGGCACGGGCGCCGCGCACTTCGGGTTGGTCGCCGACGGGTTAGGGCCTGACGGGCAGCCGCGTTTCAAGGTTCCGCACATCTCGGCCGGGAACCTGGGAGTCGTCAACGGGCACATCGAGGCACGCATCAAGTTCCATCGACCCAAGGGCGCCCACGGTGCCCTGTGGTGGCAGAGCGGCTACGGGCCGGGTGGCGGTGAGTTCGACGTCGCCGAGTTCTTCGGGGAGCGCCAGACCGGCACCGGCGGCGTCGAGAGCCAGAGGATCCAGCACACCCTTCACACGCCGGATGGCAGTCAGATCCTGGGCAACACTTGGACCGGGGCCGCTGTGGGCAGCCTGCCGGTGTTCCAGGAAAACTTCACCGGTGGGGCCAACGGCAGCTGGTGGAACGACTACCACACCTACTCCGGGTACTGGGCGTCGAACCAGTACGTGTTCTTCATCGACAACCAACGGGTCGGCGCCATCACCGACGCACCTGTCGCGACGGTTCCCGGTGAGGTCCTGCTGAGCCTACTTGTCAACGAGGGCGAAGAGTACGAGACGCTCAAGGCCCAGGGAAGCACGAGCGGCTACCGGATGTCGGTGGACTGGATCCGCGTCTGGCGCTAGCTGTCGCGGGCGCGGCGCCAAGATCCCAGGCGCCGCGCCCAGCTGACGAACTGCTGCCTCGCGTGCGGCTGACAGCCTGCCCGGTCCGCGGGCCAGTCCCCGCGGGCCCGGGGCAGGTCCGGCACCAGCACTCGTGCGGACCCAGCACCGTGATGACCACGACGACGAGTTCGCCATCAGGGTCGCGCTCGGGACCGAGCGAGGTAGAGCCAAAGTGGAGGCGCAAGCGGTCAAGAAACGACACACCGAGATCTGAACTCCAGAGCCCGACGGTCTGTCGTGGCTGGCTGCTCTTGTGGGCTTGACCCGTTTTGACGGACATCTGAGATCAGGGGACACGTGTCCTCGGAGGGATGTCCCATCATGGAGCCCATGGGCAGGAAGAAGCGGCGGCCTCGGCGGTCGTTCACCCCGGAGTTCAAGGCCGAGATCGTGGAGCTGTGCGGGCGGGGTGACCGGTCGGTGGGTCAGGTCGCGGAGGACTTCGACCTGACCGAGACCGCGGTGCGGCAGTGGGTCGTGCAGGCCGAGCGCGACTCCGGGACCCGCGCCGACGGGTTGACCACCGACGAGCGGGAGGAACTCGCGAGGCTGCGGCGGGAGAACCGCCGATTGTCGGAGGACGTGGAGATCCTTCGGCGTGCCACGGCTTTCTTCGCGAAGGAGATCCGGTGAACGTGTACCCGTTCATCGAGGCGGAGCGAGCGGGCGGTGGCAACGTCCAGCGGGCGTGCACACTGCTGAAGGTCTCCCGGTCCGCCTACTACGCCCACCGCACCGTCGCGCCCACCGCCCGCGCGCAACAGGAGACCGACCTGAGCGCGCGGGTCGTCGCGATCCACGACGAATCCAAGGGCACCTACGGCGCACCCAGGGTGCACGCCGAGCTGCGAGCCCGGGGGCATTGGCATTCTCGTAAACGCGTCGCCCGACTGCTGCGGCAGGCCGGACGGGCGGGACGCGCGCCGAAGCGGTGGCGCACCACCACCGTCCCCGACCCCGCAGCGACCGTTCCGACGGACCTGATCCGACGCGATTTCGCCTGCGCCGCAACGGATATCGACACACGATGGTGCGGGGACATCACCTACATCCACACCTGGGAGGGGTGGCTCTACCTGGCCACCGTCATCGACATCGCCTCACGACGCGTGGTCGGCTGGGCCACCGCGGACCACCTGCGCACCGACCTCGTCGCCCGGGCCCTGGACAACGCCGTGCGCCAACGGCGCCCCGAGCCCGGCGTGATCTTTCACTCCGACAGGGGCTGTCAATACACGTCCGCCCAACTCGCCACCCTTGCCGACGACCTGAACGTGCGATTGTCGGTCGGCCGCAAGGGCCAATGCTGGGACAACGCCGACGCCGAATCGTTCTTCGCCACCATCAAAACCGAACTGCTCGACCCACAGCCTTGGCCCACCAGGACCATGGCACACAAGGCGATCTTCGAATACATCGAGGGCTGGTTCAACACCCGCCGCCTGCACTCCAGCCTCGGCTACCTCAGCCCCGCCGCCTACGAAGCCACCCGACACCACCCGGTGGACCGGGTAGCCTGACCACACTCATCGACCCTGTCCGTCAAAACGGGTCAACCCCACCTTGGTGGGTCTCGATCCGGCTCGGCGATCGACGCACCAAAGGTGCTGTGGGGTGCCTGCCAGCGAATCACCCGACTCGGACGGTCAGAGGTACCGCTGCGCGAACCAGATGATCAGCGCGATGCACGGTCCCGCGGCCAGTTCGACCACCGTGATGACCGCGGCCGTCTGGTTGCGCTCACGGAGCCTGCGGAAGTCCCTCACCCACTGGGTGATGGCCGCGCATGACGCCATCAGGCCGAGGGTCGGAGCCACCTCCCAGAGGTACAGGAGCGCCAGTGTCAGTGCCGCCATCGCTGCGCCGTGTGCGATGTCGGCGGGCAGTTCCTTGACTCCCTCCCAGAGGGTGCCGCCGATGTAGCGGAGCCTGTCGGCCCAGCGGGACCAGAACCCTGTGCGCGGGCGCACCTTGGTCCTGCGGGCGGCGGCCACCGCTGCCCGCGCGAGAGCCAATCGCGCCTCGCGGCTCACCGGGTGCTCGTCCACGCCGTCGAGTATCCGGACCTGGGCCGCCCCGGGGCGCGAAAGCGCGGAGATCACCCGTTCGGCCGCGCCATGCGCGGGCCCTGCCCTGGGGGCGCGGTGACCGTTGGGGCAACCCGGGGTGATCGGCGGTTGGTCCCGTCCCGAGCGTGTTCGGCGTGGGCTCGGTGTGGACGAAGGTGGTTCAAGCGCGAGGCGAGGGCCCCCTTCGCTGCCGGCTGCTGAAGGTCAGCGTCCATGGGCACGAGAGATCCCGCTTCTCGCGTTGGCGGGCACCTCGGGTGGTGCGTCGTGACCGCCGTGCTGGACCGCTGTGAGAGCGTCCCGACGGTCACCTCGACCGAGCCTGGCCCGGCGCCGGTCGTAACCAGTACATAAGAAGCCGCTGACTGAGGTGATCTCACCAACGGCGATCCCAGCGATGAGAACTCAGCGGAGTTCGTAAACGCTCAGCAGAGCACGGAAGCCCGGAAGACGAAGGACGGGGAACCCCTGGTAGGACTGGATTTGCGAAGATCAAATCCTGACCAGAAGGCTCCCCGTGATCACCTATCGTGCCACACTCGACGTGCCCCGCGAACTCGCCCAGTACCTGGGCCGCCTGCTCCACGCCGAACGCCGCGAACGCGGCACTCGCAAGGGTGTCAGAGCGCTGACCTGCTACGGACAGGCGGTACTGGGGCTGCGCTGGTTCCGCCAGAACACCGACATCACCGCACTGGCCCGCGACCACAGCATCTCCCGCGCCACCGGCTACCGCTACCTCGACGAGGTCATCACCGTGCTCGCCGAGCAGGCCCCGGAATTGCACGAAGCCCTGCAACAAGCCAAGAACGAGGGACTCGCCCACATCATCCTCGACGGCAAGATCTTCTCCACCGACCGCCTCGCCGAGAAGACCACCAGCGTGAAAGGCGAACAGATCGACCGCTGGTACTCCGGCAAAGCACGCGAACACGGCGGCAACATCCAAGCTCTGATGGCACCCAACGGTGTCCCGCTATGGATCAGCGACGTCGAACCCGGCTCGGCGCACGACCTGACCGCGGCCCGCGAGCACGTGCTGGGCGCCCTGCACCGGGCCGCCTCCCAACTCGACCTGCCCACCCTGGCCGACAACGGCTACGACGGGGCGGGCATCGGCGTGTTCACGCCGGTCAAGCAGCCTGCGGATGGCCAGGTACTCGACATCGACACTCGCACCTACAACGCCCTGCTACGCGGCTTGCGCTACACGTCCGCCACATGTACCTGCCAGCCGGGGTTCATGGAACCTGCATCCAGCAGGAACCACCTTTGATCACTGTGGTCGCGGACAGGACGTCTCAGGGCACCGGCACCCCGCACGTCCGCAGCTTTCCAGCAACAGCGTTATCGACGGCTTTCGACGGCCGCAAAACGGCGACCTCTTGACGTCAGGGTCTGCAGTGGCGGTGACGACGATCGTTGCGCGGCTTCAACTCGGTTCGGACTGCCGATAGTGGTCGATAGCTCAACTACGACTCAGCTTTACCTCGCCCAAGAGACAACCCTATTAGGGCTCCCTCCAATGTGAACGAAATTCTTGATCTTGGTGCACTAGGCTCCGCTTTGCTTGTCGGTGGGATTCGTGGGGAGGACGGGCCGAGTATGGAGGACGCGCGGCGGGCCGCTGTCGTGGAGTTTTGGCGGACCGTGGAGATGTTCAGCCCGCAGCAGGTGCCCAAGGTGGACCGCGGTCAGCGGGTGTACGCGGTGGTGCCCGGCGAGCCGTTGCCGTGGGAGCCCGGACACCCGCTGGCCAAGCACAAGCTGACCGCCTACCAGGCGTGGCGGCATGTGGTGTACCTGGGCGTGTTCCCACTGGAGAAGGTGTTCGAACTGGTGGCGTCGGCATTCACGCCCGACCCGGACAGCTACGACGAACGCCCGGGCGGGGAGAGCGCGTTGGCCGCGTTCGCCGTCGACGGGGACGGGCGGGCGGTCGCCGACTCCCTCGTGCTGTCGAGTTGCGCGTGGGCGACCGGCAAGGTGATGGCGGAAGGCCCCGGAGAGCAGGACTGGGCCGCCGACTTCAACAAAGCCGCCGAACAGCACCAGCACACCTGGTGGCGGCTGGTCACCAGCAAGCGGCCCTGGGGCGAGGACGACGACGGCACTACGTCGACAAGCCGGGAGACGCTAGAACTCGGCCGCTCCCGACTCGCCGACACGCTAGCCGCCGCCGTCGAGGCCACCGGTCTGGACGGACTGCTGCCGTGCTCGCGCATCCGCGTGCAGAGCACGATCGTGGCCAGGCGCAACGCCGACAGCACCGGCGGGCACGACTTCCTCAACAGCTTCGTCATGGCCGACCTCGACCGGGTAGCCGGGCACGTAGCGCGCGGCGAGGCGGGCGCGGCCCTGGGCCGGTACCTGCGGCCCGTCGACCGCGTGCCGGTCGACCGGCGGGTGGACGTGCGCGAGCGGGTGGCCGATGTCTTCGCCGAGACCGCCCCCGACCGGGTGCCTGCCGGACGGTGGCCCGCCAACACCGGACACGCCCTTGCCTTGAACCAGCAGCTGGCCGTCAACCGCGCCCTGGGGATGCCGGAGCCCGGGGTGGTCGGGGTGAACGGGCCGCCCGGGACCGGGAAGACGACGATGCTGCGCGACCTCGTCGCGGGCCTGCTCGTGGCGCGGGCGCGGGCGTTGGCGACGCTGCGGAGCCCGGACGAGGCGTTCACCGCCACCACCCACCGCTGGCGGACCGGGAAGTACCCGCGATCGGTGGAGGTGCTGCGCCCGGACCTGACCGGGTTCGAGATCGTCGTCGCCTCGGCCAACAACGGCGCGGTCGAGAACATCACCGACGAGATCCCGGGAGCGGCCGCCGTTGACGAGTCCTGGCGCGAGGCCGCCGAGGCCGTCGACTACTTCCCGCACGTGGCCGCGTCGCTGCTGGCCTCCGACGACGGCACACCCGCGCCCGCGTGGGCGCTGGTCGCCGCCCGGCTGGGCAACAAGGCGAACCGCACCCGGTTCGTGCAGAAGTTCTGGTACCACGAGAACAAGGAGGACACGACCGACCCGGCAACCGGTCTGCTGCACGTCCTCCAGGGGTACGCGGCGTCGTCGTCCGAGCGCTCGTGGGCGGCGGAGACTGCCCTGTTCCGCGACGCCGAGGCCGCGGCGGAGCGGATGCGCCTACGACGGCAGGCGCACTACGAGTCCGCTCTTCGGCTGGCGGAAGCCGTGTCCGCCCAGCGCGCTGCCGAGCACGCCGCACGACTCTGCGACGACGAGGTGGCCGCCGCGGCCAAGGACGCGGCGTCTGCCGACGCCGCGTTGCGCCACCAGCAAGAAGAAGCCGACCGCGCTCTGCGGGCGTTCCGCGCGGAGGCTCGGCGGCGCATGGACGCGGACACGGAGCGGGCCGAGGGCAGGGTGCGGTGGTGGCGGGTCGAGCTGGCCGCCCGGCAGGAGGCGGCCGCGCGGCACGAGACCACCGCACCGGGATTCCTTGACTGGCTACGCTCCTGGGGCGCGGTCCACCGCGAGTGGCGGCGGGTGCGGGCGGCGCTCGCCCACGCCGTCGCGGAGGCCAACCACCAGCTTACGACCGCCCACCACGTGCCGCCGCCTCCGCAGGACCCGCTGCCGCCGGAGTCGCTGCACGCGGCGACCGCCGCCGCTGAGGCCGCGCGGCGTCGCGCGGTGGCCGCGGCCCGCGCGCGGCAGGACGCCGCGATCCGTCTCGCGTCCGCCCGGGAACTCGTGGACCGGTCAACCCAAGAAGTCGCCGGTTTCCCCGACCTCGGCGCGCACGCCCCGGACGCGGCCTGGTGGGGCGACCGGGAGCGGCGGGAACGGGCCGCACTGTGGACCGACTCGGAGTGGAATCAGGCCCGCACCGAGGTCCTCCTCGCGGCCTTGCGGCTGCACAAGGCCTTCCTGCGGCACGTGGCCCCCCGCATGCGGCGCAACCTCCAAGCCGCCATGGACGTGGTCGGCGGGGAGGCGCCGCGCGACCTCGACCCCGGCCACGCCTTGGCCGCTTGGCAGCACCTGTTCCTTGTCGTGCCGGTGGTGTCGACGACCTTCGCCTCGTACGCGCGGCTGTTCGGTCATTTGCGCGAGGAGTCGCTCGGGTGGCTGCTGGTTGACGAGGCCGGGCAGTCCACCCCGCAGAACGCGGTGGGGGCGTTGTGGCGGACCCGGCACGCCGTGGTCGTCGGCGACCCGTTGCAGCTGGAACCGGTGACTACGCTGCCGTTCAAGGCCGAGCAAGCGATCCGCGCGGAGACGGCGGTGGCCTGCGAGTGGTCGCCCAGCTCCACGTCCGTGCAGCGCCTCGCCGACCGGCAGACCGAGTTCGGAACCCTGCTGTCCGACGGCGAGGAGACCACGTGGGTCGGCGCCCCGCTGACCGTGCACCGGCGCTGCGACCAGCCCATGTTCGCCATCGTCAACCAGGTCGCCTACGACGGGCTGATGATCGACGGCACCGCCCCCGGCCCGGGCCGGGCGTTCGCCGAGCGCTATCCGAGCCTGCCGCCGTCGAAGTGGATCGACGTGACCGGCGGTGTCGCCCGAGGCCACTGGATCCCCGAGGAAGGCCACCAGCTCGACAAGATCCTCGCCGCGCTGGTGACACTGCGATTCGACATGCGCAAGGTGATGGCCGTCGGCCCGTTCCGCGACATCGCCCGCGAGCTGCGCTCTCGCACCACCCGCCACCCCGGCCTGACCGCAGGCACCATCCACACCGCACAGGGCAAACAAGCCGACATCGTCGTCCTAGTCCTCGGCGGCGACCCGGCGAAACCCGGCTCCCGCCGCTGGGCCGCCAGCAAACCCAACCTCCTCAACGTCGCGGTGAGCCGCGCCAAGCACCGCCTCTACGTCATCGGAGACCGCGCAGCCTGGTCATCCAACCGCTACTTCGACGTACTCGCCGCCAACCTTCCGCACAGCCACCCTGTGGGCGACCATCCGAACAATCCATCACAAGCGTTCGATTTACCCTAGAAAGGGATGTCCCCGCGGTCAGGGACTTTCGCCACCACACACCGCCGAAGCGCGTGACCCCGCCTGGCGCATGCTGCGGGAAGAAACCCGATTAACTCCCCAACTATCCGTCCAACGACCGCGCCACCGTCCGTCGCCTCGGGGCCTTGTCGACTATATGGTGATCAACTACTGAGCGGCGCAGACGACATTGCGAGGTGCTGATGGCAGTCAACCCGACCCAGGAGCAGGAAGCCGCCCGGCAGATCTTCGTAGAAGGGCGCGACCTGGCCTTGGTGGCGGGGGCCGGGACCGGCAAAACCTCCACACTCCAGTTGATGGCAGAGTCGACTACCAGGTCGGGCATCTACGTCGCGTTTAACAAGTCCATAGCGGTGGAGGCGGCCAGGCGGTTCGGTCCGAACGTCAAGTGCAGCACCGCGCACGCGCTCGCCTACCGCGCGGTAGGCGACGCTTACCGGGAGCGCCTGCGGAACCAGCAGAGAGTTCCCGCCCGGCGTACCGCCCAGTTGCTTGGCATCCGCCGGGATCTCCGCATCGGCTCACACCCGGTCACAGTGAACCACCAAGCCCGCTTGGTGATGGGCATGGTCCGCAGGTTCTGCTACTCCACTGACCGGCAGGTGATGTCACGGCACATGGAACTCGTGAACGGACTCAGCGGACCGCAGCGGGACGAACTGGCGCGGGAACTGCTGCCGTACGCCCAGCGAGCCTGGGAAGACGTCCGCTCGACGAGCGGGAGGCTGCGGTTCGAGCACGACCACTACCTCAAGATGTGGGCGCTGCGCGGCCCCCGACTTCTCGGTGACTTCATCATGCTGGACGAGGCGCAGGACACCAACCCGGTATTGGAGGAAGTCTTCCTCAACCAGGACGCGCAACGGATCTGCGTCGGCGACCCGGCCCAGCAGATCTATGCCTGGCGCAACGCCCGCGATGTGATGTCCGGATTCCCCGCCGAGTCACTGCGGCTCACCGAGTCTTTCCGGTTCGGGCCTCAGATCGCGCACGAGGCCAACCGCTGGCTGCGGTACGCGGAGTCGCCGATGCGGCTGACTGGGCGCGGTCCGGCGGCGTCCCGCATCTGTGAAATCCTCCGACCAGACGTCGTCCTGTGCAGGGGCAACGCCGACGCCATGCGGGAGGTGATGGATTTCCTGGACCATGGGGTTCCCGTGGCACTCACCGGAGGGGGCGACGCTATCAAGCGTGTCGCCGAAGCCGCAGGGGAGCTGAAAAGTGGAAAACGGACCAGTCATCCTGAATTGTTCCTGTTCGCATCCTGGGGAGAGGTCCAGGACTACGTCGAGAACGACCAGGCTGGCCAAGATCTCAAGGCCATCGTGAAACTGGTCGACAAACACGGCCCCGAAAAGCTCATCAAAGCAGTCGACCTGCTCGCCACCGAGGAAACCGCCCACGTGTCGGTGTCGACAGCGCACAAGGCCAAAGGCCGGGAGTGGGACCGTGTCCGTATCGGCCCCGGCTTCGACGCCCCGCCCGTCACCGAGGACGGCGTCCAAGCGGCTCTCCACCCCGCGGAAGCCCGCCTGATCTACGTGGCGGTCACGCGCGCCCGACTCGAGGTCGACCTCCGGGGACTCTCCTGGATCGACAAGTACGAGAAGGCGATATCCGGCGCCGCGTTGCCACTGGCCTCGCTCAGCCTCACCGGGCAACTCCGACACGATGAGTCACCCGTGGCCCGCTTCATGGCCCGCCATCTCCCGAACACGCTCACCTTGCACCAAGACTGCCAGCGGCACCTGGCCGGACTGCCACATCCGATACAACCGGTGGACGTGCAGTACCCCGACTGGTCGGGTTTGGGTCACACGGTGGACTACCGGCTTCGCCTGTCTTTCGGCGGCACGCTGGGACCGGCCGTCGCCGCCGGTGTCCAATTGCTCGCCGAACCGGGGCGTATCGCAGTCGGACCAGGACGGAAAGCGGTAGTGAGCGCAGGCCAAGTCCTGCTGGCAACAGTCGACCGCTACCTCGAGAACCCGACCTTGATGACCGACGAGGCGATGACCCGCATGTGTTACGTCGCAGCCGCCTTTGAGAGCGTGTACCGCACCGGTCAGCTCCGGCGGAACAGCCTGCTTGCGGCAGCGGACGTCGAGACCACCTTGGGTACTCTCATGACCGCCGTGCCCGACTACGTAGTCGAGGACATCCGCGCCCAAATGAAGCTGGCCGACCGCGCCCTGCGCGATTTCCGAGCGCTCCCATCAGGGGCCTCGGTGTGCGGCCCTGTCTTCACCGGCAGCGCCGACGTTCCCGCTGATGCTGATCTCATCCTCAACGGCCTCCTGATGGACTGCAAATCCACAAAGGATCCGAGACGAATCGGCCGAGAGGAACTATATCAACTCGCTGGCTATCTCTTGCTCGACTACGACGACCAATATCACATCAAACACGTCGGTCTTTATTTTTCCCGACAAGGCGGCTTGATCACCTGGCCGGTTTCAGAGTTTCTCCAGAAGCTCAACACAAAAGCACCCCTCAGCCTCCTACGCAAGCAATTTCGTACGGAACTCCGCGCGGAACTCAAGGCGCAGGGCATGTTGTCGCGACCCTGACACCAAGATGATTGGGCGAGGCAAGCGAAAATTCTAGTGAGGCGGTTGATCCGCCACTTCTTCGTACCGGGTTTGACCTGGCCCACGAGGCCCAGGCTTGCGTGTTCTCCCTTTTATACTTCTCATGTGGGCGGAGTCCAGCAGCGCCCCGGACAGGTCGAGCAGCCCATATTCGCGCATTCTCCAGGATTTCCCAGTGCAGGCAGGCGAACACCCTAGCCTGCGCCCAGATCGTGAACCGACGGTGCGCCGTCGACCTCGCTGCCGGAGACGGCGGCAATGCCACACACGCACCCCACCACGCGCATCCTGACACCAGCACGTACACACAATCGCGGCGAACGCGGCCTCATCAGCGATGTTCTGCGTCCCACCACCGTGGGACGCACACCCGAAGACGGCAGCAACGGCAGCGCCAGATCCCACAAACCCGGCGACACGACCTACGACCCCTAACTATGATCAATCAACGAACGGCCACCGCATTGGACACGCTTCAAGCATCGGTTTCATGGCGTACCGCCAGGCAAGAAACTACCACCCCCCAAGTGTTGCACCTGCTTGCCATCTCGATATGCCCGATATAGGTTGGATCCAACTAATGATCTTGAAGTGGGGAGCGGCATGCTCAAGTTGTTGACGATCGGCGTCGCCATGACACTTTCAACTTCCGTTGTGACGGCCTGCACCACAGAACAGGCGATCGTATCGGTCAAACCTTTGGAGGCGGAACCGCGTCAATGGGCGGGTCCAGTGACTCAAGAAGGCATACTTTATGGCGCTGACCAGCATCTTGAGGGATGGGACGGCGGTTATGTCACCGGTGTCGGGTCAGGTCGAGGGGTGTTCGCTTTGGCCGTATCGTCGGATGGTCGAGAGTGGCGGGAGGTCACACTGGAAGGTGCGATCGATCTCGCGGTGCTTCGCCCGGTCGCAGCCCACGGCTCGCAAGCGTATGCGCTGGGTTGGACGTCGGAGGCGTTGACCGTATGGCGGACCGAGGATGGGCGCACGTGGCAGGCTGAGACGTTGAGCCTGGGATCGACCCACTTCGATGTGGGTCATGCAGAGAAGATGTCTTTCACGATTGCCGCCGGGCCTCAAGGGGTGGTCGTGGCTGGCAGCTACGATTTTTATCCCCCAGAAGGGGTTGGCGCCCTTGTCTGGCATTCACCCGACGGAAAGACTTTCCGCCCGGTTGTCATCCCAGGTTCGACCGACAGTTCGTTTTTCGGTGATGTCAAGGTGAGTGCGATCGCTGAGGGTTTTCTCGCAACAGTGGGGTCCGGACGTGAACTATATCAATCGAGAAACGGTCTGAACTGGGTGCGGATACCCATATCATGGGAAGGCGAACTGATTGAATACGCGGCCGCTTCAGGCCCTCGGCTAGTTGTCTTTACCAGATCGTATAAGACTCTGAAATACACGCCCCGCTACCTGATCGACGGGACGTGGCATAACGCCACTCTGGATCCGGGCCGCTTGCCGGACGCCGGCGTGGTGCCCGCGACAGAACACGAGGTAGAAGTGGTACGTCAATGGGGCAGCGGCTTTATCGCCCTGGGACACGTCCGACTCGGCGAGGGCGTCACGACATCGGCGATGGTGTGGCATTCGCGCGACGGGATCAAGTGGAACCGCATGCCGGTGAGGAGCAACGGGTTCGACCGGGTCTGGACGTTCATGGACCTCGCCGTCCGCGGTGGAGAAGCCATGATCACCGGCTACTCGTATGACGGGACCACGGAGTGGCTACACACGTGGAACGCCGCCGTTCCGATTCCGTGAGCTTGTGTCGACGACAGAACAACCGGGCCAACCGCAGTGCGGCGTCGAATCTTCAAGCGGGCTGCTCAGCAGGACGGGACCCACACGCGGTTTTGCAAGTCTGGGCAGAACGTCCGCAAGCCGGTGACCGAAGCGGTCCGAAATGGTTTTCCGGAGTCGTCGACGACCAGTTCACCCTTCTTATCCCCGGACGTCCACTTTATGATTAGCTGCCAGTCGACGAGACCGGTTTCGACCGCAGGGGTTATCACGAACTGTTCTGGTTCCGTCTCATCGACACGGTACGGCCCAGGAGTGGTCCCCTGTTCGACTGACATAACAGGTTCATCAGCATCCAGGTCCACGGAATACAAGCGGGGAACCACTCCCTCCTGGCACCCCAACGGCAGGTAGAGCGCGTCGCTCAACGGCGCTCTACCGAGTACCTGGACCCGGATCTCCTGAATCACGACAGACGTCTTGGAAAGGCCCTGCACGGTCACAGTGACCTGGCCACCGCTGCTGACGGTCCCGCCTGCGGGCGGGACCGTGCGGCTATACGGGACTGCCTTGTCCCCAGGCGAGTTCACGACCCACCCTGAACGGCATGCAACCGGCGACTGCTCAGCCACCGCCGCAACCATCTGCCCGTCACGCTCGGGCACCGGAGTCAACGTCTGCTGCCCGGCTTCACCGTGGAACAGCACCACGACCACAAGTGCGACTATCAACATCGCCACGACAGCCACCACAGCCCACAAGCCGCGGCGCTCATGGGAAACCTTGACGTGGACATCACGCGCCGAGCGAGTCTGGACGACCGTGTCCGGACTGCCTACCACGTTGTTGTGCGTCGAGTTCTGCGCACCAGGCTGCTCAATGATGACAGCACAGTACCGGACCAAGATCGGTATGAGTGCGGATGGCAAGAGGTTGTACACACGGTTGGCAGTGATGACGCAGGTGCGCCCGACTCTGTCGCGACGGTCCAACAGCCGCAGGACGGCCCTCCAGTCGTCAGCGACAACCTGGCGGGGCCATCGGTGCGCAAAGGCGAGCGAGCATCGGTGTCGCCGGTCTCGCGTCCCGAGGTAAGTCGCGAAGGCCCACACCTTTACGAAAGCTAACGCCAGTTCGGCCTCTAGCCGGGCGATACGCCGATGCGCCGCGGCTAGTAGGGCTTCGTTAGGTCGGGTGATGGGGTGTGTCGGTGGTGTGGTCTTCTGTGGCGGTGAGGTCGGAGGAGATGGCGTTGGTTCGCCCGGTGATCGAGGATTTCGCGGCGGGTATGTTCGGTGGATTCGCCCGGCGTGACCAGCGGGGCAAGGGCGAGTTGTATCTGCGTGGCCTGTTGTTGGACGGCAAGCGCAAGTCGATGCAGCCGATGGGTGAGCGTCTCGGGGTGGATCACCAGCAGTTGCAGCAGTTCGTCACGACCTCGACATGGGATCACGTCGAGGTGCGTCGGCGGTTGGCGTTGTGGGCACGGGACTTCGTCGATCCGGACGCGTGGGTGGTGGACGACACCGGGTTCCCCAAGGACGGAATGTCCTCGCCGGGGGTGGCGCGGATGTACTGCGGAGCATTGGGCAAGCGCGCGAACTGCCAGGTCGGGGTGAGCGTGCACGCGGTGACGGACTGGGCGTCGGCGGCACTGGACTGGCGGTTGTTCCTGCCCGAGTCCTGGGACGACCGCAAAGCCGTCGACCCGGATCAGGCCGCCGAAACCCGGCGCAGGCGGCGGCGGTGCGCGATCCCCGACGACCAACGGCACCGGGAGAAGTGGCGCCTGGCGCTGGACATGATCGACGAACTCGCCGACTGGGGCCTGCCGGCGCGGCCCGTGGTGGCCGACGCAGGCTACGGCGACGCTGCCGGCTTCCGCCAGGGACTCACCGACCGCGGCCTGACCTACGCGGTGGCGGTCAACCCGACCACCACCGCCCACCCCGCCACAGCGGTGGCGGTCACACCTGCCTACCGTGGAATCGGTCGCCGACCCGAACCCCGCTACCCCGATCCGCCGATCGATCTGAAGACACTGGTGACGGCTGCGGGCCGCGCGGCAGGGAAGTTCGTCGTCTGGCGCCACGGCTCCCACAAGAACCCGGCGAACCCGACCGGGCGGATGCGGTCGCGGTTCCTCGCGCTGCGGGTCCGCCCGGCCAACCGCCACATCCCGCGAGCCGCCGACGGCACCCTTCCGGAGTGCTGGCTGCTCGCGGAATGGCCCACCGGCGCCGCCGAGCCCACCGACTACTGGCTGTCCACCCTCCCGCCCGACACCCGGCTACGCGACCTGGTCAGGATCGCCAAGATCCGCTGGCGCATCGAACACGACTACCGCGAACTCAAAGACGGCCTCGGCCTGGACCACTTCGAGGGCCGTTCCTGGCTCGGCTGGCACCGCCACGTCACCCTCGCATCCCTCGCCCAGGCGATCTGCACCAAGCTCCGCCGCACCCCAAAAGCCCCTGCGCAGGACTGACCCTCCACGCCGTCCTGCGCCACCTCCAACACCTACTCGCGGTCTGGACAGGCCACTGCCACACCTGCCACCAACCCGTCCAGACCCGAACACCAACAACAAAACCACAGGTCAACAGCACCTAACGAAGTCCTACTAGGCCAGTGCGGGAGCTCTTTGAGATCCCATCGAGCGTCTGCTCAGCCAGTGCTCATCGCGAGCGGAGAGCCGAGTGTGTCACAAGCAACGGCACCGGCCCTCCGTGCTCGTGCAGCGCCCCGAATGCGACGACCGAACCAAGCGAGTGCGCGACGACGACCGCTGGGCCTGTCGCACCTGCAGTTCGAGGCTTCGCGTCGCGGACCTGGACCGTCGCTGCCCCCGGAGTCGTGGCGAGCGGGCGAGCACGGGAAGCTGCCCCGCCCGCAACACCTGAGGCGCTGCTCACGATTCCACTAGCGTGACCGGATCATCGACAAAGTCCCGCCTGCTGCCCGCGGCCGTGCTGGCCGCGGTCGCCGCCTTGGCCACGGGTGCTCAGGCCGTGGCAGTAAACCTGGCGACGCCGCTGCTGCCTGCCTCGTGGGAATGGGCCAAGAACCCGGTGGTGATGTGGCTTGCCGCAGCCGGTTTGACCGCGTTGACCGCCGTTCTCGCGGTCATGGCTGTCCGGCGCTCCACGGCGGACAGCGCGCTTGAGGCGGTCAAAGCAGGTCTTGTCCTGCGTAACAACTTCGGCTTTCAGAAGGTCTTCGGCCTCCACCACGACGCGACAGACGCCGGCAGGAGGTCATCAACCATCAGATGGGCTTTGACGTTCGACGCGGAGAACTCCGGTGACCGGCTGGTCTCGTTGGTCGATATCGAGCCCAACTTCCCTGCACAGATCGCGGAGGCCGGTCATAGGGTCAAGCTGGTGCGTACCCGAGCTGCGGGCAGCATGACGGTGTTCGACAGCGTCAGCGACTGGGCCGAGGGCAACCGGATCAAGCACCGCGCTGAACAGAGCGACTACTACTTCAAGCGGAAGCACGGCCTGCCGATCCACTTGCCATCGGGCATGCGCAAGATCGTCGTTTTCGAGCAGGAGTTTGAACTCCGGTTCGACGGCGTACCGATGACCTTCTCGGACACGTCCGAGATGAGCACCTGGCTCGGCGTCTATCTCCACCTGGGCGCCGTCGAGGCCGGGTTCACCCCGAAGGGCTTCAAGATCCCCACAACCATTACGACGACCGCGGGCGCTTTCACCAGGGATATCACCTACATGCTCGCCGTTGCGGGAGCTCGGCTGCCGATGCCGCTACCCGAGGTGATCGACGACATCATGCACAACCGCAGGCTCGGGGATCTGGGAGAGCCAATCCCCAGGAAACCGGTGAACGGGGCCGCTGAGCTTCCCCCGGTAGCCCGGTGGCTTTCCAGACATGGTCCGATAGGGCCTGAAGGGAGTCGTCCGTGGCACCACCGAAGAAGTACCCCGACGAGCTGAGGTCCCGCGCTGTCCGGTTGTACCGGGAGTCGGATCCCAAGCCGGTGATCCGGCGCCTGGCCGAGCAGCTGGGCGTGCACCACGAGGCGTTGCGGAACTGGATCCGGCAGGCCGAGGCCGACCGCGGCGACCGTGGCGACCGGCCCATGACCATCGAGTCCGAGGAGCTGCGCCGGCTGCGGCGGGAGAACGCGGAACTCAAGCGCGCCAACGAGATCCTGAAGACCGCGTCCGCGTTTTTCGCGGCGGAACTCAACCCGACCCGGCGACGGTCGTGAAGCTCGTGCAGCAGCTTCGTGGCCGCTTCGGGGTCGAGTTCGTCCTCCGGGTCCTGGGCGTCGCCTCCTCCACCTACCACGGCTGGGTGGCCCGCCAGGCCGAACCCTCCCGCCGCGAACGCGAGGACCGGGCGATCACCGCGGAGATCGCCGACATCCACACCGCCTCGGGCGGCACCTACGGCAGTCCGCGGGTGCACCAGGTGCTGCGGCGTCGGGGCGTCCGCGTGTCGCGCAAGCGTGTCGAGCGGCTGATGCGCCAGGCCGGCCTGCAGGGCGCCTTCCTGCGCAAACAGTGGCGCGCCCCGTCGACCAGGCAGGATCCACGAGCGGCACCGGCGCCCGATCGGGTGAACCGGGACTTCACCGCGTCCGCGCCGGACCGGTTGTGGGTGGCCGACGCGACCCGGATCCGCACCGGCGAGGGTGTGTTCTGGCTCGCGGCGGTGCGCGACGCGTTCTCCAACCGGATCGTGGGCTGGAAGACCAGCGACCGCTGCGACACCGACCTCGTGCTCGGCGCGCTGGAATACGCGATCTGGTCCCGCGACGTGCGCGACGGGCAGTTGATCCACCACAGCGACCGCGGGTCGACCTACACGGCCTTCCGGTTCGCGGAACGCTTGGCGGACAACGGGATTCTGCCTTCGATGGGGTCGGTCGGCGACTCGTACGACAATGCCCTGATGGAGAACTTCTTCTCCACGCTCAAGATCGAGCTGGTCTACCGCCGGTCCTGGCGCACCCGCGACGAGGCCGAGAACGAGCTGTTCCGTTATATCGACGGGTTCTACAACACCGAACGCATCCAGAAGGACCTCGGCTGGCTCAGCCCCGACGAGTACGAAGCCGCCTGGCACACCGCCCAGGCCGAACCGACTACCATCCCGGCATCACCGACCCGATCCAGGTAACAACCACCTCGGGTTATCGGGGAAAGCTCAGTTTCGGGTTTCGCGCTTCCATCGTTGCAGCTCTTCCGTTGCCGCCACAGTTTCCGGATGATCACCGAGGAGCCGTTCCCGATCGGCGACAACTTGCTCTTGGATCACGAGCGCCTCGCCCGTCCGGCCAACCTGCTGGTACAAGGCGGCGAGATTGGAGCGGGCGCGGACTGTGTCTGCGTGATCCCCCAGAAGCCGTTCGTAGTCGCCAATAGCCTGCACGAGAACGGTAATCGCCTCGCCCGTCCGGCCAACCTGACCGTATGAGACGGCGAGATTGGAGCGGGCGCGGACCGTGTCCGGATGATCACCGAGAAGCCGTTCGAAGTCGGCGACAACCTGCACGAGGATGGCGATCGCCTCGCTCGTCCGGCCAACCTGACCGTATGAGACGGCGAGATTGGAGCGGGCGCGGACCGCGTCCGGATGATCACCGAGAAGCCGTCCATAGTCGGCGACAAGCTGTTCGTCGATGGCGATCGCCTCATGTATCCGGCCAGCCTGCCAATAGGAAACGGCGAGATTGGAGCGGGCGCGGACGGTGTTCGGATGATCGCCTAGAAGCCGTTCAAAGGTGGCGACAAGCTGTTCGTCGATGGCGATCGCCTCAAGTATCCGGCCAGCCTGACCGTATGAGATGGCGAGGTTCGAGAAGGCGCACACCGTGTCCCGGTGGATGGGGCCAAGGAGGCGGTGGGCTTGTGAGGCAGAGGTGTGCCAGAAGGTGATGGCTGCGGAGAGGAGGTTGGCGCGGATGAGGCTTGTTCCTGCGGTGTCAATGAGTGGGTGGGCGTCGGGTTGCCAAAGGCAGTCGCCGCTGGCGGCGGTGAGTGCGGTGGTGTTGGCATAGAGGGTGGTGAGTAGGTCGGTGGTGGTGTGGTCGTTGGCGGGCCACAGCTGGAGCAGGGCTGTGGCGGTCATACGGGCCGTGACGGCGAGGTCGATGGTGGTTTCGCGGGCGGCGCGGGCGGTAAGGGCGTGAATACGCACGGCGCGGGGCCCGTCGACGAGGGTGTGGGTAATCAGACCGTAGCGATGCAGGATGCGCAGGATCATGCGGGCTTGGTCGGCGGTGACAGGATCGCCCGCGCCACGAGGGTTGCGTCGGGTGAGGTGGTCCAAGACGGCGGAGGTGGCCCAGAGGGTGTCGGGGTGGCCGTTGGGGTCACACAGGGCAGCCAGTTCGAGGGCGGGGCGGGAGAGCCCGGCGGGTTCGCGGGCGTCTGCGGCGTCTAAGGGATGTCTCGTAACTGATCTTGTGTTCCGGGGACTGGTGTCTGTCGGTTAGCCGGTGATGGTGAGGTTGTGGAGGAAGGCGATGCCCGCGGCGGTGGTGGCGAGGGTGTGTCCTGCGCGGCGGTAGTCGCGCAGGATCTTCCAGTTCTTCATCCCGGCCAGGGTGTGTTCGACCCGGGCTCTGATCTTGCGGTGGACGGTGTTGAGCTGTTCCTGCCAGTCGGGTAACTCGCTGCCGTCGCGGGGTTTGCGGTAGGGCATGATCACGTCTTCGTTGCCCTGGTAGCCACCGTCGGCCATCACCGGGCGGCCCGCCAGTCGTTCGGCGATGCCGGAATCCCGGTAGACGGTGCAGTCGTTGCGGTTGCCCGGCTGCGGGTCGCCGGTGGCGATCACCAGGCGGGTGTCGGCGTCGATGGCCACCTGCAGATTGGTCGAATAGCGGTGGTTCTTCGACCGCTCCGCCACCCGGTGATCGCGGGTCGGGACCAGGGTGCCGTCGACGATCGCGACTTGGTCCACGCGGCGCTTGCGCACGGGCGCCAACGCCAACAGCGGGCCGAGGGAGTCCACCACGCGGTGGGCGGCGGAGTGTGAGACCCCGAACAGTGGCCCGATCTGACGCATGGTCAGGTTCGTGCGCCAGTACACCGCGACCAGCAGCACCCGGTCCGGCAACGTCAACCGCCATGGACGACCAGGGCGGCCGTCGGCGATGGCCTCCCCGCCACGCTGGGCCACCACCCGCACCAGCTTGCGGAACTGCCCCGGCTGCAGCCCGGTGAACGGCGCTATCCACTCCGACCGCGACGACGAGATCACCTGCACCCGCACATGATCAACCACCCGCCACACAACCCAACCACCGGGTTACGAGACATCCCTTAGGGCGAGCAGGAGCGCGACGGCGACCGGGCGGCCGTAGGCGTCGGGATCCGAGCCCGGGGGCATGAGGTCGTCCAGGCGCTGGTCCCCGGCACTAAAGAGGGACAAGTAGGCGCCGCTACCGATCTCTTGGTCGATCATGTAGGCGGCGGCGTGTGACAAAGCCAGGGGTAGGTGTCCCAAGACGTCGGCCAGCATCGGGACATGATCATCAAGCAGGTGCGGGACATCGGCGTCGGTGAGTCTCTCGCGCAGATAGTTGGTCGACTCGTCTGGGGTGTAGGTGTCAACGTCCACCCGTCGGCGTCCGGATCCGGTGAGGGCGGCGTCGCGTAGGCGGGTAGTGGCCAGGGTCCAGCCGTTCCTGGTGTGCGGAGGCCACCAGTTCGTCAGGTGGGCGGGGTCGGTGATGTCGTCGAGCACGACCAGCCAAGTGCGCTCGGTGGTGTGCAACCACTCCACCAACGCCGCAGCATCAACAACCGAATCCTCGCCGAGCACGCCAGGGACCCCGACCCGGACAGCGGTCTTGGCGTAAGCGGCGACCACCTGCCTCGCGGTATCGGCATTGACCCACACGACCAAGTCCACCCCAGCGGCGAGCGCGTCTCGGACGAACCAGGCGGCGAGTTGGGATTTGCCCACACCCCCACCACCGGACAGCACCCGCGCTCCACCCTCTTGGGCGAGGACAACATTCTCCCCCCGGTCTCGGGCAGCCCGCACCCGATTCCGCACCCCCTCCCTGGGCTGGAACGCCGACGCCAACGGCGGCGGACTCCCTACCACCACTGGCCATTCCACCACCCGCACCCCGTGGTGATGGTGGTGCTCGATGTTCACATCGCGCATCGACCCGGAGTTCGCCACACCCCCCTCCCGCGCCTCGGCATCACCGGACTCCCGAATCACCACGCTCTCCAGCAACGACTCGCCCTCGGTCACGACCGGGGAACCCGCCGCACACCAGAGTTCGCGACCGAACCGGGCCCCTTGGCGACCGACTTCCCCGACCGGGTGACCCGCACCCTCGTCGTGTCACCTTCGACAACCTCGGCGCCGGAGTTGGCGTTACCACCAATCTCCGCCTCAGCATCCCCCGAATCCACGACCACTACATTCGGCTCCACCGCATCACCCGCCCCGGGATTCTCGGACACATTCCCCTCCTTGCCCTTCCGCGGAAACAGGTACGGCAGCCCCAACGCCATCAACGCCACCACACCACCGATACTGCTGCCCCACTTATCGGCCTTGTCCAACCCCACTACCCACAGATACACCACCAACCACCACGATCAGCCCAAACACGCCACCCCTCCACCACGCCAACCAAGGATCCCGACTTACCGCCACATCAACCACCCCCACGACACGCCACACGACCACAGAAGTCTACGGACCAACCACCACAACAACCATCAACCACACCAACACAAGAACAACCCGCTATGCACCCCACCCGAACGGAGCAAGCACCAACTAGCCACCGACCGCTCGCCGACACCCAACGCACGCTCATGCCGCTGGGCGGGTATGCATGCGACGCGCGCACATGCCGCCGAGCTGGATCGGGCACAGGCCCCACCCAGCCCTGCCGTGTCACACAGGTGCCGCCGAGCCCCCCCCGGGTGACCTGGAGCTGGAACGAAGCCTGGTTGGCCGTAGAAGGAGCGGAACTGGAGATGTGAGCGCACTTGAACGAACGTCAAGTACGCTGAAGTGACTGCAACGGAGGCGAACTGGGAGAGCCGATCTACGTTTCCGCAGGTCAGAGCTTGATTGTGGCACGTCTGGGGGTCAAGGGGTCGCAGGTTCAAATCCTGTCAGCCCGACGATCGAAGTACGGTGAAAGCCCAGGTCAGGGCCTTGGATCACTACGGTGAGACAAGGCCCTGATTCTGTTTGCGGGCACGTCGTCTCACAATTTCTCACGAACGCTCGTACTGCTTGTTTCAGCCCAGGAGTTCGCCGAGTTGGTCGGCTGCCTGCCTGAGGTGCTCGACGTTGGGGTGGATGTAGACCCGCTTGGTGAAGCTGAGGTCCGCGTGGCCCGCCCAGGCGCTGACGATCACGTCGGGCACGCCGGACGTCGCCAGGTAGGTCAGGCAAGCGTGGCGGGCGTCGTAGGGCCGGACCTTCCGCACCTTGGCCTGGTCCATCAGCTTGTGGATCGCCCGCCGGAGTCGGTCGGTCTTCCAGGGTTGGCCCAGTTCGTCGACCAGCACGAACCCGGACCGCTCGTACAGCTCGCCCGCCCTCACCGCCTCCGCGGCCTGCCTCGCCTTGAACGCCTTGAGCGCTGCGCGCAGGGGAGTGGGTAGCGGCAGCTTGCGCTTGCCCTTCTCCGACTTCGGCCCTTTCTCCTCCACCTCACCCTCGACCAGCGTGCGGGTCAGCTCGACCGACAGCGTCCCCGCGTCGAGGTCGACGGTGCTCCACCTGAGCCCGCAGACCTCGGCGGGCCGCATCCCGATCAGCGCCAAGAGCACGGGCGCGTGGAGCCGGTGGTCGCGGATCGCGGCGAGGAACTGCCTCACCTCCGCCTCGCTCCAAGGCACGCGGAGTGCTGCCGCAGCCGCCGCCTTGCGTCGCGCTTCACGCGGGATCTGGGTGTACTGGGCGACGTTGCGGACGACCAGCCTGCGCCGCACCGCCACGTTCAAGGACGACCTGAAGCGCCCCAACGTGAGCTGCACGGACCGGACGCTGAGCCCGCTGCCGACCTTCCCACCGCGCTTCCGTCCTGAGGTGAGCATCCAGCTCACCAACTCGTCCACGTCCTCCTCGGTGACGTCTTGGAGCCGCTTCCCGCCGAGCCGCTCGCGCACCGGAAGCAACGCGTCGGCATAGTTGGCGGCGGTGGCCTTCTCGACGTCGACCGTCGTGGACCTCAACCAGGTGTCCAGCCAGGCGGACACCGTGGTCTTGTCGGGCCCGACGAACGTCCCCTCGTCGGTCTGGTGCTTGACCTTGGCGTACTCGGCGCGGGCTTCCTTCTTGGTGCCGTAGGTCTTGGTCAGCTGCCTGCGCTTGCCTGTCGCCGGATCGCGTCCGATGTCGATCACGAACCGGTACCTCGTCGTACCGTCCTTCAACTCGATCTTCTTGATCGGGTCCCCCACGAGCTTGCAGCTCCTTTGATCAGGCCCCCTCGGATGGGCCCAAGGGGGGCAGTAGTCCCAGGTCCCGCGCCCTGCGGAGATAGCGGGACACCTGAGTCCGGGAACGGTTCATGGCGTGAGCCACCGCGATGCCGGGTGCCCTGTCTCCCGAGGCCACGGCGTCGGAGTAGATCTGCGCGGCCATTTGCGCATCGTGGTCGGCTTGGCTGCGGAAGCGCTGATCGGCACTGGGGACCGGCTCGGCCTCACGCCGGTCCACCGGTTGCACGCCAGGCGGCAACGAGGCGAGCCAACGCTCGCGCACAGAAGCAGGCACCGTCGCCTCGACCATCGCGGCACGCAGCAGTTGGTCGATGAGGACCTGCCTCATCACGGACGTGGTGATCGGCGCCTTCGTCTTGCCCCGCACGGTCGCCTCGATGACCAGCGGGCGGCGGTCCGCGCCCACCATCACTTCCATCTGCATCGTCACGTCCGGCTCGCTGAGCACGAAGCTCGCCTGGAAGTGCGTGGGCACGGCGGTGTCGCGACCTGTCGACACGTACCCACCAGGTGTCAGTTCGTCGACGGACACCCATTCGATCTTGAAGTTCTTCGGTAGGCGGGGCACGGCAGAACGATACGCACCCCTTTCATGCTCCGTAGTCAGATGGTCACGACACACCACCTTTCCATAGTAGTGGTGAGGCAATGACTACAGAGCTTACCCTAGTAGGTATGGCAACCGGGGGGAAGACTCTGGCGGACCGTTCCGCCGAGCTTCAGATATGGATCAAGACGGGCAAGGCTCGGCAGCTCCGCGTCGATGCCGGGCTCAGCCAAGCGCTGGTCGCACAGGACTGTGAAGTCACGGCATCCACTGTGCACCGCTGGGAGATGGGGGACCGACTGCCGCGTGGCCGCAACATCACCGCGTACCACGGCTTCCTGGCTCGTTTGGTCGAGCGGGAGCAAAGGGGTGAGACCGATGGGGAGTAGGCAGGAGGCCAAGCGGCGGCCGACCCTGGCGGAGATCAAGGCGACGTGGCCGCCCGCCGTGGACGTTCCGACCGCGGCGACAGCGTTCGGGATGAGCCGCAGCAAGGCTTACGACTTGGTCGCTCGTGACGAGTTCCCCGCCAGGGTGGCCAAGTACGGCGGCCGGATCATGGTGATCACCGAGTCGCTCGTTCGTGCCCTGTCGGCGGGGGATTGACGTCATGGCTGAGTTCGGAAGACAAGCTCCGCCTGGCGCGCACGACGAACCGCCGATCCGGCGCCTGCGCGTGAGGGCGGTGCACGAGGTCGACATCAGGCAGACGCGGTTCGCGTGGCGGGACTACCTACCCGTCGGCGAGGTCGCCCTGCTGGTCGGTAAACCTGGCATCGGCAAGAGCACGGTCGGCGTGGACGTGGCGGCGAAACTGACCACGGGACAGCTCGACGGCGACTTCACCGGCGAGCCGCAGCACGTCCTCTACTCCACAACGGAGGACTCGGAGTCCACGCTCAAGGCCCGGCTCATCGCGGCCGGGGGAGACCCGCAGCGGCTGCACTTGGTCGACGTCGTCTACGGCGATTCCCCAGACGGCACGCCGCTGATCGTCAACCTCGACCTCGACGCGGTGCGCGAGGTGATCGAGGCGTGGAGACCCGCCCTCTTCGTGCTGGACGCGCTCAACTCGTCCCTCTCCGGGCAGCTCAACGACAACTCCGTCGTGCGTCCGCAGTTGGAGAAGTTGAGGCTCCTGGCGCAGCGGACAGGCACGGCCATCCTGGGCATCGGGCACTTCCGGAAGGCGACGGCGGGCGTCGATCCGGTCGACGCCATCGGTGGTGCCGGGGCCTACGCGCAGGTCGTCCGGCACGCCTTGGGGTGTGCCGCGGAGGATGAGGACAACTACGTCCTGTCGGTCATCAAGTCGAACGTGGTGTCGGTGTCGAGCGTCCCGTCGCTGTCCTACGGGACTGCCTCCGCCACCGTCACGGCCGACGACGGAGGGGAGACCGCGGTCGGTCGGATCGTCTGGCAAGGGCGGTCGACGGCCTCGGTCGTCGACCTCCTCCAGCGCTCCGCGTACGACGACGGGGACGAGCGCGCCGATGCCGCCGCGTGGCTCACCACCTACCTGGTGGAGCGCGGCGGTGAGGCCCCGGTGCTGGAGTTGTTGGACCAGGGACACCAGGCGGGCTTCTCCAAGGACACCCTGAAGCGAGCCAAGACCAGAGCCAAAGTGCGCTCCGAGAAGGCCGACTTCGGCGGCGGCTGGGTGTGGCGGATCAACCCGACAGGGCACGAAGGGAGCACGCAAGGGGGTGAAGGGAGCAGCGCGGGTGACGCCACTCCCTTCGCTTCCTTCGTGCGCCCTTCGCGGCACGAGGACGACCATCCGCCGCCGTAGCAAGCTAGAGGTCAGGACACCTGAAGGGCATCCTGACCAAACGGCACCGGCTGACCGCGCAGCCGACGCGCCATCGACCCGGGGGCACTTCCGTGCCGTCGGCGACGGGCGAGGGGCGGTGCGGCAGCGAGGTCACCGGGGCGCCGTGCGCGCAGTCGGCACCGCGCCCGGCTCGACACCACGGGGGCGTTGCGCGGGTGGCTCCGACCTTCGCGGATCACGGATTGACAAGGCACGGCTGGGCACCTCCCAGCCGGTCGCCCGACTTGAGAGCCAGCGGGCTCCGGAGAGCCCGCCTGTCGTTTCGGGGGAACGATGAGCACGAGGAAGCAGGGTGTGCGTCGGCAACGGCGTGTGCGCGGGGGCGCCGAGACCCGTATCAACATCCGCACCACGGTCATGGTGCGGGCCGCGTTGACAGTGCGGGCAGCGGTGGCCGGGTTGTCGGTGCCGCTGTACCTGGTCGAGTGCGGGCTGCGCGAGCCCGACGGCTGGTCCCTGCGCCAGCAGCGGCACTGGGTGGCCGAGTGGGAGGCCGCCGCGGTGAAGCTGTCCCGGTCGGGCAGCGCGCTCAACCAGCTCGCCCGCCAAGCCAACAGCGGCCACGCCGTCGGCCGGCAGCAGTTGCAGGCGGCGTTGGCCTACCACCAGCGAGTCTTGGACGAACTGCACCGGGTGCTCGGTGCGGTGGACCAGCACCGAGGGGCCGGGCGGTGATCGTCGAGGTCGCGGGCCGGGGCAAGCGCGGCTCCAACACCTTGGGGCTGCTGCGCTACCTGTTCGGCCAAGGCCGCTCCAACGAGCATCGCGACCCGCACGTCGTGGCGGCGTGGGACCCCGAGTGGGTACGTGGCGGGGCCTGGGGCGAGGATGCGACCACTGCCCCAGGACGTGCCCGGCTGGCCCAACAGCTGGACGCCCTGATGACCGGGCACCAAGTGGACTTGCCCGACGGGCACGTCTACCACGTGGTCCTGTCCATCCCGCCCGCCGACGTCGCCACCGCTGGCTACGGACCCCAGCAAGAAGCGCACACCAATGAGGACGGGAAGCACTCCACCCAGCAACGGCTGCCGGACGAGGTGTGGCGGGAGCTGGTCGAGTCCGGCATCGCAGCCCTGGGCTTGGGCGCCGATGACGACGGGCAGGGCGGCTGCCGGTGGGTCGCGGTCCACCACGGCCTCTCCACCAAGCGCAACGACCACGTCCACGTCGTGGTCAACGTGGTGCGTGGCGACGGCCAAGTGGCCAACCTGCACCGGGACTTCCTGCGGTGGCGCGACTGGTGCCGCCAGGCGGAGGACGAACGCGGTTGGACGCGCACCGCCCCGGCTGGCGAAGGCCGCTCCAAGCCCACCTCGCGCGTCGAACTCGTGCGCGCGGACGCCACCGGGCAGCGCACCGAGCGGGACCGGCTGCGTGACCTGGTCACGGCCGTGGCTGCCGGGGCCGCGGACGAGATCGGGTTCGTGATGAACCTGCGTCGCCGTGATGTGCTGGTCGCCGCCTATCCCGACACCGGGCCGGTCACCGGCTACAAGGTCGCCTTGCGTCCCGCGCAGCACGCCGCCGAACAGGACCGCCCAACACCTGAGCCGCTGTGGTTCGCAGGGTCGACGCTGCGCCGTGACCTGTCCTTGCCGCGGCTACGCGCTCGCTGGCCCAACGCCAGACCACTGCCCGCCATTAGTCAGCAGGTGCTGTGGCGCGACCTCGCCGACCATCCCGTCGACCCGCAGGACCTCACGTCCGGGACGAGTGAGCAGACGTTGCGGCGAGAGTTGAAACGGGCCTGCGCGGCGGTGGAGGCCGCTACCGGCACCGCAGAGGGCGTGGCCATGACACCGGACCTGGACCAACGCACCTGGCACCTGTTCGTCGAGCGCACCGCAGATCTGGTTGCCGTAGTTCGGCACCACGACCCACACCAACTGCTGGAGCTGGTCCACGACCAGCTCACCCGCGCCGCGCAACTTCCCCGCCCCGCCCCGGTAAGCAGACCCGTCGCGTCACCGGATGCCAACCGGTTGTCGGTCCCGCTCGTCACGGCGCAGGAGGCGCTGCGGCTGCTGGGCGGTGCCACACGCGTCGCCGCCCGGGTCCGCGATGTCACGCCAGCCGCCCTCGCCCTGGTGGTGGTGGCCGTCCTGAGCATCGTCACAGCCCTCTGCGCGATCGCCGAGCGCCAAGCCATCCGCCAAGGCGCCCGCCACCAGCTCGACACCACCGTCCCCGTCCTGAAGGAGCACCCGATCCTCGGCAACCTTCTACCCAAGCGACCCGCACCGCGCCAAGCGACCACCACAATCAGACGGCCTACCGCTCAACCAGGATCGCCAAAGCCTTCCCCTGTCACAGTGGCACGACCTCACCGAGCCGCCCTGCCCAACGCGACCAGGCGCTCAGGGCCCGCGCGGTGATCCAAGCGTTGAAGGTCACGCTCACATCCCCCGGATGAGCGTCACCGAGTCCTCTGGGCTCAACGCTCTCCGCTGCAGCCGTTCCACCAAGTCCTCGAAGTGCGTCACCGCGTCGACGTCGAAGGTGTAGTGCAGTGCCAGGCGGGTCGGCTCCACGACCACCGGTGGTGTGCCGTGCACGAGCTGGAACGGGTTGACCGGCAGCTCGGCCTGTGCGGGGATGATGCGGATATCGACATTGCTTCGGCCTGCCAGCTCCAGCAGGAACGCCCGCTGGTCGTCCATGACCGGTGTGCCGCCGATCCGACGCCGGAACGCGTGCTCGCTGGTGACCCACCGAAACGCCAGTGGATCACGGTCGTCGGTGAGTGGTGCCCGTCGAAGCTCTCCCACCTGGTCCTGCGTCCAGGCGTCCAGCTTCGTCAGCGCTGCCGCGTACATCTGCGTTCGGAGGTGCACTGGCACCAGCCACGGGTCGAACACCGTGATCCGATCGGCGAAGGCTTCCAAGCCCAAGACCAGTTCGCTGTCGCGTTGCCCGGTCACCGCGGCGACATCCGGTTCGGTGGTCTTGTGACGAGCAACCGCCAACATCGAACTCAAACGCGGGAACCATGCTATTCGGCCGAGGCGGCTGCAGAGCACCTCGATGGCCGGCCGGCTCAACAGGTTCTTGCCGCTCAGCGCTTGGGTCACCGATGCCCTGGACACTCCCAGCCAGGACGCCACCATCGCGTGGGTCACTCCTGTTTCGGCTACCAGCCACTCCAGCTCGAACCGCAACAGCCGCCGCGCCGCCGTCGGCGTCAGCGGTACCCGAGGGTGATCACGAAGCGGGGAAACAATCGGCTCGATGATGGGGGCAGCGGTCACCGCTTGGCCTCCAGCCGCCGCCCACCCGGTGTGGCCGTTGCGGCGGGCAGCTCACCATCCCGCAGCCGCACCACACATCCCCGCCGTCGGACGCACTCCACCAACCGCGCCACCCGATCCGGTCTCGGTGACAAGTGGCCGGCGTTCAACACCACCGCGGCCGACGCCTGCGGCAGACTCAGCGCGTCCAGGAGCCCTCGGAAGCCGATGCGGTCGTCGTCCAGCGCACCACCGCTGTCGGTGAACACCGCACCCAGACGCCAACCCTCACGGGCACACCACGCAGCGAGCTGCTCCTTGCACTCGCTGACATAGGACTGGTCATCCACCATGCTGCGGACATAGCCATACACCAGCAGAAAGTCCTGTTCGTGCTTCACGGCAACTCCTCGCCATCCCTGGGCGTGCTGGTTCGTTCAGCCGCTGACCAGGATTGCTCGCAGGTCTCAGTTTCCTTGCACCGCTGGCGGTATCGCTCGACGCACCGCAGCAAGGCATCGTGCAGGTCGTGGTACCAGCCTTTCGAGAAGGCGGAGCGCATCAGGCCAGTGCTGTGCTCGTGGGCGGTCTCCAGCGCCCCGACGTACGCCTCGTAGTAGGTGAGACGTTCCAGATCAGTTGGGTCGTCGCGCAGCGCGAACCGCATGAAGTGGTCAACCACTTCAGGGGCGTTCGCCGACTTGGGCCACGGTGGAACCATCCAGTGCTCTGGATTGCGCAGAGAACGAAGGCCGCCACCTGGCGCGTGAGTCATGGCGTCCACAGCGCGCCTACCGTGACAACCAACGACAGCGTTGACATCAACACAGCTCCAAAGTCATTGCAGAACAAGGGCTAACGCACGACCGACGGCAACCGCGGATGCTTCTTGGCCGCCTCACGGATCTTCTGGTAGCCGCGCTCGGCGGCGTTGGCCACGACCTGTTCCACCGCCGAGGTACAAGTCATCACCACGAAGCTCAGGGCCGAGAGCTCAAGCACCGACAGCTCCACCGTGAGCGCGACTTGCTCAGGCGGCTTCGGCGGGATGGACCGCTTCTTCTTGCTCACGGGCATGGGCTCCAATTAGTCGGCGATGGTTGGCACTCAGCTCCGAAGCTGACCGACCTGGAACCGTGGAAGAGCACACCGTGGAGGTGAAGGTCAGGCTTGGCGCGGCCGTTCCTGGTCGGAGCATCCGAGGATGGGTACCTGGTAGACAGCCTGTGACCAGGCGGTTGCGGGGTACAGGTCGGAGACTGCGTACTCTCCGTGCATCCGGGAAACAGGCCCGCCGCTGACCTACGCACGTCCCGCTCCAGCTCACACCGAAGGGCGCTCAGCGCGGTCGTCTTGCCCGCAACGTCTTGGTTCCCGAAGGCGACGAGCATCTACTTCTCCTGGGATGGGTAGTCGAGGGCACGCAAGCCATCAAGAATCCGTTGCAACACAGCGGGATCGGACATGACCGCGGCCTGAGGACCGCCAGGCGCGGCTGGGGCTGGACGACGCGGCATGGGCACGGGAAGTCGCGTTGTTTGCTCGGCGCTGGATTCGCGGCTCAACATGCACCAGGCGACGCGCTGACCGGGCTTCGGCAAGTCAACCGCCCAGTGGTCGACGGCCGCCAAGGCCGGTGAAGTAGCGAGCAAGGTGTCAAGCGGGCCGTTGCCGGTGTCCCATACCTCAATCCGCAGCGTCTGTGTGCCGTAGGCGAGTCGAATGCCGAGGAGCGTCAGCTGCTCCGAGCGCAGGTGTTGCACCGGCGTGGGGTCGACAACCCCGGTGCTCGCAACGGCATGCGCTATCAGTTCGTCGAGGACATCGCGGGCAGCATCGACGAACGTTGGTGCCATGCCTTGTTGCCGCGTGGTCAGCTCTAGCAACAGCCGGGCGCAGGTGATCGCGCTCGGTATGGCGAGCAGCACCAACTCGGCGACAGCCTCGTTCCTTGCCCGCGAGTCCTGTTCCAAGGACGGCCGTTCCAACAGCGCGGTCATGACGGCCTTCGGGTCACAACAGCGCCGTGGGTGATCCACTCGGGCCGGAGGCCCTGGTGCAGCCGGGCGCTGGCATCAACCATGCCGACGCGAACCAGCAGGCCATCGAGAAGCTGCACTTCGAGGGCGGGCACGGTTACACCACCGCCAGGTTGTGGTCGATCAAGCGGAGGTGCTCGCACGGCCAGAGTGCGTCGAGAACCAAGCAGTGCTGAGCATCTTCGGCGAACGCTGCCGACGCCCATGCCGCTATGCGTTCGGTGTAGAGCCGTGGGACAAGCCTGGTGCCTGCTCCACTCGGGTTTTGGCTGCTCATCCGGCCTCCTGCCGCCGTTGCCGCCTGGCCCGCCCAGGACGTACCCTCCCTAGGGAACCGGCTGTAGCGGTCTGAACACAGGGCGATAACCGGCGCCTTCCGGACAGAATCCGGGCATCGGGGCGGCTGACCTGGCCAACCGCAACGGCCCGAACGGGGGAAGACCATGACGACGAGACGGCAACGCTTGGCTGCGCGCCGCAAGTCGCTGGGCTTCAGCCAGGAAGCCCTCGCCGAACGGCTCGAAGTCGATCCCAAGACGATCCGGCGTTGGGAGAACGGCACGTCGGAACCACAGCCGTGGCTGTGGCCGAAGCTGGCGCGGCACCTGCAGGTGTCCAGTGAGCAGCTGGAACTACTGCTCGGCGAGGCCGCGGCTGCTGACGACGTTGATGAGCGAGTCGACTTCGCCCGGACCCGCTCCGGCAGCGTCGACCTCATGACCGCCGCACGGCTCCGCTCCCAGGTGCAAGCGCTTGACGAGCGCTACGACCGCGAGCCGTCCTCGTCCTTGCTCGCCGATGCCGGGCACTGCCTGGGACAGATCATGCTACTGCGGGCGAAGGCCGCGGGTAGCCGCGTTCGACGCGAGCTGCTGGCCGCTGAAGCCGAGAGCGCCACCCTGATGGGCCAGCTGGTTTGGGACGCCTCCCAGCGACGGGACAACGCCTCGGCACACCGCTACTTCGACCAAGCCGTGACTGCGGCCCAGCAGGCGCACGACCCGGTGACCGAGAGCTTCGCCTTGCTGCGCAAAAGCTTCGTCGCGCTCTACGGCGAGCAGGATGCCGTGCGCGGGCTCGCGCTGTGCGAGCGAACCGCCCGTTCGGCCGCGGGAGCCAGCGATGTGCTCACGGGCTTGGCCACCCTGCACGCCGCCGAGGCGCACGCCATGCTCGGTGGCCAGAACGCCTGCGAACGAGCTCTCGGGGCAGCCAACACCCACCTCGAACGTGCCAACGACGCCGATGCTGCGATCGAGTTGTTCTCGCCAACCCAGTCGGGCCGGTTGGCAGGCTCCTGCTACCTGTTCTTGAGCCAGCCAAAGCGCGCTCTATCCGTCTTGGAGGCTACAGCCGCGCAGATGCGTGCGCGGTCGAAGTCGCAGGCCATCGTCCTGGGCAACCTCGGCCTTGGCTACATCCGCCAAGGCGAGGTCGACTCCGCAGCGGCGATGCTGCACCAGGCCATCGACGTCATTGAGGAGACTCGGGGCGGCGGCGGACTCAACGTGGTCTTCGGTGCCTGTCGAGAGCTGCAACCGTGGCGCGGGCAGGTTGTCGTCCAAGACGTCTACGACCGCGCCTTCTCCCTGATGACCATTCAACCGGCGGGGTACAACTAGAGCGTGATGAACATCGACAACGCCAAGCGAGCCGTGCGGGAACGGGTATGGGCAGCCTTGGACAAGGCTGGAGCGGTCGAGCCGCCTGGCGCAGCCGGGCACATCCCCAGCTTCGTCGGTGCTGAACAGGCCGCCGAGCGCCTCGCAGGACTGGAGAGCTGGGCGCGGGCACGCGTCGTCAAGGCCAACCCAGACCAAGCCCAACTCCCTGTTCGCAGGCTGGCGCTTGAGCAGGGCAAGGTCGTCTACATGGCGGTTCCCCGGATCGCCACCTTGAAGCCGTTCTACGCGCTCGACCCGGCGACCGTAGACCCAGCGGCTGTTGAGGCAAAGCGCGCGAAGGACTTGGCGCCCTTGGCTGGCCTCGACGAGATGCGGCCGGTGGACTTCATCGTCTGCGGGACAGTGGCGGTGAACCGCCAAGGCGTGCGCCTCGGCAAGGGAGCCGGGTACAGCGACATCGAGGTGGCGCTGCTAACCGAAGCCGGGCTGATCGGACCAGACACGACGATCGTGACGACCGTGCACCAGCTCCAGGTCGTGGACGAGGAGCTACCCGAAACCGAGCACGACTTCAGCGTGGACTGGATCGTGACGCCAGAGGTGGCTATCCGGTGTGAGGGGGCGTCGCGGCGACCGAAGGGACTCGTCCGCGAACATCTGACGGCGGAGAAGATCAAGGCCATCCCGGTGCTCCTAGCGCAGTTCGACAAGTCCTAGTGTCGTGAGCCGGTTACAGGGTGCGGTGATGCCGAGTCCGAAGCTTGATCCGGTGGTGTTGTCCGCCGTAGAGCGGTCGGTGTTGGCTGGGTGGGCGCGGCGGTGGAAGGCGGCGCAGGCGCCGCGGCCGCGGATTGTGTCAACGACTACGTAACCCCGCGGCTCGCACGTCGAATCATTCATGCCCATCATGCTGGTGTGCAGGGAAATGTGGTCTATTTGGAACACGGAATGCCAATTAACGAATGAAACCGTAAGTGCGATGAGTGTGACAGTGACTGTTGTCTTCGGCTCTATTCATAGCCGCTCACTTCTCCGGCAGTGTTGAACTAGCGCGACATGGCCAGCTGGGTACTTGGGCCCGAGGTGACGTCGGGTCCGAGTGCCAGTAGTCGACCGAAGATCGAACTGTCAAAGGAAGGCGCTGCATTTACGGTGTATATACTAAAGAGTCGCTACTGAAGATAAGTGTAATGACACAATCAAGTCGATTGGTATCCGTTCTGGTACTGTAAGGCCGCTACGCGAGGCAGTTGCCTCGTAGGCCTGCGCAGCTCTGATAGGGACGTCCAGCCGTTCTTATCGCGAGCACTAGTGGAGTTAAGGGGGCGCTGTGGCGAACGAAGGGTGGAACTCGTGACAGGAGCACGGGCAGTGCGACGCAGGCGGAGGAAGCTAACCGTCGAAGGCATCCCCGTAGAGGGCGAATTAGTCGAGGTGCGCGGGCAGAAATGGATCGCCGCCCGCGTCGTCCCCGCATGGGAGGTTGACGAACCCCCTACAACGAGTGGACCGATCGAGCCGGGTACAACTGCTCCTGCTACCACCATCGTCCACCTCCAGTCCGTCGCCGACGGGCGCTACGGTGAAACTCTCAGCGTCGTCTGGGAGGTCGAACCTGGCCGACGCGTTCTGCCCGCCAGTTCCCTCCCCGATGTCTCCTCCGGGAAGTACGATCCGCCCGAGCGTCTTGCCGCCTTCCTCGATGCCATCCGCTGGTCCGCCGTCGCCTCCGCGGACGTCAAGAACCTTCAGGCGCCTTTCCGCTCCGGCATTGCCATCGAGCCCTATCAGCTGGAGCCGGTCTCCCGGGCGGTTGGAGCGCCTCGAGTCAATCTCCTGCTTGCCGACGATGTCGGTCTCGGTAAAACCATCGAAGCAGGGCTCGTCGCCCAAGAACTACTGCTGCGCGGACGCGCCCACCGCATCATGGTGATTTCCCCGGCCGGGCTGACCGTTAAATGGCGCGACGAACTCGCTGAGAAGTTCGGACTGGACTTCACCGTCGTCGATTCTGCCCATTGTGCTGAACTGCGCCGTACCCACGGCACCACGGCCAACCCGTTCCGGGTTCACCCGCTTACCATCGTCTCGCTGCCCTGGCTGCGCGGCGCCAAGGCCCAACGACTGCTCGACGAGGTTATCCCGCCCGTAGAGGCGGACAGCGATCAGATGCCCGAGCGTTTTTTCGACCTGCTGATCCTCGATGAGGCTCACCACGTGGCCCCGTCTGCTCCCAAACAAATTTATGCCGTTGACAGTCAGCAGACAAAACTCATCCGCCGCATGGTGCCGCACTTCGAACACCGGTTGTTCCTGTCCGCTACCCCGCACAACGGCTACCGCGAGTCCTACACCGCACTGCTCGAACTCATCGACAACCAGCGCTTCGCCCGCGGCGTCAACCCCGATGAAAGGGCGATCAAGGAAACCGTCGTACGCCGCTTGAAGAACAGTATCACTCGCCCCGATGGAACGCCTTATTTCCGTCGCCGCAATACTCGCGAAATGTCTGTCCGCTACACGGATGAGGAGCGGCGTATCCATGAACTCCTCACTGCGTATGCCGATCTGCGTCGCAAGCGAATTACCCCTGGAGCAAAAGGTGAACGCAAGGCGACCGACCTCGTCGTTCTACTGCTCAAAAAACGACTGTTCTCCTCGCCCGCAGCCTTCGGGCGCACTGTTCAGGTCTACCTGAAGAACATCACCGCAGCCTCCAACACCGTCCGGTCGCGCACTGCCGCAGAGGTCGTTCCCGACTGGCTGGACGACTTTGCAGACGAAATCGCTGACCTCGATGACATCGATTTGGCCGAAGCCGAGGACGATGCACTCGGCCGCACTACGCGTTTGACCCCGAGCCCCGCCGAAGACGAGTTCGATCTGCTCGGTGAGATGCTGCGCTGGGCCGAGACGCACGAGGCGCAAGCCGACTCCAAGGCTTCCACACTGATCAATTATCTCAATACTGTCACCCGCGCAGATGGCAAGCACTGGTCCAACGAACGCGTAGTGGTGTTCACCGAGTACCGTGACACCCAAGATTGGCTGCTTGCGCTGCTGCGTCAGGAAGGCATGGTAGAAAAAGGTCGTATCGAGCTGTTGCACGGCGGTTTGAGCGTCGAGGAGCGCGAACGCATTCGCCTCGGATTCCAGGCACATCCCGCCGAAATCGAGGGGGCGGTGCGCGTGCTCATCGCCACTGACGCTGCCAGCGAGGGAATCGACCTGCAAAAATACTGTTACCGACTCGTCAACTACGATATCCCTTTCAACCCCAACAAGCTTGAGCAGCGGATCGGCCGCATCGACCGCTGGGGTCAGCGCCACGATCCCGAGGTCCGCCACTTCGTCGGAGAGAACTGGCAGAACGCCAAAGCAGGATCCTTCGAGGCCGACCTTGAATTCCTCTCCAGGATAGCTAAGAAGGTCGCTCTTATGGAGGAGGACCTCGGCGAGGTCAACGCTGTACTCGCGGATGCCGTCCAGCGCCGCATGGCCGGGGACCAGCGCCACGTCGACATCGAGAACGCCAAAGCGAGGAAGATCAACGGCCGAAACACCGGTGGCACGGTTGAAGCAGAGCAGAACGTCACCGATCAGGTCAGGCGGCTCAGCGCCGGTTATGACCGCACCATTGACGAACTCGGTATCACCCCGGCGAACATCGCCCGCGTGGTCACTACTGCCCTGGCACTAGACCGCCAGCAACCGCTGCGCTCTGTGCGCGACTCGCACTACCTGCACAGCGGCACGGGTGACGAACTCCGGGACGTCGACTTCGACAACTCCTTCTTCGAGGTGCCCCAGCTGGGCGACTACTGGGAGCGGGCGACCCGCGGTCTCGCTCACAAGCTCCGCCCGCGGGAACGGCGCCCTGTCACCTTTGATCCGCGCGTAGCCAGGCTTGGGCGAGACGACATTGTCCTCGCCCACCTCAAGCATCCCCTTGTCGACCTCTCCACCCGACTGCTGCGCGCCGCCGCCTGGAACGCCGAGCAGATCGATCTGCACCGCGTCAGTGCCGTCGTGAGCGACGATCCACACCTCGAGACCACGCTTGTCAGCGCATACGCCCGATATGTCCTTGTCGGCGCCGATGGAGTACGCCTCCACGAAGAGGTGTTGCACGCTGGCGGATGGCTCAACGACGTCGGCTGGCACCGCCGCTGGGACAGCGTCAACACCCAGCGCGAGACCCTCAGCAAGGCCCTCAACCACGGCATAGCCGCGGCCGAGCACCTGCGCACCCGACTCACTAAAAGTTGGCCAAGGGTTCAGGATCGACTCATGGCCTCGCTCGAGGCCCGGGCCAAGGAACGCCGCGAATCCTTGGACAGGGCCCTGCACCAACGCCGCGAGGAGGAGGAGCACCGGATCAACGCCAACCTGGACCGTTTCGAGTCCACGCTGCGCGCCAAGGTCGACGAGAACGCAGCCGAAGGCGATGATCAAATCGCCCTCTGGGAAGCCGACCAGATGACTCCTGCTGAACGACGGCAGTACCAACTCGATCGCGAACACCTGCAACGGCGCCTAGACGTCCTCGGTGCTGAACGTCGCCGCGAGCTCGCCGCCATCGACGCCCGCTACGGCGACCTCACGTCACACCTCTTCCCCGCAGCCGTTGTCTTCGTCATCCCCCGGAAGGAGGCTGTCCGATGAGCCCTGCTCCCCGCAGCGCCGCTTCCCGTCGCGGCATGAACGCCGGACAGGCTGCCGCGCTCGCCCGCGCCACCGACGGTCGACGCCAGCACAAGGACTGGCTCAACCTCGTCGAGATCACCGGCCCCTTCCTCACCCTGCCCGTTCTCCTCGAAGCCTGGCCCACTCTCGACCCACTCGAAAAAGAACAGCGCGCACCTTTACGGCTCCAACACGGCTTATGGTCCGATGACCCATCCGCCGGGCGTGACGAGTGGATCGCCTACCTGCTCCATGACCTCCTCGAATGGGACGACGCGCTGCACTTACCCGCTGGCGGCGCGGATCCAGTCCTCGATCGCCTCGCCTTGACCGTCCTCGAGCACGACACCACGCTGCGCCCCGACTTCATCCTCGTCGATCCGGACAGCGATCCGGCCCACGATTCCGGCGCCATCACCAAGAGCATCCCGCTGCTCGGCATGACCATCCCGGCAGGCAGCCCTCCCACTTCCCGTCTCCGCGATGGTGACGGCTGGGCCGCAACCCCCGCTGATCGCATGGCGCGTCTGCTGCGCCACCACCGCATCGAACTCGGCCTCGTCACCGACGGTCGCTGGTGGTGCATCGTCTGGGCCCCGGCGGGCGGTGTCACCGCCACGGTGCAGTTCGACACCGTGGGCTGGAACGAAGTCGCCGAACGCGAGGTTGTTCGCGCGTTCATCTCCCTGCTACGCCGATCCCGCTTCTTCAGCGTCCTCGACGACCAGACCCTGCCGCAGCTGCTGCGCAAGAGCCTCGGCAAGCAGGAGGACGTCACCGAAGCCCTCGGAGTTCAGGTCCGCCAGGCCGTCGAATTGCTCGTCGACGCCATCGGCAGGGCCGACACCCGCGCCGTGGAACGCGGCGAACCTGGCCTTGATGCCAAAGGCGTCCAAGCCTCGCAGGTCTACCGGGGCGCGGTCGCGGTCATGATGCGCGTGGTCTTCCTGCTCTTCGCCGAGGAACGCAGCCTGCTTCCGGCAGACAACGAGGTCTACGCCAAGGCGTACTCGGCGGGCGGCCTGTGCGCCGAGCTCGAAGCCCAAGCAGCGATGGGCACCACCGCGGAGCTGGAGCAGAGCACAGCGGCCTGGCACCGGCTGATCGCACTCTTCCACGCGGTGTACGGGGGTGTGGCCCACCCGGAGTTCAAGCTGCATGCCTACGACGGCTCGATCTTCGACCCGAAGACCTACTGGTGGCTCGAAGGCAAACCCGCACCGAACACCGGGGAAGGGCCGACCGGTCACACACCACTCCTACCCATCAACGACTTGACCGTGCTCCACATGCTCCAAGCCGTCCAGCACGTCACCATCGGCACCGGCAAGAACGCCGAGCGCCGAACGCTCACCTTCCGCACCCTCGACGTCGAGCAGATCGGCTACGTCTACGAAGGTCTGCTCTCGTACGACGGCCGACGTGCCGAAGACACCGTGGTCGGGCTCATCGGCAAGAGCGGCCTGGAGGACGAGGTCCTGCTGACCTACCTCGAACAGCTCGCCCGTCCGCACGGGATCGGAGCGGGGGTCGTCGCTCCGGTGGATGTGAAAGGCTTCGCGAAACGCCTGGCCGAAGTGCATAAGGACTCCGGCATCGGTTCGGCAGCCACTCTGGAGAAGAAGCTCGCCCCGCTGTCCGAGGCCGACAAGGTGGAAGCCGAGCGGCTGCTCCACGTGGTCACCGGGGACACGACCTTGGTCGCCCGTTTGCTGCCGTTCTTCTCACTCATTCGCCGCGACCTGCGTGATCTCCCACTGGTGATCGGGGCGGGCTCGCTGTACGTGACGGACTCCGCCACGCGCAAGAACACCGGCACGCACTACACGCCGCGCTTCCTCGCAGAGAAGGTGGCGAAAGGCGCCCTGCAACCGCAGGTCTACGCGCCAGGGCCTTTGGAGACGGCCGACGAGTCGGCCTGGGTGCTGCGGTCCTCACAGGACATTCTGTCGCTGAAGGTGGCGGACATTGCCATGGGCTCGGCGGCGTTCCTCGTCGCGGCCTGCCGTTATCTGGCGGAGAAGTTGATCGACGCCTGGGTGAAGGAAGGCCATAAGGGCGCCGCTGCCTTCCGCGCAGGCGCCCTTCAGACAGCATCCGGGACGGAGATCGACACCGACCCGGTGGTGATCGAGGCCAAGCGTCAGGTCATCGAACACTGCCTGTACGGGGTGGACATCAACCCGATGGCGGTGGAGATGGCCAAACTCTCGCTGTGGCTGGTCTCCATGGACCCACATCGGCCGTTCACCTTTCTCGACGACCGACTGGTGGTGGGTGACTCACTGCTAGGCGTCACCTCGTTGGACCAGGTAGAGGTCGTCCATCTGGACGCGAAGGTCGGTCGCAAGCTGCATAGAGACCGACTCTGGGACTGGACGTCTGGTGTGCGCGCCCGAGTGGGGAACGTCGCGGGAGAGAGGCGGGCCATCACGAAGATCGAAGGGACCGACCTCGCGAGCCTGGATCGCAAACGCCAACTGCTGGACACAGCGCGCGAGCACATGGGGCGGCTGACCCTTGTCGGCGACTTGGCGGCTGGCGCGGCGCTGGTCACGGCTGGGACGTCGCGCGATACAGAGTACGTGGAAGCCGCGTCATGGGCCGACAAGGTCGCCGCGCCGCGCACCGCTGATGACGCGGAGGTTGTGCAGAAGGCTCGCCTTCGTGCGATGGAGTGGTTGGCCAAGGACCGACCGGACGACGGCTTGGTTCGCGAGCCGGTGCACTGGCCGCTTGTGTTCCCGGAGGTCTTCGACCAAGGCGGCTTCGACGCGATAGTGGGTAACCCGCCGTTCCTGGGGGGGCAGAAGCTGACAGGAACTTTGGGCCAGGCGTACCGCGAGTACCTCGTACTGGCGCTCGGGCGCGGTCGGCGAGGTAGCGCGGACCTAGTGGCGTACTTCGCGTTGCGCGCACATCAACTGTTGAACGCACGAGGGCAGACGGGACTCATCGCGACCAACACTCTGGCCCAAGGCGATACCAGGGAGGTCGGGCTTGACCAGCTCACAGCGGATGGCATCGAGATCCGCGGAGCGGTAAAGAGCGCCCCTTGGCCGTCCAAGTCCGCAGCGCTGGAGTACTGCGCTGTGTGGTCCAGCGCTGCTCCAGTCGCCCCAGAGGCGTCGCGGGTACTGGACGATGTGGTGGTGCGGGGTATCACGCCCTCGCTGGACGCGAAGTCGCGAGTCTCAGGTAAGCCGTACCGTCTGGTATCCAACCG
>NZ_JBQERA010000015.1:0-203144 GCF_053813445.1 Actinokineospora lacus
CCAGTACAAACGCCTACGCACCCGCTGGGAACGACGAGCAGACCTGCATCAGGGATTACTGTCCCTGGGCTGCGCGATGATCTGCTACCGACGCCTCTACTCATTCTGACAGGAGCTCTAAAGGAGGGGGCGCTTACCTGCAGGCGATCTCGACTGGAGCGGGCGCAGCGATCGAGAACGGCCGCACAGCCAAAGATGTACTCGGATGGATAGTCGCTGGAGTCACTGGTGCCGCTGTTACTGGCGTTATTGGTAACCGAGTCGACGCTCTCGTTGTGAGCACGTGGACCTGGCTGACTTCCTCATCATCTGGCCAATCTCTCCTCGACTCTCAGATTGATTCGATCATGAGCGCCGGGTCGGGGAATGGGGGATTTCTGGACTCAGTTGTCGATGTGACAGGCCTTAATATCGACTAACGAACAGGTGATCACGTGCTGGGTATCGTGCTCGGCGGAGTTATCTTCACAACATTGCTGAGTGGCCACACCTGGTACGTGGCGGTCCTTCTAGCGATACCTCTGTACCTAGGTGTGAACTTGCTTCTCATTGTCCTATGTAGGGGAGGGCTTCGCCGGCTAATCTTTCTTAGCAGGCTTCGGCGGATGATCGCCGACAGACTTCCTGATGACTCGATCCTGGTGTGCAGCAAAGCCGACGAGGGCAAGAGGGTGCAATTGGTCCACTTCGATCGCACAAAGCAGGCCGAGGTCTTGCTCGATGCATGGAGTGGGCGGATTCTCGTGTGGAACGGCGGCCCTCGCTCAGGGCGGAGAGTCAAGGATAGCGCTCGACGCCAGTTTCGTTTTGGCGTGGCGGTGTTCATCGTGCTCATGATCCCGGCGTTCGCCTTTAGTATTTGGTTCGGGTTTCAGCAGCACTGGGGAGGATTTATATTCGGCGCTTTTGTCCTGCTCACAAACTTCGTCACATATCTTTTACTCCTGCCAGACTATCTAGCCGAGCCGGTTGTCGAAGTTGTCGAGGCAATCCTCGACTGATCATCGTCGCCCAGCGCGCCGTCAGCGCGATCTCCACCGGTGCCCCTGCTGGCAGGTCGGTCTTGGATAAGCGATGATTTGACGCCTTACCGTGTCGTGACCAACGTACGAACATCGGCAAGAGCGGACATTGAGACGCGCGGATCGCGGCAGAAGAGTGCGTTCCCGTTGACGAAGGAACGTCGTTGCAGGTGTGGGCCGGTCGGTCCTAATCGCGCGGTGGAACTCGACCCGGGATACTTCGGTCATCTGTACGAAGGCTTGCTCGCTCACGATGACGGCGTCTGCAGGCGTCGGGCGTATGAAGCCGGGCCGGTGTGCGGGCGCGAGCGCCACAGCACTTTACGACGCCACCGTGGCCACGACCTCGACGCCGTACTTCACCTTCCGTGGCGGGCCCGACCACTGCCGAACGTGGAAGTCTGGGCAGCCCCTGGCGCGGGCGGGACGGGTGAGCGAGACTGCTTCGATGGTTTCCGAATACGTCCAGAGCGACCAATTCCGCGGTGCTCGCATCCACCTGTGCAACCTCGCCGGCCTCGAGATCCGCGATTGCGAGGTGAACGGTCTGAAGATCGTCGACTGCTACGGCAGCGACGTCTACCTCGGTGGGTACTTCGAGCGCCTCGTCGTCAACGACGTCGATGTGACCGCCTATGTCGAGGCCGAGCTCGACCGCAGGCACCCCGCGCGGGTGCTGGCGCGGGATGCGGCTTCTCCCGAGGACTACCGGGCTGCTTGGGACGCCATCGAGGCTTTGTGGGGCGCGACGCTCGATCGGGCGAGGCTGTTGCCCGGGGCCACACTGCACGAGCAGGTCGACGGCGAGTGGTCATTCGTCGAGACACAACGGCATCTGCTGTTCGCCTGCGATGCCTGGCTCGGCAACGCGGTGCTCGAGGAGGAAGCGCCGTACCACCCGTTGGGTTTCCCCGCCGGGGGGACGCCGCCCGAGGAGGCGGTGAAGCTCGGCCTTACTCTCGAAGCCACCCCGACGCTCGAGGAGGTGCTCGCGCCGCGGCTCGCCCGCATGGCCGCGATGCGGCGTGTCGTCGACGGGCTCACCGCGGCCGAGCTCGACCGGGTAAGCGGTCGCAAACCAGCGGACATGTATCCCGAGCAGGAGTACGTCGTGCGCCGCTGCCTCAAGGTGGTGCTGAAGGAAGAAGCCGAGCACCACCGATACGCCGTGCGCGACCTAGCGGTGCTCGAGGCAGGTGTGCCTGAACCGCAGTAGTTCCGCGTGGACCCGACCAAGTGGCGACGCGGTGTAGCCGCGAATGACCGCACACTCATCGGCAAGAGCGGACGTTGGCGGCATGACAATCTGGGCCATGGGGCAATGAGTTAGTCCAGCCGAGTGACATCGGGAAGCCACCTGATAGTCGCCATGCGGCACTCTTGGCTATGTCGCGTCACAGTGCGAGTTGTGTGTCCTCTACCAGGGTGCCAACGTGATCCGCTGGTGAGTCCCGTTCCCATCCTTGGTACTCCGCCGGTGAACCGGACACTCTCGGCGGGTCGATGTGATCGCCGATGTCGGGTCATGGAAGTCGGTGCAGCAAAACGGTTGTAGCGACCGAACGGCCGGTGACCGGCACGGTGCCCTCGGAGGTGCGATGGTGTCGATGGAGTGGGCACAGACAGCGCGGACACCACGAGCGCGGACCCGGTTGACGCAGGCGGTCTGGTGCCGGATTGGTACGCGGATCCGCTGTCACAGGTTGTGTGGATGTGGTGGGGCGGAGTTTGGCGCGTGGCAGTGGTGTGCTGATGCGGCCGCGGCGGTGTTGAGGATGGTGAGGTCGGCGTGGCGGTCGCGGTACCCGGATTCCAGTTGCTCGTAGCGGGCGAAGCGGGCGAGATGCACGTGGAGGGCATGGAGCCAGTGGGCCTGTCCGGCGCGTACACAGGTCGGAACGAAACAGTGTCTGGACCACGGCGCGCCGCACCTGCGTGTCGGCCTGGTGACGCGGCGGCGCTTTCTGAGACTCATGCAGCCAAGAAGAGGGGCCCGCGTGACGTTGCAGATGGGGACCGAGCGCGAGGTCGACGCGGTACGGTTCCCGCAGTGGGGCCGTCTCGGCAGCGACCATGCCACCTGAGCAACGGCCCAAAACTCGCTCTCGGCGGCCAACGCGGCCGCATCGAACACCGCGGCCTGATGCTCGACCTCATGCCTGGCGCGGTAACCACGCTTTCGAACGTACCGAGTCCGTGTTTCGTGCGCTCACAGTCAAGCCGGGACCGGCCCAACCGACCGATAATTGTGGGGTTCCGGCGATTTCGAGTCAGAGGGGCGGCCATGCAGATGAAGATGCTGTACGACACCAGAAACGTTCATCCGCTCGACCGGTACGACTACTACCAGGCGGCCTCCGCCACCGAAGTGGCCCCGGTGGCCGTCAACGGGCGGGCACCCGGCCGCCTTCTCGCCGTGATGTCGATGGCCAGGATCGGCGACCTCGAACTCGAACACGTCACCGTGTCAGCCGACGCCCAGCTCGTGTGCAGGCGGACCCAACGCCTCATCCAGGCCCGCGACCCGGAGTGCTACCGCGTCTTCCTGTGCGCCAGCGGCCTGATTCTCGGTAAACAGGAAGACAGACCGGTCCCGCTCAGAGCCAACGACATGACCCTGTTCGACCTGTCCAAACCCTGCGACAGCACGCATGGCACAGAACCCACGCCGATGCAGGCAATCATGCTCTCCATCCCCCGATCCCAGGTGCCCGTCCCCCGCGCCGCCGTCCGTCCCCTGACCAGCACCCACGTCCCGAGGTCCCTGCCAGGACGAAGCCTGATCACACAGTTCCTCCTGGGGCTCGACCCCACCCTGCCGGCGCCCGATCCCGCACTTGAGGACGTCCTGCGCGAGAGCATCACCGGCCTGATCCAGGTATGGCTGGGCCTGCCGAGCGGAATCAGCCCTCACACGCGCCAGACCCTGCGGATCGCCTACCTCAGCAACCTCATCCGCCGCCACCTCGGCGATCCCGGTCTGAACCTCGAACAGCTCGCCAGGGCCGCACACCTGTCACCGCGGTCCCTGAACCAGCTGTTCCACGACAGCGACCTCACGCCCATGCGCCTGGTCAAACAGCTGCGCCTGCACGAATGCCACCGCAGCCTCATGGACCCGACCACGGCCAACACCCCCATCAAGGACCTCATCACCGCGCACGGCTACCTGCGACCGGACCAGTTCGCCCGCGACTTCAAGCAGCAGTTCGGTATCACCGCAAGCCAAGCCCGCGTCCGGCACACACGGTGAGCGGCATGTGGCCCGTTCTGTTCGGCGACGCCGTCCCATGGGTGGCCGTGATAGCGACCCTGCTCCTGGTTCTCGCCACCACACTGCTGATCATCCACCAAGTCCGCACCAGCGACGGCGACATGTCCGTCCGGCTGCGCTGGCTGGGTCTACACGTGCAGCGCAACACACCATCCCGAACACCACAGACCCCGCTGCTGGCTCCAACTCCGACGGGCCGTGACATCCAGCCCCGGCCCGCCGCACGACGGCGCCAGCCACCCATGTGAGCACACCGATCACATCGTGACCGTGAGCCTAACGACCTCGTGCATGGTTGAGTTGGGCGGAAGGTGGGATGGTTTGGGTGCGTCGGTCTATCGTGTTGCTTGTTCGGCGCGGTCTTGGTGTTGGTGGCCGGACTGCTCTCCGACCACCAACACCAAGACCGCATCGAACCAACAGCGCGGTAGCCCGGCACGCTCGACACACCACCGTCTGCCCGCCCCAACCATGCACGAGGTCTTTAGCGCAGGTTCTCGAAGTATGGCTTCATTGCTGGGTAGTAGTCGTCGAAGGATGGTTGGGGTGTGTTGTTGCGGGAGGCGACGAGCAGGTCTAGGTAGTACTCCCAGCCTGGGCCGACTTCGCCGACGGAGTTGAGGTTTTCCAGGTGGTGTACCAGTTTCAGTTCCGTTGTGCCGTCGGTTTCGGCGAGCAGCAGTTCCAGGTGCCAGTTTCCGGCTTCGTCGTTCATGGACAGTGAGAGCCTGTTGGGGGCGTCGCACGTGTTGATCTGGGCTTCGCACCATGGCTCGCCGTCTTCGAAGCCGAGTTGGACCTTGATTGTGCCGCCGGGTCGGGCGTCGCCCTCCCAGGCGCCGAACCAGCGCGCTGTCCGTTCGGGCTCGGTGACGCTGGCCCACACGTCCTGGGCGGATGCGCGGAAACTGCGGGTGAGAACCAGGTCGGTGCCGTGCAACCTGCCGGTGGGGGTCATGCCGTGTGCTCCTCGGGAAGTTCTGGACTGGTGCGCCGGTCTCGGCGCGTGCGGTGGACCTCGGTCTCCAGGGCGTCGAGGCGTCGTTCCCATGCCGATGGCGTGCCGAACCGTGCGATCCAGTTCGCGATGTCGGCCAGTGGGGCGGTGTCGAGGGCGTAGAGGCGCTGTCTGCCGACAGCGTCGTCGCGCACCAGCCCGCTCTCCCTGAGCACCCGCAGGTGCCGCGACACCGCGGGCCTGCTGATCGCGAAGCGCTCGGCGATCACGCCCGCGGGCATGGGGCCGTGCCGCAACATCTCCAAGATGTTCCGGCGCACGGGGTCGGCGATCGCGCTCGCCACGAGGTCCACGACAGAAGCGTAACTTAGTGGTTACGCTTCATCAAGGGTCCTCTTTGCCGCGCCCGTCACTGCCGAGTTCTGACAGAGGTGTCAGGTCGCGACGAGGATTTGTGCGCCTGCTGCGCGTGAGCGGTCCAGGGCGGGTTTGTTCTGGGCGGAGCCGGTGATCAGGGCGTCGCAATCACCGAGTGTCAGCCATGGGCTGCCGCCCGTTGCCTCGAAGGCGTCTCCGGGGGACACCAGGACGATCCTGCGCGGGTCGGTTGACGCCAGGGTGGCGGTCGCGGCTCGTTGGCGATCCGTCAGGTGGACGCGGCCTCGCGAATCGATTCGGTGGCACGGTAGGAACGCGATGTCGACGGCTTTGGGCGGTCGCTCTGACTCGGCGTCTTCGGGGGGCACTAGCGAACCGTGCTGGAGGACGCCGCCGGGGACGCGGACCGTGAAGCGGTCGACGTGGTTGGCGAACTGCTTGCACGCGGACAGGTCGCCCGTGATGACGGTCAACTCCGTGACGTCGGTCCGCTCCACCAGCGCCGCGGCGAGTCCCGCGGATGCCTCGCCGCACGCCAACAGCACGGTGTCCGAGGCGCGCACCAGCGCGGCGGCCATCAAGAACACCTGGTCCACGGCGGGGCCCGCGGCTGACCGGTCCGTGGAGCCTTCGGCGGGCTTCGCGCCGCCCCACACGCGCCGAAGGCGCCCCGCGGCCTCCAGGTCGCGGAGGTCGCCCTCGACACCTCGAGTTCGCGGCTGAGCTCATCGACGCCGACGTACGCGGAGCGGGCGACGATGTCGAGGACGCGTCCTCGCCGGGCGTTGCGGTCCAGCGGCGTCCAGCCTGACAAGGTGACCTCTTCCCGCGTCTCGACCTCCGACAACGGGCGGCGCCGACGGCCGACGTACCCTGCGGACAGTCCTGCGCCCTCCTGGTCAGGGTGCCTGAGTGGGCATTACACAATGAACAGTAGCCGTTGCGCATTCAACCTTGCTACTTTCGGAAGGATGAACGCGCTATAGGGCGGCTTGCGATTAAAGGTCAGGGATCAGGTGGGAACGGAGAGCGAACCGGATGAGCTCACCCTCGCCGCGCGCCGCGCGCGCATAGTCGAGTTCGTCCGCCGGCACGGTTTCGTGCAGGTGCGGCGCCTGGCCGAGCTGCTCCACGTCTCCGAAGTGACGATCCGCCAAGACCTGCGAGCGCTGGACGAGTCGGGCGACGTCGCGCGGGTGCGCGGCGGGGCGAGGGCCACGCGGCCCAGGTCGGACCAGCGGGAGGAGGGCGCAGGCCCCGGCTCCGCCGTGGGGTTGATGGCCGCCGCGTTCGCCGCTCCGCGTCGCAGGTCTGAGGCTGTTCACCGCGTCATGAGAACGCCGTCCGCGATCAAGACGGGAAACAGACGGCGGGCCAACGATGCCCGCAGGTGCACGGTGGCGTCCGCTGAACTGCGAGTCCCGACGGCCGCCACGACGTGGGAATGATTCTTGGCGCCTGACGCAATGCCACCTCGTCCTGCTTCGGACGAGGGCAGCGGCGAACACATCGACTTCGCGCTCGCTGAAATTGAAGCACGTCTGCAGAGAGGCGAGGCCGAGCACGCTCTGCTGGAAGCACGCGCGCTGCTTCAGCGACTGCGCGACGAGGGCGCGCCCCCGGACGTGACGGTCCGGGCGATGTGCCAACTCGGCGGAGCGGGGCCTACACGCATCTCGGCCACTGCAGTGACGCGGTCGCGTTCCTCGACGCCGCCGCGGGGGAGGCGCGCTCGGCTGGGCTGGAGGCGGAAGTCGTGCGCATGGGGGTGACGGCCGCGGCGGTGCTGGCGGCAGGCGGACAGTCCGACGAGGCGTTGGGCCGGCTGAAATCGATCAAACGCGAACTCGGAACGCTCATGGAGTCCCGGACGACACGACGATGAAGGCGGTCCACAACTTCGCGTTCGTCAGCATGGACCTGTGATTGCACACCGTCGCGGAGACGTGGTTCGAGAGGCTCATCGGGATGCGGGAACATTTCGCGTCGCCGAGGACCGGACTGCATTCCTTGTCAGCCTACGCACGGCTGCGCGTCGAGATGGATCTGGTCGATCGCCACCACCACCGCGACGAGCAGGCGCTTCTGCAGTTCCGCGAAGCCTCGCGGCTCGGCCGCCTCCTGGTCGAGCAATCCGATGACGAGGTGCGCTGAGCGAGGTGAGTGAGAGCGATTCCCCGCCGGTGCGGAAGGCGTTCAGGAGTCTGAACGCCCTTTCCAGCACCGGCTCGCCCAGCAGTTGGCGCTCGCCTTTCACGGTTCGCGACTCCACGCCACACGATCCTGGGGTTCGGGGACCACGTCGGCCCAGACCCCGACGGCGATCTGTCATGCGGCCCTGTCCGCCTCTGCGGCGGCAGTGGCCGTCATGAAGGCGCAGCCGCGCGCCTTCCTTCCGAACTCTAGATGCTTACTTTCGAAATCGTTAAGACGGGCTTCGGATTGCCATGAACCATGGGCGAGCCCACGTACGGGCCCGCGGATGGCCGGCTCGCCCGCGACGCCTGAACCACGGGGTTGCCGGCGCGTCCGACCAGGGCCGGAACTCACCTCACCGGTTGATCCTCGCCTCCAGCGCACCACGGCGGGCGGCCACGTCACCAGGGTCATCGCCGAAGACGAGCAGTTGCAGCGTGGTCCGTCGGATCGGGTTGTCCGTGCGGGTGGAGTCGTGGCCGCCGATGGCGAGCAGGTCGCCCGCCGCCAACGCCGGGCGCAGCTCGGTCAGCAGCTCGGCCATCGGCGCGGAGGTGGTGAGCTTCACCGACTCGGTGGGCTGCTCGAGCGCGTCGGGGCGGACCGAGCGCAGGGCGAGCAGGGGGATCGATCCGCTGGTGATCCGGAAGTTCAGGTCGAGCATCACCAGGCGGTCACCGCGGGTCTGCGCGCAGTCCAGGCTGCACAGACCTCGGTATCCGACGTCGCCCGCCCGCTGGGCGACGGCGAGGCACTCGGCGAGCAGTTCCGCGGGCGGCGCGCTGACCAGCCCGAAGCGCCCGCCCACGTAGACACCGGCCGCGTCGACGCGCTGTTCGGTGACGGCGAGGAGCCGGGCCGTGCCGTCGGCTCCGATGCTGAGCTGGACGCCCCAGTTGCGGACGATGTCGAGGTACTCCTCGATCACGAACTCGCTGAGCAGGCCGGTGAACGCGGGCAGCGTGATCAGCTCGTCCGCCTGGTGCAGGTACACGTCGAGGCTGCCGCCGTGGGCGTCGTCGGTCGCGGCCTTGAGGACCCAGGACTTCTCTACCGGGGTCATCTCGGCGAGGCCGTCGCGCGGCACGACGACGCGGCGGGCTTGGAAGCGCGGGTCGACGAAGGTGCTGATGCTGGCCTTGTTGTTCAGGAAGCCGACGAGCCGCGCGGTCTTGAGCGCGCGTTCGTCGGGGCACAGCGCGGCGGGCTGCGGGTACTCCATGGCGATCAGCAGGCCCTCGTCCAGCGCCTGCGCGACGTGAACGGCGAACTCCGCCTCGCCGCGGAACTCGCGCAGGTCGGTGCCGACCGGCAGGCCGCCCTCGCGCAGCTGGGCCAGCAGTTCCGGGTCCGTGCCGCCCGCGCTGCAGATCACCGGGGTGTCGGCGGCGACGGCGACCGGGCGGGCGGAGAGCGTGTCGCGGCGGTCGCGGCTGGACGACGTGGCGACCTCCAGCGCGGGGCGCGCGCAGAGCGCGACTCCGGGGCCGTACACGTCGGTGAGCGAGCGGGGTGCGCCGACGGACGGCGGCAGGGCGAGGGAAAGGCTGATGGGAACTCCCGATGGGTGGGGAAGCAGCGCGAACGGCGGTGACCGGTCACGAGTGGCGAGCAGGCCGTACTGGGCGACGTCCACTACTGGGTCGGTGCTCGCGAGCCAGATTCGGCGAACCGTGGGCGGACAGCCCGGGGTGCGGGCCGCACCCCACCAGGGTGCCACGGTTTCGCGCCACCCACGGACAGCCATCCGGCTCCGGGGCATCCGCGCAGGTCAGGCCATGGGCAGTCACACACGGTAGCGCAGATCGATGCCCAGCCGGGCTCCCGGAGCCTCGGTCGGCGCTTCCCGGTCCACCTGTTCCAACCGGGGCCGCGGTGTCCACCGCGCCGAGCGACGGTGGGTCAGCAGAGGCAGGTGGGGGTGTCCTGGTCGCTGGGGTGTTCCTTGGCGGGGTTGACCCGGCGTTCGAGGGTGATGGTGTCGTGCCAGGCGTTGTTGTGGTGGGCGATGGCTTCGCGGATGCCGACTGTGCGGTAGCCGGCGGTGTGGTGGAGGGCGATGCTGGGGTGGTTCTCCGTGATTATCGAGGTTTGCAACGTCCAGAGGGCGGGGTCGGTTTCGGCGGCGGTGATCTGTTGGCGTAACAAGGCTTTGCCGATGCCTCGGCCGCGGTGGGTGGTGGTGACGTGGACGGTGGTCTCGGCCACGCCCGAGTAGCAGTCCCGGGTGGACGTGGGGCTGGCGGCGGTCCAGCCGACCACCTCGTCGCCGGTGACGGCGACCCAGCGGTGGTGGGGGAGCCACTTGGCGTCGAGGGCGGCGCGGTTGGGGACGGTGGTCTCGAAGGCGGCCAGGCCGTTGGCGACGCCCTCGGCGTAGATGCGGCGGACGGCGGGCCAGTCGTCGGCGTGCAGGGCGCGGACGGTGACGTCGGCGGGCAGGTCGGCGGGGTGGCACGAGCGGGGGCCGAGGAGGCCCATCACGGCGTCCGCGGCGTGGGGCAGGCCGGTGCAGCACGCGCGGTTGATGGTGACGACGGTGGCGGTGCCTTCCTTGCGGAGGCGGACGAACCCGACGTCGGCGAGCTTGCGCACGTGGAACGACGTGGTGGACTGGCTGATCCCCAGCACCTGGGTGAGAGCGCCGACGGTGAGGCCCCTGGGGGTGGTGGCGACGGCGTGCAGCAGGCGCAGGCGCACCGGCTCGGCGAGGCAGGCGAACCAGTCGGCGTAGGTGGCGGCGGCTTCTGCGGGCAGCGACTGGACCCGGGGCCGTTCAACCGTCATGGCACCCACTGTATCTAGCCGGATCGATGATTGTGAACGAGCGAGATGCCGGGGGCGTGGTCACATCCAGATGTTGGCTATATAGCCGATGGCGAGGGCGCCGAAGAAGCTGACGCCGAGGTAGAGCAGGAAGACCCGGTTGGTGACGATGGCCCGGACGGCGATCATGGCCGGGATGGTGGTGACCGCGCCGCCGAGGAGGAAGGCGACCGCCGCGGCGGGGTCCATGCCCTTCATCATGAGGCCGTCGATGATGGGGATGGCGCCGACTCCGTTGACGTACAACGGAACGCTGGCGGCGGCGGCGATCAGCACGGCGAAGGGGCCTGCGCCGACGATCGCGGAGATGGCGTTCTCCGGCACGTAGTAGACGATCAGGGCGTCGAGGAACAGGGCCAGCAGGAACCACTTGCCGAGGCTGACGGTGTCCTTGCCGATGTCCTTCAGCACCCCGAGGACGCTGGCCTCGCGGAAGTTGCGCTGGACCATGGGCCACCACGGCGTTCCGTCGTCGACCACCTCGGGCACGGTGCCGCAGCTCGACTCCGCCTTCGCCTCCCCGCCGCAGGACGGCTCCGGTTCGACGGGCGCCGACCCGCACGACGGGGCCTCGACGGGGGCGCCCGCCCCCACGGTGGCGGGCTGGGCGCTGCTGCACGCGGGCACCTCGGCCTTCGCCGCCGGGACCGGCCGCAGCACGTTCTTGAGGTACCCCCGCCGCTCCAGGGCCAGCACGACGAATCCGGCCGCCAGGCTCAGCGCCAGCGCCCCGAGCAGCCGGGCCACCGCGACCGGCATGCCCAGCTGGGCTGCGGTGAGGCCGAAGATCTCCGGGTCCATGGACGGCGAGGCCACCCAGAACGCCATGACCGCCGAGAGCGGCACCCCGACCGCCAGGAACCGCCGGATCAGCGGGATGACGGTGAAGGAGCAGAACGGGCTGAAGGCGCCGATCGCCGTCGTCGCGATGATCGCGACAGCGCCTCGGCCCGCGAACGCCCGCCGGGCCAGGATGTCCAGTGCCAGGAGGCTGGCCAGGACGCCAAGGCCGACGGCGAGCATGAACCACGGGACGAGCCCGATGGCCTCGTGCCACATGAACTTCAGGATCGTGACTACGTGGTCCACAACGTCCCCCCACTCGTGCTCGCCGTCCTCACCCGCAGCAGCCCGCGCTCTCGGCGGCGTCGAGCACCGGCGCCTCGGCGGGTTTGACGGCCTGGACGATCGCGCCGTGCATGCCGTCGGCCACCGAGTGCGTCGCGGTCACGGTGACCTCGGTGAACCCGGCGGCGGCCAGCACCGAGCGGTACTCGGCGAAGGACAGCGCCCCGGCGATGCACTCGGCGTGCCCGCCGCGCTCGGCGCGGTCGGCGGGGGTCAGCGCGTCGTCGGCGACCACGTCGCTGATGCCGAGCCTGCCGCCGGGCTTGAGCACCCGGAACAGCTCGGTGAACACCGCGGGCTTGTCCAGCGACAGGTTGATCACGCAGTTGGAGATGGCGACGTCGACGGTGTCCGCGGGCAGGGGCACCGACTCGATCATGCCCCGGAGCAGCTCGACGTTGCCCACCCCGGCCGCCTGGACGTTCTTGCGGGCCAGCAGGAGCATCTCGTCGAGGAAGTCCAGGCCGTAGACCTTGCCGGTCGGGCCGACGCGGCGGGCGCTGAGGATGACGTCCGTGCCGCCGCCGGAGCCCAGGTCGAGCACGGTCTCGCCCGCGTTGAGGGCGGCCACCGCGGTGGGGTTGCCGCAGCCGAGGCTGGCCAGCAGTGCCTCGGCGGGCACCTCGTCCGGACCGATGTCGGCGTACTGGGACGCCCCGAACACCTCGGCGTCGTCCGGCGCGCAACACGCTGAACCCGCCGCGGCGGTCTGCGCCGCCGCCGTGTAGTGCTCGCGGACCTCGGCGAGCAGGTTCTCCTGCGTGCTCACAGTCGCTGTCTCCCCTTGCGTGGTGGTGTCTAGAGGGCTTCGCCGGCCGTCAGCCGGTGGACGGGCGTCGGGTAGCCGGGCTTGAAGGCGGCGCTGTCGGCGGTCTTCGAGCTGGTGCCGTGCGCGGCGTCGGCGTCGGCGACCGCGCGGGCCACGATGGCGTCCAGTTCGACGGGCTCGACGGCCACCCGGGCGTTGACGAACACCCGCGCGCCCGGCTCGGGCGACTCCACCGCCGCGTCCACGGCGGGCTCGGTCCCCGTCCCGGTGATGCTCAGCTTGGTCAGGCCGGTGCCGGAGTCCAGGGTGATCTTGGCATGGCCGACGACCGCGTCGCGCGCGGCGCACTCCTCGCCGATCTGCCGCAGCACGTCGCGTCCCCACACCAGCGGGATGACCCCGCTCGGCCCGGCGTCGAGGTCCAGCGTCAGGTTCAGCCAGCCCAGCTCGGCCTCGGCGGCCGCGTAGCGGTCGTAGTCGACGTCGAGGTCGCGGCCGACCCCAGCCTCGGAGTTCCACTCGCCCAGCACGTCGTCCAGCCCGGCGCCGGTCACCGCGGAGTACTCCACGACCCGGGCGTGCGGGAAGTGCCTGGCGATCGCGTCGCGGGTCGCGGCGAGCTTCTCGGCGGGCACGACGTCGGTCTTGCTGATCGCCACGACCTCGGCGTCCTCCAGCTGCTGGCGGAACAGGTAGGTCATGTCGCTCTCGGGCTCGCCGCGGTCCCACACCCGGCTGAAGGCCAGGAACCGCAACGGGTCCACGATCGTGGTCAGCGGCGCGACGGTGAAGGTGTCGCCGTAGAACTTGCGCAGCGGACGCACGACAGTGGCCTGCAGGTCGGTGCAGCTGCCCACGGCCTCGGCGATGACCACGTCCGGCCGGTGCCGCTCCACGAGGTCGGTGACCACGGAGACGAGGTCCTCGAACTTGCAGCAGAAGCAGCCGCCGGTGACCTCGCCGACGGAGCCGACGCGCTCCTGGGCGAGCCGGGTGTCGACCAGGTCGTCGCTCTGGTCGTTGGTGATGACGGAGACCTTCTTGCCCTCGGCCTCCCACCGCCTCGCCGCGGCGATCATCGAGGTGGTCTTGCCCGCGCCGAGGAACCCGCTCAGGGCCACGAACCGGATCACGGTGAACCTGCCTTTCAGCCGTTGCCGCAGCAGCTGTCGTCTGAGGTGTCGAGCAAATTGACCCCGGCCGCGCTGACGGGTTCCGCGCCGAACACCTCACGCCTGCGCTTGCCGAAGTCGGCCAGCCACGCCGCCGTCCTCGACCTCAGGGCCGGGTCGGTCATGACCAGGCCGGTGGTCACGCCGCGCGGCAGGCACCCGCGCAGCGCCTTGGCCTCGTGCGCGCCCGCGCCGCACTCCAAGTAGCGCAGGCCCTCGGCGTACGCCTCGCGGACGGGGGCGTCCAGGACGAGTCCGAAGTAGACCCCGCTGCGCTCGCCCAAGGAGGAGTAGTCGAACCCGGCCCACTTGATGAACAGGCGGTCGGTCTTGCGGATGGTCACGCAGCTGCCGACGGCGACGCCGTCCTTCATGGCGAGGTGGCAGCGGACGTCGACGCCCGCGTCGAGGAGGGCGTGCAGGTGGGCCTCGATGTGGCTGGGCTCCTCGCCCGCGCCGTTCTTCTCGCGGTTGAGGCAGGTCAGCTTGGCGACGCGGCCGACGTGCCCGCGCAGGTCGGCGCCGGTGACCCGCTCGATCACCACGCCCGCGGCGGCCACCCGGTCGACGTCCTCCTTGACCCGGCGGCGGCGCTTGGCGGGCAGCGCGGCGATGTGGGCGGCGTAGTCGGCGGCGTCGAGGCGCAGGTAGTCCTCGTAGCCCCAGAACGCCGTGCTGCCGCCGACGGCGGAGAACGCGTCCACCAGTTGCTCGTTGCCCGCGCGGTCGGGTATCCACGGCGCGACGACCGACTTGAAGCCCTGGGCGGCCGCGGACTTCACGGCGTGGTCGAGCAGGGCGGGGAACAGCGACTTGGTCCAGAACGTGAACGCCACCTCGCTGCGGTAGCCCAGCGGCGACCCGAGCACCAGGGCGGGGAAGAAGGCGTCAACGCCCAGGGAGTCCACTTCGGACACCGTGTCTGAGCAACTGGTGACCCCGCAGCACACCTCCTCGCCGGAGGAGCCCTGCCAGCCGAGGTAGGTGCGCGGGTCGAAGTCCACCGACGGCGGCGCGTCGAACACGAAACCCGGCAGGTAGGCGACCTCGCCGCGGGCGCGGTGGGCCACGGTGTGCCACGGGCGCGCGCCGTGCAGCGACGTCTCGGTCGCGGACAGCCAGGTCGGCCCGAGGTACGGCCACGCTTCCCTCAGGTCGCCGGACTCGTAGGCCCAGTCGCCCGCGGGCAGCGCGGCGCCCGACTCCACGGTGACGCGGTGCGCTCCACTCATCGCCGTACCCTCCCTCTCGCGGCGGTCAGCACTTCACGCAGCAGCGGACGGCGCCGACGTCCTCGGCGTTCTGCCTGCGCTCGACCCACAGCGCCTCGACCCTGGGGTCGGGGTGCTTCCACTCGACGTAGAAGCCGCGGTCGACGGTCTCGATGCCGTCCATCCACGGCGACCCCAGCAGCGGCGAACCCTTGAACAGCAGCAACCGGGTCTGCAGCGCCGTGGGGTGGGTGGTCTTGGACAGGCCGGTCTCGACCAGGAAGTCCTCGAAGGTCAGCAGTTCGTCGTAGCCGGTCCACGGGGTGAACGGGATGAACGTGGGGTTGATCTCGAACCCGATCCGCGCCGCCTCGGTGATCGCCCGCCGGGTGTCGACCATGTCGATGCCCTTGTCGAAGATCCGCAGGATGCGGTCGGACGGGAACTCCAGCGCCGAGGTCACCCGCCGCAATCCCAGCTCCACCAGGCGTTCCAGCTCGGCGGTGTAGTCGAGGATGTGATCGACGCGGGTGGTCATCTCGAAGGTGCACGGGCCGACCTCGGCCGTGACGCGCTCCACGACCTCGAGACCGAGCTTGCGGGAGTTGAAGAACTCCGCGTCGATGAAGCAGAAGTGCCGCACGCCCTCCTCGGCGAGTTGCAGCGCGTCGGCGACCACGGGCTCGATGTCGATGGGCGCGACGCCGCCGTCGTAGGCCCCGAACACCGAGCAGTAGGTGCACTTGTGGTGGCAGCCCCGGGTGGCCTCGATGTTGCCCATCAAGCCGAACGGCGTGTGGTGCGATCCGTAGTGGACGATCGACGGGAACAGCTCGCGGGCGGGCAGGCTCCACTTCATCCTGCGGTTCGGCGGCTTCGGGTTCAAGCCGTGCCTGCCGAGCAGGGCGGGGACGGCCGACAGCTCGATCGAGCCCGCGGCGGCGGCCACGAGGGCGTCGGCGACCTTCTCCGGCTCGTCGAACAGCACGCCGTCGCACACGGCGGTGAATTCCCCACTGTTCATCTGCGCGTACTGTCCGAACGTCACCACATAGGTGGCCTTGTCCTCGGCGCGCAGGCGTTTCGCCAGCGCCAGGCCGCGCTCCAGGCCCTCGTACTGCCCGACGCCGATCAGGACGAGGTCGAACCGGCCGACCGGCTCGGGCCGCGGGAAGACGTGAGCGTCCCAAGCGGACACTTCGGCGCCCGCGTCGCGCAGGGCGGCCGCGGCGCACGCCGAGACCAGCGGTTGCATCTCGGCCTCGAACGGCGAGACGACCAGGGCTTTTGGTGTCATGGTCAGGTGGCCTTCCCCTCCGACGGCGGCGATCCGCGCACGGTGACGTCAGTCTTCTCATCTTCATAGACCGATGTCAATGGAGTGGAATCACCGCACCCGAAAATGGTGATACTGGGAAGGGGAACCCACTGGTGATCCCACGTTCAGCGCAACAGCCCGGAGGCCATTCGGGTTAGCACCGGCACTTTTCCGCGTTATGCCGTCACTGGACGGCAGGCGGCGCGACGGGCGACCGGGCACTCGGCGCCTCGTGCCGCCTGCGCGCCTGGGCCACCGGGTGAGCCTATTGGACATTGACAGCACCCAATTCAGGACCGCTAATTACGTCCGACCCGCCCGAGCACCCGGCAGGAGGCCCGCATGGCCCGACAGTCGTCCCGCGCGCTCCTGGTCGAGGAAGTCGTTCTCCCGCACCAGCTCGCCCGCGCCCGGTGAACCCGGTGGCCGTTTCCCCCGCGGCGCTGACGTGGGACCAGGCCCAGGACGCGAGCGCCACCTTCAAAGCGCTGGCGCACCCGATCCGGCTGCTGATCGTCGCGCTCATCGCCCGGAGCCCCGGCGGCGAGGCGTGCGTCTGCGCGATCGCCGAGGCGTTCGAGGTCAGCGGTCCCACCGTGAGCCACCACCTCAAGACCCTCCGCGAGGCGGGCGTGCTCACCTCCCGCCGACGGGGCACCTGGCTCTTCTACCGGGTCGTGCCGGACAGCCTCGACTCGGTGATCGCCGTCCTCCCGCCCGTCGGCCCTCCGATCCAAGACCTCCGCTGGGAGTGAGGAAGTCATCGCAGCAGGAGGAAGGTGCACGCCGCGACCGCGCCGGTGATCGGCGGGGTCACCAGCCACGCGGTCGCGAACTGCCCGATCGTCTTGCGGTTGATCCTGCCGACGGACGTGCCCGCGCTGCCCGCGATCGCGCCGGTCGAGACGTGGGTCGTGGACATCGGCAGGCCCGCCGAGGCGCCCAGCCCCACCAGCAGCGCGGTGGTGAGGTTGGCGGTGAACCCCTCCCGGTGGCTCATGGTGACCACGTCCTTGGCCAGGCGTTCGGCGACCCGCATGCCGCCGACGACCGAGCCCAGCGCCATCGCGGCGGCCACGACCAGCACGATGTGCCACGGCTGGAACCCCGCCGGGATCAGGGCGAAAGCGCCGATCGCCACGATCTTCGGTGTGTCGTTGAGCCCGCGGGCGAAGCAGGCGAGGCCGCTGGTGACCCAGTGCGCGCCGCCGATCAGGCGGTCCAGCCGACGGGTGCCCGTCTCCGGGTTCCCGACGGTGTCCGCCCTGGCCGTGCCGGGGCCGTCGGCGCGGGCCTTCGCGCCCCGGCCGCGCATCGCCAGCGCCAGGAGTGCCGACAGCACGTAGGCGGCGAAGACGCTCAGGAGCAGCGGCTGCACGACTTTGAGCAGCAGGGTTTCCCAGCGCACGGACTCGGCCGCGAAAAGCACACCGGCGCCGAGAAGGGAGCCCACAAGGGCGTGCGTCGTGGAAACGGGGAGCCGCAATAACGTCGCCAACGCGACCCACGCGGACGTGCCGACCAGCACGGCGATGGTAAAGGCGGTCGTGGGGTCCGCGGAGACGATCCCTTTGGAGAACAGGGCGGTCATCCGTGAGGCCAGTTGCAGCGAGACCAGGCAGCCCACCAGCGTTGTCACGGTTCCCCAGAGGATGGCGGTCCGGAAGCGGGTGACGCCCGCGCCCGCCAGCGTGGCCACTCCTTTGGGGACGTCATTGCTCCCGTTGACGGCCGCGAGAAATGCGACCAATACCAGAACGACAGCGACGGTCATGATGCCATCCCCTCTGAATTCGAGGGAACCGTAGCATTAACGAAGGGTAAATCCGCAATAGACCGGTGAGCCTATTCTTATTTAGACGTCCGTCAAAGTTGACGCCTTCATGGGGTGTGGTCCGCCCCGACTTCGCTAGGCCGTTCGGGGAAGGGTTGGGCGGATCGGTTGACCTTCGGTGATTCGCCTGCCCCGGGGTGGCGCTGCTGCCACCATCGGCCCCCCACTGGGTCGGGGCTCACCAAGGGAGACAGATGAGACCTGTGCTGGTTAAGGCTGCCCGCGTGGCGGTCGCCCTGGTGGTGGCCGCCACCGGGGTGGTCGCCGTCGCCGCGCCCGCCCAAGCGGAGCAGCAGCCGTCGTACGCGACGGTGGCGCCTGCTGCGTGGGCGACCACGGATTCTCGGCGCCCGACCGAGACGATCACCACCGGCGACGCCGTCGTCGGCTCCTGGGTCGACGCCCGCGACAAGAAGCACACCGCCAAGTCGTACTTCACCTTCGACTTGACCCAGTTCGCGGGCAAGCGCGTCGTCGGGGCCTCCATCGTGGGGGTCGAGACGCACGTCAACAACTGCGCCAAGCCGCGCTCCACCGAGCTGTGGGTGACCAACCAGACCAGCAATCCCACCTGGACCAACCAGCCAGGGGAGACGACCAAGGTCCCCGGCGGCGTCGGCCATGGCTGCAAGTGGGATTACGTCGAGTGGGACGCGGAGCAAGCCGTGCGGCAGGCGGTCGAGGGCGGGAAGCTGACCGTGGCCCTGCGCATCGCCGAGCAGCACCAGGCCGACCCGTCCTACGGCAGGCGCTACAGCAACGAGCTGCAGCTGTTGGTCCAGTACAACACCGCCCCCGGCACGCCGACCGAGCTCACCGTGTCCGGCAAGCCGTGCGGCGACGTGCCACTTTGGGTGAGCCGGTCCTGGGACGGGACCCGGTTGACCGCTTCTGTCGCCGACCCCGACGAGTCCGGTAACCCCGACGTCCGGTTCGCGTGGTGGCCGCGGGACGCGCCTGACCAGCGCACCGAGGTCGTCGCCACCGCCTACGACGGTTCCCCGGCCGGCATGTCCCTGCCCGACGGGCTCACCGACGGCCGCACCTACGCCTTCGCCGCGCGTGGCGAGGACGGCATGGACACCTCGGCGTGGTCGACGACCTGCCTGTTCACCACCGACTACACCCGGCCCGGCCCGCCCGCGGTCGCCTCGGAGGACTTCCCGGCGGTGACCGACCCCGCGAAGGGCCACCAAGGCGTGCCCGGTGAGTTGACGTTCACCGCGGCGGGTGGCACCGACGTCGTCGCCTACAGCTGGGGCGACGGCTTCGGCGAGGAGACCGTCCCCGCCGAGTCGCCCGGCGGGCCTGCCACGGTCACCTACACCCCGGAGGATTACGGCAGGCACCGGCTGGTCGTGTACGCCGTCGACCGCGCGGGCAACCACTCGGAACCGACCTACTACGAGTTCTACGTCCACGAGACCGAGCCGCACATTTCGACCGAGTACCACCCGGAGGTCGGCTCCCCGGTCGACGTCGTGCTGTCCGCCCGACAGCCGGCCGCGGTGACCTTCACCTACACCGTGGGTGGGGGACCGGAAACCACGGTGCCCGTCGACCCGTCCGGTCCCACGACCGTCACCCTGCCGTCCATCGCGTTCCCGGGCCCGGAGATCAGGGCCTGGACCACCAACGCCGCCGGGCAGCGCTCAGGGGTCTCCTCGACCCAGGTCCACGTCAACGGCGTCGCGCCGGAGATCGAGGTGACCCCGCGTACCCAGGTCGCCGGGCTGCCGGTCGAGCTGTCCGCGCGGGCCACCCAGACCGGGGCCGTCACCCTCACGTACTGGCTGCGGGGCGGCCCGCGCACCACCGTGCCGCTCGGGTCCGACGGCACGCTCCACACCACCTTCACCACCGGCCTGACCGGCCCGCTGACGGTGTACGCGACCACGACCAACGCCGCGGGCGTCGAGTCGGCCCCGGCACAGGACTACTTCTCCTCCGACAGCGGCACGCCGACCGTCACCAGCACCGACTACCCGCAGCACCAGGAGGCGGGCGGCCCCGGCATCCCCGGCTCGTTCACCTTCACCTCGCCCCGCCCCGGCGTCACCGCGTTCCGGTACGCCCTGGGCGACGAAGAGCAGGAGGTCGCCGCGGTCGACGGCACCGCGACGGTGCGGATCACCCCGATGAGCCCGGCGCCGTACTACGTCCGAGTGTGGGGAGTTGGCGCGGAAGGGCTGATCACCGGCGAGAAGCTCTACTACATCACCGTGCGCCCGTGGCGCCCGGAGGTCTCCAGCCCGCAGTTCCCGCCGGGCGGGGCGCCCGCCGTGGGCCCCGGCGAGCAGTTCGAGATCGTGGTGACCCCGACCCTGCCGGGCAGCACCGAGGCCGTCCTCAGGTTCGACTGGGACAACCAGGTCGTGGTCCCGGTGGGCCCCGACGGCAAGGCCCGCCACACCCACACCCAGGGGCAGTGGGGGACGTCGGTCCCCATCACCACCCGAACGGCCACCGGGGCGACCTCGGGTGAGGCGCACGGCTACTTCCCGGTCGACTGAGCCGAACCGGACGTGCCCGGCGGAACGCCATCCGCCGGGCACGTCCGGTTCACGCCGCTGAGTTCGGTTTTCCGCGCTGGCTTCTACCTGCGCAGGATCTCCGCCAGTTCTCGGGCCCAGTCGTCGGTTGGCGGTTCTTGGATGTCGTTGCGGAACCGCTGGCTGAACTCGGTGTAGTGCCGGACCGCCGGGCGTGGTCGGGCGGTCGCCAGCGCGTCGCGGACCTTGTCGAGGTGACCGTCCTTGGCATCGCCCTTGGGGCGGTCGTAGACAGAGCCGCGGGTCGGTGCGAACCCACCGATCTCGGACAGGATCAGCTGGCTCTGCGCGCTGGTCAGGAACTCGATGAGCGCTTGGGCGGCGCGGGGCTTGTCGGTGTGCGCCGACACCGCGAGGTTCTGGCCGCCGAGAACGCTCGGGGTGGGTGGGACGGCGGTCTCGAAGGTGATGCCCGCCTTGTTCAGTTCTTCTTGCCGGTCGGTCAGTTGTTTGTAGGCGACCGCCCAGTTCCGCATGGCGAGCACGCGCCCTTTGAGGAACTGGTCGAGAGCTGCGTCGGAGGTCATGTCCTCGGGCCGAGGGGTACCGGGTACCACGTGGGGGTCGGCAATGGCTTCGTTCAGCGCGTCCAGCCCGGCGAGGTCGGGTTTGTCGAAGCGCACCCGGTTCTCGTCGGTGGTGAGCGAGACGTTGCCGTTCTGGTCGACCACGTTGCCCTCGGCCGCCCAGATGGCCTCCAGCAGGGTGACGGTGCCCATCTCGTCGGACATCTGGATCGCGTTCGCCGCGATGCCCGGCCCGGCCGCCTTCGCCCGTGCCGCCGCGTCCGGGCCGAAGAGGGCGTCCCAGCTCGTTGGCGGCTCAGTGATACCCGCCGCGGAGTCGGTCCTGTAGTAGATCAACCCCACGTCGGTGTTGAGCGGCAGCGCCCAGAGCTTGTCGTGCCGCCTACCGGTGCGCAGCACCTTTTCCACGAAATCGTTCAGGTCCGCGTTGGTCAGCGTGCTCCGATCCAACTCGCGGATGTAGCGGTTGTCGACGAACTGCGCCATCCACACGATGTCGAGCACGTAGATGTCGGCCTGGTGGTCGCCGTCCGGTTTCGCGTCGTTGACCATGCGCTCGTTCTGCTCGTCGGTCTCGCCGTGGGCGGTGACGAACTCGGCCTGGTTGTCCGGGTGGATCTTGTTCCACTGCTCGATGAGCGTTGTCCGCGGATCGTCCTGGCCCACGTCCTTGGCCGACATGATGGAGATCCGGCCGGGTTCCCACCGATCGGAGGAGGGCAGCAGGAGATAGCTGCCCACGCCGAGGACCAGGACCGTGACCATGACGCCGGCGATTCTCAACGGACGGCGCACCGCGTCGACGAACCGCGTCGCCCCGCGGGCGAACGGGCCCGTCCAGCGCCAGAGCTCGGTCACCACCCGGGGCAGCGCGTTGACCAGCACACCGGACAGCACGAGCATCACCGCGGTGGCCGACAGGTGGAAGATCCCGCCGGGCCGCCACCACAGGTCCACGTCCGAGGCCAGGCGCGCGGCCACCGAGGTGACCACGGCGGTCACGACCAGGAACACGATGATCAGCGGAACTCGGTACCCGGGCCGCCGCGGACTCGGCGAGTCAGTCATGTCAACCCCCAGCCGATGATCTTAGAGAGATAACAGCGGCCGGGAGGTATGTCAATCAATCCGGGGAACGACGGGGTTTCAGGCTTGCAGTCGGGTGGCGCTGAGGGCTGGGTGGGGTGTGGGGGCCGGGGTGAAACCGGCCTGTCGCAGTTCGTCGGTGAGGAGCGTGGACGGGGTTGGCCAGATGGTGAAGTCCTCGTGTTCTTCGCGGATGAGGGTGCTCGCGCGGTGGACGCGGTAGGTGAAGCGCAGCTGCTGCGTCTGGTCGTGAGGTGTGGAGGTGACGTGGGCGCTGTAGAGGTCGGGCCCGAGCTGGGTGGAGGGCAGGCTCCAGTGCACCTGTCGTCGGGTGGGGTGCTCCGGTGGCGGGTCGAAGAGCAGGAGGCCGCCGGGGGTGAGGGCTTCGGCGAGTGCTCGCCAGGTGGCTTGGCGGTGTTCGGGGGGCAGGCAGGGGATCATGTTGGCGGCGACGGCGAGGTCGGCGGCATCCTGGTGGCCAGGGGCGCGGCGTGCAGGGCCTGCAGAACGGCTCCATCAGCTGCATCGGCCTGCCGGGCGCCGTCCCGGGGGACTGCGCGCGGTGGTGGCCGAGAACCTGATCGCCACCATGGCCGACCTGGAGTGCTCGGCGGGCAACGACCAGGCGTTCTCCCATTCCAAGATGCGCGCCACCGCCCGGTTCCTGCCGCAGCTGCTGGCCGGGGCGGACCTGGTCTGCGGCGGCTACTCCAGCGTCCCCAACGAGGACAACATGTTCGCCGGGTCCAACCTGGACGTGACCGACTACGACGACTGGAACACCGTCCAGCGCCGAGGGATACGGCCAGTGAGTGCCGACGCGTTGTCGGCGGGTCGATCGCAACCGCGTCCTTGCCCGCCGGGCGCACTGATGCGCGATGCGGCGCATGGGACCGTCGCCGCGGTGGTACCCGTGGAGGAGACCGGAAGCGGGAGGGTGGCCATGCGCATCGGCAACAGCAGGGTGGAGTTCCTGGGGGGCCGGGTCGGGTGCCTGACGATGGTGGTGGTCTCGATCGTCTTGTCGGTGCTGCTGACCGTGTTGTTGAACGTGGTGCTCTGACGGTCACTTCCTGGTGTCGAGAGGCCGACTCCCATTCCCAGGCGGCGATCTCGACGCGGTTGCGGGCGTTCAGCCTGCCTGGACCGCGGCCAGGTGCGTTTGACCCGCTGGTCAGGTCCCTCCCCGCGCTGCCCGGTCCGTGGCCCGCCTGAGCCCGACCGGCGCGGTCAGGGCTGCTCGGGGGTGGGGCTGTGTCGGATGGCCAGCAGGGCGATGTCGTCGTTGGCAGGCTGGTCGCCGACCAGGGTCGCCATGATCCGGGCGCAGGCCGTTTCCGGGGCGGCTGGGGCCACGACCTGGCGGAGTTTCTCCAGCTGGCCGTCCAGGTCCTGCCCGCGGCGCTCCACCAGGCCGTCGGTGAACAGGGCGAGCAGCGCGCCGGGGGGCAGGTCGACGCCCGTGCTCTGCCTGCCCTCGCTGCCCAGGTGGTAGCCGATCGGCGGGTCGAGCGCGACGTCGACGAAAACGGTCTCCCGACCCGGCACGGCGAGCGCGGGCGGCGGGTGGCCCGCCAGGGCGATCTCCATGCGCGAGGTCGCCAGGTCGATGACCGCGTAGGCGACGGTGGCCATGGTGTGGGCCTCGAAGTGGCTGGCCTTGCGGCCGAGCTTGAGGAGCACCTCCGCCGGGTCGGGGAACTCCAGGGCGTAGGCGCGCAGCGCGCTGCGCAGCCGCCCCATGACGATCGCGGCGGGCAGCCCGTTGCCCACCACGTCGCCGATCACCAGGCCGATGCGCTGCTCGGGGAGGGGGAACACGTCGTACCAGTCGCCGCCGACACCGCTGTCGGTGCCGGGGACGTAGCGGGCGGCCATCTCCCACCCGTCCGCGGTGGGCAGGTGCCCTGGCAGGAGGCTGTCCTGCAGCATGGTGGCGGCGGCCCGTTCCGAGCGCGACCGGTGCGCGTGGGTCGCTATCGCCAGCCGGTCGGCCACCAGTTGCAGCAGGTCGGCCTCCTCGTCGGTGAACCGGCGGGGCGTGGTGCTGCCGATGTGCAGCACCCCGGTCAGGCCGCCCTGGGCCACCATCGGGACGCCCAACAGCGTTCGCAGACCCCGTTGCCACAGCAGGGGGTTGATCACAGTGGACTCGTCGACCTGGGCGATTTGCATCGGTTCGCGGCGGTACGCCACCTGCCCGGCGAAGCCGGTGCCCACGGGTACCCGCACGCCCTGGAAGACCTCTTCCTCCAGGCCGGAGGCCGCCCTGGCGACCAGGTGCTCGCCCCCCGGCTCGGCCAGCAGGACCGTGACGGTGTCCACCCCGAACAGATTGCGCACCCGCCACAGCAGCACTTCGAAGACCTTGTCCAGGTCGAGCTCGTGGAGCGTGCTGTCGGTGACGGCCTCCAGCACCCGAAGCCGCGTCTCCAGGCCCTCCGGGTCGCTCATCCGTCAATCCCGTCCATGTCCTGCTCACCTACACCGGGCGGACAGCGCGAGCGCGACGGACGCCTTGTGAGTCGGTGTCACCCTAGCCAGGATACCTGGAGCGACCGCGACGCTCGGTCGAGGCAGTCCCAGATCCCGGGACGCGAGCCCGCCGCGGGCAACCGGCTGGACACGATGTCGTGAGTGCCAGACCAGACCTGTGAGCACAGCTCAATTTCGCCGTGCTGGTCGAATTGGATAAACCCGTGGCTTTGGAAGAATCGGCGAGTGGCGAACCCTGAATGGCTCAGCGGCGTCACTCATCCGGCCCTACGTTGACGCACGTCACCTGGCAGAATGTGTCCCCACAGGTGTCATTGAACTCTCGCAGGCGGGCTCCGGAGGGCGGAATGGCGAAAGAGACCTCGTTCATGGATTTCCCGGTCGAGATCCGCGAACGCGCGATGAGCTACCTCAGCCTGCTGCCCCAAGGCAGGCTCCCGGAAGCGTCCACGTTCGGCACCGAGGGCAGCGAGACGTCCGAGCGTTCCGAGAGCAGCGAGAACAGCGAGAGCAGTGAGAACACCGAGCGCAAGGAAGCGGTGGAGAGACCGGTGGGCCTGCTCCGCGGTCCACGCTGACGGGTCGACGGCATGAGCCCGGCGCTGCCGGTGGACGGCGATCCCGGCGATCCCGGCGATCCCGGCGATTTCGGCGAGGAGGGCCCGTTCATCCCCGCCGAGGCGAGGCCCGCGGTCGTCGAGGACCTCGGCAGGGCCGCCTGGCAGGTCGCTGAGGCCCTGCTCCACCTGGAGAACCCGCCGACATGACGATCCTGGTCATCGCCCCGGACGCCGACGAGACGGCGCGGCGCTTTGCCGAGTTCGCCACCGGGAACGGCGTTGCGACGGTGGTGGCGAACGGGTTCGGCCGGGTCGGGATCACGGTGCGCGCGACCCGCGACCGGGCCTGTCGCACGCGGATCACCCTCGACGGTGTCGAGGTGACCGGGGTCCTGGTCCGCGGGGTGGGGGACTGGGGGCGGGAGCCGGACGCCGAGCGGGCGTTCGCCTCCGCCGAGACCTGCGCCGCCTTCTGGTCGGCCCTCGCCCTGTGGCCGGGGCCGGTCGTCAACCGGCCATCCGCCCAGGGGTTCTTCCCGCGCCTGGACCCCCTGGAGCTCGTCGGGTCCGGTGCCGTCGCCCCGCCGCGCACGGTGATCGTCAACGACGGGTCCGCACCGGGCCACGAGGTGTTCCGCCTCCCCGACTGGACGGAGGTGGACCCCGACGCCCCTCGAAGCAGGTTCGACGTCGTGCAGATCACCGACAGCGATCCGACCCGCGCTCGCCGAGTCCTGGTCGCCGGGTCCGAGGTGTTCGAGGTGAGCGGTACCGGGGAGCGGCTCGGCGCGGACCTGGCCTGCCTGGTGGGGCCCGTGCTCGCCTGGCTCCGGCGCAGCGGGATGGAGTTCGCCGCCTTCACCGTGGAGCGGGAGCGCGGCATCCCCCGGCTGTGCGACGTGTCGTGCTGGCCAGGCCACCACCTCTTCCCGCACGTCGAGGACCAGGTCTACGCGGCGCTGCTGGACAGGCTCCGCCCGTGATCCTCTGCCTTGGCCTCGCCGCCGACCCGACCTTCACCGCCGGGGTGCGGGCGCTGAGGCGGGCGGGCGTCGGGTTCCGGTCGGTCGACCTGCCGTCGCTGGCGATGCGCGGCAGTGTGCGGGTCCCCTTGGAGAGCCCCCGTGACACCGAGCTGTCGCTCTCCGGCGAGAGCCACCGCCTCGGCGACTTCTCGGCCGTCTGGTGCCGCCTCGCCGATGTCTCCGCGGCCGCGCCGACGCCGGAGCTGGCCGCGGCCGCGGCGGGCCAGTCCGAGGCGCTGGCGCGAATCCTGGAGTCGGCCCCCCTCAAGGTGATGAGCCCCCCGCTGCGCGAGGCTTCCGGCTCCACCAAGCTCCTGCACGCGGTCACCCTCGGCGAGGTCGGCGGCTGGCGGATTCCCGAGACCTGTCTCACCTCGGACCCCGAGGAGGCGAAGCGGTTCGTCCGGAGCTGCCGCAACGGCGCGATCTTCAAGGGCGCCAGCGCGTGGAAGACCTGGGCGACGGTCTTCGAGGCCCGGCACGAACCCCGGCTGCCCCGCCTCAGGCGCCTGCCGGTGCTCTTCCAGGAGCGCGTCATCGGCCCCGACGTGCGAATCCACGTGGTCGGCGACCAGTCGTTCGGCGAGCTGATCGACTCGCCTGCGCTCGACTACAGGACTGTCCCCGGCGTCAACACCTACAGCCCGCAGGTTCCGCCCCGGGAAGTCGCCGACGGGTGCGCCCGCCTCACCGAGCACTGCGGAGTGCCCCTCCTGGGCGTGGACTTCAAGATCGAGCGCGCGACGGGGGAGTGGTTCTTCCTGGAGGCCAACTCGATGCCGTGCTTCGAGGGGTACGACGAACGCGCGGGCGGCGCCATCTCCCGTGCGATCGTCGACTGGCTCGGCTCGCCGGTTTGAGGACAGGCCCTGGGTCAGGATGAGCTGGGTTTGTCGCGGTCCTGGCGCCGGGACCTGCCGCGGTGGGCGCGCAGGGAGCCGGGGCGGGCCTTGGCGGTGGGGTCGTTCCGGGTCTTGACCAGGCTGGCGATGGTGACGACGGCCAGCACGGAGACGATGACGACGAGGCTGAGCGGGGTGGGGATCTTCGGGATGCTTTCGCTGATGTCGTCGTGCGCCCAGTGGAGGATGAGCTTGACGCCGATGAACGCCAGGATCAGGGCCAGGCCGGTGGAGAGGTAGACCAGGCGGTCGAGCAGGCCCTTGACGAGGAAGAACAGGGCGCGCAGGCCGAGCAGGGCGAAGGCGTTGGCGGTGAAGACGATGTAGGGCTCGTTGGTGACGCCGAAGACCGCGGGGATGGAGTCGAGGGCGAACAGCAGGTCGATGCTGCCGATGGCGAGCAGGACGATGAACAGCGGGGTGACCACGCGCTTGCCGTCGAGGCGGGTGGAGAGCTTCCCGTCGACGTAGTCGTCGGTGATCGGCAGGATTCGGCGGGCCGACTTGACCACCACGTTGTCCTCGACGTCGGGGTCCTCGTCGCGGTGCCGGAACAGCTGCACCGCTGTGTAGATCAGCAGCAGCCCGAACAGCAGGAACATGAAGGAGAACACCGCGATCAACGTCGCGCCGAGCGCGATGAAGGCCGCGCGCATGATCAGGGCGAGCACGATGCCGAAGGTGAGCACCTTGTGCTGGTGCTCCTCCGGCACGGCGAAGGTGGTCATGATGATGACGAAGACGAACAGGTTGTCGACCGACAGGCTCTTCTCGACGATGTAACCGGCGAAGTACTCGGTGCCGAACTCGCTGCCGTGCCGCAGGGTGAGCCAGGCGCCGAACCCGACCGCCACGAGGATGTAGAACACCGACCACGCCGTGGCCTCGCGGAAGCCGACCCGGTGCGGGCGGAGGGAGGCGATGACCAGGTCGGCGGCGAGCAGGGCGACGATCAGGCCGATCGTGACGGTCCACGTCAGTGCGTTGAGGTCGAGCACCGGGTCCCCCTCCGTCGCGGTCCAGCGGTGTCCGTGGCCATGGTCAGCGGGGCGGGTCCGGGTCGCCGCACCCTGGCGCCTCCCACCCGTCGACTGCCTGGGCGGCGGGCGGCGCTCCCACGGCATCATGCCCCGAACACGCGCGTCCCGCCGGTTCCGCGGCACAGGCGGGACTCCGGCCCCGGACGTGACTGCGCCGGTGAACGGCGACAGGGTCGCCGTTCACCGGCATGTCAGGCAGCCGCGGGATCAGCCGATGCGCTTGGTCCACTCGGCGACCGCCCGGTGGTAGCCCGGCGCGTTCGGGGAGAAGTTGAGCGAGTGGCCGTAGCCCGGGACGACGTAGGTGTGCAGGCGGGCCTCGGGGGCGTAGAAGCGGCCCTCCGACCTCCGCAGCGCCTCGCTGGACGAGCAGTCCGCGCCCAGCGGCGGGCCGCAGAAGTTGCTGTCGCCGCCGCCCATGACGACCATGACCGGCACGGTGATCCGCCGCGACACCGGGATGAGCTGGCTGATTAGCACGGTGCCCAGGGTCTCCGTCAGGGTGACCACGTCCTTTGTGGCCTCGTCGAAGTCGAGGGCGCTCCGCTGCGTCGGGCCGGGGGTGTGGAACGAGGAGTACCGCGACCCCGTGACGGTCGTCAGGTAGCCGGGGTCGATGCCGCGCCCCTTCAGCCCGGGGTCGAGCACGGCCGGGATCAGGGTGGTGAACACGGGCACGGCGCCCGGGAGGTTGATCTGGTGGCTGAGCCCGGTGAGCACCACGCCGTCGACGTCGCGGTACCTGGTCGCCTCGATCGTGGCCACCGCCGAGCCGACCGAGTGGCCGACGAGCACGATCTCGTCGAACCGCGGGCGCATCGACGTGACCACCGCGTGCACGGCCTTGGCCTGTAGGGGCACGGTGAGCAGGATGCTGGCGGGCTTGGAGCTGCGCCCGCTGCCGAGCCGGTCGACGGCGATGGTGGCGATCCCGGCCCTGTTCATGGCCTGCCGGTACGACCGGCTCTCCGGGGCGTCGCCGATGTCCCAGTACGCGCCGTTGTACGTGCCGCCGGGCACCAGCACCTGGAGCGTCGTCGCTCCCTGTGGCACGCACAGCCTGCCGTACATCGTGTGCGCCGTCAGGGCGACCCTGACCGGCACCCGCACGTCCTCGCACGTGATCTGCGCGGCGCCCGCCGTGCCTGGCGTGAGGGATATCCCGGCAATCAGCAGCACGAGGGCGGAGAACCGGCGGAAACGCGACCAACCCACGGAGAACAACCTCCAACTCAGTTTCGGGGAACCGCCGTCATCAGCATCCCGCTGGGGTATGCGGCGGAGGTGAACTTGACGCGCACGGGCCTGCCGGGCGCGGGAACCAGCCGCCACCGCGCCGCGACGGTGGCCACGGCGGTGATGATCTCGGTCTGGGCGAATAGGTTCCCGACGCACTGGCGCGCGCCCGCTCCGAACGGGACGAACGCGCCCTTGGGAATCCTGGCGGCGCGTTCCGGCGACCAGCGGTCGGGGTCGAAGCGGTGCGGGTCCTCGAACGACACCGGATCGTGGTGCAGGGCGTGCGGGCTGAAGATCACCTCGGCGCCTTCGGGCAGCGCCGCCTCGCCCAGCTCCACGGGCGCCAGCGCGCGCCGCATCAGGAACCAGACCGGGTACATCCGCAGCACTTCGGTGACGACCTGGTTGAGGTAGAGCAGCCTGCTCACGTCGGCGAAGGTGGGCGTCCGCCCGCCCAGCACCTCGTCGACCTCGGCGTGGACGCGGCGTTCGACCTCCGGGTGCCGGGCGATCTCGTGGAACGTCCAGGCCAGCGCCAGCGCGGTGGTCTCGATGCCGCCGATGAGCAGCGTCATGACCTCGTCGTGGACCTGCTCGTCGGACATGCTCGCGCCGGTGTCGGAGTCCTGGGCCATCAGCAGCACCGACAGCAGGTCGCCGCGGTCGACGCCGTGCTCCCGCCACCCGCGCACGACGTCGAGGACGATCGCGCGCATGCGGGCGATGGCCTCGTCGAACTCGCGGCTGCCGGGTAAGTGCTTCTCGACGAACGACGGCGACAGCGCGCGGACCATGCCGTGCTTGAGCACGGTGAACACCGACCGGCGCACCTCCTCGATCGCGTGCCTGCCCAGCTCGGTCGAGAACAGCGCCTCGCCCACGATGGTGACGGCGAGCGCCTGGGTGTCCTCCTCGACCACGCGCACCTGGCCGGGGCGCCAGGTGGCGGTCAGGTCGGCGGCCGCCCGCGCCATGGTGTTGGCGTACCCGCTGACGCGCCCGCGGTGGAAGGCGGGCTGCACCATCCGGCGCTGGCGCTGGTGGAAAGCGCCGTCAGAGGTGGCCAGGCCGTTGCCAAAGACCGGGCGGAACCTGTCGAACAATGCTCCCTTTTTGAATAACGCCCCCTTCGTGACCAGCAGCTCGTGCACGAGTCGAGGATTTGTCACAAAATAGGTGGGCATCCTTCCGAGGTCGATCCGGACGATGTCGCCGCAATTCCGCAAGGACGCGGTGAACCTGTGCCGCCGGTGCAGCATCGACACGGTGTGACCAAGCAGGGGAAGGCGACCCGGGGCCACCGGGACGGACATATCCGCTCCTCGCCTAGTTATGGGGATGGATCACAATAGAAGCCGTTCGGGTGAGCACGACAGTGCCTGATCGGGTGATCCCGTGTACTCAGGTGGCCTAACAGGGGCACTCGGACGAGTGGTTAGGATGATGCCCCTATGGAAGGGGTGCAGCAGTGACGCAATCGGAGTGGATTCCCCAGAGCGTCGACGTTTCCGTGCCGAGCATGGCTCGCACCTATGATTTCCTGCTCGGCGGCGCCCACAATTTCGCCGTCGACCGCGAACTGGCGGTGCACGTCGAGCGCATCATGCCCGACGCCCGTTCCGCTGCCCGCGTGAACAGGGCTTTCCTCGGCCGGGCCGTCCGGCACATGATCGGGCAGGGCATCACCCAGTTCCTGGACATCGGCTCCGGCATCCCGACCGTGGCCAACGTGCACGAGGTCGCGCAGGCCGAGGACCCGCGGTGCCGGGTGGTGTACGTGGACAAGGACCCGATCGCGGTGGCGCACAGCGAGCTGATGCTGGCCGACAACGACCGCGCCGCCATCGTGCACGCCGACATGCGCGACCCCGACGCGATCCTGGGCCACCCGGAGACCCGCAGGCTGCTCGACTTCGACCAGCCCGTCGGCCTGCTGGTGCTGATGATGCTGCACTGGCTGCCCGACGAGTCCGACCCGTGGCGGCTGGTGGCGACCTACCGCGACGCGCTGGCACCCGGCAGCCACCTGGCGATCACCCACGTCACCGCCGACCACCAGGACCAGCGCCTGAGCGACGTGACCGAGCTGATCAAGGACAGCCGCAGCGCCGACCAGCTCAACGAGCGCTCGCACGAGCAGGTGCTGGCGCTGTTCAGCGGCTTCGACATGGTCGAGCCGGGCCTGGTCGGGTGCGCGGCGTGGCGGACCACGGGGCCGGGCGACATGTCCGAAACCCCGGAGATGAACATGGTGATCTGCGGTGGTGTCGGCCGGAAGCCATGACCTCGCACAGCCCGTCCCGCGGAGTGCTCGACCGCGCGGCGGGCCCTCCCGGTCGAGCCCGCCTCCCGTCGGCGGGCTTCCGCGCACCTGAGCCACCGCAGGACTGAACCGATGTCGCAGCCATGCCCCGCACCCGGCCCCCGGCCGGACTCCCGCGCGCGGGCACTCCTCGCGCGCAAGTGGGCCTACCTCCTGAGCGGCGCCGCCGCCATCCCACTGCCCAAAGAGGACCTGGAACGGGAACTGGGCGGTCAGCTCGACGCGCTGTGCTCGATCGTGGCCCGCGATCCGTTCGACGCCGCGGCGGTCGAGAGGATCGGCGAGCACGTCGTGGCGACCGGGTACGTCGGCGAGGACGGTCTGCGCCGCACGGTCGAGGTGATCGGCAGGGGGCTCACGGCGCTGCCCGAGTTCCAGCCGGTCGACGCGCACGCGGACCGGATCGCCCGCGCGGTCGGCGCGCTGGCCACCGGCTTCTTCACCGCGAACCGGCGGGCGGTGCTGGAGCAGCAGGAGCGGATGCAGCTGTCGCTACTCAAGGCCGTCCGCGATGCCAAGTGGAACCTGAAGGAGAGCGAGGCGCGGTTCGACGAGGTGGTGACGTCGTCGGCGAGCGGCGTCATGATCGTCGGCCTGGACGGGCGGCTCGTCCGGACCAACGGCGCGGTCGCCGACATCCTCGGCCGCACCGCCGCCGAGCTGACCGGCGCGACGCTGTTCGACCTCGTGCACCCCGACACGGTCCAGATGCTGCGCGAGGCCATGAGCGCGGTGGTCGAGGGCACGCAGGACCGCGTCCGGCAGTCGCAGCGCTTGCTGCGCAAGGACGGTGACATCGCGCGGATCTCGCTGACCGCGTCGCTGGTGGGCGACGCGGGCGACGCGTCGAGCCACTTCGTCGTGGTCGTCGAGGACGGCACCGAGCTGATGCTGCTGCAGAGCGAGCTGAACCGCCAAGCGCTGCACGACGTGCTCACCGGCCTGCCGAACCGCCAGTTCTTCAGCACGCACCTGGAAGGCGTGGTCCGGCGGGCCGACCCGGCGCACGGCGTGACGCTGCTGCACCTCGACCTCGACGCGTTCGGCATGGTGTGCGACAGCCTCGGGCGCCGCGCGGGCGAACGGCTCCTCGTGCACGTGGCGCAGCGGCTGAAGTCCGTGCTGGCGCGGGAGAAGGCGATGGTCGCCCGGTTCGACGGCGACGAGTTCGGCGTCCTCGTGGAGAACACGGCCACCACACCGGGCATCGCCACGATCGCCGCCGCCATCAACCGCGAGCTGGTCGAGCCCGTGTACGTCGACGGGCACGGCCTGGCGTTGTCCGCCTCGATCGGCGTGGTGCGCAGCGTCTCGCGCGACCAGGACCCGACCGAGCTGCTGCGCGCGGCCGACCAGGCGTTGCGCCGGGCCAAGGACAAGCGGCGCGGGCAGTGGGAGGTGTTCGACCCGATCCGCGACGTCATGGATCGCTCGGCGCAGGTGCTGGCCGTCGGCATGCCGGGGGCGTGGGAGCGGGGCGAGATCACCGCCCACTACCGGCCCGTGGTGCGGCTGGCGGATGGTGGCGTGGTGGGAGCGGAGGCGGTGCTGCACTGGGAACGGCCGGAGGAGACCGTCGCGCACGAGCGGTGCGTGGAACTCGCCGAGAAGACGGGCCTCATCCTGCCGCTGGGGGAGTGGCTGCTCAGCACCGCCTGCGGCCAGGTCGGCTGGTGGAAGCAGCGCAACGGCTTCGCCTCCACGCTGACCGTGGCCCTGACCGCGCACCAGGCGTCCGACGCCGACCTCGTGCCCCGGGTGGTGCGGGTCCTGAACAGCACCGGCCTGCGGGCGGACAGCGTGGTCATCGGCATGCCGATGGGCGCGGTGGCGGTGCCCGAGGCGGCGGACAACCTCGGCGTGCTGGGCGAGATGGGTGTGCGGACGGCGCTGGAGGACTTCGCCCTGGGCCCGGACGACCTCGCCGCCGCGGCGGACCTCGGGGTGCACTCGGTCCGCGTGGCCAGGCGCCTGGTGGACCTGCGGACCACGTCCGGCTACGCGGGCGCCCTGCTCTCCGCGCTGCGCGAGACCGTCACCGCCATCACCGTCGACGGCATCACCACCGCGGATCAGCTGGCCTGGTGGCGGGACGCGGGCGCGGACCTGGCCACCGGCCCGCACTTCGGGCCCGCCCAGTCGGCCGCGGACTTCCACCCCCGCCTCACGCCGTAGGCCGCGAACCAGCGCTGCGACACCGGCTTTCCCGCCACGGCAACACAGGCGGGCTCGGCGTTGGCCGCGATGATCGTGGTGAGCAGGCGGTGGCGGCACATCAGGGCAGGGCTTTCAGCGAGGTGACAACGGGTTCGCGCGTTGTCACCTCGCTCGTGGGGCCGTGTCGCTACTTGGGGTCGAGCACGAACACCGGGATCTGCCTGGTGGTCTTCTTCTGGTACTCGGCGTAGGACGGGAAGGCGTCGACGGCCCGCTCCCACCACTCGGCCCGTTCGATGCCCTCGACCTCGCGCGCGACGTAGTCCTTCGCCTCGGCGCCGTCCTGCAGCCGGAACTCGGGGTGCGCCTTGATGTTGTGGTACCAGGTGGGGTGCTCGGCGTCGCCGCCCTTGGACGCCACGACGGCGTAGCTGCCGTTGTGCTCCACCCGCATCACCGGGGTGTAGCGCAGCTTGCCGCTCTTGGCGCCGCGCAGCGTCAGCAGCACGACCGGCATCCCCATGACCTCGACGCCCTCGGTGGTCCCGGCGTCCAGGATCTGCTTCGTCTGGTCCCGCACCCACTCCGAGGGGCTGAACTCTACGGTCTCGTGTGACATGTCCAGGCTCAACGCCGCGGTGTCCCGTTTTATTCCCGTTCTCACCCCTTCGTGTCGGTCATCTCCACTCGATCGGGGAAATCGGTCACGCAGCCGGACATCGGTGGCGATAACCGTTACCACTGCCGTGTTCCGGCACCGGTGTTCCTACACTCTCGCGCCATCCGGCTTCTGTGGTTTGCGGCATCGAGCGCGTCGGGAGGATGTGCGCATGCTCGGCTATCTCGAGCTCGTCGCGTGCACGGTCATGTACGGCGCGGGGATCGTGGCGCAGAGCGCGGCGGCCCGGCGGGCGCCGGGCGGGCCGGGCGCCGACCTCGGCCTGCTCGCCCGGCTGGCCGTCGACCGGCTCTACCTGCTGGGCTTCCTCGGCCAGGTGCTCGGCTTCCTGCTCGCCTTCCACGCGCGGGCCTCGCTGCCGCTCTACGTGGTCCAGGCGGGCGCTTCCGCCGCCGTCGGCGTCGCCGTCGTGCTCGGGGCGGTCCTGTTCGGCTGGCGGACCCGGCCCGCGGAGATCGGCGTCCTGCTCGTGATGGCGGCGGGGCTCGTGCTCCTGGTGGGCGCCTCGACCCCGTCGGTCGCCCGGGACCTGTCGGTGGAGCTCGCCGCCGTGCTGGCCGGGGTTGTCGTCGTGGCCGCCCTGCTGGTCCCGGCCGTGGCGCGGGCGGGCAAGGCCGTGCCCCTCGCCGTGCTCGCGGGCGTGCAGTTCTCCGTCGTGGCGATCACGGCGCGATCGATAGCCGACGGGCCGCTGCACCGGCTCCCGCTGGAACCGCTGGCATGGCTGCTGCTCCTCGCCGCGGTCGCGGGCCAGGCATCGCTGATCTTCGCCTTCCGCCGGGGCACCCCGGCGTCCACAGTGGCCTCGATGGACGCCACCACCGCTGTCCTCGCCGCGGTCGCGGGCCTGACGCTGATGGGCGACCAGATCGCGGGCGGGCGGCAGTGGTGGGTGGCGGCCGGGCTCGTCCTCGTCGTCGCCAGCATCCTGGCGTTCGGCGCGCTGGCCAGGAAGACCGCCCTGAACACGATGTCCACCCCGGCCGTGCGGAGTTCGGTGTGAGTGACCTTCCCCCCGCCAGCGTGTCGCTCGACCTGGACAACCTCTGGGCATACCTGCGCACGCACGGCGACTCGTCGTGGACGCGCCAGCCGAGTTTCCTCGACACCGCGGTGCCGCGGCTGCTCGACCTGTTCGGCGAGCACGCGGTGACCACGACCGTCTTCGTCGTCGGCGCCGACGTCGAACGCGAGGACGGGGCGAAAGCGGTGGCCGGGTTCGCCGCCGCCGGGCACGAGATCGCCAACCACTCCTACCGGCACGAGCCGTGGCTGCACGGCTACACCCGCACCCGGCTGGAGGAGGAGCTGGCCAGGACCGAGGAGGCGATCACGGCCGCGGGCGCGCCCCGGCCGACCGGCTTCCGCGGTCCCGGCTTCGGGGTGTCGCGGCCGCTGCTGGAACTGCTCATCGAGCGCGGCTACACCTACGACGCGAGCACCCTGCCCACCTGGGTCGGCCCCCTCGCCCGCGCCTACCACGACCGGGGCAAGCGCTCGCGCACGGAACTGTTCGGCGGCGTCGGCGCGGTGCGCGCGCCCCTGCGCCCGTACTTCTGGGGCGACAGCGACCTCGTCGAGCTGCCGGTCACCACGATGCCGCTGCTGCGCACGCCCATCCACGGTTCCTACCTGCTGTGGCTGGACACGATCTCGCCCTGCGTGGCCCGCGCGTACTTCAGCACCGCGCTGCGCCTCTGCCGCGCTTTCGGCGTCGAACCGTCGCTGCTGCTGCACCCGACCGACGTGCTCGACCGCGCCGAGGCCCCCGGCATGGACTTCTTCCCCGGCATGGCGGTCCCGGGAGCCCGCAAGGCGGCCCTGATCGGCTGGGCGCTCAGGGCCCTGCGCCGCGACCACGAGGTGGTCAACACCGGGGAGCACGTGCGCCGGACCCAGGCGAGCGGACGGCGGCACACCCGCGACCTCGACCGGGCATGACCGATCCGTCCACTCACGACCCCGGCGGCACGCTCCTGAGAGTCTGGGCGTGCCTCACGGTCGCGTCGGCGCCGGTCGAGGGCTACCTGACGGCCGTGCACCCCCACCTGGCCAAGGCGCCCGCGCTCATCCTCGGGATCACCTGGACCGTCGTCCGGGCAGGGCAGCGCCGACCGCCGACACCGCACCCGCTGCACGTGGTGCTCGCGCTGCTGGCCGTCGTCCTGCTCATGACCTCCGCGGCGCACGCGGGCGAGCCGTTCACCGCGCAGTACCTGGTGCGGTGGCTGCCGTTCCTCGCCGTGACCGTGGTCATCGCCGACCTGGCCGCCCGCGAGGTCCCCCTGCGGGACCTGCTCGCCGCGGCGGTGGGCGGCGCGGTGATCGCGGCCGTCGGCGGGCTGGTCGGCATGGTCGAGCAGGGGTGGACGCGGGCGAGCGGCCCCCTGGAAGACCCGAACGACCTGGCCTACTTCCTGGTCGCCGCGCTGCCCCTGGTGATCACGCTGCTGCCCGGGGCGACACCGTCGCGGGGCAGGCGCCTGCTGGTCGGCCTGGCCGCGGGCGTCCTCGTCCTGGGCACCGTCGCGACGCTCTCGCGCGGCGGCGCCCTGGCGCTGGGCGCGGCGGTGCTCTGGCTGCTGCTGCGGCGGGTGCTCCGGGTCCGGGTGCTCGCGGGCGCGGTGCTGGCCTGCGGGGTCCTCGTCGCGGGGCTCGCCATGGACGAGCGCGCCATCGAGGCGCTGCGGGAGAAGGCGTTCATCGCCGGGACCAATGTGGACACCCGCGAGCTGCGGTGGGCGGCGGCGGGCCGGATGCTCGCCGACAGCCCGGTGCTCGGGGTCGGGCCGGGCGGCTTCCGCGGCGCGTACGCGGCCACCTCGCACAACGCGGAGCTGGACGAGCAGGTCCCCGTCGCGCACGAGATGTACCTGGAAGTCGGGGCCGAGTTGGGCGTGGTGGGGCTGGCGCTGTTCCTCGTGCTGATCGGGCTGACCGCCGTGCTGAGCGAACGGGTCCTCCGCGCGGGCGGTGACCGCCGCCTCGTTGTCGCGGTGCAGGCGAGCCTGCTGGCGGTCCTGGTCGCCTCGACGTTCCTGTCCCAGCAGTACTACCTGCCGCTGTGGTTCCTGGCCGCGCTGGTCTGCGCCGCCGACCTGCGTGTCCGGAGTGGACGGAAAGGGGAGGGCCCGTGCGTGTCCTTCAGGTGATCAGCGAGATGGGCACCGGCGGCGCCGAGGCGCTGGTGGTGGAGATGGCCCGCCGCGGCGGCGACTTCGGCTGGACGTCGGCGGTCGCCAGCGCGGGCGGGCACCGCGCCGCCCTGCTGCGCGCCGACGGCGTGCCGACCTACGACGTCCCGGCCGCGCGGCGCAGCGCGGCCGGGGTGGCGACGGCGACGGTGAGGGCGAGGTCGGCGCTGCGGCGGTTCCGGCCGGACGTCGTCGTGGCGCACAACGTGTCCGCGACCGCGGTGGCCCGGCTGGCCGCGGGCCTGACCCGCCGCCCCCGCGTGGTCACCGTCTTCCACGGCGTCGCCGAGGCGGAGTACGCCAAGGCGGCGCGGCTGCTGTCGCTGATGTCGGACCGGCTCGTCGCGGTGGCGGGCACGACCGCGGACCGCCTGCGCGCCGCCGGGGCGGGCGAGGTGCTGGTCATCCCCAACGGGATCACGCCGGTCGAGTCCTCGGGCGACGGCGAGAAGGCACGGGCGGCGCTGGGCCTGCCCGCCGACGTCCCGGTGGCGCTGTGCCTGGCGCGGCTCGAACCGCAGAAGCGGCACGACGTCCTGCTCGACGCGTGGGCACGCGTCGGCGGCGGCGCCGTGCTGCTGCTGGCCGGTGACGGCAGCCTGCGCGCCGAGCTGGAGGGCCGGTGCGCGGCGCTCGGCCTGGCCGACCGCGTCCGCTTCCTCGGCGACCGGACCGACGTCGCCGCCCTGCTGGCCGCCGCGGACCTGACCGTGCTCGCCAGCGACTGGGAGGGCATGCCGATCGCGGTGCTGGAATCCCTGGCCGCCGCCCGCCCGGTCGTGGCGACCGATGTGGACGGTCTCAGGGAGGTCATCGGCCACGGCGGGGGCACCCTGGTGCCCCGGCGGGACCCGGCGGCACTCGCCGCCGCCCTGGACGCGCTGCTGTCCGACGCGGGGGCCCGCTCGGCGGCCGCCGCCGCGGGACTGGCGCACGTGCGGGCCGAGCACGACCCCCACACGCTGATGAAGCGCTACGACCAGCTGCTGCGCGCCGAGCTGACGGGCGAGCGCCGATGATCCGGGCGAGCGCGGTCGTCGCCTTCATCGTCGGGGTGATGACGCTGGTGCTGGTCGGCGTGCGGCCGCCGGTCTACCAGGCCCGCGTCGGCCTGGTCGCGACGGCGGCGCCCGAGGGGGTGTCGGCCGCGCAGTTCGGCGAGGTGGTCTCGCTGACCCTGCCCGCGCTCGCCGAACTCGCGCGCAGCCCCTCGGTGCTGGCCGCGACGGCGGAGAAGGTCGCGGGCGCCCCGCGGGCGGACGAGCTGGCCGGGTGGATCTCGGTGGAGCTGGTGCCCGCCTCGGGGGTGGCCAGGCTCTCCGTGCGCGCCTCGTCCCCGGAGCTGGCGGGCGGGCTGGTTTCCGCGCTGGTCACGACCCTGCGGGAAAGCGACCTGCTCAGCCCGGTCGGCACCCTGCGACCGCTCGACACCAGGCCCGACACCGTGCGGCTGGCGCCGGACTGGCCGCTGGCCATCGGGTTCGCCATCGCCGCCGCCGTGGCCGCCGCGGTGGCGACGGCGACCGGCTGGCGGCTGACCCGGTCCCGGCCGGAGACCGCGGCGGGTGAGGCGCTGGCGTCGGCGGGCGTGCGGGCGGCCGTCCTGCGCGACGGCGACCCCGGTCTGCTCGGGCGGCTCGCCGTGCTGGCGGCGGCGGCCGCGCGGGAGGTCCGCGTCGTCGCCGTGCACCCCGACCTCACCGAGCGGGCGGAGTCCCTCGCCGTGGAACTGGACAAGGAAGGCGTGGGCGACACGACGGCGGGCGTCGGGATCGTGGCGGTGAGCAGGCGGGGCGAGCCCCGGGAGCTGACCGAGGCGGCGGGCGTCCTGCCCGCGACGGCCAAGCTGATCGCGGTGGTGCTGGCATGACGACCCGCCCGCGCCCACTGCGCACCGGGCACGTGGTGGCGGCGGTGGTCGCCGTGCTCGGCCTGGCCGGCGCCTGGCACGCGCTCCAGCCCGCTCTCGGCGTGCCACTGCCGACGGAGGCGAACCAGCCGGAAGAGCGCATGCAGGACTTCCGGGACGCGCTGTACTACCCGATCCGCGAGTTCCTGGCAGGCGGAATCCCGTACGACCCGGCGGCGATGTTCGCCAACTGGCCGGTGCGCCAGGACTTCAACCTCTACCAGCCCTACCACCTGGTCCTGCACCTGCCGTTCGCGCTACCCGGCTACCGGGTGGGCGCCATCGCGTTCGCGGCGGCCTCGCTGGCCCTGCTGGTGGCGCTGGCCGCCATGGCGGGCCGGGAAGTGCGGGTCCGGGTCCCGGGCTCCGCGGTGGTCGCGACGGTGGTGCTCGCGGCCCTGCTGGTGATAAGTCAGGTCGGCAAGGCCCAGCTGTTCGTCGGCCAGGTGAACCCCCTGGTCGCGGTCGGGGCTGCGGCGGCGGTGGCGCTGCGGGTGCGCAACCCGCGCTGGGCGGCCGTGGCGCTCGCGGTGGCCTGGCTCAAACCGCAGTTCGGGCTGCCCCTGGCCGTCCTGCTGGCGGCCCGCGGTTCGCGCGGGGTGGCGCTGCGGGGGACGGCGATCGCGGCGGCGGCGAGCCTGCCGGTGGTCGTCCTGCTGGTGGTGAGGGCGGGCGGGGTCGGGGCGTTCCTCGACATCGTGGCCGCCAACCTCACCCACGCCCGCGGGACCGACTACGGGGCGGTCGACTCCATGACGGCGCAGCGGGTCGACGTCGCCGCCGTGTTCTACCGGGTCACCGGCTGGCTGCCGCCCGCGGCCGAACTGGCCGCCGTGCTCGCCGTCCTCACCGTCACCGCGCTGCTCGCGCGTCGCCTGGACCGCGGCGGCGATCCGGACCGGGCTGATTCGGCCAAGGTTGATTCGGGCCGGCTTGATTCGGACAGGGCCGCGCTCGGCGACCTGCTCGTGCTGGTGGGTGTGGTGGTCGCCGTGGTCCACCAGCCCGGTGACGTGCTGATCGCCTTCCCGGCGATGGCCGCCGCGGCGGCGGTGTGGTGGCGCAACCGGCGTGAGCCGACGGGGCGACCACTGGGGCGGCTACTGGGATGGGCACTGCTCGCGCTCTCCGTCCCGTACGCCCACTTGTACTTTGTGGACAGAGCGGTGGCCGGTCTGCTCGGGGAGCGCTGGGCGGTCACCGTCGACGGGGTGGCCGTCGTCGTGTGCTGGGTCCTGCTCGCCGTGCTCGCCAGGCGCGAGACGGCCTCCGCGGTGGCGCGTTCGTGAGCGGGCTGGCGACCGCGGCGACGCGGGGCTCGGTGTGGCTCGCCGTGGTGAACCTGGTGAGCAAGGGCTGCCAGGCGGTGGTCACGCTGGTGCTCGCCGCGCTGTTCACCGAGGCCGAGTTGGGTGTCGTCGCCCTCGTCGTGGCCGTGGTCAACGTCGGCCAGGTCGTCCAGGCGATGGGTGTCTACGACGTGATCAGCCGGACGGCGCGCGATCCCCGGCGGATGGCGGGCACGGTGCTCGTGCTCAGCGTGGGCGTGGGCGTGGGCATGACCGCGGTGGTCGTGGTCTTCGCCCCGGCGATCGCCGCGCTGCTCGGCGTGCCGTCGGCCGCGTCGCTGCTGCGGCTCGCCGCGCTCAGCCTCCCGTTCACGGCGGTGGGCGGCGTGCAGATGGGCCTGATGCACCGTGACCTCGACTTCCGCAGGCGGCTGGTGCCGGACGCGGGCAGCGCGCTGTTCGGGGCCGCGGTGACGGTTGTGGCCGCGGCGGCGGGTGTCGGTCCTGCCGCGCTGGTGCTGGGGCTGCTGTGCACCGCGGTGGCCCAGCCGCTGCTGGGTGTGTGCGTCGGGACGCGGGTGCGCCCGTGCTGGGACCGGACGGCGGTGGGGGAGGCGACGCGGTGGATCGCGGTCGTCGGTCCGGCCGCGGTGATCGGCACGCTGCTGGTCGTGGTGGGCTACCCGGTGATCGGGCACGTCCTCGGGCCGGACGCCGCCGGGATCTACGCGCTGGCCTACCGGATCGCCTGGATGCCCTACATCATGGCCGCGGTCGTGCTCGGCGCGGTCGCGTTCCCGGTCTTCACCAGGATGCTGCGGGACGGCCAGGGCGAGCGCCTGCCCGCGGTGGTCGCGCGGTTCACCCGGGTGACCGCCCTGGTCGCCGGGGGCGCGTACGTCGGGGCAGCCGTGCTCGCCGACCGCGTGGTGCTGCTCGGCCAGCGCTGGGCGCCCGCGGCGGGGGTGCTCGTCCTGCTGTGCGGCTACGGACTGGCCCTGAGCCTGAACCACATCTGGTGCGAGGCCATCCGGGCGACCGGGCACACCGGCCGGTTCCTGGCGCTGCAGGCGGCGCACCTCGGTGTCCTGGCCGTCGCCCTGCTGGCGCTGACCCCGCACGGTGTCACCGCGGCGGCGGGCGGGCAGGCGGCCGTCGGCGCGGTGATGGTCGTGCTCACCTGGTGCACGCTGGCCGGGCTCGGCCTCGCGCCGGGCGCCCGCGAGACGCTCGGGCTGGTGGCCGGTGTCGGCGTCGTGCTCGTCGGGTCCGCCCTGCCGGTGCTCGCGCTGGACCGGTTCGGGTTCCTGGGCCATCCGCGCTCGTTGTGGGGCGCGGGCGCCGCCGCGGCCGTGTTCCTGGTGTGCCTGGCGGCGGCGACCGCGCTCATCCACCGTCCCCTGCTGACCGAGCTGCGGCGGGCCCTCGCCGGGATCGGAGCGCCTCGATGAGGGTCGTGCACGTCTCCCAGCCCGTCGAGGCGGGGGTGGCGGCGGTGGTGCTGGCGCTGGTGGACGACCAGCGCGCCCGCGGCTGGCAGGTGGACGTCGTGTGCCCCGGCCGGGGGCTTTTGGCCGAGCGGGCCATGGCGGCGGGTGTCGGCGTGCACCCCTGGGAGGCGACCAGGGAACCGGGCGTGCGGTCGCTGCCTGAGACCGTGCGCCTGGCCAGGGTGCTGCGGCGGCTGTCGCCCGACGTCATCCACCTGCACAGCTCCAAGGCGGGCCTCGCGGGGCGGCTGGCGGTGCGCGGGCGCACGGCGACGATCTTCCAGCCGCACCTGTGGTCCTTCCAGTCGGTCGACGGGCTCGCCGGGCGGCTCTGCCGCGGCTGGGAGCGGATCGCCGCCCGGTGGACGCACCACCTGGTGTGCGTCAGCGAGGACGAGCTGGTCGACGGCCGCGCCGCCGGGGTCGCCGCGCCCGCGGAGGTGGTGTGCAACGGCGTGGACACGAGCGTCTTCCGCCCCGCCGACCCGCGCGCGGCACGCCGCCGTCTCGGCCTGCCGACCGACGTCCCCCTCGCCGTGTGCGTGGGCAGGCTCGCCCCGCTCAAGGGGCAGGACCAACTGCTGCGGGCGTGGCCCTCCGTCCTGGCCGAGCTGCCCCGGGCGCACCTCGTCCTGGTCGGCGACGGCCCGATGGGCGCGCTCTGGCGGGCGGACCCGGTCGCGGGCGCGGCGTCGGTGACCTGGCGCGGCCACTCGGCCTCCACAATGGACTACTACGCCGCCGCGGACGTGGTGGTGCTGCCCTCGCGGGCCGAGGGGATGGCGCTGGTGCCGCTGGAGGCGATGGCCTGCGGCAGGCCCGTCGTCGCGTTCGACGTCGGCGGGGTCCGCCAGAGCGTCGGCGACGCGGGCGCGGTCGTGCCCCCGGGCGACCTCGACGCGCTCGCGGCCGCCATCACCGCCCGCCTGTCCGCCCCCGGCCTCGCCGCGCGCGAAGGGCTGCGGGCCCGCAGGCGCGCGGTCGACCTGTTCGACACCAGGCGGGTGGGCGAGCAGATCGCCACGCTCGTCGACAAACTTCACGGCGAAGGACGAGCATGAGGATCGCCTACCTCCTCACCCAGGACCGCGGCGGACCGGTCGACGTCACCCTCCGGCTCGCCGAGGCGCTGCTCGGCACCGGTGAGGCCGACATCCGCGTCTACGGCCCCGAGCCCGCCCGGCCCCGGCCCGCCCTGGCCGGTCGCCACGAGGTGGTGGCGGTGCCCGCCAAGTCCGACGTCCAGGCCGCGCGCCGGATGCGGGCCGCGGTGCGGGCGTGGCGACCCGACGTCGTCCACGCCCAGGACCGCCGCGCTGGGCTGGTGAGCGTCGGTCTCGGCAGCGTCGTGCACACCTACCACGGCGTGCCCGACGACGTCGCCGAGCCGTGGTTCCGCGGCGCCCGAGACGCGAAAGCGCCGTCGGCCTACACCAGGACCGTGCTCGCCGCCGACGCCCTGGTCGCCCGGTCGATCCGCCGCACGGTCGTCCCGGCGGCGTCGATGGGCCGGTTCCTGCGCACCCGGCTGCGCGTTCCCGCCCACAAGGTGACGCACGTGGACAACTGCGTCGACCTGCCTGCCGCCCGGCCGCCCGCGGGGCCGGTGCGCGACCTCATGTTCGTCGGCCTCCTGGTGGAGCGCAAAGGGATTCTGAACCTGCTGGCCGCCCTGGCCGAGCCCGGCGTGCTTCCCCCCGGCGCGACGCTGACCATCGTCGGCGACGGGCCGCAGCGGCCCGCGGCGGAACGGCTGGCGGCACAGCCCTCGCTCGCAGGCCGCGTGCGGCTCCTGGGCTTCCGCCCCGACGCGGCGACCCTGCTCCTGACCGCCGACGCGCTGGTGCTGCCCTCGTCGATGGAGCAGCAGCCGCTGGTGGTCATGGAGGCGATGGCCGCGGGCAAGCCGGTGCTCGCCACCGACACCGGCGGGGTGGCCGACCTGCTCGACGTCCCCGGCGCCCGCCGCCACCTCGCCGCGCCCGGCGACCACGCCGGGCTGGTCGCCGGACTGCGCGCGCTGTTCGCCGACCCCGACCCGGCCGCCACCGGCGCCGCGCTCGCCCGCCACGCCCACGAGCGGTTCGGCCCGGCGGCGTGCGCGGCGCGGCACCTCGACCTGTACCGAGCCCTGCTCAGGTCCCCGGCTTGATCAGGTCCCAGCTTGGTCAGGACAGCGGCTTGATCAGGACCCGGGCTTGTCAGGACCCGACTGATCAGGACCCGACTTGATCAGGACTCTGGCTTGATCAGGACGGCGCCGTCGGCGTTCTCCAGCGTCACCTCGGTCACCGGCGTGCCGTCGAGCGTCGTGAGGCCCGCGGGCGGGATCACCGTCACCGGCACCCCGGTCGGGTTGACCGCCACCCAGCCCTTGGTGAACGGCCGCGTCCACACGCCGTCCGGCCGCTGGAGCGCGACGTCGGTGGCCTCGCCGAGGTCGGTGTCCTGCAGCGGTGACCACTCCGGGTGGAGGTAGGTGTCGGTGGTGGCCGGGGTCCAGCACGACATCGGCCCGGCCAGCAGCGCGGCGCTGGCGTAGCCCGCGCGCTCCTGTTTCGGTTCGGTGACTCGGGTGAGCAGCAGCAGCCACGACTCACCGAGCGCGGCCTGGGCGCGCAGTTCCTTCCACGCGTTGCCCCGGAACGTCAGGAGTTCGCCGTCGCCCTCGTCGCGGAAGCCGAAGATCTCCTCCATGGCCCCGCCGAACCGCTCGTGCGCCGTCCACCGGCCGGGGACCAGCCGGGATTCGGACAGGTTCGGGATCAGCAGCTTGTCCTTCTTCCGCAGCGCCTCACCCGCCTCGGTCAGCAGGCTGTCGAGCCCCTCGCGCAGCAGGCGGTCCGTCTCGGCCGCGTTCTCCGTGCCCTCGATGACGGCCTGGGAGTAGAACCGCAGGGTGTTGAAGTCGTTGTCGGCCAGCACGCCGTCCCAGCCCTGCTCGACGACTTCCTTGGTGACGGCGTCGGTCCAGGCCTGCTGGTAGGCCGGGTCCCACACGGCCATCTGCCAGTGCTTGGGGTAGCCCCGCCACTCGATGCGCGCGCCCGCGGTGTCCACCGCGAACCACCTCGGGTTCTGCCGCTGCGCGGCGTTGTAGCCGATCCCCGAGGGCAGCCACTGCCCGTCCTGGTCGCCGACCACCGCGCCCGGGTAGTTGCGGGTGCTGGCCAGGTCTTTGTAGACGAGCACGGTGATCTCGGGGTTGAGCTGGTGCAGCCGCTTCATCGCCGGGATTTCCTGCGCGTTGAGGACCACCACCCGGTAGCGGTTGGCGGCCTTCTCCAGCTCGGTGTCGGTGGGGGAGTCGCCGATGGCGTACCACCACGCGCACGGGGGCAGGGGTTTCGGCGGGGTCGTCGCGGTGCTGTGCGCGCAGGACACCTGCAGCAGCAGGATGGCCACCAGGGTGAGCCTGCCGACCACGCGGAACCTCATCGCCTGCCACCGCGGACGAGTTCGCCGATGGTCAGCAGGAGGATGCGCAGGTCCAGCCAGAGCGACCAGTTGGCGATGTAGTAATTGTCATAGCGGGCCCGGTCGGCGATCGAGGTGTCGCCGCGCAGCCCGTGCACCTGCGCCAGCCCGGTCAGGCCCGTCGGCACGCGGTGCCGCGCCCAGTACAGCTCGTGGGTCGCGGAGAACTCGCGCACGAACCCGGGCCGCTCCGGCCGCGGGCCGACGAAGGACATGTCGCCGCGCACGATGTTCCACAGCTGCGGCAGCTCGTCCAGGGAGGTGCGCCGCAGGAACCGCCCGACTCGGCCGACCCGCGGGTCAGCGGCCACCGACCAGCAGGTCTGCTCGTCGTTCACGCCGCCGGGCCGCAGGCTGCGCAGCTTGTAGAGGTGGAACGTGCGGCCGTCCATGCCCACCCTGAGCTGGCGGAAGAACACCGGCCTGCCGCTCTCCAGCAGCACCGCGAGCGCGCCCACCGCGATCACCGGCGCGAGCGCGAGCAGCGCCAGCAGCGCGACCACGCGGTCGATCACCAGCTTGAGCCGCCAGCTCGGCCGCATCGTGGGCGTGTTCCGCAGCCGCACCAGCGGGAAGCTGCGAATCCGGTCGATGTCCGGGCCGTCCTGGTACAGCTCGTGCATGCGCGGCACGATCATCGTGGTGCAGCCCGTGCGGTGCGCGGTGACCGCCGCGCTGGCGACGAGCGCGTCGGGGGCGTGGGAGAAGGCGAGGACGACGATGCCGACGCGCAAGCGTTTGATCGCCGAGGCGAGGTCGTCCTCGATCAGGCCGACCGGCAGGGACGCGGGCTGCGGGTGCGGGGTCGGGTCGACGAACCCGAGCGGCCGCAGCCCGAACTCGGGGTGGTCGAGCATGGCGTCGACCAGGCAGACGCCGACCGAGCCCGCGCCGACGACGATCGAGCGCTCACACCGCCCCAGCCGCCGCCGGGCCCACCGGCCGAAGGCGAAGACGAGGAGCCGGGCGGTCTCGGAGGCGACGGTGAACACGAGGAGGGCCCGCTGGGCGGGGGCGAGCACCGAGTCGGCCCCGGCGACCAGGAGCGTCATCGTGATCAGTCCGAACGCGACAGCCGTGGCGCCCAGCGACCTGGGCAGCTCGGCGAGCCACGAGAGCCAGAGCCGCCTGCGGTAGAGCCGGGCGGCTGCCCGCACGCCCAGCAGGGTCGTGACGAAGACGGCGCTCCACAGCAAGGGAAACCCGCCCAGGCGCACCGCCGCGAGCCCGATGGCGATGTCGGTGGCGGTCAGCAGCACCGAGACGCCGTTGATCCGGGCCAGCGCGTCCTCGACCGCCGACACCGCGACCGCGGGCGCGGCGTGCCGCCGCGGGCCGGGCAGGGTGGCCAGCGGTTCGGTGGTGTCCAGGCTAGTCACGGGGTCCTTCCGATCACGCGTTCCGGACGCTGGCTTCGCGAAACCCCGAGGGCAGACAAGGACCTCGGGGAATCTCGACCGGGGAAGCATATCGAAAGGCGGGCAGCCGGAATCGGCGGAACAACGTCCACGATGGAGTTCGCTCGATGTGGTGATCGAGTCGAATTTCCTTTTGCCGAAAGGACTTTTGGGTGCTGTCAACGTGTGCGCGAGTGACATCGTCACCCGATCCGGTACATGACCATGCCGCTCCGCACATATTGGTCGTGATGCCGGATTCGGCGCACTCGCGGCGGGGGCGAGGATTCGCGCAGGACGCTGGCCTGCCCGCGGTACCTCTCGATCGCTGACGAATGGAGTGGCCTTGTCGCTTAAGGAAACCGCGGTGACAGCGGCGCCCGCACAGGCAGCCGACCGCGCGGAGGTGAGCGTCGTCGGGCACGTGGTGCTGCCCGCGTACAACGAGGCCGCGTCGCTCCCCGCGCTGCTCGACCGCATCGCCGCCGTCGCCAAGACCGAGCGGCTCGTGGTCTGGGTGGTCGACGACGGCTCCACCGACGGCACCGCGGACGTCACGCGCGAGGTCACCGGCCTCGACGTGCGCCTGGTGCGCCACCCGGTGAACCTGGGCCTGGGCCACGCGCTGCAGTCCGGCCTGCGGGCGGTGCTGGAGGTGGCCTCGCCTGACGACGTCGTGGTCGTGATGGACGCCGACGACACCCATGACCCGGCCCTGATCCACCGGCTGCGCGCGGCGATCGCCGACGGCGCGGACGTCGCCATCTGTTCGAGGTTCGTGGCGGGCGGCGACGACAGCACGGCCCCACCGCTGCGGCGGCTGCTGTCTCTCGGCGCGTCGACGCTGTTCCACCGCACCCTGCGGGTGGAGGGCGTCCGCGACTTCACCAGCGGCTTCCGCGCCTACCGGGTGAGCCTGCTCGCGCGGGCGAGCACGCACTGGGGCGAGCGGCTGATCGAGGAGCAGGGCTTCGCCTGTATGGTCGAACTCCTGCTGAAACTGCGGCACTGCCGACCGGTGATCACCGAGATCCCGCTGCGGCTGCACTACGACCGCAAGCAGGGCCCGAGCAAGCTGCGGTTGGGGCGGACCATCGCGCAGTACATGAAACTCCTGGCCCGCGACCGCCTTTCCCCTGCCCCGCGCAGGCCGCTCTGAGGACACTGTGGACACCCTCGCACCCCGGCACGTCGCCGTGCTCGGCGGCGGGATCTGCGGACTCGCCGCCGCGCACCGCCTCACCCGCGCCGGGGTCCAGGTCACGCTGCTGGAGGCGACCTCCCAGCTCGGCGGTCTCGGCACCTTCTTCTCCTGGGACGACCGGTGGGTCGAGCGCTTCTACCACTGCGTCATGCCCTCTGACGACCACCTGCTCGCCGTCCTGGGAGAACTCGGGCTGCGCGAGAGCGTGCGGTGGAACAAGACGTCGATGGGGATGGTCGTCGAGGGGGTGCGCTACCCGTTCAACTCGCCGCTCGACCTGCTCCGGTTCAGCGCGCTCGCGCTGCCCCACCGGGTCCGGCTCGGCCTCGGGTCGCTGCTGCTGCGCAGGCACGGGCTGCGCAGGGACCTGGACAACACCCGCACCGAGGACTGGCTCCGCGGCCTCTACGGCGACACGGTGTGGGACCGGGTCCTCGCGCCGATGTTCGGCTCCAAGTTCGGCCCGTCGTGCGGGAACGTCCCGGCGCTGTACCTGTGGCAGCGGCTCGGGCGCGAGAGCAACGTGGCCACCCGCGGGTACCCCGATGGCGGGTACCGGGCGATCATCGAGGCCCTGCGCGAGTCGATCGAGGCGCACGGCGGTGTCATCCGCACCTCGGCGCCGGTGCGGTCGCTGCGCCGCACCCGGCACGGGATGGCCGTGGGCCTGGGCGGTCACGACGTGTACGTCGACCAGGTGATCTCGACGATGCCCCTGGCGCAGCTGTCGCGGGTCGCCGACGCCGACCTCGGCGCCCGGCTGCCCGATCCCGGCCTGGACTACCAGGGCGTGGTCAACGTGCTGTTCTTCCTCCGCAGGCCGCTCACCGGCCACTACTGGACCCCGGTACTGCACTCGGAGACCGAGTTCGACGGCGTGATCGAGATGTCCGCGCTGGCCGGGACCGAGCGGTACGGCGGACACCACCTCGCCTACGTCATGCACTACACCGACCGCGAGTCCTCGCTGTTCAAGGAGGACGACGAGGACATCGCCGCGCGGTGGACCCAGCAGTTGCTGCGCCTGTACGCCGACCTGCCCCTCACCCCCGACGACATCGCCGCGGTCCGCGTGTTCCGGGCGCCGTTCGTGGAGCCGGTCTACCCCCTGGGCTATCTGGAGCGCCGCCCGCCGGTCGCCGTCGAGGGGGCGGCGCTGATGCTGGCGACGACCGCCCACGTGTACCCGGACGTGACCAGCTGGAACTCCAGCGTCCGGCTGGCGGAGGACGTCGTCGCGCGCCTGCTCGCCCGATGAGTGCGTGATCTTCCGATTTGCCCGATCGGTTGATACGCCATTCGAGTTGTCCCCGGGATCGAAAAACGAGTCATCCTCGCCGACGCTTCGTGACTGAATCAAGTGACGTTCAGTAGTAGTCAGGGCGCGTTTGTCCAGTTGACCCGGCGTATTGCGCTGACGGCGGGCGCAGCGGATGAGACCAAAAGGCCACTGTTCCTTGATCTGTTTAGTCGAACTGTGGGCGGGACTCTAACGCGGGCACGGGCCGCTGACGACTATGTGCTTGATGGGGGCCCAGTTGGTGATCGGTCCCCGTCGACGGGAGTTGCGACCACTCGGGGAGGAGTGACGTGCTTGTCGGCCGACAGTCGGGTCGTGGTCAGTGGGGCGGGTCGTCGTGAGCGGGATGGGGCCGGTGGGCGAGACGAGCGAGGATGATCAGGCGCGGTCGCGGTTACCGCAGCTGCCCGCGCGGCTGGTGGACCGGCCCGCGCTCACCCGGGTGCTCGACGACGCCGTCGCGCGGCACCGGCTCGTGGTGGTGGAGGCGGGCGCGGGCTGGGGGAAGACCACCGCGGTCGCCTCGTGGGCGATGCGCAGGCGGGCGTGCTGGTTCGGCGTCGGCGACGGCGAGGTCTCCGTCGCCCGGCTCTCCCGCGACCTGCTGCGGGCGCTGCGCCACCGGGTGCCGCGGCTGCCCGCCGAGCTGTTCACCACCGCCTACGGCGAGGGCGACGACACCACCGCGCGGGTCGAGGCGCTGGTGGCGCTCATCTGCGGCCTGCTCGACGCCCACCTCGACGAGCCGCTGACGCTCGTCGTCGACGACGTCGGCCTGCTCGCCCGCGGCGGCGATGGCGCCCGGCTGCTGGCGGGGCTGTGCGAGCGCAGTCCCGCGCTGCTGCACCTGGTGCTGCTCACCAACGACGCGCTGCCCTTCGCCCTCACGGGCGCGCCGCACCGGATCGACCCGGCCGACCTGGCCTTCAGCCGCGCGGAGATCGCCGCGCTCGCCGGGCCGGACGCCGCGGAGTCCATCTGGCCGCGCACCGCGGGCTGGCCCGCCGCGGTCCTGCTGCACCTGGCGGCGGGCGACCCGGAGCCGCCGCCCGCCCACGGCGGCCCGGTGCTGGCCGAGCTGGCCGCGCGGGTGCTGGCCCGCGAGCCCGAGCCCACCCGGGCCCTGCTGCGCGCGATAGCCACCCTCGGCCGCAGCAGCGCCGCCCTGGTCGCCGCCCTCGGCCATCCCGACGCCGCGCTGCCCGAGCTGGCCCGCCGCGGCCTGCTCGCCTGCGAGAACCGCGACGAGCCGTCGTGGACGGTGCCCGAGGCGATCCGCGACCTGCTCACCGCGGGCCAGGACCCGGCCGCCGCCGCCGAGCTGCACCGGCGGGCCGCGGTGTTCCGCGAGCGGGAAGGCGACTACGCCGAGGCCCTGCTGCACCTGATGGCGGCGGGCCGCTGGGACGAGGTCGCCCGGCTCCTGCTCACCCGCGACGAGCAGATCATCGCCGCGGGCCACGCGGGCGCGGTGCTGGCGGCGCTGGAGAAGCTGCCCGCCGAGGACAGCGCCGACCCCCGCATGTTCCTGGTGTGGGGCTACGCCAAGCAGCACCAGGGCGACTGGCTGGCCGCCCTGCACTTCTACCGCCGCGCCGTGGGGACCGGCCCGGTGCGGGCGGGCCTGGCCTGGCGGATGGGCCACCTCTACGACCTGACCGGGCAGGCCGAGCAGGGCCTGGAGCTGTTCCGCCGCACCACCTTCGACCGCGTGCCCAGCCTGGGCGAGGTCCGGATGCTGTTCCTGGCGGCGCGCTGGTTCCGCGAGCGCGGCGACCACGTCGAGGCCCGGCGGCTGGCCGTGCGCTGCGCCAACGCCGCCCAGCGCTGCGGCACGCACGCCGCGCAGGCGTGGGGCAACCGGGCGCTGGCTCTGCTCGCGGCCTACGACGGCGACCGGGTGACCGCCGAGATGCACTACGACCGCGCCCTGGACTACGCCCGGCGCGGCGGCGTCGGCCTGCTCGAGGTCAACATCCGGGCCGAGCGGGCCTGGTTCCTGGCCGAGGAGGCCGACCCGGCCGAGGCGCTGGCCGAGATCGACGACGTGCTGGCGCTGGGCCGCGCCGCCGGGCGGACCGGGTACGAGCCGTTCTGCCTGAGCGTGCGGGCCAGGGCGGCGGCCAAGCTCGGCAGGCTCGACGACGCCCTCGCCGACGCCACGCAGAGCCAGGCCCTGTGCAGCGGGATGGGCGCGTCCCGCGAGGTCGTCTACAACCTCGTCGTCCTCGGCGACGTGCACCGCAGGCGCGGTGAGCCCGGCCAGGCGCAGGCGTTCCTCGACGAGGCGCTGTACCTGACCGGCTGCGCCGAGTCGCACCCGCTGCGGGTGCCCGCGCTGGCGACCCTGGCCCGGATCAGGGCCGCCGACGACCTGGCGAGCGCCATGGAACTGGCCGACCAGGCCGTCGACGGGGCCGAGCGGCTGCGGGTCTGGCGCTCGCAGGCGCTGCTGGCCCGCGGCTGGGTGAACCTGCTCGCGGGCGACCGCGAGTCCGCCCGCGCGGACGCGGCCGTGGCCAGGGCGCTGACCGGCAGCCGCCGCGACCGGCCCGGCCTGGCCGACGCGCTGCAACTGGCCGCGGTGGCGGCGTCCTGCCCCAAGACCGAGATCGCGCTGCTCGAGGAGGCGGGCGCCCTGTGGCGGGTGGTCGGCGACCCGGTCGGGGTCGCGGCGGCCCGGCTGGCCGTGGCCAGGGCGCGGGGTGACGACGGCGCCGAGGCCGACGCGGTGCTGCGCCGCCACGGGGTGCGCCCCGACGCGGGCATGGCCGACCTCCTCGGCATCGGCCTGCCCAGGGCGCCCCGGCTCGCGGTGCGCACCCTGGGCACCTTCCAGGTGCTGCGCGACGGCGTGCCGGTGCCCACCGCGGAGTGGCAGTCGAAGAAGGCCCGCGACCTGCTGAAAATCCTCATCGCGCACCGGGGGAGACCGGCGCCGCGGCACCGGCTGGTCGAGCTGCTGTGGCCGGACGACCTGTCCGACCGCACGCACAACCGGCTCTCGGTGCTGCTGTCCACCCTGCGCGCGGTGCTCGGCGGCGAGGCCGACGCCGTGGTCGCCGACCGGGACACCGTCTCGCTCGACCTGTCCATGGTGGAGGTCGACGTCGAGCGGTTCCTGCGGGCGGTGGCCGCGGCCCGCGCCGCCGACCGCCGCGACGACCCGGCCGCCCACGCGCTCTACACCGCGGCCGAGGAACTGCACCACGGCGAGTTCCTGACCGAGAACCTGTACGAGGACTGGGCGGTCCAGGTCCGAGAGGAGGTGCGCGAGGCGCACGCGGTGGTGCTGCGCGCCCTGGTGCGCCTGGTCCGCGACCCCGACCAGCGCATCGGCTACCTCGGCGGGCTGCTCGAGCAGGACTGCTACGACGAGGGCGCGCACCTGCGCCTGGTGCGGACCCTGTACGAGGCGGGCCGGTACGGGGAGGCCCGCCGCCGCTACGAGCTGTACCTGGAGCGGATGGCGGAGATCGGGGTGCAGACCTCCCCGGAAGGGCTGCCGCCGACGCTGCTCAGAATCCCCGACATGGCCCGTTAGATCCCTGACATGGCCCGCTAGCCGGAAAAGCGGAACGGCCCGCCGATGTGGGTGTCCACATCGGCGGGCCGTTCCGCTTTTCCGGCTAGCGGGCCTTCGGGTGCGGTTCAGGTTGCCTTAGCGCCGCTTTAGCGTGGGCCGGCTTTTCGGTGTGACCTGTCCTGTCGCGCGCGGATTTCTCGGTCCGAGCGGTATCGAAGGCCGCCATCACCTTTCCCAGAGGGCATCGGAAGAGCGGTTTCGTAGCTTTTGCCCTGCGACGAGGGAGGCGAACCGTGGGAACCAACTGGCTTTTCCGGCCGAGGCCGCGACCGGGCGCGGCACTGCGCCTGGTGTGCGTGCCCTACGCCGGGGGCGGCGCGGCGGCGGCGTACGGGGCGTGGGCCGAGCTGCTGGACGACAGCGTCGAGCTGGTGCTCGCCCAGCTGCCCGGCCGGGAGCGGCGCTTCGGCGAGCCCGCCCGCGCCGACATGGCCGCCGTCGCCGGACCGCTGGCCGAGGCCGTCGCCGCGCACCTGCGCCCACCGGTCGCCCTGTTCGGGCACAGCATGGGCGCGCTGGTCGCCTTCGAGACCGCCCGCGGGCTGCCCGAGGTGGAGCGGCTGCTCGTGTCCTCGTCGAAGGCGCCCGCGCTGCCGTTCGGGGACGCGCCGCACCGGCTCGACGACGCCGGGCTCACCGCCTGGGTCACCCGCCTCGGCGGCGCGCCCGCCGACCTGCTGGCGAACCAGGAGATGCTGGCGCTTCTGCTGCCCACGGTCCGCGCCGACCTGCGGCTGTGCTTCGACTACCTGGGCTCCACAAACTCCACTGTGGACTGTCCGGTGACCGCGTTCGGCGCGGTCGCCGACCCGCTGGCCGCACCTGCCGACGTCGCGGCGTGGGCCGCGCACACCACGGCCGGGTTCGACCTGGTCGAGCGGCCCGGCGGCCACTTCCACCTCAACCACGACCCGTCCCCGGTCATCGCGGCCGCGCACGACACCGCCCGCCGCGCCGTCAAGGAAGGTGCGCTGTGACAGTGCAAGGAACCCAGCAGGGCCGCGTCGAACAGGCCGCGGCGACCGCGGGCCAGGAGCAGGTGTGGTTCTTCGACCACCTCGTCCACGGCGCGACCGTCCACACCGTACCGGTGTACGTCGACATCACCGGACCGCTGGACACCGCCGCGCTCGCCACGGCGCTGACCTCGGTGGTGGCCCGGCACGAGCCGCTGCGGACCTCCTACACCAGCGGCCCCGGCGGCCTGGTCGCCCGGATCGCGGCCGACGCGGCCGTGGCCATCGAGGAGGTCGTCGACACCGCGGCGGTCCACGCCGAGCTGGCCCGCCCGATCGACATTGCCAGCGGCCTGCCACTGCGCGCGCTTCTGCTGCGCCACAACGAGAACAGCCACCGGTTGGTGCTGCTCATCCACCACATCGCCGTGGACGGCGCGTCCGTCGCGATCATCCAGGACGAGCTGCTGACCTGCTACCAGGCCGCCGTCGAGGGCCGCGAGCCCGCGCTGCCCGCGCTCTCCGGCCGCTACCGCGACGCCGTCCCCGCGCGGGACCACGCAGCCGCGGTGGAGCGCTGGCGCGGCGTGCTCGCCGACCTGCCCGACCCGATCGAGCTGCCGAACGCCCGCAGCAGGCCCGCCGTCGCGGACTTCGGCGCCGAGGCGCTGCCGCTGGTGGTGCCCGCGCCGCTGGCCGAGAAGGTCAGGACGCTGGCCCGCGCCAGGCGGTCCTCGCCGTTCATGGTGCTGCTGACGGCGTTCTCCGTGCTGCTGCACCGGGTGACCGGGGCCCGCGACCTGGTGGTCGGGACCCCGTCTGCGGGCCGGGACGACGCCGAGGACCTGGTCGGCTACTTCGTCAACATGCTGGCCCTGCGGCTGCGCCTGGACGGCGACCCGACGCCCGCCGAGGCGATGGACCGGGCCCGTGACGCGGTGATCACCGCCCTGGAGCTGCGGGACGCGCCGTTCCACCAGGTGGTGCGCGCCGTCGGCGCCGAGCGCGAGGTCGACCGGCACCCGGTCTTCCAGGTGGTGTTCGCCTGCCCGCCGCCGCTGGCCGGGCCGCGCGCCGCCGGAGGCTGCGAGTTCGCCTTCACCCAGGGCACCAGCCTGGAAGGGCTCTACGACCTCGAAGTGCAGCTGCCCGACTCCGGCGCGGGCGAGCTGCGCGGGTGGGTCAAGTTCCGCACCGCCCGGCACGGCCGCGCCGACATCGCCGAGCTGGCCGACCGCTTCCTGCTGGTGCTCGACCAGCTGACCGGGTCCGGCGAGCGGATGTCGAACCTGTCGCCGCTGCGCGCGGACGAGCGCGAGCACATCGTCACCGCGCTCAACGACAACGCCACCGCCTACCCGGCCGACGCCACCCTGGTCGAGCTGTTCGCCGACGCCGTCGCCCGGCACGCCGGTGACGTCGCCGTCGAGTACGGCGACCGCCGCCTCACCTACGCCGAGCTGGACCGGGCCGCGGAAAGCCTGGCGCAGCGCCTGATCCACGCGGGAGCCGCCGTCGGCGCCCCGGTGGGCATCCACCTGGAGCGCGGCCTGGACTGGGTGGTGGCCGCGCTGGCCGCGCTCAAGGCCGGGGCCGCGTACCTCCCGCTGGACCCGGACTACCCGGCCGACCGGCTCGCCACGCTGTGCGCCGACTCCGGGACCGCGGTCGTGATCGCCGACGGCCGTGCCCGGACCTCCCTCCCGGGCACGACCGTCGTCGACATCGCAGTTGCCGAGACGGTTCCATCAATGAGTCCACAGCGGACGTCCACTCCGGACGACCTGGCGTACGTCATGTACACCTCGGGTTCGACCGGCACGCCGAAGGGCGTGTGCGTGACCCACCGCAACGTGGCCCGGCTGGTGCTGGAGACCAGCTACGTCACCTTCGCCCCCGGCGACCGGGTGGCGCAGGCCAGCACCACCACCTTCGACGCGGCCACCTTCGAGCTGTGGGGCGCCCTGCTGACCGGCGGCCGACTGGTCGGGATGCCCAAGGACGTGGCCATCGACCCGACCCGACTCGGCCCGTGGCTGCGCGCCAACGAGATCGACACCCTGTTCCTCACCACGTCCCTGGCGATGCACGTCGCCAGGACCGCGCCCGAGGCCCTGGCCGGGCTGCGCCACTTCGTCTTCGGCGGGGAGCAGCCCGACACCGCCGCGGTCGCCGCGCTGGCCGCCCGCGCCGACCGGCCCGCGCACGTCGTCAACGGCTACGGCCCCACCGAGACCACCACCTTCGCGAGCTGGCACGAGTGCTCGGAGGTGCGCGCCGACGACGGCCGCGTCCCGATCGGGCGCCCGCTGAACAACACCCAGCTCTATGTCTTGGACGAGTACCTGGAGCCGGTCCCGGTCGGCGTGGTGGGGGAGCTGTGCGTCGGCGGCGACGGGGTCGCCCGCGGCTACGCGGGCCGCCCCGGGCTGACCGCGGAGAAGTTCGTCCCCGACCACCTCGGCGGCAGGTCCGGCGCCCGGCTCTACCGGACCGGCGACCTGGCCCGGCTGCGGCCTGACGGCGCGGTGGAGTACCTGGGCCGGGTCGACCGGCAGGTCAAGATCCGCGGGTTCCGCGTCGAGCCCGGCGAGGTCGAGGCCGCGCTGCTGGCCGCGGGCCCGGTGACCGCCGCGGTGGTGACCCCGAGGGTGGACGGCGGCGGCGACCCGGTGCTGGTCGGCTACGTCACCCCCGCGGACGTGGACACCGCGGCCCTCATGGCGCGGCTGCGCGCGGAGCTGCCCGCCTTCCTCGTGCCCGCCGCGCTGGTCGCGCTCGACGCCTTCCCGGTCACCCGCAACGGCAAGCTCGACCCGCGCGCCCTGCCCGAGCCCGGCCCGACCGCCGCCACCGCCGGCACCGCCGACGCCGAGCCGCGCACCCCGACCGAGCGCCGGGTGGCCGAGGTGTGGGCCGCGGTGCTGGGCACCGGCCCGGTCGGCCGCGACGCCAACTTCTTCGACCTGGGCGGCCACTCGCTCAAGGCGACCCGGCTGGTGTCGAGGATCGCCGGGGAGCTGCGGGTGGAGGTGCCGCTGCGGCTGCTGTTCGACCACCCCACCGTCGCCGGGCTGGCCGCCAAAGTGGACGCCGAGGTGGAGCGCCTCGGCGCCGCGCCCGCCACACCCGCGCCCGCCACACCCGCGCCCGCCACACCCGCGCCCGCCACACCCGCGCCCGCCACACCCGCGCTCACCGCGGGCGACCGCGCCGCCCTGTCCGTCGCCGACCTGATCGCCGGGCTCGACGAGCCCGCCGACGCCTGACCCGGAGACCACCCATGTCTGAGGTACTGAAGCGCCTGCGGGCGCTGACCCCCGAGCGCCGCGCCGCCTTCGCCGCGCGGATCGCGGAGCGGGGCGCGGAGTTCGACGTCCACCCGGTGTCCTCCGGGCAGCGCAGGCTCTGGCTGCTGGAGCAGCTGCACCCCGGCCGACCCGCGCACAACGTGCCGTACGCCTTCCGGCTGCGTGGCGGGCTCGACGTCACCGCGCTCGCCGAGGCCCTGCGCCTGCTCGGCACGCGGCACGAGTCGCTGCGCACGGTGTTCCTGGACCTGCGCGGCGAGCCCCGGCAGATGATCCTGCCCGAGCCGCCCTTCGCCCTGGAGACCGCCGGCGGGCCCGCCGACCCGCGCGCCCTGGCCGACGCCGAGGCCCGCACGCCGTTCGACCTGGCCACCGAGGCGCCCGTTCGCGCCCGCCTGGTCCGGCTCGGCGCCGACGACCACCTGCTGCTGGTCACCCTGCACCACATCGTCTGCGACGGCTGGAGCACCAAGCTCCTGTTCGCCGAGCTGGCCGCCGCCTATGAGTCGCTTGTGGACGGACAGGAACCGGACCTCGGCCCGGAGCCGCTGCGCTACCAGGACTTCAGCCGCTGGCAGACCGAGTGGTTGGCGGGCCCTGCGGGCGACGAGCTGCGCGCGCACTGGGTCGCCGCCCTCGACGGCGCGCCCCCGGTGCTGGAGCTGCCCACCGACCACGCCCGGCCCGCGGTGCTGTCCATGGCGGGCGGCATCCAGCGGTTCACCTGGCCCGGCGAGCTGGCCGAGCGGCTGGCGGCGTTCGCCCGCGCCGAGCGGGTCACCCCGTTCATGGTGCTGGTGGCCGCCTGGAACGTCCTGCTGCACCGCCGCACCGGGCAGACCGACCTGGTCGTCGGCACCAACGTGGCCAACCGGGGCCGGGAGGAGACCGAGGGCACCGTCGGCTTCTTCGTCAACACCCTGGCCCTGCGCACCCGGATCGACCCGGCCGCCGGGTTCCGGGCGCTGCTGGCGGCGGTGCGGGAGACCGTCCTGGCCGCCCAGGCCCACCAGGACCTGCCGTTCGAGGCCGTGGTCGACGCCGTCCGCCCGCCGCGCAGCACCGCCCACCACCCGGTGGTGCAGACGCTGGTCGGCGTGGAGGACAGCGAGTCCGACATCCTCACCCTGCCCGGCCTGGCCGTCGAGCGGGTGGAGTCGCACTCGGGGACCGCCAAGTGGGACCTCGAACTGGCGCTGACCGCCACCGCCGGGCGGATCGCCGGGTCGCTGGAGTACGACAGCGCGCTCTACGAGCCCGCCACCGCCCAGGCGCTGCTCGGGAACCTGCGGACCCTGCTCACCGCGGGCATCGCCGACCCGGAGCGGCCCGTCGACCGGCTCCCGATCCTCACCGACGCCGAGCGCGAGCGCGTGCTGCGGACCTGGAACCCGCCGACGCGGGCCCGCCAGGCAGGCCGCCTGGTGCACGAGCTGGCCGAGGCCACCGCCGACCGCACCTCGGACGCCACGGCGCTGGTGTTCGAGTCGGGCGCCATGACCTACGCCGAGCTGGAGGCCCGCGCCAACCAGCTCGCCCACCACCTGCGCGCCGCGGGCGTCGGGCGGGGGAGCCTGGTCGGGATCTGCCTGCCCCGCTCGCTGGAACTGGTCGTCGCGATGCAGGGCGTGCTGAAGTCCGGCGCGGCCTACGTGCCGCTCGACCCGGTGCACCCGGCCCAGCGGATCGCCTACATGCTCGGCGACTCCGGCGCCCGGATCGTCCTCACCACCCCGGAGCTGGCGGGCACCCTGCCCGCCGACGTCCCCACCCTTTTCCTGACAGAGGTCTCCGGCCCCGCGCACCGTCCACAGCGGATCACCGAACCCGACGACCTGGCCTACGTGATCTACACCTCCGGCTCGACCGGCAAGCCCAAGGGCGTCATGGTCCCGCACGCCGGGGTCTGCAACCTCGTCGACGAACTGGTCCGGCTCGCGGGCATCACCGCGGCCGACCGGGTGCTGCAGTTCGCCTCCTTCGGCTTCGACGTCTCCGTCGCCGACATCATGTCCAGCCTCACCGCGGGCGCGACGCTCGTCCTGGCCGCCCGCGCGGACCTGCAGCCCGGCCCCGACCTGGCCCGCACCATCAACGACAACGGCGTCACCGTGGCCGGGCTGCCGCCGACCGTGCTGCGCCTGATGGACCCGGCCGCCGTGCCCGGCCTGCGGACCGTCATGGCGGGCGGGGAGGCGTGCCCGGCCGAGGTCGCCGCCCGCTGGGCGCCGGGCCGGGAGTTCACCAACATCTACGGCCCCACCGAGACCAGCATCTGGGTCACCTCGACCCCCTGCGACGGCACGGAGAACCCGCTGCCGATCGGCCACCCGGTCGCCGCGAACGAGTGCCACATCCTCGACGCGCACCTGGAGCCGGTGCCGGTGGGCGTGCCGGGGGAGCTGTGCGTCGGCGGGGTCGGGGTCGTCCGGGGCTACCTGGGCAAGCCCGCGCTGACCGCCGACCGGTTCGTGCCGGACCCGTTCAGCGGCCGCCCCGGCGCCCGGCTCTACCGCACCGGCGACCTGGCCCGGTTCCGGGCCGACGGGAGGATCGAGTTCCTGCGCCGGATGGACGACCAGGTCAAGGTGCGCGGCTACCGCGTCGAACTCGGTGAGGTCCAGGCCGCGATCGGCGCCTGCGACGGCGTGCGGGCCGCGGTCGTGGTGACCCGCGAGGACGTGCCCGGGGACGTGCGGCTGGTGGCCTACGTCGTCGCCGAGGACGGGCGGGCGGTGGACGCGGCCGCGCTGCGCGCCGCGCTGCGCCAGAGCCTGCCGGAGTACATGGTGCCCTCGGCGTTCGTGCCGGTGGACACCATTCCGCGCAACGCCAGCGGCAAGCTCGACCGCGCCGCCCTGCCCGCGCCCGAGGCCGCGGCGGGCGAGCGGGCGCTCGTCCCGGCGGGCACCCCGCTGGAGCGGGCGATCGTCGAGGTCTGGCGCGAGGTGCTGCGGGTCGAGCGCATCGGCGCCGACGACAACTTCTTCGACGTCGGCGGCAACTCCCTGCTGCTGGCCAAGACCCGCGCCCGGCTCGCCGAGACCCTCGGCCGCGACATCCCCGCGGTCACCCTGTTCACCTTCCCCACCGTTCACGCCCTCGCCGCGCACTTCGAGGGCGCCGACACCGCGATCGAGACCGGCCGCGACCTGGCCACGGGGCGCCGCGCCCTGCTGGCCCGCCGCGCCGCGTCGGCCCGGGAGGCATGAGATGAGCGAGCTGAGCGGACTGGAGATCGCCGTCGTCGGCCTGGCCGGGCGCTTCCCCGGAGCATCCACTGTGGATGAGTTCTGGCGGGCGGCGCTGGACGGGACCGTCGGGCTGCGGCGGTTCACCGACGAGGAGATGACCGCGGCGGGCGTTCCCGACGCGCTGCGGGCCGACCCCCGGCACGTGCCCGTCGGCGGCGCGCTCGACGGCGTGGCGCACTTCGACGCGCGGTTCTTCGGCTACAGCCCGCGCGACGCCGCCGTGCTCGACCCGCAGCACCGGCTGTTCCTGGAGTGCGCGTGGCACGCCCTCGAGCACGCCGGGCACCTCGGCGGCGGCGGCGTCACCGGGGTGTACGCCTCGGCGAGCTTCAACACCTACCTGCTGCGCAACCTGCTCGACAACCCGGCCGTGCCCGGCGGGCTCAGCGCCATGGACCTGATCCTGGCCAACGACAAGGACACCCTCGCCGGCCGGGTCGCCTACCACCTCGACCTGACCGGCCCGGCGATCACCGTGCAGACCGCCTGCTCGTCGTCGCTGGTGGCCGTGCACCTGGCCTGCCAGGCGCTGCTGAGCGGCGACTGCGACACCGCGGTGGCGGGCGGGGTGTCGGTGCGGCCGCCACTGCACGAGGGCTACCTGCACACCGAGGGCGGCATCCTGTCCCCGGACGGGCGCTGCCTGCCCTTCGACGCCGCCGCGGGTGGCGCGGTGGCGGGCAACGGCCTGGCCGCGGTCGTGCTGCGCCCGCTGGCCGCGGCGCTGGCCGACGGCGACACCGTCCACGCCGTCGTCAAGGGCACCGCGGTCAACAACGACGGCGCCGACAAGGTCGGCTTCACCGCGCCGAGCGTGGCGGGCCAGGCCCGGGTGATCAGGGCGGCGCACGAGGTGTCCGGTGTGGACTCGGCGACCATTGGGTACGTCGAGGCGCACGGCACCGGGACCGCCATGGGCGACCCGATCGAGGTCGCCGCCCTCACCCGCGCCTTCACCACCCCGCCCGCCGCGTGCGGCCTCGGCTCGGTGAAGGCGCAGATCGGGCACCTCGACGCCGCGGCCGGGATCGCCGGGTTCGTCAAGGCGGCGCTCGCGGTCCGCGACGGTGTGATCCCGCCCAGCCCGTACTTCGAGACCGCCAACCCGGAGACCGGCATCGACGCGGGCCCGTTCTTCCTCCCCACCGAGCCCGCCGGGTGGCCGGTCGACGGCCCGCGCCGGGCCGGGGTGAGCGGGTTCGCCATGGGCGGCACCAACGCGCACGCCGTGCTGGAGCAGCCGCCCACCCCCGTCCCGTCCGGGCAGGCCCGGCCGCGCCAGCTCCTGGTGCTCAGCGCGGCGACCGCCGACGCCCTCGCCGAGAGCCGGACCCGGCTGGCCACTGCCCTGCGCGCCCCGGACGCGCCCGACCTCGCCGACGCCGCGCACACCCTGCGCGTGGGCAGGCGCACCACGCTGCCGCACCGGATGGCGCTGGTGTGCGCCGACCGGGCCGAGGCCGCCGCCCTGCTCGACGGCACGGACGGTCCGGTGTGGACGAACGAGCAGCGCGAGCACCGGCGTGGCGTGGTCCTGCTGTTCCCCGGACAGGGCAGCCAGTACCCCGGCATGGCCCGCGACCTGTACGCCGCCGAGGCGGTGTTCCGCGCCGCCCTGGACGAGTGCGCCGAGCTGCTGCGCCCGCACTTGGACGTCGACCTGATCGCCCTGCTGCACGGCGAGCACACCGACCGCCTCGACCGCACCCGCTACACCCAGCCCGCCCTGTTCGCCGTGCAGCACTCCCTGGCGCGGCTGTGGGCGCACTGGGGTGTCACGCCCACGGCGATGCTCGGCCACAGCGTCGGCGAGTACACCGCCGCCTGCCTGGCGGGGGTGCTGTCCCTACCGGACGCGCTCGCCCTGGTCGCCGCCCGCGGCGCCCTGATGGACGCCCTGCCCGGCGGCTCGATGCTGGCCGTCCCGCTCGGCGCGGACGACCTGGAGCTCGACGGCGAGGTGTGCCTGGCCGCGGGCAACGCACCGGACATGTCCACCGTGGCCGGACCGGGCGCGGCGATCGAGCGGTTCGCCGCCCGGCTCGCCGAGGCGGGGGTCGCCGCCAAGCCGCTGCGCACCTCGCACGCGTTCCACTCGGCGATGATCGAGCCGATGCTGCCCGAGTTCGCCGAGCGGGTGGCCGGGGTGACCCTGTCCGCGCCCCGGATTCCCTTCGTCTCCAACGTGACCGGCCACTGGATCACCGCGGGCCAGGCCACCGACCCCGGCTACTGGGCGGGCCAGGCCCGGCAGGCGGTCCGGTTCAGCGACGGCCTGCGGACCCTGCTGGCCGACGGCCCCGCGCTGCTGCTGGAGACCGGCCCCGGCACGACCCTGGCGACGCTGGCCCGCAGGCACCGCCTCGCCGAGGGCGGCCACGCGGTGTTCTCCTCGCTGCGCCACCCGCGAGAAGACCGCCACGACCTCGACACCGTGCTGGCCGCGGCGGGCAGGCTGTGGGCGGCGGGCGCGCGGGTCGACCTGACCGCGCTGACCGCCGACGAGCGCCGCCACCGCGTCCCGCTGCCCGGCTACCCGTTCGCCCGCGACCGGCACTGGGTCGACATGCCCGGCGCCGCGCCCGTCGAGCAGCCCACGCGCGCGCCCGCGGTGGTCGTGGCCGCCGCCGCGCCCGACGACGAGCTGGCCGTGGTCACCGGGATCTGGCGGGAACTGCTCGGGGTCGACCGGATCGCCCCCGGCGACGACTTCTTCGAGCTGGGCGGGCACTCCCTGCTGGCCACCCAGATCCTGGCCAGGATCGGCGACGCCCTCGGCGTCACCCTCCCGGCGGGCGCGATCTTCACCGCGTCCACCCCCGCCCGCCTCGCCGAGCTGGCCAGGACCACCCGGCCCACCGAGACGGCCGACCCAGCCGAGTCGGCCGAGATCGCCCGGCTGCTCGCCGAGATCCGCGACATGTCACCGGAAACGCTGCGGGCCGAGCTGGACCGCGCACACGCCCAGGAGACCCCTCAGCCATGACCGACACCCAGCTGTCCGACCTCACCCCGGAGCAGCGCAGGCTCCTCGAGCTGCGGCTGCGCGAGCGCGCCGCCGACCAGCCGCTCTCCTTCACCCAGGAGCAGCTCTGGTTCCTCGACCGGCTCGACCCCGGCAACCCCGCCTACGCCATCGCCTTCGGCCTGCGCCTCACCGGCGCGCTCGACCGGTCCGCCCTGGCGCGGGCGCTGGCCGAGACCGTCCGCCGCCACCCCGCGCTGCGCACCTCGTTCACCGAGCGCGGCGGTGAGCTGCGCCAGCGCGTCCACGACACCGCGCCGCTGCCGCTGCCGGTCACCGACCTCACCGGCCTGCCCGCCGGAGAGCGCGAGGCCGCCGCCGAGCGAGTGGCCGCCGAGCACGCCCGCCACGGCTTCGACCTGTCCACCGCGCCGCTGGTCGCGGTCCGGCTGGTGGTTCTCGCCGAGCGCGAGCACCTGCTGCTGGTCGCCGCGCACCACATCGTGTTCGACGCCGCGTCCTCGGAGGTCTTCGGCCGCGACCTGGCCGCGCTGTACGGGGGCCAGGACCTCCCGGCGCCCACCACGTCCTTCGGCGCGCACGCGGCCGCCGAGCGGCGCAGGCTCACCGCCGCCACCCTCGGCGCGCACCTGGACTACTGGCGCGCCAAGCTCGCCGACTGCCCCACCAGCTCCACCCTGCCCACCGACCGGCCCCGCCCGGCGGTGCGGACCCACCGGGGCGGCAAACGCCGGATCACCGTCGGCGCCGAGCTGACCGCCGCCCTCGCCGAGCGGGCCCGCCGCACCGGGGTGACCCTCAACGCGCTGGTGCTGACCGCGTTCGCCGCGATGGTCCGGCAGGCGAGCGGCCAGGAGAGCGTCCTGCTGGGCATGCCGGTGGCGGGCAGGCCGCGCACCGAGCTGGAGCCGGTGGTCGGCTCCTTCGCGAACATGCTGGTGCTGCGGGTGGACGTGCCCGGCGAGGCGACCGTCACCGACGTGCTGCGCGGCACCCACCGCGCGATCAGCGAGGCGCACGCGCACCAGGACGCGCCGTACGCCCGCGTGGTCGAGGCGGTCGACCCGCCGCGCGACCCGAGCCGCAACCCGCTGTTCCAGGTCATGGTCAGCATCACCGACGCCCCGTCCGGGCCGCGCGCCGCCGGGGGAGTGGAGTTCCGCCCGGTCGAGGTCGACAGCGGGCTGACCGACTTCGACCTGTTCGTCGTGCTGTCCAGAGTGGACGGCGAGCTGCGCGGCGAGATCGGCTACAACGCCGACCTCTACTTCGACTCCACTGTGGACCGAATCGCCGAGCGGCTGCCCGAGGTGCTCGCCGCCATCGCCGACGGCCAAGACCGCGCCCTGGACGAGGCGCCCGCGCTGCGCAGGCACACCGTGTCGGTGGCCTCGACCTTCACCGCCGACCCGCTCCGCGACCCGATGGACACCCTCACCGGTGTCCTCGGCGTGCCGCTCGGCCTGGAACTGGCCCCGTACCAGCAGCTCGTGCAGCACCTGATCGGCGGCCCGTCCGGCAGCCTCGCCGACGTGGCGCTGGTGCGCTGGGAGGACTGGCTGCGCCACGCCGAGGCCACCCCGGCCGCCCTGGACGCCGCGTGGGCGGACTTCGCCGCCGCGATCCGCGCGCACCGCGCCCGCGCCGCCGTGCCGCTGCTGGTCGTGGTGTGCCCGGCCTCCCCGGCGTTCGCCGGGTGGGCGCCCGTGCTGGGCGGGCTCGACGACCGCCTGGCCGAGCTGGCCGACACCCTCGACGGCGTGCACCCGGTCTGGTTCGCCGACTGGGCCCGCGAGTACCCCGTGGGCACCCCGCACGACGCCCAGGCCGACAAGCTCGCCCACGTCCCGTACACCGCCGAGATGTTCGCCGCCCTGGCCACCCTGGTCACCGCCCGGCTGCACGACCTCGGCGCGGTGGCCGCCCACCCGGGCGCCCGTCCCGACCTGGCCCCGCCGGTCGCCCTCGCCGAGCGCGCCGCCCCCGCCAGGACCGCCACCGCCGCGCTGGACAGCCCGCCGGTCGCGCCGCGCAACCCCACCGAGGAGCGGCTGGCCGCGCTGTGGCGGCAGGTCCTCGGGCTCGACGAGGTCGGCGTCACGCACGACTTCTTCGCGCTGGGCGGGCACTCCCTGCTCGCCACCCAGCTGCTGTCCCGCGTGCACGCCGAGTTCGGCGCCGACGTCTCCCTGCACGCCCTGTTCGCCGCGCCCACCATCGCCGCCATCGCCGAGCTGGTCGCCGAGTCCGCCGAGCAGAGCGCGCATGAACTGGTCCCGGTACCCCGCGACGGCGGCCTCGGCCTGTCGGCCATCCAGCAGCGGCTGTGGGCGGTCGGGCAGCTCGACGGCGACCCCACCCGGCACAACACCACCGTCGCGGTGCTGCTGCGCGGGGACCTCGACGTCGAGGCGCTGCGCGCGGCGCTGGCCGCCGTGGTGGCCAGGCATGAGATCCTGCGCACCGGTTTCACCGAGGTCGACGGCGTCCCGGTGATGACCGTCCGCGAGCACGCCGACTGCTGGCTCCCGCCGCTGGACCTGCGCGGGCAGTCCGATGTGGACGAGCACATCCAGGCGCACACCGCCCACCACTACGACCTCGCCCGCGGCCCGCTGCTGCGGGTGCGGCTGCTGCGCACCGCCGAGGACGAGCACCACCTGCTCCTCGGGATGCACCACATCATCTGTGACAACAGCTCCTGGGGCGTGCTGCTCGCCGAGCTGTCCGCGGGCTACGCCGGGCGCGGCGCCGACCTGCCGCCGCTGCCCGTGCAGTTCGCCGACTACGCGGCCTGGCAGCGGGAGCTGCTGACCGAGTCGGCGATGGCCCCGCACGTGGCGTACTGGCGGGAGCGGCTCAGCGACGCCCCCGCCCTGTTCACCACCCGGCGCGGCCCGAACCGCACCGAGCGGGTCACCGCGCACGTCCCCGACACCGTCGCCACCGCCGTGCGCGGGCTCGCCATGGCCGAGGGGGTCACCCCGTTCACCGCGCTGCTCGCCGCCTACGCGCTGCTGCTGACCCGCCAGTCCGGCCAGTCCGACGTGACGCTGAGCGTGCCGCAGGCGGGCAGGCCCCGCCCGGAGCTGGAGCACCTGATCGGCTGCTTCACCGACCTGCTGCCGGTCCGGGTCGACCTGGCCGGGCGGCCCACCTTCCGGCAGGCCGTGCAGCGCGTGCACCGCGCGGTCGTCGCCGGGTACCAGCACCTCGACCTGCCGTTCTCCAGCCTGGTCGACGCCATGCGGCTGCCGAGGGGCAACGGCCGCCACCCGGTGTTCCAGTGCGCGTTCAACGTCGCCGACCTGCCCGAGGACGCCCTGAGCTGGCCCGGCCTCGACCTGGTCCCGGTGGACACCCCGGTCACCGCGCTGGACTTCGACCTGTTCCTCACCCTCACCGCGGAGGACGGCGGCCTGGCCGCGGTCATGGAGCACACCGCGGGCCTGTTCGACGACGCCCGCGCGGTGCTCGCCGAGTTCACCGGCCTGCTCGCCGACCTCTCCGCCCGCCCGGACGAGCCGGTCGCCGCCGAAACCACCACTGAAAGCACCACTGAAAGCACTACTGGGACCACCGCTGGGGCCACCGCCGAAACCAGCGCCGGGACCGCGGCGCTGGCGGTCGCGTCGTCGTTCGCGGTGGACTCCGCGCTGCCGGTGCTCGCCTGGTGGGGGGACAAGCTCGGGCTGCCCGCGGCGGCGGGGACCGCGCCGGCCGGGCAGATCCTGCGGCCCCTGCTCGCGCCGTTCGGCGGGCGCGAGATCGACGCCCTGGTGCTGCGCTGGGCCGACCTGCTGCCCGCCGACCCGAACCCGGGCGCGGTTGGGGAGTTCGAACGCGGCCTCACCCGGCTCTGCCGGGCGCTGCGCCGCAGGCGGGAGCGCACCGACGCGCCGCTGACCGTGCTCGTCGCGCCGTCCCCCGGCCTGGACCGCACCCCGTGGCCCGGCGTCTTCGGGCACGCCGCCGACCGCCTCGCGCGCCTGGCCACCGTGGTCGACCTCGGCGACGGCGACCCAGGGGTGCTGGTCGGCACCGCGCTGGCCCGGCTCCTGCACCGGCACGCCGCCGTCCCGGTGCGCACCGTGCTCGTCGACCCCGACCGGTTCCCCACGCCGGGGCACCTGGCCGCGTTCACCCACGCGCAGGCCCGCCTCGGCCGCCGCGTCACGACCTCGCCGAGCGCGGGGACCGGCAGCGCCGACGGGGTCCTGGCCATCGGCGTCGACGGCCACCGGCGGGCCGACCTGCCCGCCGAGCCCGCCGCGCTGGCGCACCTCTGGCCGCTCGACCCGCCCGGCGCGGGCGGCGACTACGCCATGCCCGCCGAACTGGCCGCCGAGATCGCCGGACTGCGCACCCCGGAGGACATCGCCGCCGCCATCGCGGGCGTCGGGACCGGCGCCGCGCGGCAGGCCCCGCGCACCGAGCGGGAGAAGGCGCTCGCCGCGATCTGGCAGGACGTGCTGCGGGTGCCCGAGGTCGGGGTCCACGACGACTTCTACGCCCTGGGCGGGGACTCGATGACCGCGATCCAGGTCGTCTGGCTGGCCACCCAGGCCGGGATCAAGCTCGTCCCCAGCCAACTCGCCGCCCGCCCCACCATCGCCCAGCTCTGCGCCGAGGACACCGCCGAGCAGGCCGCCACCGCCGAGCAGGGCCGCGTCGACGGGACCTTCCCGGCGACCGGCGCGCAGCTGTGGTTCTTCGAGGCCCTCGCCCCGAGCATGGCCGACCCCGCGCACTTCAACCACCCGTACTACCTGCGGCTGCGCAGGCCCGTCCCGGTGGCGCACCTGGCGAAGGCGGTCGGCGTCCTCGCCGAGCACCACGACGGGCTGCGGCTGCGCTTCCGCCGCGACTGCGCGGGCTGGCAGGCCGAGCACACCGCCCCCGAGACCGCCGTCCCCTTCCACAGCCACGACCTGTCCCACGTGCCCGCCGCCGAGCGCGAGCGGGCCGTCCTCGCCGTGCTCAACGAGCGCCACCCCCAGCTGAGCCTGGACGGCCCGCTGGCCCAGGTGCTCCACTTCGGACTCGGCGACGAGCCCGACCGGCTCATGGTGGTCTGCCACCACCTGGTCACCGACGGCGTCTCCCGCACCCTGATCCTGGAAGACCTCCAGACCCTGCTGCTGAAGCTGGAAGCGGGGGAGGAGCCCGAACTGCCCGCCAAGACCACCGCCTACCGCGACTGGGCGCGGCTGCTCGCCGACCACACCCGCGGCGAGGAGCTGCTGGCCGAGCTGCCCTTCTGGGAGGCGCAGCGCCCCGGCGCCGAGGACTTCCCCGTCGACCTGCCCGGCGACAACCGGTTCGGGGTCATGGACTCCCTGTCCCGCACCCTCGACGCCGACCTCACCCGGCGCTTGCGGGTCGCGGCGAAGACCGCCAGGGTCGGCATCCACGACCTGCTCGTGTGGGCGACCGTCGCGCTGGCCGCCGACCGCACGGGCAGTCCGGAGTGGACGATCGCCACCACCGGCCACGGCCGCGAGGCCCTGTTCGACGGCGTCGACCTCACCCGGACCATGGGCTGGTTCCAGGTGCTCTACCCGATCCGCGTCGCGCTGCCGCCGCGGACCGACGACATCACCGCGGTCAAGGCGGTCGCGCGGACGCTCAAGACCGTGCCTGCCAACGGAATCGGCTACAGCCTGCTCCGCCACGCCCACCCGGACCCGGCCGTCCGCGCCCGGCTGGACGCGCCGAACGTCCAGCTCACCGTCAACTTCGTCGGCACGTTCGGCTTCGACGACATCTCCGCGGCCGACGAGCTGTTCGACCTCTGCGCCGAGGACCTCGGCGTGCTCCAGGACCCCGCCACGCTGTGGCCGGGACGGCTCGACCTCGTCGGCGCCGAAGTCGGCGACGAGCTGCGCCTGGAGATGAACTTCGGCACCGAGGTCCACCGGCGGGAGACCGTCGAGGCGCTGCTCGCCGACATCGAGGGGCTGCTCCGGCGGCTCGTCACCGCCGCCAACTCGTAAAGGACACCAGGAAATGACGAAACGCCCCTCCGGATTCGGCGCCTTCACCATCATGTGGTTCGGGCAGATACTGTCCGCGCTCGGCACCCGCATGACCAACTTCGTCCTCGGCATCTGGGTGTGGCAGCAGACCGGCTCCGCCACCGAGATGGCCCTGATGATGTTCTTCGGCCTCGGCGCGACCGTGCTGTTCAGCCCCATCGCGGGCAGCATCGTCGACCGCTGGGACCGCAGGCTCACCATCGTCCTGAGCGACGTCGGGTCCATCGTGGTCACCTTCGGGCTGCTCGCGCTGTTCATGGCGGGCGACGCCCAGATGTGGCACCTGTACCTGGTGAACGCCGTCACCGGCGCGCTGCTGGCCATCCAGGTCCCGGCCTACTCCGCCGCCATCACCGTGATGATGGAAAAAGGTCAGTACACCAAGGCCAACGCCATGATGTGGGCCGTCCGCACGCTGCCGGTGATCTTCGCCCCGGCGCTGGCCGCCGCCTTCCTCTCCGCCACCGACATCACCGTCATCCTGCTCGTGGACGGCCTGACCTACGTCGTCGCGGTCATCGCGGTCTACCTGGTCGTGCTGCCGCCCAAGGTCCACTCCGACGAGCCGAGGACGGGCATGTGGCGCGACTCCCTCTACGGCTTCCAGTACATCCTGCGCCGCCCGCCGCTGCTGGCCCTGCAGGGCGTGCTGTTCGGGATCAGCCTGCTCGCCGCCGTCGGCTGGGCGCTGCTGGTGCCGCTGGTGCTGGCCCGCAGCGGCGGCGACGAGGGCACGCTCGGCCTGGTCCAGACCCTCGGCGCGGTCGGCGGTGTGCTGGGCGGGGTGCTGCTCGGGGTGCTCAAGTTCCCGCGCCGCAAGATGACCGTCGTGCTGGGCGCGATCCTCGGGTTCAGCATCCTCGGCCGCATCCTCTACGGCGTCGGGGACGGCTGGGTCGCCTGGTCGGCGGGGCTGTTCTTCGTGCAGCTGTTCATCCCGTTCATCGACGGCCTCGCCCAGACCATCTGGCAGGAGAAGGTCGAGCCCGCCGTGCAGGGCCGGGTGTTCGCCGCCCGGCTGTTCATCGAGAACCTGTCCATCCCCATCGGCATGCTGGCCGCGGGCCCGCTGGCCGACCACGTCTTCGAGCCCGCGATGACCGAGGGCGGCGCGCTCGCGGGCACCTTCGGCTGGCTGGTCGGCACCGGTCCCGGCGCGGGCATCGGCCTGATGTTCGTGATCGTCGGCGTGCTCGGGGTGGCCGTCGGCGCCGCGGGCTGGTTCGCCAAGTCCGTCCGCGAGGTCGAGACCCTCGTGCCCGACCACGACGCCGAACCCGCCGCCGAACCCGCTTCTGGGCCCGCCAAGCCCGCGCCCGCGCTCGTCGACTGACCACTCCAGGGAGGAGAAACCACCATGAGCACCGAGTTCCACTACCGGGTCGTCGTCAACGACGAGCAGCAGTACGCGCTCTGGCCCGCCCACAAGGCCGCCGCCACCGGCTGGCGCGACGCCGGGTTCGCCGGGGACAAGGCCGCCTGCCTCGACCACGTCGGTCGCGTGTGGACGGACATGCGGCCGCTGAGCCTGCGGGGGCGGTCATGACCGTCGAGTTCGCCCGCGTGGTCGCGGGCGCCCTGGACGTCGACCCTGCCCTGGTCGTCGACACCGCGGGGCCCGACACCCTGGCCACCTGGACCAGCATGCGGCACATCCAGCTGATCGTGTCCCTTGAGGAGGCCTACGGGCTGTCCTTCGACTACCAGCAGATCGCGGGCGTGCGCACCATCGGCGACGTGCGCGGCGTGCTGCGCGCCAACGGGGCGGAGGTGTAGCGATGACCGAGACCACCGACCTGGCCGCGGTCCGCACCCGCTGGCAGGACATCGCCAAGGTGCCCGCCGCCCCCGTGCTGCGGATCGCGCTGCTGGCCAGTTACACCGCCGACCCGCTGACGCCCTACCTGGGCGTGGCGCTCACCGACGCCGGGCTCGCGCCGCAGGTGCGGGTGGCGCCGTTCAACCAGATCGTCCAGCAGTGCCTGGACGACGACTCCGCCACCGCCCGGCACCGCCCGGACGTGCTCGTCGTGGCCCCCCGGCTCGAGGAGCTGGCGGCCGACCCGGCCGACTACGCCGCCGAGCTGGCGCACGCGGTGGACGCCGCGGCCGCCGCGGCCCGGCGGTGGCGGGCCTGCCTGGTCGTGGTGCTCCCCGCGGTCCCGGAGCACCGCGCCCGCGGCGCGCTCGACGACAGCCTGCCCGGCTCCGTCCCCGCCGCCGCGGTGGCGGCAAGGGAGCTGGTGCGGGCCCGGCTGGCCGAGCGCCCGGACGCCTGGGTGGTCGACGCCGAGCAGGCGGTGCGGGCGGTGGGCGCCCGCGCCGCGCACCACCCGGCGCTGTTCCGCTTCGCCCGCATCCCCTACACCGAGTCCGTGTTCGCCGAGCTGGCCGCCCAGATCGCGGGCGTGCTGCGCGCGGTCTTCGGCGCCACGCCCCGCGCGGTGGCCCTGGCCGGGACCGCCGACGCCGGGCTGATCGCGGCGCTGCGGGCGGCGGGCGCCCGGATCGGCGGCTGGGGCCCGGTCGGCGACGCCGCCGACCTGCTGGACGCGTGGACGCCCGCCGCGGACCCGGCGGGACTCGCCGCCGCGCTCGGCGTGCCACCGGACTCCCTCGCCCTGATCGACGCGACCCCCGCGGCAGGCGCCCCCGCGGCGCCCGGCCACCCGGCCGGGCTTGCCGGCGACGCGGCCGTGGTGCCGGGCCGCTCGGTTGGGCCCGCCGGTGACGCGGTCGAGACACAGGGCCACCCGGTCGGGCTTGCCGGTGACACGGCCGTGGTGGCGTGGCCGGGTCCGGTCGTGCGGCTTGGCCCCGTGGCCGAGGCGTGGCCCGGCGAGCTGCGCCGGGCCGGGCTGCTGGACCGGCTGCCCGTCCCTGCGCCCCCGCCCCCGGCGGTCGCGGCGGTCACCGAGGCCGCGACGCCGTCGCTGGCCGACTTCGTGGCCGGGCTGCGGCTGGAGGTCGAGTGCGAGCCGGTGCGGCCGGACACCGCGGCGAAGGTCGCCGAGGTGGTCAGCCGGGCCAAGGACTTCACCCTCGGCCACGACGGCCAGGACCTGGCCGACCCCGGCCGCGAGCTGATCGCGGTACGGGTGCGCGACCGGTTCGGCGACTACGGCATCAGCGGCGCCGTCGGCGTCCGCAGGGTCGGTGGGGAGCGCGTCGTCGACGTGTTCTCACTGTCCTGTGTGGTCCTCGGCAAGGGTGTGCAGGACCGGGTGCTGGCCGCGCTGCGCGACGGCGGACCGCTGGCCGTGCGCTACCGGCGCACCCCGCACAACCAGGTGGCCACCGCGTTCCTCGCGGCGGCCGACGAGCTGAGGATGGAGGAAGTCCGGTGACCGACTTCGGGATCGTGGCGTTCGGGCACGTGCTCGGTGAGCCCGTGGCCGTGGCCGACGCCGCTGCCGACTACACCGACGACGTGGAGCGCGTGCTCAGCTGGGGCTACCGCGGCTTCCACCGCGCCGCCGACGGGGTCGGCCTGACCGACCTGGCCGCGCGCGCCGCCGACCTCGCCCTGGCGAACGCCGGGGTGAGCGCCGACGAGGTGGACCTGGTCGTGCTGGCCATGTCCGACATCGCCGAGTACCTCTACTGGGACCCGGCGGGGGCCACCCAGGCCCGGATCGGCGCCTCCCGCGCCGAGGCCGTGCTGCTGACCCAGGCGTGCGGCGGGGGAGTGGCCGCGTTCGACACGGTGGCGGGCAAGTTCGCCACCCACCCGGACTACCGCACCGCGCTGATCATCGGCGCCAACCGGGTCGCCGAGCCGTACTGGAACCGAATGGAGATCAACACCAGCGTCTTCTCCGACGGCGCGGCCGCCGCCGTGGTCCGCCGCGGCCATCCCCGGCTGCGCTGGCTGGCCACCGAGGTGATCAGCGACGGCCGCTACGCCGACTTCATGCGCATGGACATCGGCGCGGCCGCCCGCCCGTTCACCGGGCAGGACCCGTCCGAGGTCGCGGTGAAGAGCCCGACCGCGCGGCTGGAGGAGTTCTTCGCCGGGGACATCCGCCGGATGTTCGAGTTCGTCTCCACGATCCGCGCCAACAACCACGAGGTCGTCCGCCGGGCGTGCGCCCGCGTCGGCATCGCCCCGGCCGAGCTGGCCCGGCTCATCCACCTCCACGACAACGTCCAGGCGCTGACCCTGATGGCCAAGGACCTGGACATGACCCTGGAGTGGACGAACTCGGAGGTGGCCGTCACCCACGGCCACGTCGGCTGCGCCGACCAGCTGCTCTCCCTGGAGCACTACGCCACCGGGCTCGCCGCTGGCGACGTGGTGGCCCTGACCAGCACCGCCAGCGGCATGCACTGGCTGTGCACGCTGCTCTCGATCTGAGGACACGATGCGACCCCAAACGCTGCTCGCCCGGGTGCGCGGACTCGCCGCCCCCGGCGCCGCGCCCGACCCGACCCTGCTCGCCGACCTCGGCGCGCTCACCGACATCCCCACCCTGCTGGAGGCCGGGCGGCTGCTGGCCACGGTGCCCGGCGAGCTGCTGGGCGCCCGCCGCGCGCTGCGGGTGGCGGTCACCGGCACCTTCACCGCGGCGGGCGTCGCCCCGCTGCTGCGGATCGCGCTGCTGCGCGGCGGCATCGCCCCGCAGATCCACGTCTCCGGCTTCGACCAGCTCGCGGTGGACCTGACCAGCCCGGACTCGGCGCTCGCCGCGTTCGACCCGCAGGTCACCCTGTGCCTGACCCACGACGACTGGTACCTGCCCGCCGACTGGGACCCCACCGACATCGCCGGGCTCGCCGACGCGCTGCGGCTGCGGGTGTCCAGCCTGGAGCACGCCGTCGGCTCCTACACCGGGCGCGCGGGCTCGGCCGTGCTCGTGCACACCGTGCCGCTCTCGCCCGCGCACTACCGAAGCGTCATCGCCTTCGACGCGCGGGCCGCACTCGGGCGGGCCTGGCGGGAGCTGAACAGCGACCTGCTGGGCCTGGCCGAGCGGCACGGGCGGGTGCACGCCCTCGACCTGGAGGCCGTGCTGGTCGACACGCCCGCCGCCCCGCGCGACGAGCGCCTCTACCGCTTCGCCAGCGCCGCGTGGTCCCCGGAGGCGGAGCTGCGCTACGCCGAGGAGGCCGCCGCGTTCTGCCGGGCGGTGCTCGGCGTCGGCAAGAAGGTGCTGGCGCTGGACCTGGACAACACCGTGTGGGGCGGGGTCGTCGGCGACGACGGCCCGACCGGCATCCAGGTCGGCCCGCTGTACCCCGGAAACTGCTTCACCGCCGTGCAGCGGCGGGCGGTGGCGCTGCGCAAGCAGGGCGTGATTCTCGCGCTGTGCAGCAAGAACGAGGCCACCGTGGTGGACGCGGTGCTGAACGAGCACCCGGACCTGGTGCTGCGCCCGGCCGACATCGCCGCCCGCGCGGTGAACTGGCACCCGAAGGACCAGAACCTCCGCCACCTCGCCACCCAGCTGAACCTCGGCCTCGACAGCTTCGTCTTCGCCGACGACAGCCGCTTCGAGACCGAGCTGGTCCGCGGCGCCATCCCCGAGGTCACCGTCCTGCACCTCGACGGCGACCCCGCCGACCACCTCGGCGCGCTGTCGCGGCCCGGCCTGTTCGAGGTCCTGACCATCACCGACACCGACCGCGAGCGCACCACCCTCTACCAGGCCCGCGCCGAGCGCACCCAGGCCGAGACAGAGTTCGGCTCGGCCGAGGACTACCTGCGCAGCCTGGACCTGCGGGTCGCGGTGCGCCCCGCCGACGAGTTCAGCCTGCCCCGCCTGGTGCAGCTCGGCGGGCGCACCAACCAGTTCACCATGGTCGGCGCCGCCCACCCGGAGGCCCGCACCCGCGAGATGGCCGCGGCCGACGACGCCGTCATCCTGGTCTTCGAGGTGTCCGACCGGTTCGGCCGCGAGGGCGTCGTCGGCGGTGTCTGGGTGTCGCGGCACCCGGACCACTGGCTCATCGAGAACTTCGTGATGAGCTGCCGCGTCTTCACCCGCGGCGTGGAGCAGACCGTGCTCCAGCACGTCCTGGACCTGGCGCTGGCCGACGGGGTGTCCCGGGTGGAGGCGGACTTCCGCGCCACCGGCCGCAACCTGCCCGCCGCCGCGTTCTACCCGTCGGTCGGCTTCGGCGCCCTCGCGCTGGACGACGACCGCACCCGCTACACCCTGCCCCTGAACCCGCGCCCGCACGTCCGTCCTGACTGGACGACACTGGAGGTAGTCACCCATGCCTGAGGTCACCACGGTCCTCACCGAGGTCGCCGACCTGCTCAGCCAGGTCACCGACCACCCGGCCGCCGACATCGCCGCCGACTCCCGCTTCGACGCCCTCCCCGACTGGAGCAGCTACGCGGCCCTGCGGCTGCTGACCGGCATCGAGCAGCACTTCGGGGTCCGGCTGAACCTCCAGCGGTACTTCGCCATCAAGGACGTGGGCGCCCTCGCCGCCGCGATCACCGCCGCGAGGGCAGCGGCGTGATCCTGCGCATGGACCACATCGGCCTGGTCACCGCCGACCTGCCCGGCGCGGCCGCCGCGCTGGGGCTGCTGGACATGAAGCTCACCTACGACGGGCACGTGGAGACCTTCGGCGTCGACACCCAGTTCTGGCAGCGGCCCGGCGACCAGGCGTCCATCGAGCTGGTCTGCCCGAGCACCCCGAGCGCCGCCGTCAGCGGCCACCTCAAGCGCAGCGGCCCCGGCCTGCACCACGTCGCCTACGAGGTCGACGACATCGACGCCGACCTCCCGGCCCTGCTGGCCCGCGGCGCCGTCCCGGTGGACGAACACCCCTGCCGCGGCGGCAGACCGGGCCTGCGGGTGGCGTTCGTCCACTTGGGACCGGCCAGCAACCTCCTGGTGGAACTGGTGGACTACGGCAACGCGTGACCCCCACCGGGGTGGCGGCCCGCTCGACGGCCACCACCCCGACGGGGCGCCGGGCCGGTCGGGCAGGATGCGGGGGTGGCTTCTGCTGAGCTGCGGGTCGTCGCGGCCACCCGCTATGTGACCCCGCTGCGCGAGGGCGGGTCGCTGCCCGGCCTGGTCGAGGCCGACGACCTCGGCATGTACGTGGTGAAGTTCCGCGGTGCGGGCCAGGGCCTCAAGGCGCTGGTGGCCGAACTGGTGGTGGGGGAGCTGGCGCGGGCGCTGGGGTTCCGCGTGCCGGAGATCGTGCTGGTCGACCTCGACCCCGAGCTGGGGCGCGTCGAGCCGGACGAGGAGGTCCAGGAGCTGCTCAACGCCTCCGGGGGCCGCAACCTCGGGCTGGACTACCTGCCGGGTTCCTTCGACTTCACCCCGCTGGTCCGCGACCCCGGGCCGGACCTGGCCGCGCGGCTGCTGTGGCTGGACGCGCTCACCCTCAACGTCGACCGCAGCTGGCGCAACCCGAACCTGCTGCTCTGGCACCGCGACGTCTGGCTCATCGACCACGGCGCCGCGCTGTACTTCCACCACCGCTGGGGTCCGGGCTGGGCGCCCGCCGCGCACTACCGCTATGAGGCCGCCGACCACGTCATGCTCCCGGTCGCCGGTCCCGTCACCGAGGCCGACCGCGACCTCGCGCCCCAGGTCACCCCGGCCCTGCTGGCCGAGGTGCTCGCCCTGGTCCCCGACGACTGGCTGACCGCCGACGGCGCGTTCCCCGACGCCGCGGCCGCGCGCGCCGCGTACACCGCCTACTTCTCCGCCCGCGTGGCGGATTCGGCGACCTGGGTCGAGACGCTGGAGGCCACCCGTGCCGCACGTGTTTGAGTACGCGCTGCTGCGCGCCGTCCCCCGCCAGGACCGCGGCGAGGCCATGAACGTCGGCGTGGTCCTCTACTGCGCCGCCCTGGACTACCTGCGCTGCCGCACGCACGTCGACCCCGACCGCCTGCGCGCCCTCGACCCGGCGATCGACCTGGACACCCTGACCGACACCCTGGACCACCTCGGCGCCACCTGCCGCGGCGGCGCGGGCCCGGTCACCGCCATCCCCACGGGCAAACGCTTCCGCTGGCTCACCGCCCCCCGCAGCACCCTGCTCCAGACCTCCCCCACCCACTCCGGCCTCACCGACGACCCCGACACCGAGCTGACCCGGATGTTCGAGCACCTGGTCCTGCCGATCAAGCACTGACCCCCGGGACGATCCGACGCCATTGCCCGCTTGGTGAGAGCACCACCCCCGCGGCGAGAACCGCGACCAGCACGGCGACGACGGCGATGGCCCACTGTGGAGTACCCGGACAGCGCGCGCCTTGGACGGGCTCGGTCGATCACGCTCACCCCGCCACCGTGGCGAACCAGGCAGGCCGCCGAGGGTGTGAAGCGATAATCGTTTCCATATAGCCTGACCTGCGAGGGCGCGTCGAGAACAGGGGTCGCTGCTGCCCAGGGAATGACAATGATTATCATTCCCTGGTCGTGACCGTTCCGCGCCAGGAGGACATGTGGCTCACCTGTTGATGATCGAGAGCTGGGTCGGCGCCATGAGCTCGCTGCTGCCCAGGGCGGTCGGCGAGAGCGGGCACCGGTTCACCTTCCTGACCCGCGACCTGCACCACTACCTGCGGTCGGCGCCCGCGAACCCGCACCCGCTGCTGGCCGCGGCCAACGTGCTCACCGCGGAGACCAACGACCTGCCCGGCCTGCTCGACCACGTCGAGCGCCTGCACGGCGTCCTCGGGTTCGACGGGGTGGTGTCCTCCTGCGACTACTACCTGCCGACCGTCGCGCGGGTCGCCGCGCGGCTCGGGCTGCCAGGGTCGGCGCCGGAGGCCGTCGAACGGGCCTGCCGCAAGGACCTCACCCGCGCCGCCTTACGCGAGGCCGGGGTGCCCGGCCCGCGGTTCGCCCTGGCGCACGACTGGCCCGCGACCCGCGAGGCCGCCGCCGGGCTCGGCTACCCGCTGGTGGTCAAGCCCGTCGACCTCTGCGCCGGGATGCACGTGCGCGAGGTCGCCGACGAGGCCGGGCTGCGCGAGGCGTTCGCCGCGCTGGAGGCGTTCCCGGTCAACGCGCGCGACCAGCCCAGGGTGCGGGCCGTGCTGCTGGAGGAACTGCTGACCGGCCCCGAGGTGAGCGTGGAGAGCGTCACGGTGGACGGCGTCACCCACGTCGTCGGCGTCACCGACAAGAGCGTCGGGGGCAGGCCGTGGTTCGTGGAGAGCGGGCACATGTTCCCCGCCGACCTGCCCACCGCCGAGGCGGAAGCCGTCGCGGTGGCGGCGATCGGGGCGCTCGGGCTGGACCGCGCCGTCGCGCACACCGAGCTCAAGCTGACCCCGGGCGGCCCACGGGTCGTCGAGGTCAACCCCCGGCCCGCGGGCAACCAGATCACCGAGCTCGTCCGCCGCGTCACCGGCATCGACCTGCCCGCCGCCCACGCCCGGCTGGCCATCGGCGAACACCCCGACCTCACCCCCGCCGACACCGGCGTGCGCAGCGCGGCGATCTCGTTCCTGCTGCCGCCGCGCGCGGGCGTGGTGGCCGGTGTCCGGGGCGCCGACGCCCTCGCGGCGGCGCCGGGCGTGGCCGAGTGGTCGGTGAAGCAGCCGGGGCACCGCGCGGGCGACCCGACGAGCAACAACAGCTACCTCGGCCACGTGCTGGTGACCGACCGGGCCGGGCTGGGCGCGCGGGCGCGGGCCGAGGCGCTCGTCGGCGGCCTGTCGGTCGACTACGCCGGGGAGCAGGCGTGACCATGGCCGACCTGCTGGACCTGGTCCGCGGCGGCGCCTGGGGACCGGACCCGGCCGCGTGCCCGGTGAGCGTCGGGTTCACCACCCGCCAAGGCGTCCGGCACGCCACCCGAGGGCGGTCCTACCGCAACACCGTGGTCAGCCTGCGCGTGGCGGAGGCCGTCGGCTCCTGCGCGGTCGAGCGCATCGACGACGACGAGGTGTACGACTGCGTCGGCCGCACGGTGCTCGACCTGCTCGATCACTCGAACCCCGCGCTGCGCACGGCGGCGCTGGACGCCTACCTCATGCACGTCCGCCCGCCCGCGCTCTCCGGCGCGAAGCCGGTGACCGTCGGGCCGGGCACGTCGCTGGAGAAGTCCCTGGCGCGCGCCGGGGCCGTGGTCGACCTGCTCGACCCGGCTCCCGGTGACCGGGTGCTGGTGGTCGGCGTCGTCAACTCGCTGCTGCACCACCTGCGCGAGCGCGGCGTCGGCTACGTGCCGTGCGACCTCAAGGGCGGCCGCACGGAGTGGGACGAGCCGATCCTGGCCGACGCCGAGAGCGCCGTCGACGGCTGCGACCTGGTGCTCGCCTCGGGGATGACCGTCGGCAACGGCACGTTCGAACCGCTGCTGCGGCGGGCATCGGCGGCGGGCGTCCCCGTGGTGATGTTCGCGCAGACGGCCTGCGCGGTGCTGCCGTGGTTCATCGGGCACGGCGTGCGGGCGGTGTCGGCCGAGCCGTACCCGTTCTTCTGGCTCGACGGCGGCCCCACGACGATCCACCAGCACACGGAGCGCCCCTCGTGAACCCGCGCCTGCTCGACCTGCTCGGCCACAGCCCCGTGGTCCGCGTGGACATCCCGCTGCCGCACCGGCACGGCGGCTTCTGGGCGAAGCTGGAGTGCCTGAGCGCGGGCGGCATGAAGGCCCGCCCGGCGGTGTCCATGCTGCTCGCGGCCAGGGAGCGCGGCGAGCTGCGGCCCGGCGCCGTGGTGGTGGAGTCGACCAGCGGCACGCTCGGCCTCGGCCTCGCCTTCGCGGGCCAGGCGCTCGGGCACCCGGTCGTGCTGGTGGTCGACTCCGAGCTGGAACCGTCGATGCGCGCCCTGCTGCGCGCCCACGGCGCCCGCCTGGAGGTGGTGGACCGCCCGCACCCGGTCGGCGGCTGGCAGCAGGCCCGGCTGGACCGGCTGCGCGCGGTGCTGGCCGAGCACCCCGGCGCCTACTGGCCCGACCAGTACAACAACCCCGACAACCCGGCGGGCTACGCCGGGCTGGCGCGGGAGCTGGTCGCGCAGCTGGACCCGGTCGACGTGCTCGTGTGCAGCGTCGGCACCGGCGGGCACAGCGCGGGCGTGATCGCCGAGTTGCGCAGGCACTGGCCGCGGGTGCGGCTGATCGGCGTGGACGCGGTCGGCTCCGCCATCTTCGGCCAGCCCGCGCGGGCCCGGGTGATGCGGGGGCTGGGCAGCAGCATCCACCCGGGCAACGTCGCCCACGCCGAGTTCGACGAGGTGCACTGGCTCGGCCCGGTGGAGGTGGTGAACGCGTGCCGCCTGCTGGCCCGCGGCGCGTTCGTCAGCGGCGGGTGGAGCACCGGCGCGGTCGCGCTGGTCGCGGCCTGGGTGGCCAGGGTCGAGCCGGGCGCCGTGGTGGCGACGGTGTTCCCCGACGGCCCGCACCGGTACCTCGGCACGATCTTCGACGACGACTTCTGCCGCGGCCGCGGGCTGCTGGGCCCGGCCGCGGACCGGCCGGTGGAGATCGGCGAACCAGATTCGGTCGAGGCGGTGGCGTGGACGCGGTGCCGATCCGTCGCCGCGCCCAGGGTGGCGGTGCCCGCGTGAGGCTCGACTGGGAGGTCTACGGCCTCGACCTCAGCGCACCGCTGCGCATCTCCAGGTCGGTGATGGCCCGCCGGGACGCCGTCCGGGTCGTGGTGGAGCACGACGGTCTGCGCGGTCACGGCGAGGTCGTGACAAGTGTCTACTACGGACTGGACTTGGCCGGGATCGCCGCGGTGCTGGAGAACCTGCGCCCGGTCCTCGCCGACGCGGCCGAACCCGAGACCGCGCTCGACGCGCTGCACGGGGGAACCTGGCCTGCCGGGGTGCGGGCGGCGGTCGACGCCGCGCTGCACGACCTGATCGCGCGGCGGCGCGGTGTCCCGGTGCACGCGCTCGCGGGTGTGCCGCGATGGCAGGACACCCCCACCGCCCACACCATCGGCATCACCACGCCGGAGGACGCCGCCGCACAAGCGGAATCGCTGGCGCGGCGCGGTTTCTCGGTGCTCAAGGTGAAGGCCGGGACCGAGTGCGACCTCGCCGCGGTGGCCGCCGTCCACGCCGCCGCGCCGCACGCCCGGCTGCTGCTCGACCCCAACGGCGGCTGGAGCGCGGAGGAGACGGTGCGGACCGTCGAGCGCCTCACCGCGTCCGGGGTCGTGCTGGACGCGGTGGAGCAGCCCATCCCGCCGGGCGACCCGGGCGCCCTGGCCTGGGTGCGCCAGCGGTGCCCCGTGCCGCTCATCGCCGACGAGGACGCCGCCACCCCGGCCGACGTCCGGCGGCTGGCGGGCGCGGTGGACGGGGTCAACGTCAAGCTCGCCAAGTGCGGCGGCATCCGGCCCGCCCTGGCGGTCATCTCCGCCGCCCGCGCCGCGGGCCTGGACGTGATGCTCGGCTGCCTGGTCGCCAGCACGCTGGGCATCGCGCCCGCCGTCCACCTCACCGGCCACGCCCGCTGGGTCGACCTCGACGGGCACCTGCTGCTCGCCGACGACCCGTGGACGGGCATCGGCGGCGAGGACGGCACGCTGCGGCTCGCGGGCGCGGCCGGACTCGGCGTGGCACGGCGATGACCCGGTTACCTCTGGCGGTGCGGCTGCTGCTGGTCAACCAGTTCGCCGTGAACACCGGCTTCTTCCTGCTCATCCCGCACCTCGCCGCGCACCTGGGCGCGCTGGGCATGTCGGCGGCGGTGATCGGCGTGGTGCTGGGCGTGCGCACGCTGAGCCAGCAGGGCCTGTTCCTGGTGGGCGGCACGGTGTCCGACCGGCTCGGGCCGCGCGCGGCGATCCTGGCGGGCTGCGGTCTGCGCGCGGTCGGGTTCGGCCTGTTCGCCGTGGGCGACTCGCTCCCGGTGGTGCTCGGCGCTTCCGCGCTCAGCGGCGTCGCGGGCGCGTTGTTCAACCCGGCGGTGCGCTCCTACGTGGCCCTGGAGTCCGGCGCCGCGCGCACCGAGGCGTTCGCCCGGTTCAACGTCTACGGCCAGGCGGGCGCCCTGGTCGGGCCGGTGCTGGGCGGCGTGCTGCTGCTGTGGGACTTCCGGCTCGCCGCCGTGGTGGCGGCCGGGATCTTCGCGGCGCTGACCGTCGCGCAGGCCGTGGCGCTGCCCGCGCGCGCGGCCACCCGCCGGGACGGGACGGTCCTGGGCGACTGGCGCGAGTGCCTGGCCAACCGCCGGTTCATCGCGTTCACCTGCGTGCTGAGCGGGGTGTTCGCCCTGCAGAACCAGCTCTACCTGCTGCTCCCGCTGCGCGCGCAGGAGGCCGTCGGGCCGTCGGGCGTGGTGGCCCTGTTCCTGGTGTCCACCACCGCCACCCTGCTGTTCCAGGTCCGGGTCACCCGCGCGCTGTCGCGGTGGGCGCGCGGACCGGCGATCGCCACGGGCGTGGCCGTGATGGGGGCGGGGTTCCTGGTGCCCGCCGCGTGGCCGGGGTTCGTGCCGGTGCTGCTGGCGGCGCTGGGACTGGCGGTCGGGGTGATGATCGCCCACCCGTTCGTCTACGACCTGATCCCGTCGTTCGGGCCGTCGAGCCTGTCCGGCACCTACTTCGGCATGTTCTACCTGGGGTCGGGGATCGCCGCGACGCTCGGCAACGCCCTCATCGGGTGGGTGCTCGGGTCAGGCGACCGGCCGGCGGCGCTGCTGTGCGCCGCGATCGGGCTCGTCACCGCCGGGGGCGTGCTGTGCCTGCACCGCCGCGGCGCCCTCGCGGAGGTCACCGGATGAACCTGCTCACCGACAACCCGGAACTCTACGAGCACCAGTTCCCCGACCCGGGGCACCTCGCGGCGCGGTTCGCGCACGACATCGTGACGCGGTTCGGCGGCGGCGGGGACCTGCTCGACGTCGGCTGCGGCACCGGCCGCGACGCGGGATGGCTGGCCCGCAACGGATACCGCGTGTCCGCGGTGGACAGTTCAGCGCGGATGGTGGCGCACGTGCGCGAGCACCACCCGATGGTCGACGCCGTCGTCGGCGACATGCGCGCCTTCGCCCTCGGCCGCCGGTTCGACGTCGTCACCTGCCTGGACAGCGCGCTGCTGTACTGCCACACCAACGCCGACCTCGACGCGTTCCTCGGCCGCTGCCGGGAGCACCTCGTGCCCGGCGGGCTGCTCGTCGCGGAGATGCGCAACGGCGCGTTCTTCCTCGGCAGCACCGAGCTGCTCGACGCCCCGCGCACCCGCTCGGTGACCTGGCGCGGCACCGAGTACACCTCGCGCACCGAGCTGTGGGTCGACCACGCCGCCCAGCTGCTGCGCCGCCGCCGCGAGTGGACCTGGGCCGGGCTCGGCGAGCCGCTGGCGCAGACCTCCGCGTGGCGGCTGCTGTTCCCCCAGGAGCTGCGCCACCTGCTCGACCTCGCCGGGTTCGACGTCCTGGCCCTGTTCGACACCCCCGGCCCGCGCACCGACCCGCCGTGGCACGCGGGCGCCCCGCTGGGCGCGGCCCTCTCCGGCGACCGGCTCCACGTCGTGGCGCGTCTGCGTCCCCACCGAAAGGAACGACCATGAACCTGAACCGCCGCGGTTTCCTCGGCCTCACCGCGGGCCTGTCCGCCGCCACCCTCGCCGGGTGCGGCACCTCGACCGCCTCCCGCGGCGGCGGCAGGCTGCGCGCCGCGTTCGCGGGCGGCGGCGCCAAGGAGGTCCTCGACCCGCACCTGGCCAACCTGTTCGTGGAAGCCGCGCGGTCCAAGGCGATGTTCGACAAGCTCGCCGACCTCGGCGACGACGTGTCCCCGCGGCCCCGGCTGGCCGAGAAGTGGGAGCCCAGCGCGGACCTGACCCGCTGGCGGATCACCCTGCGCCAGGCGGTGTTCCACAACGGCGCGCCCGTGCGGTCCCAGGACGTGCTCGCCAGCTACGCGCGCGTCCTCGACCCGGCCCGCGCCTTCCGCGCCAAGTCCAGCCTCGCGCTGGTCGACCTGCCGAACAGCCGCGCGGTCGATGACCGGACCGTGGAGTTCGCGCTCAAACGGCCGTTCGTGGAGTTCCCCAACGCCCTGGCCGCGTTCGGCGCGTACATCGTGCCCGAGGGCGCCGAGGACTTCACCCGCCCGGTCGGCTCGGGCCCGTTCAGCTTCGTGTCGTTCCAGCCGGGCCGCTCCACGCTGCTCAAGGCCAACCCCGACTACTGGGAGTCCGCGCCGCTGCTGGACGAGCTGGAGTTCGTCATCGCCAACGACGAGTCCGCGCGCGCCAACGCCCTGCTGGGCGGGCAGGTCGAGTACGCCCACGACCTGACCCCGACCACGGCCCGCAGCCACGGCGGCGGCGACCGGGTGGCGATCCACCGCTCCCCGAACAGCGCGGCGCAGGCGTTCGCCATGAAGCTGGACCGCCCGCCGTTCGACAACCGCGACCTGCGGGAGGCGATGTTCCTGCTCGCCGACCGCGGTCAGCTCGTGGAGTCGGTGCTGGCGGGCAGCGGGCAGGTCGGCAACGACCTGTTCGGCAAGGGCTACCAGCACTACGCCGAGGACATCCCGCAGCGCGAGCGCGACCTCGACCGGGCGCGGCACCTCATCCGCAAGGCAGGCGCCGAGGGCCTGACCGTCACGCTGGACACCTCCGCCGCGGCGGCCGGGATGGTCGAGGCCGCCACGGTCTTCGCCGACCAGGTGAAGGGGTCCGGGCTGACCATCGAGGTGGGCATGGGCAACAAGGACAGCTACTGGTCCGACACCCTCAAGAACGGCTCGCTGTCCAGCTTCCGCTCCGGCGCCATGCCGATCGAGACCCACATCGCGCAGCGCCTGCTCAGCGGGTCGGGCACCAACGTGACGAAGTGGGCGCGGCCGGACTTCGACGCGCTGTACGAGAAGGTGGTGTCCACTTCGGACGCCGCGCAGCGCGCCGACGCCTACCGGCAGATGCAGCGCACCCTGCACGCCGAGGGCGGCTACCTCATGTGGGGCTTCGCCGACTGGATCGTCGGGACGGCCCCGAAGGTCGGCGGCATCGCCACCGCGCCCGCCAACACCCTGGACTGGGCCCGGTTCGACCGGGTGTGGCTGGGGTGAGCCTGGGCGCCTACGCGGCGCGGCGGCTCGCGCTGGGCACCGTCCAGGTGCTCGCCGTCGTCACCGCCGTCTTCCTGCTCGTGCAGGCGCTGCCCGGCGACGCGGCGGTCGCGCTGGCCGGGGACAACCCGGACCCGGAGCGGGTCGCGCAGATCCGGGCGGCGATGGGCCTCGACCGGCCCGCGCCGGAGCGGTTCGCCGAGTGGCTGTCCGGGCTGGCCCGGCTGGACTTCGGCGTCTCGCTGGTCTCCGGGCGGCCGGTCGGGGAGTTCCTGCTCGACGGCGTCGGCCCAACAGTGGTGCTGGCGGCGCTCACCCTGGTGCTGCTGCTGCCGATCGCCGTGCTGGTCGGGGTGCTGGCGGCGCTGCGCGAGGGCAGCGTCGCCGACCGGGTGCTGACCACGATCAGCGTGGGGCTGCACTCGATCCCGGAGTTCGCCTTGGCGGTGGTGCTGATCGCGCTGTTCGGCGTGCACCTGGGGTGGCTGCCGCCGACGGCGGTCGGCGCGGACCTGGCCGCGCAGCCCGAGGTGCTCGTGCTGCCGCTGCTGGTCCTGCTGGCCCGCCCGATCTGCTCCATCAGCCGACTCGTCCGCGCGGGCATGCTCGACGCGCTCGCCTCGGACTACGTGCGCCACGCCCGCAGGCTGGGCCTCAACCTCACCCGGGTCCGCCTCACCCACGCCCTGCCGAACGCGCTCGCGCCTGCCGTGCAGCAGGTCGCCCGCACCACGGACTGGCTGCTGGGCGGCGTGATCGTGGTGGAGGCGGTGTTCGTGATCCCCGGCCTGGGCACCACCCTGGTCGACGCCGTCGCCGGGCGCGACCTGCCGGTGGTGCAAGGACTGGCCGTCGTCTTCGCCGTCACCACGATCACCGTGAACCTCCTCGCCGACCTGGTCGCGTTCCGCCTGGCACCCCGGACGGAAGTCGCGCTGTGAGGCGGGTGGGTGTCGGTGGGCTGCTGATCCTGGGTCCTTTGGCGCTGGCCTTGTTGGGGCCGTTGTTCGTGCCTGACGAGCAGGTCCGGCATGGTCCGTTCGTGTCGGTGGGGGTGTTGGGCACCGACTTCGTCGGCCGGGACGTGTGGCACCAGATCCTCGCGGGTGGGCAGACCGTGGTGCTGGTCGCGCTGCTGGCCACCGTGTGTTCCTACGCGGTGGGGGTGCCTTATGGGGTGGTGGCGGCGACGGCGCGGTCGCGGTTGGTGGACGAGGGGTTGATGCGTCCGCTGGACCTGGTGCTGGCGGTGCCGTCGCTGCTGGTGCTGATCCTCGTGGCGGCCATCTCCGGACCGGGGCTGGGAGTCCTGATCGGCGTCGTCACGCTCGTCAACTTCCCCGACGTGGCCAGGATCGCGCGCGCCGCGGCCCTGGAGATCGCCGGGCGGCAGGCAGTGGAGGCCATGCGGATGCAGGGCGAGTCGTGGTGGCGGGTGTCGATCGTCTACACGGGACGGTCGATGGCGCGCACGCTGGCGGCCGATCTCGGCACGAGGATGACCGGGGCGCTCTACCTGGTCGCCTCGGCCAGCTTCCTCGGGGTCGGTGTCGCGCCCGACGCGGCCGACTGGGCGGTGATGGTGGACCGCAACCGGGGCGGGCTGTTCCTGCAGCCGTGGGCCGTGGTGGTGCCCGCGCTGCTGATCGTGGCGCTGTCGGTCGGGGTGAACCTGGTGTTCGACCGGGCGCTGAAGCGGGTGCGGACGTGAGCCCGGTGGTGCGCGTCGAGGACCTGCGCGCCCGCGTGGGGGAGCGGCTGCTGCTCGACGGCGTCAGCTTCGCGCTGTCCGCCGGTCGGGTCTTGGCGCTGGTGGGGGCGTCGGGCAGCGGGAAGACGACCACCGGCCTCGCCCTGCTGGGCGAGCACGGGACCGGGGTGGAGCTCGGCGGGCGCGTCGAGGTGCGCGGGCGCGTCGGGTTCGTGCCGCAGCAGCCGTCGTCCGCGCTGAACCCGGTGCGGCGGCTCGGCGCGGTGTTCCGGGAGATCGCCGCCGTGCACGACGGCGACCCGGACGAGCTGGTCGCCACGGCGCTGCGCCGCGCGCGGGTGCCGGTGGACCTGCTGCGCCGCTACCCCCACCAGCTCTCCGGCGGCCAGCAGCAGCGGGTGGTGCTGGCGCAGGCGCTGGTGGGCGACCCGGCGGTGCTCGTGGCCGACGAGCCCACCACCGGCCAGGACGCGCTCACCCGCGCCGAGGTCGTCGCCGAGCTGGCGGCGGTCGTGGCGCAGGGCGTCGCTCTGGTCCTGCTGACCCACGACCTCGCGGTGGTGCGGGCGCTGGCCGACGAGGTCGTGGTGCTGCGCGCGGGCCGGGTGGTCGAGGCGGGGCCCGCGTCCGAGCTGCTGAGCACCCCGCGCAGGCCGTACACCAGGGCACTGCTCGCCCCGCCCGCCCCGGCCCCGGTCGCGGCGTCAGGACAGGCGCCCCGGCTGCGGGTCCGGGGCTTGGCGGCCAGGCACCGGAACACCACCGTCCTGCACGGCGTGGACCTGGAGGTCGGCGAGCGCCTGGCGATCGTGGGCCGCTCCGGCAGCGGCAAGACGACCCTGGGCCGCTGCCTGGCCGGGCTGCACCAGCCCGCCGCGGGCGAGGTGCTGCTGCACGACCGCCCGCTGCCCCGGTCCCTGCGCCGCCGCTCCCGCGCCGACCTCGCGGCCGTCCAGTACGTGTTCCAGGACGCCCGCGCCTCCTTCGACGAGTACCGGCCCGTCCTCGACCAGGTCGCCCGCACGGCGGTCCGGCTGCGCGGCGTGCCCCAGCCCCAGGCCCGCGCCGACGCCCTGGCCGCCCTCGACCGGGTGGGCGTGGACCCGGCGGCGGCGTCCCGCCTGCCCGCTGGCTTGTCCGGCGGCGAACTCCAGCGCGCCGCCCTGGTGCGCGCCCTGCTCGCCGCACCCGAGGTGCTGGTGTGCGACGAGATCACCTCCGGCCTCGACGCGGTGGCCCGCGCGGGCCTGCTCGACCTGCTCGCGGGCGTGCCGTGCGCGCTCGTCCTGATCAGCCACGACCTGGACGTCGCGGCCCACCTCGCCGACCACGTCGCCGTGCTCCACGAAGGACGTGTCGTGGCACAGGGCCCGGCGGCCACCACCCTGGAGATGATGAAGTGACCCCCTACGAAATCCGGCAGGCGACTCCCGCCGACCTGCCCGGCGCCCGCAGCGTCATGCTGGACACGTTCTACCGCGAGTTCGGCCACGGCTACCGCCCCCAGTGGCACGCCGACGTGGTGGACCTGGAGGGCACCTACCTCCTCCCCGCCAGGCACACCCTGCTCGTCGCCGCCACCGGCGACGAGGTCGTGGGCACCACCGCCGTCCGCGCGCAGGGCCCAGCCAGCCCACCCCACCCACGCTGGCTCGCCGAGCACTACTCCGGCGACACCACCGCCCAACTCTTCCGCGTCTACGTCCGCCCGGAACACCGCCGCCACGGCCTGGCCCGCGCCCTGGTGGAGGCCGCCGTCCACTTCATCGCCTCAACCCCGGGCTACGACCGCGTCTACCTCCACACCGACACCAGAATCCCCGGCGCGGAACCCTTCTGGCGCTCACTGGCCCTCGAAGTCCACGACGCCCGCACCGGCGACCCGGCCGTGCACCAGACCATCCACTTCGAAATCCCCCTCCCAGCCCTCATCACCGCCGACCCACCTCGCCACTCCCACCACCGAACCTGACCGGCGCTCAAGCCAAGGACCACCCCGGCCGATACCCGACGAAGGAGACCGCTCGTTCCGGGGGGTGACAACGGGTCGTGTCCATCTCAGATGTGGCGGCCGAGTTGGACCGGGTGACGACTCTGCTGTCCGCCGAGCCGGTGATGGCTGCCCGTACCTGTCTGACCGAGGCTCGCGGACTACTGGCCAACGCCACCCACGGCACCAGCCGTCCCGAGGCGCGCGAAGCGTTGGCACTCCTCGACCAAGCCCTCGCCAAGCTGACCCAGGTGGCGACTGTCGCGGCGAGCGCGAAGGAGACCATTAAGGCCTACCGCACCCATTTGGCAGGCCCACGCGGCGAATCGCAGAGGCCTTCGGTCGTCAAGCCAAACGATCAGGACAAGCGCGCGGCGCTTTTGCTGGCCAGGCTGCCCGAGCGTGCCGGAACTGGTCAGAAGACATCGGGCTACTGGATTGACGAAGACGGCCTCGAAGACGGTCCGCTTGTCAGTGGCCAAGGGGACGACTACGAACTCGCCAAGGCGACACTGCGCGGGCTGGATATCGGTCCAGCCCGAGGTGAGCTTTTCGCGGCCACACATGTGGAAACCAAGTTCGCTGCCCGCATGCGCGGGAGCGATTGCAAGCGGGCGATCTTGGTGATCAACAACCCTCCTTGCGACGATGGCCGCTATTCCTGTGACCGACTTCTACCCAAGATCTTGCGGCCGGACCAAGAGGTTACGGTGTACTGGCCAGGCGGCAAGGGCACATACCGAGGACGGAGGCCTTGACGGTGGGGTTCGTGTTGGAGGCTACGTTCAAGCATGGCGCGGGCGTGCGGTTTCTTCGCTCAGCCGAGGATGTCGACGGCTTCGTTGACGAGCTGCTACGCGCGGGTCCCGACTACCGTTCGGCCACGGTCTACGCCATTGACGAGGCCACCGACGCTGATCCCAAGCACGAACTGGTGGTGGGGGTGAACCCGGAACGGGGCTTGGGCGGGGTGCGATACGCCGGTGATGACGGCGAGTCCTACAGCCAGGGTGAGCAGGTCAATCCACACGGTGTGGTCTATGCCTATTTCGGCACTGGTCACGATTTCCCGGCTGACTCGGAGGTTCCGCTGACGGTTGTGCGCCAAGCGCTGTCGGAACTTCTCGCGTCAGGCGGCCTGCGGCCTGGGTGCGTTGCCTGGCAGAAGTGGGACACTGCTCAGCGCTGAAGTGCGACGGCCTTCAGGTCCTCGCGCCTGGCCAACAGCTCACCGTCCATTGGCCTGATGGTGGTTCCCGGACGTACCGAGGAAAGGGGCATGGCCGTGGGGTTTGTCTTGCAGGTGGCTTACCGCGACGATGTGCCGGTGCGGACCCTGCGCACGGCGGCTGATATCGACGAGTTCGTGGCCGAGCTGTTGGACGCGGGCTGGGAGTACACCTCCGCCTCGGTGTACGCGCTTCCCGAAGGCAGCGACGCCAAGCCGGACCACCAGATGATCATTGGCGCGGACAGGGCGTCCGGTCTGGGGGCGGTGCGGTACTCGGGTGGTTCGGCGATCCCCGGTGAGGATGCGACCGAGTGGTTCAGCGTCGGCGATCGCGCCAATCCTGACGTGTCGAGTTCGCCTACTTCGGGACCGGCCACGATTTTCCGGGCAACTCCGAGGTGCCCATCGACGTGGTCAAGGCCGCGATGGTCGAATTGATGGACCGCGGTGGCGAGCGGCCGACGCGGGTGCTTTGGCAGACCTGGGCGTAGAAGAGCCCCGGTGACCGAGGTGGTCACCGGGGCTCTTGGGTTAGTGCTTTACCGGAAGGGGTACTGGGTCTGGGGGTTGAACTCGGTCATCTTGACGCCGCGCGCCGAGTTGGTGCGGGGGTCGTTGAGCTCGAGGACGTCGAAGCCCTTGCCCAGGTCGTTGGAGAAGATGTAGCCGTTGTAGTAATAGGCGGACCAGGAGCCGCCGCTGGTGGCGGGGTTGGCCGCTGGGCCGCGCTCGAAGAAGCCGATTTCCTTGGGGTTGGCGGAGTCGGTGAAGTCGATCACCTGGACGCCGCCCATGTACCAGGCCTGGACGAAGATGTCGCGGCCCTTGACCGGGATCAGCGAGCCGTTGTGGGCCACGCAGTTCTCCGAGGGGGCCTGGTGCCGGTCGATCTTGTACAGGCTGCGGAACTCCATGAGGCGGTTGTTGCCGCGGCCGGTGATGTCGTAGATGGCGTTGGCGCCGCGGTTCGGCCCGATCTGCGCGTTGCAGGTGGCCGCGCTGCCGCCACCCAGCTCGTCGGTGAACAGGACCTTGGTGCCCTCGTTGTTGAACGTCGCCGAGTGCCAGAACGCGAAGTTCTCGTTGTCCTGGACGCGGTTGATGACGCGGGGGTTCTCCCGGTCGGCGATGTCCATGAGGATGCCGTCACCCATGCACGCGCCCGCCGCGATGTTCTTCGTCGGGAACACGGTGATGTCGTGGCAGCCGGAGGTCTCGCGGACGTAGCCGGTCTCCACGGTGCCAGTCCGGCCCGGGTTGCCGCCGTCGGGGAACAGGTTCGGCGTGGCGACCAGCGCGGCCGACGCCGGGTTGTCCAGCGGGATCTTCACGATGGAGATCGAGTCGTGCGGGGGCTGGCACTTCGACAGCGACGCGGCGGGGCTGTAGGAGGACACGTAGACGTACATGTCACGGCCGCGCTTGTCCGGCACCGCCGTGTGCGTGTGCGCGCCGCACGCGGTCTCGACGGCGGTGACGTACACGGGGTTGCGCTTGTCGCTGATGTCGAAGACCTTGATGCCCTCCCAGTACGGCTTGGTGCCGTCGTTCTGGGCGACCGAGGAGCACGAGTCGTCACTGCGGCGGGCGTCGGTCGAGAGCACGACCAGGTCGCCGGTGACCGACACGTCGTTCTGCGAGCCGGGGCACAGCACCTGGCTCACGATGGTGGGCTTCTTGGGGTTCTTGATGTCGTAGATCGTGAAGCCCAGGTAGTTGCCCGCGATGGCGTAGTCGCCGGTGAAGGCGAGGTCGGAGCCGGTCCCGGTCAGCGGCGCGGTGGCCGGGATGTTGGCGACGTGGGACATGTTCGGGCTGGTGACGATCTGGTCCGGAGCGGGGAACTCGCTCTGCGCGCTCGCGGAGGTGGTGGCCCCCAGCGTGGCCGCGGCGAAGGCCACCGCTCCCATGATCGCAACTGGTGTTCGACGTCGCCGGTCGCGTCGGGATGAAGTCACGTGCACCCCTCTCGGGTTGGTTGCCCGCAGTATCGCCGTTGTTAGCCATTCAAACCACCCTCACTTTTCGGCTGGTTTTACCAGTTGAACGGTTGTTACCAGTTTGCGGGCGCTCGGGGTACGGTCGTCGTCATCGCAGATGGGAGGCCATGTTGACGCGTTGGATGGTGGGCCTGGTGCTCGTGCTGGGACTCGCGGGGTGCACCGCTGAAGCTCCCGTCATCGACCACCCGATCGTGCAGCCCGGCAAGCCGGGTGAGGCCAATCGGACGCTGTCGGCGGAGGAGGCGGAGTCCGCCGTCCCCGTCGTCAAGCCCAACGACGCCGACATCGCCTACGTGCGCGACATGGTCATCCACCACCAGCAGGCCGTGCGGATGACCGCGCTCGTCCCCGACCGCGCCGCCGACGCCCAGCTCAAGGGCCTGGCCTCGCGGATCGCCGACGTGCAGGGCCCGGAGATCGGCGTGATGAACCGCTGGCTCGCCGACAACGACCTGCCCGCGGTCAACCCGGAGCAGGCCCACGCCCACGGCGACATGCCGGGGATGGCCACCGCCGCGGAGATGTCCGCGCTCACCGCGGCCAAGGGCGCGGCGTTCGACACGCTGTTCCTCGAGCTGATGATCCGCCACCACGAGGGCGCGATCGCCATGGCCAACCAGGTGCAGCAGCGCGGCATGGACGTCCAGGTCCAGGAGATGGCCGACCACGTCATCGCCGAGCAGTCCGACGAGATCAACCGGATGAGGGGCATGCTCGGCTGATCCGCAACCGAATCGGGCCGCTGGGGTTCCCTATCGGTATGGATGTCCCTGACGCGGAACTGGCCGCGGTGCTCGCGATGGTCCGCGGGCGCGCCCCGGCCCTGGTCGCCGTCGGACACGGGCGCGACCCCGCGAGCACGGCCCGCGGCACGGGGTTCGCCCAGGTCTGGGTGGCGGGCGGCGGCGTGGTGACCGACGTGGTGTCCTGGCCCGCCCAGGCGGCGTCCTGGCTGCGGCAGGCGAACCGGCTGGTCGCGGGCGCGCCGGACCTCTGGGTGGTGGCCGACCAGCCGCCGGGGTGGAGCGGGTTCGGGCCGCGGCTGGCCGCCACCGGCCGGTGGCGGGCGGAGCGGACGGTCGCGTTCGGCGGGCTGGCCCACCCGGACCTGCCCGCGCTCGCGGGCTGGTCCGCGACCGAGGCGCTGGCGGGTGCGACCGAGAGCGGCCACGAGTGGTGGATCCGGGACGGGGAGCTGCGGACGGGGGCGCTGTGGAGCTGATCCCGCGGCCGCGCCGCTCGCTCGGCCCGGGCGCCGAGCACGTGCCGGACTGGCTCACCGCCGACCAGCAGCGCGACCTCGTCGCCGCCTGCCTGGACTGGATGGCCGGACCGGCGGGGGCCCGGCACACCCGCATGCCCAGCGGCGGGGTCATGTCGGTGCGCACGGTGTGCCTGGGCTGGCACTGGTACCCGTACCACTACTCGCGCACGCTCGACGACCGCGACGGCCGCCCCGTCCAGCCGTTCCCCCGGTGGCTGGGCGACCTGGGCAGGCTCGCCCACCGCTCGGTGTACGGGACCGACGACTACCGGCCGGACATCGCCCTGGTCAACTTCTACGACGACACCGCCAGGATGGGCCAGCACCAGGACAAGGACGAGCGCAGCCTCGCCCCGGTGGTCTCGCTCAGCCTCGGCGACACGGCCGTCTTCCGCTTCGGCAACACCGAGCACCGCAACAAGCCCTACACCGACGTCGAGCTGCGCTCCGGCGACCTGGTGGTCTTCGGCGGCGAGTCCCGCATGGCCTACCACGGCGTCCCCCGCGTCCTGCCCGGCACGGCCGACCCGGCCCTGGGCCTGCCGCCCGGCCGAATCAACATCACCCTGCGCGAGTCGGGGCTGGAGTGACCCCGCCCTACCGCCTGACCGGGCCGGACGGCGCCGAGTACGCCTCGGCGTCGCCCGGCGGGTTCGGCGGGCACCGGCGGCTGCGGATCTACGGCAGGCTCGACTGCCCCAGTGCCCGGCGCTGGTTGGCCCGCGGGCACTACGCCCGCCACCGGGTGTTCTTCGCCGACGAGCCGAGCGCGCGCGCCGCCGGGTACCGCCCCTGCGCGGTGTGCCTGCCCGCCGCCCACCGGGCGTGGACCCGTCAGACGGCCAGGCCGCGGTAGTCCCAGGGCCTGCGGCGCTCGACCGCGGCGCAGGCCGCCACCACGCTCGCCTCCTCGAACCGGCGGCCCGCCACCTGCAGGCCCACCGGCATCCCCGCGGCGGTCCGGCCCGCGGGCACGGACGCGGCGGGGTTGCCGGTGAGGTTGAACGCGTAGGTCAGGCACCAGCCGACCAGCGGGTTGACGGCCTGGCCGCGCACCTCGCTCGGCCCGAAGCCGCCGGGGTTGTTCGGGATGGCCGCGATGGAGGTGACCGGGCTGATGAGCAGGTCGTAGCGGTCGAACACGTCGGCGATCGCGTCGTAGAGCCGGGTGCGCAGGGCGTCGTCGACGCGGTAGTCGACGGCCGACTGGGCGGCGCCGAGCTTGATCACCTCCACGTACTCGGGGGTGATCCGGTCCCGGTGCTCGCCGAGCAGGTCCAGGCCGGAGGCGAGGGCGTGGTGGGCGAACTCGGCCTGCCGCACGGCGGTGAGCCTGCGCCACAGGTCGGTCAGCTCGCCGTGGGACCGGGGGAGGACCAGGTCGATCTCCTCGACCTCCGCGCCGTCCTCGACCAGGGCCGGGATGACGTCGCGCACGACCGCGGCGACGTCGTCCTCGACCGGGAAGCCGCCGAAGTCCGGGGTGTAGGCCACGCGCAGCCCGCGCAGCGAGCGGGTCAGGCCCTCGCGGGGGCTCGGCCCGCCGGGCGGCAGCGAGTACGGGTCGCGCGGGTGCGGCCCGGACATCACCTCCAGCATCACCGCCACGTCCTCGACGGTGCGCCCGAGCGGGCAGAAGAAGACCGACGGGGTCAGCAGGCCGAAGGCGTTGGGCCGGGCCGGTTCGGGCACCCGCCCGAACGTGCCCATCATCCCGACCACCCCGCACATCGCGGCGGGGACCCGGATCGATCCGCCGCCGTCGGAGCCCTGGGCGATCGGCACCAGGCCCGCCGCCACCGCCGCGGCGCTCCCGCCGGAGGACCCGCCGGTGTTCGCCGCGAGGTCGAAGGGGTTGTGGGTCGGCCCGACGAGGAGGTTGTCCACGACGGCCTTGTGGCCGAACTCGGAGGTGTTGGTCTTGCCCACCACGATGGCGCCCGCGGCCTTGAGCCGGGTGACGAACGCGGCGTCCCGGTCGGGCACGTGGTCGGCGAACAGCGTGGAGCCCAGCGTCATCCGCACCCCGGCGACCGCGTCGAGGTCCTTGACCGCGACGGGTATGCCGTGCAGGGGCGGCAGCACCTCCCCGGCGCTCACCGCCCGCTCCGCCGCGCGGGCGGCGTCGAGCGCCTCGTCCCCGCACACGGTGATGAAGGCGTTGAGCGCCGGGTTGTGCTTCTCGATCCGCTCAAGGCAGTGGGTCACCAGCTCCACCGGGGACAGCGCGCGGCGGCGGATGAGGTGGGCCAGCTCGGTGGCGGTGTACTCGGTCAGGTCGTCCATCGGCAGTCCTTCACGGTCGGTTGGGCGACTCAGAGCGGCCAGGGCAGGTCGCGGGGGCGCACGCCCGCGAAGTCCACGGGCATCCGGGTGAGCCCGCGCAGGGCCACCTGCTCGCGGTAGTCCACCGAGTCCTCGTCCAGCACCGGATCGATGAGGCGCTGGAAGAACCGGGGCAGCAGCAGCGCCAGCTCCATCCGGGACAGCGCGGCGCCGAGGCAGAAGTGCAGGCCGAACCCGAAGCCCAGGTGCCTGCCGTCGGTGCGGTCCGGCCGGAACGCGTCGGGCTCGTCGAAGGCGGCCGGGTCGCGCTGGGCCGCGGCGGTGAGCAGCACGACGATGTCGCCCGCGCGCAGGTCGACCTCGCCGAGGCGAAGGTCGGCGGGCACGAACCGCTGCAGGATCTGCACCGGCGAGTCCCACCGCATGGTCTCCTCGGTGACGGCGACGCCGCGGTCGGGGTCATCGAGCAGCCGCCGCACCTCGTCGGGGTGGCGCAGCAGGGCCAGGATCGAGTTGTCGATCAGGTTGACGGTGGTCTCGTGGCCCGCGTTCAGCAGCAGGCGGGAGTTGTCGGCCAGCTCCCGCTCGGAGAGTCGGTCGCCGTCCGCGCTGGCCAGCGCCAGCTCGCTGACCAGGTCGTCGCCGGGGGAGCGGCGGCGCTGCCTGCCCAGGTCCAGGAAGTAGGCGTTCAGCTCGGCCTCGGCGGTCATCCGCCGCGCGTGCCCGGGCGGCGGGGTGCCGAAGGCCGCCATCGCCGGGTCGAACGCGCGGGGCAGCACCGTGGACCGGGCCCGCAGCCACTCCACGTCGGTGTCGGGGACGCCGAGCATGTGGCAGATCACCGACAGCGGCAGCGGGTAGGCCAGGCCGCCGACGACATCGATGCGGCCCTCGGGCGCCGCGGCGTCGATGAGGTCGTCGATGCGGGTGCGGACGAAGTCCCGCAGCCGGTCGACCACCCCGGGGGTGAACGCGTGCGAGATGAGCCTGCGCAGCCGGGTGTGGTCGGGCGGGTCGGAGAACAGCAGGGACTGGATCTCCGGGCGGGAGGTGGCGGTCGCGGCGGCGTCGGTGGGCGCGGTGTAGGCCCACGACACGGTCCGGTCGCTGCTGAGGCGCCGGTCCCGCAGCGCGTCCAGGCAGGCGTCGAAGGTGCCGAGCACGACGCCGCGCCCGGTGCTCAGCGGCACCGGCTCGCGCTCGCGCAGGGCGGCGTAGCACGGGTACGGGTCCGGCCTGGTGCGCTGGTCGAACAGCGTCACGAGCAGGTCGTCTACTGCCTGCATGGCTCTCCTTGGATGAGCGGGCGGGGCGCGCCGTCGAGCACCCAGGCCAGGGCGGCCTCGCGGTGCGCCGGGTCGGTCAGCGGGTACTCCTGGGTCCGCTCGCCGCGCACGGTCAGGCGGTCGCCGCTGATCAGCGCCCACCCGTCGGACGTGAGCCGCACGCAGTGCGGCACGGAGTTGAACGGCGACTCCGGGGACAGCTCGTGGAAGTCGGTGGTGGCGGCGAAGTCGTCGATGTGGCGGTCGCCGGGCACGACCCGGTACATCGGCTCCGCGACGTCGCCGCGCAGGCGCGAGACCACGAGCCGCTCGCCGTCGGCCTCGACCAGGTACGCGCCGGTGGGCTGGCGGTGGACGCCGGGGCGGGCGGGCAGCGGGCGCGGGTAGCCGCCGTGCCCGAAGCCGACGTCGGCGAGGTACTCGGCGCCCTGCGCCCGCACCCGCAGCAGGAGGTGGCTCAGGTCGTGCTTGAACCCGCCGCGCGCGGCCACGCCCGCCCCGACGAAGCGCACGCCGAACCCGAGTTCGGCCAGCACGTGCCCCAGCAGCCAGTTGGTCTCCAGGCACCAGCCGCCCCGGCGGCGGACGACGATCTTGTCGACCAGGGGGCCCAGCCGGTAGTCGAGCCTGCGGCGGGCCACCACGTCGAGGTTCTCGAAGGGCACCGCGCGCAGGTGGCGCTCGTGCAGCAGCGCCAGCGCCGCCGCCGTCGGGGCGGGGGGCGTGGTCGGGAGCCCGAGCCGTTCGAGGTACCGGGCCACGGGCAGGGTCACAGCCGGACCTCCACCCGCGCGTCGAGTTCGTCCACAGCGGACAGTCCTGGTCGCGGGCCGTGCACCACCTCGGCCAGGCCGCGCACCAGGCCCCGCGGCGCGGGGTGGCCGAAGACCCGGCGGCCGACCGCGAGCCCCTGGCAGCCCGCCGCCATCATCTGCCTGGCGAAGCCGAGCAGGTCGGTGCCCTCGTCGGAGCCGCCCGCGACCACCACCGGGATCGGCGCGTCCGCCACCACCTCGGCCATCCGGGCGCTCGCCCGCGGCGCCGCGGTCTTGACGATGTCGGCGCCGAGGTCGGCGGCGATGTTGACGATGTGCGCGACCAGTGCCGCGTCCGCGGGCTCGGTGATCGCCGGGCCGCGGGCGTAGACCATCGCCACCAGCGGCAGCCCCCAGCGGTCCGCCGCGGCGGCGACCGCGCCGAGGTCGGCGAGCTGGCGCGCCTCGGTCGGCGAGCCGATGTTGACGTGCGCGCTCACCGCGTCCGCGCCCAGGCTGACGGCCTCCTCGACGCTGCCGACCAAGGTCTTGGCGTTGGGGTCGGGCGAGTGCGCTGTGCCCGCGCTGAGGTGGACGACCAGCGCGGCGTGGCGCAGGACGCGCGGGTCCAGCAGCCGGACACGTCCCTTGTGGACGATCACGGCGTCCGCGCCGCCGGTCACCACGTCGCGCACGAGGCCGTCGAACCGGGCCGCGGGGACGATGGGGCCGTCGGAGACGGAGTGGTCCATCGGGACGAACAGGAACCGGCTGTCGCCGCGCCGGGACAGGCGGGCGAGCCGGAGGGCCTTGCCGGTCATCGCGGCGGGCATGTCTCCCCCTTCGAATGGTCGGGTGGCACGCGGTCGAACCGCAGGCGGGCCTCGATCTCGCGCACCGCCCGGTAGTCGGACTCGACCTGCTCGGGGCGCTCGTGGGCGAGGATCACGAACCCCAGTGCGTGGCTGGTGGCCAGGTCCCGGGTCACGGGCACCTGGTCGCCGCTGCGCACGTTGACGACGGACTCGTGGTGGCTGGGCAGGTCGCGGACCCGGTGGTACTCCTCGGCGTTGCGCAGGACGCCCGACTCGGCCGCCATGAACAGCACCCCGCGCACCGTGCGGCGCAAGGTGAAACCGGACGGGATGCCGCGCTCGCCCGCGAGGTGGCGGACCAGCCGGTCCACCTGGCTGTCGCCGGTGGCCTCCCGGCAGTACCGGGGCACGCCGCCGCCCGCCAGCCGGGCGTTGACCTCGATGAGGCGCGGCCCGTCGGCGGTCAGCATGACCTCGGTGTGCGCCGCGCCGAAGCGCACGCCGACCGCGTCGAGCACAGCGCGGGCGAATTCCGTCAGGCGCTCGTGGCCCGGCGTCCGCTCGGGCAGCCACTCCATGTAGTCGTAGACGGCCATGTGCCCGGCGTTGCGGCGCTTGCGGTACCGGCAGATGTCGACCAGCGTGTGCACGCCGTCGACGGTGCAGGTGTCCACGACGTACTCCTCGCCCACCAGGTACTCCTGGACGAGCACGTCGGTGTTGACCACGCCGAGCTGGTTGCGCTTGCCCAGCACGCGGTGGAAGGCCGGGCGCCAGTCGCCGCCCGCGGGGACGTGCGTGACGTCGTCGGTGCCGCCGCTCTTGGCGGGCTTGACGACCAGGTCCCGCCCGGCCAGGCCCACCCGCTCGATCCCGGCGGCGATCTCGTCGGGATCGGCGCCGCAGACCTGCCGGACGGCGGGCAGGCCCGCGGCGGCCACCGCCGCCGCCATCGCGCCCTTGTGCCTGCGGGCGGCCACCAGCGCCGGGTCGTTCGCCCGGCCGGGCGTGAGGGTCGCGGCCAGCCGGTCGGCCAGCTCCACCCCGCTCTCGGTGCCCGGCACCACCGCGAGCGGCGCCAGCGCGCGCAGCTGGGCGGCGGTCTGCGCCACGTCGCCGGTGTGGACGAGGACGGTGTCGAAGTCCTCGGGCCGGTAGGTGCCCGTGTAGATCGGCGGGACCCGGTCGCTCACGGTCACCGCCACCGGGACGAGACCGGCGTGCCGCAGCGCGGGCGCCAGCTGGTTGCCCGAGGAGTACGGGTCCACGACGACAACCGTTCGCGCGGTCGCGCCGGTGGTGTCGACGTCGGTCATGCCAGGCCCCCTGCCTGCCACGGGATCAACTCTCGATGATCGACTCGGTGACCTTGATCCCGACGTGCCTGCCGGGCTCGCACACGTGCGCCAGCAGCTTCGTCCCCGGCGTCACGGACGTGCAGTTGGTGGGCTTGCCGTCCGCGTCGAACACCCGGACGTGCCAGTCGTCCTGCAGGAAGATGTTCAGCGCGACGCCGTCGGCCTCGGCCTGGATGAGGCGCAGCGGGCGCAGCTCGGTCTTGACCCGCCCGACCCGGACCGGGTAGCCGGACCCGGCGGTGTCGACCGCCAGCACGGTGCCGCCCGCGGCCAGGTCGGTGATGTACTCGGTGCCGCCGTCGGCCCACACGTAGGAGTGCACGCCGCCCGCGTTGACCCGGAACGGGCGCAGGTTCATGTACGGCAGGTGGTGCACCTCGGCGCAGACGAGCAGCCCGCCGCTGGAGGTGGAGCCGACGACCATGCCCTCGTCCGGGCCGAACAGCCAGGTGGTGTCCACGCAGCCGCGGTAGCCCATGCCCGCGTGCCGCACGGCGGTGACGGTGGCCTCGACGAGCGGGACATCGACCCGCCGCGCCCGCAGCAGGCCCTCGGTCAGCCCGCCCGCCTGGGCGAGGTCGGCGACGGCGAACATCAGCCCGGCGGGGCCGGTCTCCAGGACGCCGCTGGAGACCTCGGCGTCGCCGCGGTCGGCCACCCGCTTCACCACCCGGGTCCTGGTGCCCTGCGCCGCGGCGAGCAGCAGCTCCAGCGGGATGTTCGTCGGGTCGGTGAAGTCGACGATCAGGTGGTCGACGTGGCCGATCAGGGCCCGGCAGCGGTCCAGGGACGGGCCGTCGTCCACGGTGACCCGCACGCCGACGTCGCGCCCGGTGCCGCGCGCGGCGCCGATCAGGTCCGGGTTGGTGAGCACCACCGTGGTGCCCGCCTCCGCCGCGGCGCTCAAGTCCACTTCGGACCGGGCCAGGCAGGCGACGCGCACCCGGTCGTGCAGCGCCATCCCGGCCAGCGCGGCCGCCCCGGCCGGGTCCACCAGGACGTGGTCCACCGGCGCGTGGTTGACCAGCGCGCCGATGGCGGTCACGTCCGGCGCCCCGCTGATGTCGCACCACATCTCGGGCATTGCGTGATTCCCCCTTGTTGACGGTCATCGGTCCCAGGGCTCTCCCTCGGCCTCGGGAACATCAGCCCGGCGAGGCCGCCGGGCGCCACGGCGATCAGCGCGGCGGCGGCCCTGGCCGCCACGCGCGTGCACGGACCCGGGCGATCCAGGCCAGCGGCCACCAGACCCAGGCCGACGGCAGGCACGGTCAAGCCCGCCGCGTCCTGCGTGGACAGCCCGACCTAGTAGTTGATCCCGGTGCGTCCCGCGTGGGAACCCCTGGCCCACAGACGAGTCGCTTGCTGCGCAGCCGCGGCCGCGGGGGAGCGCGGCGCCTGCGGCGGGCGAGCAGCACCATGCCGAGCGGCACGATCACACCCGCCCGCCGCCGTCGATCACTCCCTCAGCCGACCACTCCCTCAGCCGACCACTTCCCAGCCGACCACTTCCCAGCCGACCACTTCCCAGCCGACCACTTCCCAGCCGACCACTTCCCAGCCGACCACTTCCCAGCCGACCACTTCTCAGCCGACCGGCGCGACCCGGTCGGACTCGATCACCAGCGACCGCTCCAGCTCGCGGACCACCGCGGCGTCCCGCTCGACCTGGGCCCTGTCCGGGTGGGACAGGATGACGAAGCCGAACTCCAGGCTGTCCACCAGGCTGCGGGTCACCTGGATGGGGCCGCCCTCGGTCAGGTGGTGCACCGAGAAGTGGTGGCTCGGCAGGTCCCGGACCGCGTCCAGGGCCGCCACCCCGCGCACCACGCCCGAGGCGGGCGCGATGTGGAACACGCACTGCTGGTGGTTGACCAGCTGGTAGCCGTCGGGGACCGGCTCGCCGACGAGGCTGCGGACCGTGCGGGCGATCTGGTTGTCCCCGGTAGCCTGCTGGTTGAACCGGGGCTGCCCGCCGCCGTGCGGCCGGGCCCCGAGCTCGATGAGCACCGGGCCGGAGTCGGTGCTCATGATCTCCACGTGCGCGGCGCCGAACCGCATGCCCACCGCGTCCAGCACGTCCCTGGCGTAGTCGAACAGCGCGGGGATCTCCGGGTCGGACGGCGGGACCCAGTGCATCGCGTCGTACACCGCCATGTGCGGGCCGTTGTCGACCTTCTGGTAGCGGCACACGTCGACCAGGCTGTGCCCGCCCCCGTGGCTGAACGTGTCGATCACGTACTCGGTGCCGGACACGAACTTCTGCACCAGCAGGCGCTCGTCCACCTCGCCGAACTGGTTGACCCGGCCCAGGTTCGCGGCGAACACCTCGGCCCAGCCGACCCCGCCGGGCACCTTGACCACGCCGTCGGTGCTGGCGCTCTTGGGCGGCTTCACCACCAGGTCCTGGCCCCGCAGGCCGCTGCGCTCGATCCAGTCGGCGACCTCGGCGGGGTCGTCGGTGCAGATCTGCGGGATGACGGCCAGCCCGGCGGCGGCCACCGCCTCGGCCATCCGCCACTTGTCCCGGCGGGCCTGCGCCAGCTCGGGCGCGTTGCAGCGCTCGGGCAGGACCAGCGGCGCGAGCCGCTCGGCCAGTTCCACCCCCGACTCGCAGCCCGCGACCACGCACCGCGGGTTCAGCGCCCGCACCCGCGCCGCGAGCGCGGCCAGGTCGCCGCGGAAGACGATCGGGTCGTCGAAGTCCTCCGGGCGGTAGGAGGACGCGAAGGCGTCCGGGGGCCGCTCGTCGCTGAGCACGGCGACGACCTCCACGCCGTGCTCAGCGAACGCTGCGGTGAACAGGGCGCCCGAGGAGTACGGGTCGACGACGACGGCGGGTCCGGTGCTGTCACTGCGCACCGGCGACCTCCTTGCCCTCGGCCAGTGCCGCCGCCGCGGCGCAGAACCGGGCCACCATGTCCGCGGCGGGCTCGCTGACGCCCCGGGCGCGGACCGGGGCGTGCACCATGCCCGGCTCCAGCACGTAGTGGACCGGGGTCCCGTTGGCGCGCAGCAGCTCGGTGTACTTCTCCGCGTCCACGCGCAGCGAGTCCTTCTCGCACCCGACCACGTAGGCGGGCGGCAGGTCGTGGAACTTGCCGTTGAGCAGCGGCGAGACGTACTGGTCCGCGGCCATGTCCGGGTCCGGGCAGTAGCAGGCGGTGAAGTACTCCATCTCCCCGCCGGACAGCAGCGGCGCGTCCTCGCCGCCGTGGCGCCAGCGGGTGAAGTCCAGCACCGGGCTGATCAGCGCCTGCCCGCGCAGCCGGGGGCCGCCCCGGTCGCGGGTCACCATCGACACGACCACGGCCATGTTCGCCCCGGAGCTCTCGCCCGCGATCACCGCCGCGGCCGGGTCGATCGCCAGGCCGAACGCGGCCGGGTCGGCCAGCACCGCGCAGAGCCCGGCGTAGCAGTCCTCGACCGGGCCGGGGGCCGGGTTCTCCGGCGCCATCGCGAAGTCGAGGGCGATGGCGGTCAGCCCGGTCCGGTGGGCGATCTCGGCGACCAGGCTGTGGTGGCTGTGCAGCGAGCCGATGACGAACCCGCCGCCGCGCACGTAGAACACGACGCCGTCGCCGGTCCTGTCCGCGGGCTCGTAGATCCGCACCCGCACCGGCCTGCCCAGGTGCTCGCCGGTGGCGTCGCGCCAGGTGACGTCCGCGGGCACGGGGATGGGCAGGGCGTCCACGAGCGAGTCGTACAGCGCGCGCTGGCGCTCGACGGGGAAGGTGTAGTAATCCGGGGGCAGCGCGGCGTTCACCGTGTCCACGAACTGCTCTATGCCGGCTGCATAGGACATGGGTGGGTACCTCGTCTTCCAAAGTCGGGATGGCCACTGGCCGGTTCGGCGTTCACCAGTTGTGAACACCGAACCGCCCGGTGGGGTTGCGATCAGCCCGCGGCCTTCGCCCGGCACAGGTCAGGGGACAGCGGCAGGTGCCCGGTGCGCGTCGAGGCGTCGGCCGGGCTGGGGAACACGGCGGTGACCCTGCCCCCGCTGCGGACCGCCGGGATGCCCTTGCTGATCAGCCGGGTCGTCGCGGTCGCCTGCTCGTGCCACGGGCACACCATGCGGGTGTCGCCGGGGGCGATCGTCGCCAGGTGCAGCGGACCGCCGCGGTGCGCGCACCGCGCGGGGGACACGAAGGCCCCCAGCGCGGTGCGGGCGTAGATGTACGGCATTCCGTCGATCTCGGCGCAGTTGCCCACGCCCTCGACGGCGAAGCTCAGGACAAGCATGCGCGGTAGTCCCCCACCGAGTGGATCTCGTAGACGCACTCGTCGGACTCGATGATCGCGCCGTGCAGCCGGTTGCGCCAGATCACGGTGCCCTGACCCGCCTCCAGGATCTGGTGGGAGTCGTAGCCGCTGACGAACTTCATGGTGCCCGAGACGATGTGGCACAGCTCGTCGCCGTCGTGCTGGTGGGTGTTGGACAGCTCGCCGTGCGGCTCGACGATGTGCGCGACCGGCGCCTGCACCTCGCCCTTCTCCACCTTGCCCCACACCGGGTCGTGGAGCTGCTTGTTCTCCGGGCCCGCGTCCATCCACGCGACCTGCGCGGCGAAGTCCTCGTCGGCGATCCGGTTGACGAGCTGGAACTCCTCGTAGCCGCGCACGATCTCCGGGATCACCGACTCGCCGCAGTAGTCGACGATCGGCATGATCAGCTTTTCCAGGGCCATGCGGCCGTGGTGGGTGTCGATGTGCACGTGCTCGGTGAAGTACTCGACGTCCGCGTCCTCGCCGAAGATCTCGGTGAGCATGTCGGCCGAGCGCTTGCAGAAGTCCACGAGCGTGGACTCGGTGTAATAGAGGGCGCCGAGGTAGCGGAAGAACAGCTCGTGGTTCTTGCCGAGGTAGTGGAAGTAGTTGCTCATCATGAGGCTGCTGGTCAGGTAGTACTGCCAGTAGCGGTGCAGGTCCGCGCTGAGCCCGACCGAGGTCATGGTGTTCTCGAACAGCGTGCTGTGCTTGGTGTCGTGCACGCCGTAGCCGTACTCGTCAATAATGATCTTGAACCACTCGGACTGGACGGGACCGTAGTAGCCCATGACGTTGCGGATCATCGGCGAGGCCTCGGAGAGGAAGTCCGGGGCGAACTGGATCAGCCAGTTGCGCGCGGCCCGCTTCGGGTTCGACGACGCGCGGATCGCCTTCTCGCCCGCCGTGGCGCCGCCGGGCTCGTCCTGGAGTTTGCCCAGGTAGGCGGCCAGCGACTCCTTGGTCCAGTTGCCGGTGACCTCGACCTCGTCATCCAGGAAGCCGAAGATGTGCTTCTCCAGATAAGGGCGGATCATCTCGCCGCGGGTGCGGTTCGTCGGGCCGTAGAAGTTCTTGAAGTCCGCCCACGCCGATTCCGTCATCCCGCGCTTGGGCAGGAACATCATGTCGGCTTCGTAAACCGTCGCGAGCAGGCGGTTGGCGGCCAGCGCGGAGTAGTCCAAGACCTGGTCGGCGGCCAGCGGCTTGCTGAAGTCCAGGTACTTGATGATCTGCGGACGTAACTGCCTGCGGTACGGGTTGTCGTTGTTCTCCCATTCCTCGTTGTCGAGGTAGATGGGATTGCTGGAGTAATCGAGCGCCAACTCGGTCAGCTGCTGCGGGTCCAACTCGAACGGGGTGTGATTGGGGGTGAAGCTCACTTCTGTCCTTCCGCCTGCTTCGAAAAGTTGACCTCGCGTGCCGACAGCCGTCCGCGCTGCCAGCGGAAATCGATCAGGACCTGTTCGCCCGCGGTCACGGTGAGCGGCTCGCCGAATGGCACGAAAGCCTGCATCCAATGCGACGCGGCGTTGTCGGGTGAGTTGCGGAGAACAACTCCCCCGCCCAGGACCATCTCGAACCACACCGCCAGCCCGTGCGCGGTCCCGCTCTCGGTGGCGGCCATCTCCACGGCGTTCGCCCCGTCGCCCATGGGGCCGGAGACGAAATCGAAGGCGCACAGCTCGTGGGTGCCCGAGACCAGGCGGTGCGGCCACGTCGGCAGGCGCACCGGGAAGTGGCCGGGGGTGGCCAGGCCGTTGAGCAGGCCGACGTTGAACCCGCCCGCGTACTTGACGCGGTTGAGGCCGTCCACCGCGGCGCTGTCGAGCAGGGCGCCGAACACCCTCGCCGACTCCGGCAGCAGCGTGCCGCCGGGGGCGAGCAGGTGCTCACGGGCGTGGGCGACCGTGGGCAGCACGCCCTCGCCGATCAGCCCGCAGTCCACGATCTCGGAGACGATGACGTCCGCGCGCCGCGGCAGGTCGACGCCCATGACGAGTTCGTCGGACCGCTTCGCCACGACGGTGATGACGTCGGAGAGGCCGTGCTGGGCGATGATCTGGGTCGCCATCTCGGCGAGCATCGGGCTCTGCTCGCAGGTCGTGACCGAGGCGGCGCCCGCCTTGGCGGCCATCATGGCCAGCAGTCCGGTGCCCGACCCGATGTCGAGGACGTGGGCGCCGGGGGGCAGCACGCGCTCCAGCGCCGTGGCGAAGGCGTCGTTGCGCTCGAGGTCGTTGAGCATCGAGAAGTGCCAGCGCGGAACCGCGCGGATGGCCGTGGACACGACGGTCTCGTCGAAGACGTCGAGGGTCCCGCCATGGGCGGTCTTGGCGTTCAGTATCGAGCGGATCGTGTCCACCGACTGCTGCGCCGTGTCCAGGGCGGCTTGCATTGTCGCCACGAGAAGGCGATCTCTCATATCGTTGTTCGTCCCAACTTGACCTTCGTCGGAGGTAGCCGAATCGGTCACATCGGATAATTCGGTCGCAGCCTCGGGCGCCGGTTCAATCGGCGTCGATCTGACTGCGGGCAACAAAACCGTGGATTCCCCCAGCACTTAATACTCCCTTTGGGTGAACTGGATTGCCTTTGGCAGTCAAACAAAACGACTGGCCATGCGTCAATCAAGATCAAATATTCCCGCTCACGCGAACTCGGCTCATCTTCCGCCCGCAATGGTCCGATCAGGTGACCACTGGTCACTCGCCTGGGTGTGACCTCGGCGAACGCCACCCGGGCGACGTTCCCCGGTAGGCCGTTCGGCCCTTCCCGGCCACTCACTTGCACTTTCGACTGCTCCGAAATCAACCGGCTAGGGAGAATGGGTGAACTTCGGAAACGCCGGATCGGCGGTCGACTCGAAAGTGTCACGGGGGACGGGTAGGGTCGGACATGTCAACCAAGTCGGAACTTCTGGGAAGTCCTTTATGAACAGCTCACGGCTCGGTCAGCTCGCGATGCCGGGCCTCGCGGAAAACGCCCCACCCGAACGGCCCACCGGAGCCGAGCCGGTCGCCGGCGCCGCCTCCCTGGACTGGGGCGCGCTCGCCGCCGAGCTCGACCGCAACGGCTACGCCCTGACGCCGCCCCTGCTGACCCGGGAGGAATGCGCCAGGGTCCGCGAGTTGTTCGACGAGACCGACCGGTTCCGCAGCACCGTGGTCATGGCGCGCCACCAGTTCGGCGAAGGGGTCTACCGGTACTTCGCCCACCCGCTGCCCGACCCGGTGACCAGGCTGCGCGAGGAGTTCTACCCGCCGCTGGCCCGCATCGCCAATGACTGGGCCGGGCGCCTCGGCCTGCCCGAGCACCCGTCGGACCTGGCCGGGCTGCGCGAGCGGTGCGCCGAGGCCGGTCAGACGCGGCCCACCCCGCTGCTGCTGCGGTACGAGGCGGGCGGCTACAACTGCCTGCACCAGGACCTCTACGGCGACGTGGTGTTCCCGCTCCAGCTGGCGGTGATGCTCAGCGAGCCGGACGAGGACTTCACCGGCGGGGAGAACGTGTTCGTCGAGCAGCGGCCCCGCGCGCAGTCACGTCCGCTGGTGGCGCGCCCGCGCATGGGCCAGGGCATGATCTTCACCGTCAGCGAGCGGCCGGTGCCCTCGGCGACCAGGGGCTGGCGCCGGGTGGTGCTCCGGCACGGGGTCAGCGAGATCCACAGTGGACTGCGCTACACGCTCGGGATCATCTTCCACGACGCCGCCTGACCCCGTCAGAACACTGGCGCCCCAGAACATCTGCACTCAGAACACTGGTGCCCCAGAACATTGGCATCTCAGAACACTGGCGCCTCAGAACAGGCGCAGGTCCTCGGCCTCGCCGTGGTCGGTCTCCAGGTCGAGCAGGGTCCGCTTGGCCTGGAGGCCGCCCGCGTAGCCGGTGAGCGCGCCGGACGCGCCCAGCACCCGGTGGCAGGGGATGACCAGCAGGGCCGGGTTGCTCCCCAGTGCCCGGCCCACGGCCCGCGCGGCCGTCACCGGCAGCCCGATGTCCCGCGCCAGCTGCCCGTAGCTGGTGGTCCGTCCATAGCCGACGGTCTCGTTCAGCGTGGTGAGCACCGTGCGGTCGAACGTCGGCACCTCGATGTCCACCGGCACGGTGAACTCCCGCAGCTCGCCCGCCAGGTAGGCGGTCAGCTCCTCGGCCGCCTGGTCGAGGACGCGGCCGTTGTCCGCGGTGCGCGGCCCGGCCCGGAACCGCTCGGCGAGCTTCGCGGGCGGGACGAACTGGCACGCGCGCAGCCCGTCCGGGCCCGCGGCCACCGCCAGCTCGCCCAACTCCGTCTCCAGGCCCACCACCGCGACCGTCACGACGCCACCGCTCCCGGCTTGCAGTGCTTGCACGGCCGGTAGCCCGCCTGCCGGGCCTGGTCGACGGTGCGGAAGGGCTTGCGGTGCGCGGCGGTGATGCGCCGGGCGTGGTGGCAGCTCGGGAAGCAGACGATGTTGGTGGTGTCGCTGCCCAGGAAGTGGATGTTGTCCACCGCCAGGCTGCGCATCTCGTCCAGGTTGGTGTTCTCCATGCGCAGCAGCCGGTCCTTCAGCTCGGAGCCGAACACGTAGCCGCCGATGTCGCCGTTGGCCCGGGTCACCCGGTGGCACGGGATCAGCAGGGGCACCGGGTTGCGCCCCAGCGCCAGCCCGACCGCGCGGACCGCCCTCGGGTTGCCGATCTGCTCGGCGACCCAGCCGTAGGGCCGGGTCTCGCCGACCGGGATGCGCGCGGTGGCGTCCAGCACCGCGCGCTCGAAGTCGGTGAGCGGCCGCAGGTCGAAGGAGAGCCTGCCCGGCCTGCCCGAGCGCAGCGCGGGCAGGACCCCGCCGGGCGGGCGCGGGCTGTGCTCCACGGGTTTGCCCAGCCGCTCGCGCAGCAGCTCGGTGAACCGGTCGGCGCTGCCGCCGACGGAGTCACCGGTCCGCAGGTAGCACACGCCCCGATCGGTCGCGCCGACGAACACCTCCCCGACCGGCGCCTCGACCCGGCTCCACCTGACGAACACCTTCGGCGTCAGGTCGACCGGATCGGGCGCCAGCGCGTGCAGGATGCCCGCCATGAGGTTGTCCTCAACCGTGGCCATCGCGTACCTCCTTCGGTCGCACTGGAGAAACATGCCCGGGGGCTGCCTGGGCGACCAGGGTGGGATGGTGCTCGCCCAGCAGCGCGCGGAGCCTGGCCAGTCCCCGTGAGACATGTGAGCGCACCGTCCCTTCCGGACATCCCATGACCTCGGCGACCTCCGCGCTCGACAGCTCGCAGAGGTGCCGCAGCAGTACCGCCACGCGCTGCGGCTCGGGCAGGCGCGCGGTCAGCCCGGCCAGCACGTGCCGCTGGTCGAGCCGGTCGGCGATCTCGTCGAACGCGTCCGAGCGCGGTGCCCGCTCCACGTACTCCTCGAGCGGGACCTGCAGGGGCCGCCGCCCGCGGTCGCGCGCGGTGTTGCGCCCGATGTTGAGCGCGATCGTCACCAACCATGGCCGGGGCCGCAGCTCGGCCGTGCGGTCCGCGGAGTAGCCGCGCAGCGCCCGGTAGGCCCGGAGGAACACCTCCGCAGCCAGGTCCTCCGCGTCGGTCCGGTGCCCGCAGACCCGCAGCACGGTGGTGTACACGAGTTGCTGGTACTCCCGCACCAGCAGCGCGAACCCGGTGTCGAGGTCGTCGAGCAGGGCCGCGCGCAGCCGCTCGGCCGTCGGGTCCTCCACCGTCCGCACCACCGATTCCGTCATGTCCGCCGCCTACGCCGGGTCCCGGACCTCGGCGTCCACCGCGGCCCGGTCCCCGGTGTCCGCCGGTGCCCGGTCCTCGGTGTCCGCCGCGCGCGCCCGCGGCTTGACGACGCCGATCAGGGTGGCCACCACGGCGACCGCGGTGATGATGCTCGACGCCCACCACACGCCGTCCTGCCACACCACCCACAGTGCCACGCCCAGCACCGGTCCGACCGCGTAGCCGATCTGCATCGAGAACGCCGACGCCGCGATGTAGCGCCCGCGCAGGCCCGCGGGCGCCACCTGGCCGGGGTAGGCCGACGCGGTCGGGGTTCCGATGATCTCCCCGAGGGTCCAGACCACGGTGGCCACCACGAACATCGCCACGGCCGGGCCCGCGATGTAGAGGTTCATGCCGACGCCGACCAGGCCGATGCCGACCGCCACCGCCAGTTTCGCGGGCATCCGCTGGACGTACTTGGTGAACGGCAGCTCCAGGCCGATCACCAGCGCCGCGTTGAGCGACAGCAGCAGCGCGTAGAGGCCCGGCTGGTGCCCGTCGGCGGTGATCTGCAGCGGCAGCACCGCGATGTGCTGGATGTAGACGACGGCGTTGAGGAACAGGGCCAGCATGAACAGGGTGAACTTGCGGTCCCTCAGCACCAGCAGGTAGGACTTCCGCTCCTCCTGCTCGGCGCCGTCGGCGTGCTCCTCGCTGCCCCTGTGCGGCAGCCGCATCGCGAAGGCGGCGAACACGACCGAGGTCAGCGCGTCGATGTAGAACATCAGGTCGTAGGAGTAGACGATCAGCAGGGCGCCGAGCAGCGGCCCGGCGGTGGTGCCCAGGTTGAACGCGAGCCGGTAGACCGCGAACACCATGACGTGCTGTTTCTCCGGGGTGAGCTCCACCAGCAGCGCCGAGGACGCGGGCCGGTACGCCTGGGCGAGCAGCCCGATGACGGCCGCGACCAGGATGACCATCCACAGGGCGGGCAGGTGCACCAGCAGCGCGGTCAGCAGACCCGCGCCCGCCATCGACACGACGATCGTCCAGCGGTAGCCGAAGCGGTCGGCGATGGTGCCGCCGAGGATCACCCCGATCACCGAGCCGAGGCCGTAGGCGCCCAGGGCGATGCCCGCCGCCGACTCGCTGAAGCCCTTCTGCGTCAGGTAGAGCACCAGGTAGATCTGCAGGAAGTTGCCCAGCCGGTTGATCAGCATGCCGACGAGCAGCAGCCACACCGGGTGGGAGATGTTCCGCAGGGTGTGCAGGACAGAGGGGTGGTCGTTCTCCTGGTCCTTCACGACTTCGCCGCCGCGGGTTTGCCGGTGACCTCGACGATCGCGCGCGCGTCGGCCAGGGCGGCCTCCGCCTGCTCGGGGGTGTCGGCCAGGGTGATCACGCGGCCGTAGCGGGCGATGTAGCCGCGCGGCGGCAGCCGCAGCACCGCGCCCGCGTCGGCCAGGGCGGTGGCGCTGTGCACGTGCGGGGTGAACCGGTCCTCGCGCACCGTCACCGACTCGATCTCGGTGTCCTGCTCGGGGTAGAGGAAGGCGACCGCGGCGGCCTTGCGGTGGCGGACCCCGGTGTCGGGCGCCCGGCCCGCGGCCACGTCGGCGGCGGCCATGGCGATGTCGACGCCGGTGGCGAGGTGGCCGAGCAGCGGGATCATGTCGCCGCCCACCCGGGCGTTGACCTCCAGCAGCCGGGGCCCGCGGCTGCCCAGCCGGAACTCCGTGTGGGTGACCCCGGTGTGGAAGCCGAGGGCGGTGTGCGCGCGGCGCAGGGCGTCGAGCAGCTCCTCGTCGGCGAGCAGGGGGTCCGACGCGTCGACGACGTGCCCGGTCTCCTCGAAGAACGGCGCGAACCCGACCTGCTTGCGGGCCAGGGCCAGGGGGACGCACTGGCCGTCGAAGAAGACGGCGTCGACGCTGATCTCGGGGCCGTCGACGTACTCCTCCACGAGCACCGACATCTCGAAGACCGGCACGCCGGGGTAGGAGATCGCGGTCGCCGCGGCGTAGGCGTCGGTGACCGCGGCCTCGTCCTGGGCCAGCTTGACGCCCATGCTGCCCGCCAGGCCGCGCGGCTTGAGCACGACCGGGTAGCCGATCTTCTCGGCCGCGGCGAGGGCCTCGCCCAGGTTGTGCACGCCGATCGAGACCGGCTGCGGCACGCCCGCCTCTTCCAGGGCGACGCGGGTGGCGTTCTTGTCCCGGCAGGCGGCGATGGTCTCGGGCGGGTTGCCCGGCAGGCCCAGCGCGGTGCTGACCATCGCGGAGGGCCAGACCAGGCCCTCGTCGTAGCAGAAGACGCCTGCCACGGTGTGCTGCTCCGCGACCTCGGTGGCGGCGGCGATGAGCTTGGCGGCGTCCATGTTGTCGACCACGGTGTTGCCGACGATGTAGGGGGCTTCCCAGGTCACGTCGGCGGGCTGCAGGAGCCAGAGGCGATACCGGGTGGTGACCGACTGGAGGATGAACTCGCGGCTTCGCCGCACGCTGCTGCCGACCAGCAGCAACAGCGGCTTGTCCTCGACCTGGCCGTTCGACCCCATCTGTACTTCCCATCATGTCCGGCGCGCGGGCGCGGCGTCTGGTGGTCGCCGCTCTCACTGGGGGCAAACCCCAGGCGGGGCGGGGGCGTTGCAGGCGGCTCGCGGACGCGGTGGAAACCGGGGGGCAGGCCCGCGACCGGCCTCGATAGCATCCTCGTGTTCCGCTATCGAACCGACAGGAGCCGTCGTGTCTCAGCCGCAGCCCGTGCCCGCCGCCCCCACGAGCGTGGTGGTGCCCGCGGGGACTACTGCGGGCGCCGCCGTCCGCGAGGCCGGGCTGCCCGGCAAGGGCCCCGACGCGGTCGTCGTGGTCCGCGACGCCGACGGCAGGCTGCGCGACCTCACCTGGACCCCTGAGGCCGACAGCGCCGTCGAGCCGGTCGCCGCCGACTCCGACGACGGCCGCGCCGTCATCCGCCACTCCTGCGCCCACGTGCTCGCCCAGGCGGTGCAGCAGCAGTTCCCCGAGGCCAAGCTGGGGATCGGGCCGCCGGTCAAGGACGGCTTCTACTACGACTTCGACGTCGAGCGCCCCTTCACCCCCGAGGACCTGCAGGCGCTGGAGAAGCGCATGAAGCAGATCATCAAGGGGGCGCAGCGGTTCTCCCGCCGCGTGGTGGACTCCGTCGAGGCCGCCAAGGCCGAGCTGGCCGACGAGCCGTACAAGCTGGAGCTGGTCGACATCAAGAGCGACGTCGACACCAGCGAGGTGATGGAGGTCGGCGGCGGCGAGCTGACCGTCTACGACAACCTCGACCCCCGCTCCGGTGAGCGCGTCTGGGGCGACCTGTGCCGTGGCCCGCACGTGCCGACCACCAAGCACATCCCCGCCTTCAAGCTGATGCGGGTCGCCGCGGCGTACTGGCGGGGCAGCGAGAAGAACCCGCAGCTGCAGCGCATCTACGGCACCGCGTGGGAGTCGACGGAGGCGCTGGACCGCCACCTGGAGCTGATCGCCGAGGCCGAGCGCCGCGACCACCGCAAGCTCGGCTCGGAGCTGGACCTGTTCAGCTTCCCCGACGAGATCGGCTCCGGCCTGGCCGTCTTCCACCCCAAGGGCGGCATCGTGCGCCGGGTGATGGAGGACTACTCGCGCAAGCGGCACGAGGAGGAGGACTACGAGTTCGTCTACTCCCCGCACATCACCAAGGGCACGCTGTTCGAGACCTCCGGGCACCTGGACTGGTACCGCGACGGCATGTACCCGGCGATGCACCTCGACGCCGAGCTGAACGCCGACGGGACCGTGCGCAAGCCGGGGCAGGACTACTACCTCAAGCCGATGAACTGCCCCTTCCACGACCTGATCTTCCGCTCCCGCGGCCGGTCGTACCGGGAGCTGCCGCTGCGGATGTTCGAGTTCGGCTCGGTCTACCGCTACGAGAAGTCCGGCGTGATCCACGGCCTGACCCGGGTGCGCGGCATGACGCAGGACGACGCGCACATCTTCTGCGCGCCCGAGCAGGTGCAGGACGAGCTGAAGTCGCTGCTGTCGTTCGTGCTCGGCCTGCTGCGCGACTACGGCCTGGACGACTTCTACCTGGAGCTGTCGACCCGCAACGACGAGAAGTACATCGGCTCCGACGAGGTCTGGGAGAAGGCCACCGAGGCCCTGCGCGAGGCCGCCGAGGACTCCGGCCTTGACCTGGTGCCCGACCCGGGCGGCGCGGCCTTCTACGGCCCGAAGATCTCGGTGCAGGCCAAGGACGCCCTCGGCCGCACCTGGCAGATGTCCACGATCCAGGTCGACTTCATGCTGCCCGAGCGCTTCGAGCTGGAGTACACCGCCGGTGACGGCTCCCGCCAGCGCCCGGTCATGATCCACCGCGCGCTGTTCGGCTCCATCGAGCGCTTCTTCGGCGTCCTGACCGAGCACTACGCGGGCGCCTTCCCGGCCTGGCTGGCCCCGGTCCAGGTCATGGGCATCCCGGTGGCGGACGAGCACGTCGACCACCTCGCGGCGGTGGCCAAGGAGCTGAAGGCCCGCGGCCTGCGCGTCGAGGTGGACGCCTCCGACGAGCGGATGCAGAAGAAGATCCGCAACCACACCCTGCAGAAGGTCCCGTTCCTGCTGCTCGCGGGCGCCAAGGACGTCGAAGCGGGCGCGGTGTCGTTCCGCTTCCGCGACGGCACCCAGGTCAACGGCGTCCCGACCGACAAGGCCGCCGCCGCGATCGAGTCCTGGGTGGCCCGCCGCGAGAACACCTCCCCCACCGCGGAGACGTTCTCGGTCTGAGGTCTAGCGGTCCACCCAGAACAGGTGGGCGCTGGCCTGCTCGTACTCAAGGAAGGCACGGGCACGCTCGGCGCTGCTGAGGCGCATCCGGCACGAGCCGTCCACGTCGGCGACCTCGACGTGGTCGTCAAAGGCCAACCCCCAAGCAGCGATCCGAGCGTGTTCCCGATGCCCGAACTCGTGGAGCACCGCGAACAACCGAGGCGCCGAGGCGCGGAGGACCGCTTCCACCGCCTCCGCGAACACCGGGGCATCGCCGAACACGATGGCCGGATCGCCGACCTCTGCCCCGTCGATCCCGGGCTGCCCTGCTTCGACTGACATGTGCGCCTCCCACGGCGTGTCCCCATGCGATTACTCGCTGTGGGGCTAGACTGTCCCACGAATCTCGACTCCGAAAGTGCAACTCCTGATTTTCACTAGATCGGAGGTTCGTGGTGAGCGTGGACAACAGTCCCGTGAACGCGACCGTGCGCCACTGGCAGTTGATCGAGACCCTGCGTGAGCTGAGGGACAAGTCGGGTCTGACGATGGAACAGGCCGTGGAACGGCTGCAACCATTGGGCGGCACGTGGTCTCGGTCGAAGATCAGCCGGATCGAGAACCGGGAGACCGGCGTCAAACCGCCCGACGTGGAGCGGCTCCTGACTGTCTACGGCGTGACCGACAAGAGAACGCGTTCGTGGGTGAAGGGACTCGCCGCGAAGCCCGCTGAGCGGGGTTACTGGGTGCCGATCCGGCAAGACTTGCCGGAAGACTTCCACCTCCTGCTCAATGTCGAGGCAGCGTTGCTGGCGGTACGGCAGTTGGAGACCGTCGTGGTTCCAGGGCTCCTGCAGACGCCGGAATACACGCGGGCGATGATCTCCGGAGCCAATCCTGGGATGGATCACGAGGTAGTAGAGCGGCGGGTGCTGGCGCGGGCTGCTCGTCAGCGGGTCCTGAACAGGCCCGATCCGATGAGGTATCACGTGATCCTCGACGAGGGCGTCCTGCGTCGGAGCATTGGTGGTGCGGAAACCATGTCGGGCCAGTGCAGTCGCCTGTTGTCCGCCGCCAAGGCGGAGAACGTCACCATTCAAGTGCTGCCCCTGTCCGCTGGAGCGACACCGCTGGTCGACGGGCCGTTCTCACTCCTGACCCTGCCCGAGCCGATTCCGGATTTCGGGTATGCGGAAGGCCCCGGCGGCGCGGTCTACATCGAGGACAGGGCGATGGTGCGGACCTGTACGGAGCGGTGGGGCATCCTCACCGACTGCGCACTCTCACCCGCAGAGTCGGTGCGACTGATCAAGGAGGCTGGTAAGACATACGGGTGATCCCCACCGAGAGGAACATCCCATGGGCGACGAGGGTGTGACCTGGCGCAAGAGCACCTTCTCCGGCAGTGGCGGCACTGGCGGCGGCAACTGCGTTGAAGCGGCCCGGCTGTCTGCTGGTCGGTTCGGTCTGCGGGACAGCAAGGCTCCGACAGGGGGAGTGCTCGTGCTTCCCGGGTCCGGGATGGCGGCTCTGTTGAGCGCCATCGCCTCCCAGGGCTAGGCCCTCGTCAGGACGCGGCGCGCTGAAACGCCCTACCCCACGCTCTCCCAGGCGTCGGCCAGCAGGGTCCGGGTTTCCCCGAGCAGCTGCGGCAGGACCTTGGTGTGGCCGATCACCGGCATGAAGTTGGCGTCGCCGCCCCACCTCGGCACCACGTGCTGGTGCAGGTGGGCGGCGATGCCCGCGCCCGCGATCACGCCCTGGTTCATGCCGATGTTGAACCCGTGCGGCGCGGCCACCTTCCTGGCGACCCGCATCGCGCGCTGGGTGAACCCGGCCAGCTCGGCGGTCTCCTCCGGCGTCAGGTCGGTGTAGTCGGCGACGTGGCGGAACGGGACGACCATGAGGTGCCCGGGGTTGTACGGGTACAGGTTCAGCACCACGTACACCACCTGACCCCTGGCGATGATCAGCGCGTCGGGGTCGGACAGCTCCACCAGCGTGCAGAACGGGCACAGCTCGCGGGTGTCGGCGACCGGCTTGTTCTCCCCGCGGATGTAGGCCATGCGGTGCGGGGTCCACAGTCGCTGCAGGGCGTCGGGAATTCCGACCCCTTCCTGGGCGACGAGCTCAGGCTCCTCCGAGCGCACACCTGCGGCCATGACGCCGATCCTAGTGCCGAGCGCCCGAGCGGCCCGACCACGCGGCACAGATGCGCACGGTCGCGGCGTGAACTGAGCACGAACCTGCCAGGTCCACGGCAGGCGGCCTGCGGTTAGGCTGCCCGGGCCGAATGTCCAACTCCGCCGGTTAGGCACCATGCTGAACATCTTCGCCAGAGCCTCGGTGTCCCGGGTCACCGATCCCGTCGGCGCGTGGCTCGTCCGGACCGGGCTGACGCCGAACGCGGTCACCGTGTTCGGCACGGCGGGCGTCGTGGCGGGCGCGCTGTGGCTGTTCTCGACCGGCCACCTGCTCGCGGGCACGTTCGTGGTGTGGGGTTTCGCCATGTTCGACCTGCTCGACGGCGCCATGGCGCGGGCGAGGGGCGGTGGCACCCGCTACGGGGCCGTGCTGGACGCCAGCTGCGACCGCATCGCCGACGGCGCCCTGTTCAGCGCGCTGGTCTGGTACGCCTTCGCCCAGGGGGACCGGGTGCTGGCCGCCGCCGGGCTCGTCTGCCTGGTGACCGCGCAGGTGATCTCCTACGTCAAGGCCCGCGCCGAGGCCAGCGGCCTGGTCGCCGACGGCGGGCTGGTGGAGCGGGCCGAGCGCCTGATCATCACGCTGGCCGGGGCCGGGTTCGCCGGGCTCGGCGTGCCCTACGCGCTGCACGTCGCGCTGCTGGTGCTCGCGGCCGGGTCCGTGGTGACGGTCGCGCAGCGGCTCGTCGCGGTGCGCAGGAGCGCGGAGGGAAAGACACCATGACGCTGCGGGAATTGATGATGCTGCGGGAATTGATGATGCTGCGGGAATTGATGACGCGGGAGATGTCGCCGCGGGAGGTCGCCCTTCGGGGGATCGCGCTGCGGGAGATTGCGTTGCGGGGGATGACATGGGCGAGCTGACGCTGCGGGACCGGCTGGTCGCGGCCGGGTACGGCGCGGGCTGGCGCGTGGTCAGGATGCTGCCGCCAGGGGCGGCGCGGAGCCTGTTCACCGCGGGGGCCGACTTCGCCGCCCGCCGCAACGGCCCGGGGGCCCAGCGGCTGCGCCGCAACCTGGCCCGCGTCGTGCCGCAAGCGGGCCAGGAGGAGCTGGACGACCTCGTCCGAGCCGGACTGCGGTCCTACGCCCGCTACTGGATGGAGGCGTTCCGGCTGCCGTCGATGGACCACGCCGAGGTGGCGCGCAACGTCGAGGCGAACACGACCGGCGTGGAGTACCTGGAGGCCGCGCTGGCCGAGGGCAACGGCGTGGTCATGGCCATCCCGCACTCGGCCAACTGGGACGCGGTCGGCCTGTGGCTGGCCCGCAGGCACGGCCGCTTCACCACCGTCGCCGAGCGGCTCAAGCCCGAGGCGCTGTACGAGAAGTTCGTCGCCTACCGCGAGTCGCTGGGCTTCGAGGTCGTCCCGGTCACCGGCGGCGAGCGCAGCCCGGCGGTCGTGCTGGCCGAGCGGCTGCGCGAGAACAAGGTCGTCTGCCTGCTCGCCGACCGGGACCTGACCCCCAGCGGCAAGCCGGTGACCTTCTTCGGCGCCGAGACCAAGATGCCCGCGGGCCCGGCCTACCTCGCCGCGCGCACCGGGGCCGTCCTGCTGCCGTGCGGGTCCTGGTTCACCGAGGACGGCTGGGCGCTGCGCATCCACCCGCCGCTGCCGGTGGCCGGGGTGCGGCAGGTGCCCGCCGCCACCCAGGCGCTCGCCGACGTGCTGGCCGCCGACATCGCCGCGCACCCCGCCGACTGGCACATGCTCCAGGACCTGTGGCTGGCCGACCGCGCGCCCGTCGGGCAGGACGTGTCGTGAGCCTGCGCGTCGGGATCGTCTGCCCGTACTCCTTCGACGTCCCCGGCGGCGTCCAGGCGCACGTGGTCGACCTGGCGCGGGCGCTGGGCGGGCTCGGCCACCAGGTCGAGGTGCTGGCGCCCGCCGACGACGACACCCCGGTGCCCGACTTCGTCCAGCCCGCCGGGCGCGCGGTGGGCATCCCGTACAACGGGTCGGTGGCGCGGCTGTCGTTCGGGCCGCTGTCCTTCGCCCGCGTGCGGCGCTGGATTCGCGAGCACGAGTTCGACGTGCTGCACCTGCACGAGCCGACCGCGCCGAGCCTGTCGATGCTGGCGCTGATGGTCGCCGACGGCCCGATCGTGGCCACCTTCCACACCTCCACCCCGCGCTCGCGGACGCTGAGCGCGTTCCAGCTGATCCTGCAGCCGTTCCTGGAGAAGGTGACCGCGCGCATCGCGGTGTCCGCGCTGGCCCGGCGGGTGCAGGTGGAGCACCTGGGCGGCGACGCCGTGGAGATCCCCAACGGCGTGGACGTGGGCTTCTTCCGGGACGCCGAGCCGCTGCCGGATTACCCGCGCGGCTGCTCGGTGGGGTTCGTCGGCCGCTACGACGAGCCCCGCAAGGGCATGGCGGTGCTGCTGAAGGCGCTGCGACCGCTTGTCGAGGAGCTGCCCGAGCTGCGGCTGGTGGTCGTCGGCCGGGGTGATGAGGACGAGCTGCGCAAGGCCGCCGGCCCCATCCCGCTGGAGCTGCTCGGCCAGGTCGACGACGCCACGAAGGCCAGGATGCTGCGCAGCGTCGACGTCTACTGCGCGCCCAACACCGGCGGGGAGAGCTTCGGCATCATCCTGACCGAGGCCATGGCCGCGGGCACCGCGGTCGCCGCCAGCGACCTCGACGCCTTCCGCCGCGTGCTCGATGACGGCCGCGCGGGCGTGCTGACCCCGGTCGGCGACGCCGCCGCGCTGACCGACGCCCTGCGCGGCCTGCTGGCCGACGACTCCCGGCGCGCCGCGCTGGCCGCCGAGGGGGAGCGCCGGGTGGCCGCCTACGACTGGTCGGTCGTGGCCGCGCAGGTGCTGCGGGTCTACGAGCAGGCCGTCGCCGCGTGCCCGCGCCGGGTGGCGGAGGCGCCGTGACCTGGTGGCTGATCGCCCTCGTCGCCGTGGTGGTCCTGATGGGCGTGTACCTGGTGGGCACGGCCAACCGCCTGGACCGGCTGCACGTGCGCACCGACGCGGCGTGGGCTGCGCTGGAGGCGGCGCTGGCCCGGCGGGCCGTGGTCGCGCGGGCGGTGTGCGGGGTGCTCGACCTCGAGGAGGCCGACCGGCTGCGGGTGGTGGCCGAGCGGGCCGAGCGCGCGGGCCGGGTGGGCCGCGAGCACGCGGAGAACGCCCTGACCCGCGTGCTGTCCGAAGTGGACCGCCGGGCGCTGCCGCTGGCCCTGGCCGCCGAGCTGGTCGACGCCGAGCACCGCATGGTCATCGCCCGCCGCGTCCACGGCGACGCCGTCCGCGACACGCTGGTGCAGCGCCGCCGCCGGGTGGTGCGCTGGTTCAAGCTGGCGGGCCTGGCCCCGCGCCCGGAGTACTTCGAGATGGCCGAGCCGGACCTCGACCAGGACGTGCCCAGCCCGCGGCCCTCCGCCCGCGTGGTGCTCCTCGACCCCGAGCGCCGCGTGCTGCTGTTCCTCGGCAGCGACCCGGCCGCGCCCGGCACGCGGTTCTGGTTCACCCCCGGCGGCGGCGTGGAGCCCGGCGAGGACCTCCGCTCCGCCGCGGTCCGGGAGCTGGCCGAGGAGACCGGCGTCACCGTCCCCGCCGCCGAGCTGGTCGGGCCGGTGTGGCGGCGGCGCGTGGAGTTCAGCTTCGGCGGCCGCGGCTACGACGGCGAGGAGTGGTTCTTCGTCGCCGACCTGCCGGACGGGGCGACGGTGGACACCGCGGGCTTCACCGAGGAGGAAGCGGCCACGATCACCGAGCACCGCTGGTGGAGCGCCGCGGAGCTGGCCGCGACGGCGGAGACGGTGTACCCGGTGCAGTTCGCCGACCTGCTGTCCGGGGCCGTGTCGTGGGACGGGGCGCTGAAGTCGGTCAGGTGACCTGGGCGGGCATGGCGTCGAAGCGGGTGAAGGCGCGGCTGAACGTCGCCGAGCCGGAGGTCAGGGACCGCAGGTCGATCAGGTAGCGGATCAGGTTCGCCGCGGGGACCTCGGCGGTGACGACGGTGGACCCCGCGCCCTCGGCCTCGGTGCCCAGGACCCTGCCGCGGCGGGCGGACAGGTCGCCGAGGACCGCGCCGAGGTGGTCGTTGGGCAGGCGGACGGTGACCAGGTCGACGGGTTCCAGCAGGGACACCGAGGTCTTGGCCGCCGCGTCCCTCAGCGCCAGCGCGCCCGCTGCCTGGAAGGCGGCGTCGGAGGAGTCGACGCTGTGCGCCTTGCCGTCGACCAGGGTCACGCGCACGTCGACCACCGGGTTCCCGCTCGCCAGCCCCCGGGCCAGCTGCGCGCGCACGCCCTTCTCCACGCTCGGGATGTAGTTGTGGGGCACCGCGCCGCCGACCACCCGGTCCACGAACTCGAAGCCCGACCCGGTGGGCAGGGGCTCGACCTCGATGTCGCACACCGCGTACTGGCCGTGGCCGCCGGACTGCTTGACGTGCCTGCCGTGCCCGTGCGCCGGGCCGCTGAAGGTCTCCCGCATCGGCACCCTCACCGGCTCGGTGTCGATCTCCGCGCCGCCCGCGCGCAGCCGCGCCAGCACCACGTCCGCGTGGGCCTCGCCCATGCACCACAGGACCAGCTGGTGGGTCTCGGAATCGCGGTCCATGCGCAGTGTCGGGTCGCCCGCGACGAGCCGGGCCAGGTTGCGGGCCAGGGCGTCCTCGTCGCTGCGGGTGCGGGCGGTGACGGCCACCGGCAGCAGCGGCTCCGGCATCGTCCACGGCGCCATCAGCAGCGGGTCCTCCGGTGCGGACAGGGTGTCGCCGGTCTCGGCGGTGCCGACCTTGGTCAGCGCGCACACGTCACCGGCGACGCAGTAGGGGACCTCGCGCAGCGAGGCCCCCAGCGGGGAGTAGACGTGGGCCACCCGCTCGTCGGCGTCGTGGTCCTCGTGGCCGCGGTCGGCCAGGCCGTGGCCGGAGACGTGGACCGATCGCTCCGGGCGCAGCGTCCCGGAGAACACGCGCACCAGGGACACCCGGCCCACGTAGGAGTCCACCGCCGTGCGGACGACCTCGGCGGCCAGCGGGCCACGGGGGTCGGGGACCAGGCTCGCGTGCGGGCGGCCCCGCGGGTCGGTCACCAGGGGCAGCGGGTGCTCCAGGGGCGACGGGAAGCCCCGGGTCAGCACCTCCAGCAGCTCCGCGAGCCCGAGCCCGCTCAGCGCGCAGACCGGGATCACCGGGTGGAAGGCGCCGCGGGCGACGGCGGTCTCCAGGTCGGCGACGACGGTGTCGGTGTCGATGTCCTCGCCCGCGAGGTAGCGCTCCATCAGGGTCTCGTCCTCGCTCTCGGCGATGATCCCCTCCAGCAGCTCCGCGCGGGCCTCCGCGACGCGCTCGCGGCCCGCGTCGTCCAGGTCGGTCACGACGGGGTCGCCGCCGGAGTGGTCGAAGCGCCGCTGGGTGATCAGGCTGTCCAGGACGGACTCGCCGACCGGCAGGTACAGCGGCAGGACGTTGGCGCCGAAGGCGTCCCGGCAGGCGGCCAGCTCGGCGTCGAAGTCCGCGCGCGGGTGGTCGAGGCGGGCCACGACGAGCGCGCGCGGCATCCCGACGTCGGCGCACTCGCGCCACAGCGCGGTGGTCGAGGGGTCGACGCCCTCGGCGGCGCACACCACGAACAGCGCGGCGTCCGCCGCCCGCAGCCCGGCCCGCAGCTCCCCGACGAAGTCGGCGTAGCCGGGGGTGTCGATGAGGTTGACCTTGACGCCGCCGTGCACCAGCGGGGCCACCGAGAGCCCCACCGAGCGCTGCTGGCGCACCGCGGCCGGGTCGTGGTCGCAGACGGTGGTCCCCTCGGTGACCGACCCGGCCCTGCCCAGCACGCCGGTGGCCGCGAGCAGCGCCTCGGCGAGGGTCGTCTTGCCGGAGCCGGAGGGTCCGACGAGGGCCACGTTCCGTATGCGCGCCGGGTCGTCCACCACCACGGTGGACCCGGATTGACCGTTGTCGGAGTGCTTGTTCCCCATCTCCCGCACCTCCCGCTCGTCCTGCACTGTGTGCGATATCACATCTTGGCACCGTCGGCGACCAATGCGCTGCCCCGAGCCGGGAAGTGGCCTGCCGAGATCGGTCCGGATTGGCCGCCATCAGCGGTCCACCTCGCACGTAAGCTGTGGTCAGGCGGCTTCTGCCCGCCCCGCACGCACCCGACTTCGAGAGGCGAACCGTGTCCGACGCACAGACCCCCACCCCCCAGCCCGAGACCGGCACGACCCGGGTCAAGCGCGGTATGGCGGAGATGCTCAAGGGCGGCGTGATCATGGACGTCGTCGACGCCACGCAGGCGAAGATCGCCGAGGACGCGGGCGCCGTCGCGGTCATGGCCCTGGAGCGGGTGCCCGCCGACATCCGCGCGCAGGGCGGCGTGGCCAGGATGAGCGACCCCGACCTGATCCAGGGGATCATCGAGGCCGTCTCCATCCCGGTCATGGCCAAGGCCCGCATCGGCCACTTCGTCGAGGCGCGGGTCCTGCAGTCCCTCGGCGTGGACTACGTCGACGAGTCCGAGGTGCTGACCCCGGCCGACTACGCCAACCACATCGACAAGTGGGCCTTCACCGTGCCCTTCGTCTGCGGCGCGACGAACCTGGGCGAGGCGCTGCGGCGCATCACCGAGGGCGCGGCGATGATCCGCTCCAAGGGCGAGGCGGGCACCGGCGACGTCTCCAACGCCACCACCCACATGCGCAAGATCCGCGGCGAGATCAACCGGCTGAAGAACCTGCCCGCCGACGAGCTGTACGTCGCGGCCAAGGAGCTGCAGGCGCCCTACGACCTGGTCGTCGAGGTGGCCCGCGCGGGCAAGCTGCCGGTCGTGCTGTTCACCGCGGGCGGCATCGCCACCCCGGCCGACGCGGCGATGATGATGCAGCTCGGCGCCGAGGGCGTCTTCGTCGGCTCGGGCATCTTCAAGTCCGGCGACCCGGCCAAGCGCGCCGACGCCATCGTCAAGGCCACCACCTTCCACGACGACCCGGACATGGTCGCCAAGGTCTCCCGCGGCCTGGGCGAGGCCATGGTCGGCATCAACGTCGAGGACGTCCCGGAGCCGCACCGCCTCGCCGAGCGCGGCTGGTAGGTCTAGGCCGTGTTTCAGGTGTGGAGCACGGCATGGCCGCGCCAGTCCGGCCGCAGGCGGCACGGCCGGATGCGCCCGAATACGACACCGGTATGAGGACGATCCGTCCGCACCGCCTGCGGGCGGACTGATCACGACTCTCCCGCACCCCACACCTGAGACACGACCTAAACGTGCTCGGAGACCAGGCACGCGGTCGTGCCCGGCTCCAGCGCCTCGAAGACGTGCGGGGCGTCGCCGGGGTAGGCGATGTAGTCGCCCGGCCCGAGTTCCACCGGCTCGTCGGTGGGGCCGAGCCGGGCCCGCCCGGTGGCGATGACCACGTGCTCGACCACGCCGGGGGAGTGCGGGTCGGACTCGCGGCGGCCCCCGGGCGCCGCGGTGATCAGGTAGATGTCGCGGCGGGCGTTGGGCGGGCACGAGGCGAGCAGGGTCGCGGCGTAGTCGGCGCGCTCGGAGTGCACCACCGGGCCCTCGCCCGCGCGGATCACCCGCACGCGCGGCGCCGCGGGCTCCACCAGCCTGCTGAAGGGCACGTTCAGCGCGACGCTGAGCGCCCACAGGGTCTCCACGCTGGGATTGCCCGAGGCGGACTCCAGCTGCGACAGCGTCGACTTGGCGATGCCCGCGCGCTTGGCGAGTTCGCTGAGGGACAGGGCGGCGCGCTCGCGCTCACGGCGCAGCGACCGGGCGATGACCTCCAGTGGGGCGCCCACCAGTTCTCCCGTTCGGTGTGACGGAACAGTCGTTCGGCTTGACGAACGACTCGGCTTTGTTCATCGTAGGACACCATGCGTTCGATCTGGCGAACACTCGATGCCGAGCTGTGGCGCGGCGTGCTGGCCATCGCCGCCGCCGCGGCGGTCAACGGCGCCTCCTTCGGGGCCATCTCGGTGGCCTCCGGCCTGCCGCTCTGGGTGCCGGTTGCCATGTCCGTGCTGATCTTCGCGGGCGGGTCGCAGTACCTGGTGGTGGGCGTGACCGCGGCGGGCGGCAGCCCGATCGCCGCGGTGCTCGGCGGCCTGCTGCTCAACGCCCGCCACCTGCCGTTCGGCCTGGCGGTCGGCGACCTGGTCGGCCGCGGCTGGGCGGCCAGGATCGTCGGCAGCCACCTGCTCATCGACGAGTCGGTCGCCTTCGCCCTGGCCCAGCGGGACGCGACCAGGGCCCGCGCGGCGTACTGGGCGTGCGGGGCGACGCTGTTCGCGGCGTGGAACCTCGGCGTGCTCGGCGGGGCGCTGGCCGGTCAGCTCGTCGGCGACGCCGAGGCGCTGGGCCTGGACGCGGTCTTCCCCGCGGCGATGCTGGCGCTGGTGCTCCCCGCGCTCAAAGACGTCAAGGTCCGCACCCCGGCGCTGGCGGGCGCGGCGATCGCGCTGGCCGCGACCCCGTTCCTGCCGACCGGGATGCCCGTGCTGCTGGCCCTGCTCGGCCTGCTCGTCACCCCGCGCCGCGTCCCCGAGGTGGTCCGATGACCCTGCTGCCCATCCTGGTGCTCGCCGCGGGCACCTTCGCCTTCCGCGTCGGCGGGATGCTGCTGCGCGAGCGGCTCACGCTCTCCGCGCGGGTCCGCGAGCTGATGTCCACCGCCGCCGTCGTCCTGCTCGTCGCCCTGGTGGCCACCTCCGCGCTGGCCAAGGGCCCGGAGTTCGCGGGCTGGTCGCTGCCCGCCGGGGTGCTCGTCGGCGGCGTGCTCGCCTGGCGCAAGGCGCCGTTCGTGGTGGTCGTCGTGGCCGCCGCGCTGACCACCGCCCTGCTGAGGCTGGCCGGGCTGTCCTGACTAGGCTCGACCGCCATACCGAAAGGACTCACCACCGGTGCCCACCGACCGACCCCTGATCGGGGTGCTCGCCCTGCAGGGCGATGTGCGCGAGCACGTCGCCGCGCTCACCGCGGCGGGCGCCGCGACCCGGAGCGTGCGCAGGCCGACCGAGCTGTCCGAAGTGGACGGCCTGGTGCTGCCGGGCGGGGAGTCGACCACCATCTCCCGCCTGCTGGCCACCTTCGAGCTGCTGGAGCCGCTGCGCGCCCGGATCGCCGACGGCATGCCCGTCTACGGCTCGTGCGCCGGGATGATCCTGCTGGCCGGGAAGGTCCTCGACGGGCGCCCCGACCAGCACCAGCTCGGCGGGATCGACATGGTCGTGCGGCGCAACGCCTTCGGCAGGCAGGTCGACTCCTTCGAGGAGGACTTGGACTTCACCGGCCTCGACGACGGCCCCGTGCACGCGGTCTTCATCCGCGCGCCGTGGGTCGAGTCGGTCTCCGCTGAGGTGCGGGTGCTCGCCGCCGTGCCCGAGACCCCCGTGGCGGGCGCGGCCGGCGGTAGGATCGTCGCTGTTCGGCAGGGCCGGGTGCTGGCGACCGCGTTCCACCCCGAGCTCACCGGCGACCACCGCGTGCACCGCCTGTTCGCGGACATCGTCCGCGAAGCATGAGATAAGACGGAGGAGAGATGAGCGGCCACTCCAAGTGGGCGACGACCAAGCACAAGAAGGCCGCCCTCGACGCCAAGCGTGGCAAGCTCTTCGCGAAGCTGATCAAGAACATCGAGGTGGCCGCGCGCACCGGCGGCGGCGACCCCGAGGGCAACCCGACGCTCTACGACGCCATCCAGAAGGCGAAGAAGAGCTCCGTGCCGATGGACAACATCGAGCGCGCCCGCAAGCGCGGCGGCGGTGAGGAGGCGGGCGGCGCCGACTGGCAGACGATCATGTACGAGGGCTACGGCCCCAACGGCGTGGCCGTGCTGGTCGAGTGCCTGACCGACAACCGCAACCGGGCCGCCACCGAGGTCCGCACCGCGATGACCCGCAACGGCGGCTCGATGGCCGACCCCGGCTCGGTGGCCTACATGTTCAACCGCAAGGGCGTGGTGATCGTCCCCAAGGGCGAGCTGTCCGAGGACGACGTGCTCATGGCCGTGCTGGACGCGGGCGCCGAGGAGGTCAACGACCACGGCGAGAACTTCGAGGTGGTCTCCGAGGCGGGCGACATGGTCGCCGTGCGCAAGGCCCTGCAGGACGCGGGCTACGACTACGAGTCCGCCGACGCGGGCTTCCTGCCGAGCACCACGATCCCCTTGGACGCCGACGGCGCGCGCAAGATCTTCAAGCTGATCGACGCGCTGGAGGACTCCGACGACGTCCAGAACGTCTACGCCAACTTCGACATCACCGACGATGTGATGGCCGAGGTCGACGCCTAGTGTCCTTACCCGACCTCTCCGACGACGAGGCCCGCCTGCGCCAGTGGCTGCTGAGCACCGCTGACCAGGACGGGCACGCCGTGGTCGAGGTCGCGGGTGACGCCGACGGGGCGCCCTACGCCTTCTCCGTAGGCATGTGGCGCCGCTTCGGCGTCCCCGAGGCGGTGGTCATCGGCCTGCCGGTGAACATGACCCGCCCGCTGATCGATCTCTACGCCCGGCGCGCCGCCGAGGGGGAGCGGTTCTACCCCGGCCTGCCGTACCTGGACTTCTTCGAGGGCACCCCGGTGGTCGTGGAACGCGTGCACAAGGCGCACTACCTGGAGTACTTCGGCACCGCGCTCCTGGTGTACCCCCAGGGCGACTTCCCGGCGCTGCAGCTCATCGTGGCCACGCCGCAGGGCAAGTGGCCGTGGAGCCCGGACGCGCCGGAGGGGTTCGACACCTGGCAGCCCGTGCTCACCTACACCGGGCGGCCGGAGACCTGGCGGCCCGGCGTCGACGGACCCTGAGTCGGCGGACCCTGAGACGACGGACCCTGAACGGACCTGCCGGACGCGTCCGAACGCCGGGTAGGATCTTGGTCCGGTTGGGCGGAAGGGGCGCTGTGATGTCCGCTGAGACACCCATCGATATGTCCCCCGAACGGTCCCGGCCCAGCGACTGCACCGAGGTCGAGCTGGGCTTCCACCCGCAGCCCGCGGTCCGCTGGCTCGCGCCGAAGGTGCTCGTCAGCACCGGCGTCCAGTCGGCGATCGCCGCGGTCTTCGGCTCCTACGCCGACAAGCGGGAGCTGCAGGGCAGCCTCCCCTCGACCATCCACCGCCACCTCGGCGACGAGCTGTGGCTGGACTACGCCGCCGACATCGGCGACGGCTTCGACGCGACCTACTCGGTGGCCTCCCTGCTGGCCGCGGAGTCCCTGACCGTCGAGGACGCCGAGCTGCCCCGCGGCAAGCTGCTGGTCCTGGGCGGCGACCAGGTGTACCCCGGCGCGTCGACGCGGGCCTACGAGGACCGCGCCAAGGGCCCGTACCGCGCCGCCCTGCCCGCGGCGCGGGGGGAGCGGCCGGTGCTGTTCGCCCTGCCCGGCAACCACGACTGGTACGACGGGCTGACCTCCTTCCTGCGGGTGTTCGCCCAGCGCAGGCCGATCGGCGGCTGGGACACCGAGCAGACCCGGTCGTACTTCGCCGTGCAGCTGCCGCAGCGCTGGTGGCTGCTGGCCATCGACACCCAGTTCGACGACTACGTCGACGCTCCGCAGCTGGAGTACTTCCGCGAGGTGTCCCGCGACATCGACGAGGGCGACGGGGTCATCCTCTGCACGCCGAGCCCGGCCTGGGTGGCGGCGGGCTCGGACGGCTCGACCAAGTGCCACGACACCATCGAGTTCTTCAACCGCGAGATCGTCCGCGCGCGCGGCGCCCAGATCCGGGTGATGCTCTCCGGCGACGCCCACCACTACGCCCGCTTCACCGAGCGCGACGGCGGCAGGCACCTGATCACCTGCGGCCTGGGCGGGGCGTACCTGGCCGCGACCCACGAACTGCCCGAGTCGCTGCACCTGCCCCCGGAGGCGTCCCGGGTGCGCGACCCGTCCCCGCCCGCCGACTACGACCTCGCCGCGCGCTACCCGGACGTGCGGACCTCGCGGCGCTTCGCCACCGGCATCTTCTCGCTGCCCTGGCGCAACCCCGGTTTCTGGGCGCTGACGGCCACCTTCCAGACCCTGATGACGGTGGCCGTGCTGTACGGCCTGGTCAACACCCTGACCGACGACGACCGGCAGGACTTCTTCGGCAAGGTGGCGGGCTGGGTGCCCGCGGTCACGGTGGCCATCGTGCTGGTCCTGGGCGGCTTGGCCTTCGCCCAGATCCAGCGGTTCCGGCAGGGGACCAAGCCCACCGTGGCCGGGCTCCTGCACGCCTTCGCCCACATAGGACTCAGCGTCGGCTGGGCGCTGCTGGTGACCTGGCTGCACACCTCGGTGCTGCCCGACAGCTCCGTCGGCGACTGGTCCACGCTGGCGATCGTCTCGCTCGGCACGCCGCTGGTCGTGGGGTTCATCGACGCCGAACTGGTCGCGGTCTACCTGCTGCTCGCCTCCCGCGCGGGCATCAACCTCAACGAGGTGATGGCGGGGCAGAGCATCGAGGACCACAAGGGCTTCCTGCGCCTGCACATCGACCGCGCCGGGACCCTGACGATCCACCCGATCCGGCTCGACACCATCTGCCGGTCGTGGACCGCCCGGCCCGGCGCCCCGGCCCACGAGCCCTGGCTGGCCCCCACCGAAGCGCTGCTCCCGGCCCGCATGGACACCCCCATCACGATCACCAGGGCGGCCCCGGGCCCGCCGCGCTGATCAGGCGTGTCGACAACCGGCGGCGGCCGGGTCTCCCCTAAGCTCTCGAACGAGTGTTCTGCGAAGGGAGCCGGGGTGCGCGTGCTGGGAGTCGACCCCGGCCTGACCCGCTGCGGCATCGCCGTGGTCGACGGGGGCGCCGGGCAGAAGGTCACGGCCGTGGCCGTGGACGTCATCCGCACGCCGGTCGAGGACACCCTCGCCGTGCGCCTGCTCAAGGTCTCCGACGGCGTCGAGGAGTGGCTGGAGCGCCACAAGCCCGACGTCGTGGCCATCGAGCGGGTGTTCAGCCAGCACAACGTGCGCACCGCGATGGGCACCGCCCAGGCCGCCGGGGTCACGGCGCTGGCCGCCGCCCGGCGCGGGATTCCCGTCGAGTTCCACACCCCCAGCGAGGTCAAGGCCGCCGTCTCCGGGTCGGGCCGCGCGGACAAGGCGCAGGTGACCGCGATGGTCACCCGGCTGCTCGGCCTCGCCGAGGCGCCCAAGCCCGCCGACGCCGCCGACGCGCTCGCGCTGGCCATCTGCCACATCTGGCGGGCGCCGGTGCGCGCGCGCCTCGCCGAGGCCGAGGCGAGGGCGGCCGAGCTGGCCAGGAAGCACCGTGCCAGGCTGGCCGCCGCGGCTCGGCAAACCCAGCGATAGAGAGTGATGCGGTGATCTCCTCGGTACGCGGACAGGTGGCCTCGGTCGGACTCGACCACGTGGTGGTCGACGTCGGCGGCGTCGGCCTGGCCGTGCAGGCCACCCCGCACACGCTGGCCGGGCTGCGCCGCGGCGAGGAGGCCGCGCTGGCCACCGCGCTGGTCGTGCGGGAGGACTCGCTGACCCTGTTCGGCTTCGCCGACGCCGAGGCGCGCGACCTGTTCCGCCTCCTGCAGACCGTCTCCGGCATCGGCCCCCGGCTGGCCCTGGCCACCCTCGCCGTGCTGGAGCCCGACCAGCTGCGCCACGCCCTGGCCGAGGGCAACATCACCGCGCTGACCCAGGTCCCCGGCATCGGCCGCAAGGGCGCCGAGCGGCTGATCATCGAGCTGCGCGACAAGGTCGGCGCGCTGCCCACCGAGGCGCCCGCCGCGCAGAGCCCGAGCCGCGTGCGCGGCGCGGTCGTCGAGGCGCTGGTGGGCCTCGGGTTCCCGGCCAAGCAGGCCGAGCAGACCGTCGACAGCGTCCTGGCGGCCAACGGCGCCGCCGACATGTCCACCGCCCTCCGGGAGGCGCTGGCCACCCTCGGGCGCAAGCGGTGACCGAGCCCGAGGAGTGGGAGGACTCGACCGTCTCCGCCCACGCCGACCCGACCGAGCGCGACGACGAGTCCACCCTGCGCCCCCGCAACCTGGCCGAGTTCGTCGGCCAGCCCCGCGTGCGCGAGCAGCTCGAACTCGTCCTCAAGGGCGCCACCGGGCGCGGCGCGCCGCCGGACCACGTGCTGCTGTCCGGGCCGCCCGGCCTCGGCAAGACCAGCCTCGCCATGATCATCGCCGCCGAGCTGGGCCGACCCATCCGGATCACCTCCGGCCCGGCCCTGGAGCGCGCGGGCGACCTCGCCGCGATGCTGTCCAACCTCGGCGAGGGCGAGGTCATGTTCATCGACGAGATCCACCGCATCGCCCGCCCCGCCGAGGAGATGCTGTACCTGGCGATGGAGGACTTCCGGGTCGACGTCGTCGTCGGCAAGGGCCCCGGCGCCACGTCCATCCCGCTGGAGATCGCGCCCTTCACCCTGGTCGGGGCCACCACCCGCTCCGGCGCGCTGACCGGCCCGCTGCGCGACCGCTTCGGCTTCACCGCGCACATGGAGTTCTACACCGCCGAGGACCTGGAGCGGGTCCTGCGCCGCTCGGCGACGATCCTCGGCGTCGACCTGCGCCCCGACGGCGGCGCCGAGATCGCCTCGCGCTCCCGGGGCACCCCGCGCATCGCCAACCGGCTGCTGCGCCGGGTCCGCGACTACGCCGAGGTGCGCGCCGACGGCGCGGTCACCCTGGAGGTCGCCAAGGCCGCGCTCGCCGTCTACGACGTCGACGACCTCGGCCTCGACCGGCTCGACCGGGCCGTGCTCGGCGCCCTGGTCCGCTCCTTCGGCGGCGGCCCGGTCGGCGTCTCCACGCTGGCCGTTGCGGTCGGCGAGGAGCCGACTACGGTGGAGGAGGTGTGCGAGCCGTACCTCGTGCGCGCGGGGATGCTGGCCAGGACTCCGCGCGGCCGGGTCGCCACCGCGGCGGCGTGGGCGCACCTGGGCCTGTCCGCCCCGGTAGACGCTCCCGGACGCGGCGCGCCTACGCTGTTCGACGAGTGACGGCCCGACACGCGCGCCGCACCGGATTCGTCAATATCGGACTTTTCCCCGGGCTCCACCGAGGGGGAACGGTTCCGGCGAACGGAGAGACATGGAACAGGCCCTGCTTCCGCTGCTGCTGATCGCCGTGCTGGCGATCCCGCTGATCCTCGGTTCGCGCAGGCAGAAGAAGATGGTGGCTCAGCAGCAGGAGCTGCAGAGCTCGCTGACCGTCGGCGACCGCGTGATGACCACCTCGGGCCTCTACGGCACCGTCTCGGACATCTCCGACGACGCCTCCATCGGCCTGGAGATCGCGCCCGGCGTGGAGACGACGTGGCTGCGCCAGGCCGTCCGCGAGAAGGTCGGCCCGGACCTCATCGACGACGACGAGGACGACAGCGAGGACGAGCTCACCGAGTCGAGCGCCGAGATCGCCGCGCCGCTGGAGCACGACAAGCGCAACTGACCACCCCAGCGGAAGTGACCCACGCAACACCGGGTTCACGTCGCAACGGATACGCTGCGCCCTCACCCTGTGCACACGGGTGTGGGCGCAGCAGCATGGTGAGACCCCGACGCCATGCGCCCCCAGCGCGCCCCGCACCCGCCCGATTCGAGGAGAACGACCGACCGTGGCACCACCGGCCGGGCAGATCCGCCCAGGACGCTATCTGGCGTTCTTCGTGGCGATCGTCGCCTTCCTTTATCTGCTGGTGTTCTTCACCGGCGACCGGAAACTCTCCCCCAAGCTGGGAATCGACCTGCAGGGCGGTACGCGCGTCGCGCTGACCGCCCGCACGGAGTCCGGTGAGCCGCCATCGCGGGAATCGCTGGAGATCTCCCGGCAGATCATCGAGACCCGGGTCAACGGCATCGGCGTCAGCGGCACCGAGGTCATCCTCGAAGGCGACACCCTCGTCATCACGGTGCCCGGCGAGAACGGCGAGCGCGCCAAGGAGCTGGGCCAGACCGCGCAGCTGCGCTTCCGGCCGGTGCTGAACTCCGCGGGCGTCGCCCCGCCGGAGCAGCCCGCCCAGCCGCCCGCCACCTCGAACCCGGCGACGACCACGCCCGCCCCACCGGCGGCCTCCGGCGCGCCCACGACCACGGCCAACCCCCAGGGCCGCCCCGCGCCCGCCGCGCAGCAGCCGACGAGCCCGTCGGCGCCCCCGGCGCTGCCGCCGGAGCTGGTCGCGTGTGAGAACTACGCCAAGCTCCTGGCCGACGACAAGGCCGAGGACAGCGCGCTGATCACCGCGGGCAAGGCGTGCCGCCAGAACCCCAAGCTCGCCCCGAGCGCGGGCCCCGACGGCGCCGAGGTCGCGCCCGACCCGACCATCCAGCAGGCCGCCATGGCGGTGCTGAAGTGCGGGGCGGGCGAGATCGACCCGCTGGTCGGCAACGACGACCCGAAGCTGCCGCTGGCCGCCTGCGACCAGGACGGGATCGAGAAGTTCATCCTCGGCCCCTCGTTCCTGGAGGGCACCGAGATCAGCACCGCGACCGCGACCCTCGACCCCCAGGGCGTCGGCTACGTGGTCTCGGTCAGCTTCAAGCCCAACGGCGCCGACATCTGGTCGAAGTACACCGCCGCGCACGTGCAGGAGCGGGCCGCGTTCGTCCTCGACACCGAGGTCGTCTCCGCCCCGACGATCCAGGGCGCCATCAACGGCGACACCCAGATCACCGGCGGCGAGGGCGGGTTCAGCCAGTCCGAGGCGACCAAGCTGACCAACGTGCTCAAGTACGGCTCGCTGCCGCTGTCGTTCGAGTCCTCCGAGGCCGAGACCGTCTCGGCGACGCTGGGCCTGGCCTCGCTCCAGGCGGGCCTGATCGCGGGCGGCATCGGCCTGGCGCTGGTCTTCATCTACTGCCTGTTCTACTACCGCTTCCTCGGCCTGCTGACGATCCTGTCGCTGGTCCTCTCCGGGGGGATCGTCTACGCGGTGCTGATCCTGCTGGGCCGCTGGATCGGGTTCACCCTGGACCTGGCAGGCATCGCGGGCTTCATCATCGCCATCGGCATCACGGCGGACTCGTTCGTCATCTTCTTCGAACGACTGAAAGACGAAGTGCGCGACGGGCGGACGTTCCGCTCGTCGGTGCCGAGGGCCTGGGTCCGCGCGCGGCGCACCATCCTGTCCGCCGACGCGGTCAGCTTCCTGGCCGCCGCGGTGCTCTACCTGCTGGCCGTCGGCCAGGTGCGGGGCTTCGCGTTCACCCTGGGCATGTCCACCGTGCTCGACCTCATCGTCGTGTTCCTGGTGACGCACCCGCTGGTGGCGCTGGCGTCGAAGTCGAAGTTCCTGTCCAACCCCAAGTTCTCCGGCCTCGGCGGCGCGCAGCGCTCCGCCACGATCCAGCGCTCGGCGCGGGTCGCGGCCCCGGCCGTGAAGGAAGTGTGACGTGTCCGGCGGAGACAAGCGGCATAATTTTCTCGAGCGGCTCTACCTCGGCAACGGCGCGCTCGACATCATCGGCAAGCGCAAGCGCTTCTACATGTTCTTCAGCGTGCTGTTCCTCGCGTGCATCGCCTCGATGGTCTTCAAGGGCTTCAACCTGGGCATCGACTTCGAGGGCGGCACCCGGGTGCAGCTGCCCGCGGCCAGCGCGGCGGGCCCGATCCAGCCCGAGGCGGCCGAGGACGTCTTCAGCGAGACCCTGGGCCGCGAGGCCGCCACGGTGCAGACCGTGGGCGCGGGTGACACCGCCAGCATCCAGATCCGCTCCGAGACGCTGACCACCGAGGAGGTCCGCAAGCTCAAGGCGGCCCTGTTCGAGGAGTTGGCCCCGGTCGCCCCGAACGGCACCTCCAGCGAGGCGCTGATCAGCGACAGCGCGGTGTCGGGCTCGTGGGGCGGGGAGATCTCGTCCAAGGCGTTCTGGGCGCTGCTGGTGTTCCTCGGCCTGGTGACCATCTTCCTGGCGCTCTACTTCGAGAAGTGGATGGCCGTGGCCGCGCTCGTCGGCCTCGCCCACGACCTCATCATCACCGCGGGCATCTACTCGCTGGTCGGCTTCGAGGTCACGCCGGGCACGGTGATCGGTCTGCTGACCATCCTCGGCTTCTCCCTGTACGACACGGTCGTCGTGTTCGACAAGGTCAAGGAGAACACCCGGGGGCTGCTCGGCCTCACCAGGCGCACCTACGGCGAGGCGGCCAACCTGGCGGTCAACCAGACCTTCATGCGCTCGATCAACACCACGCTGATCGCGCTGCTGCCGGTGACCGGCCTGCTGGTGATCGGCGTCGGCCTGCTCGGCGTCGGCACGCTGGCCGACCTCGCGCTCGTGCAGGCGACCGGCATGTTCGCGGGCGCGGTCTCCTCGATCTTCCTGTGCACCCCGATCCTGGTGGACCTGAAGATGACCGACCCGAAGTACAAGCTGCAGGCCCAGCGGGTCGCGCAGCGGCGCAACAACATCACCCGCAAGCACGATGCCGCCGCCGTCACCGCGGGCACCGACGCCGACGTGGACGTCTCCGACGACGACGCGCTGTCCGCCGAGCTGCGCCGCGAGCGGGCGATGGCGGTCGCGGGCGGCGTCCCGACGCGCAACCCGAAGGCCGTCGACCAGCGGCGCAGGCCCGGCGCGAAGCCGCAGGGCAAGAAGCGCCGGTGACCGACGCGGCACTGGACAGGGCGCTCGCGCTCATCAGGGAAGTCCCCGACTTCCCCGAGCCGGGCGTCCTGTTCCGCGACCTGAGCCCGATGCTGTCCGACGGGCCCGCGCTGCGGGCGGTGGCCGACGCGCTGGCCGCCCACCTCGACCCCGCGGTCACGACGGTGGTGGCGGTGGAGGCCCGCGGCTTCCTGTTCGGGGCCGCGCTCGCCGCCGTGCACGGCCTGGGCGTGGTGCCGGTGCGCAAGGCGGGCAAGCTGCCCATCGTGGCCGACCGGCAGACCTACGAGCTGGAGTACGGCTCGGCGACGCTGGAGCTGCCCGGCGGGGTGCTGTCGCCGGATGAGCCGGTGGCCGTCATCGACGACGTCCTGGCCACCGGCGGCACGCTGGCCGCGGCCTGCGACCTGGCGGAGCGGGCGGGCGCGCGCGTGCTCTGCGTCGGCGTGGTGCTGGAAATCGCCGCGCTGGGCGGTCGGGGCCGACTCCCCGGGCGTAACCTCTCGGCGCTGCTCACCTTGTGAACATGCCCTTCGTCGTGTCCAGGGCGGTTCGGCTGTCCGGGGGGCGTTATCCTCGGTATCCGGGTCACGCTCGTGATCCGGAGGGCCGAGCGCCACTGGGCGCCGAGCTTGCCGGGAGCATGGGTGACACACGACGTGGGAGCCGCAGCGGCGGCAGAGGCGGAGCTCTCGCCCGCCGGTCGCGAACCGTCGGCCACCCGGCGGGTGCGGGCCCGGCTGGCCAGGCGGATCACCGCCCAGCGCCCGGCCGCCGTCAAACAGGTCCTGGAGCCGCTGGCCGCGGTGCACCGGGAGCTGCACCCCAAGGCTGACCTGGCACTGCTGCAGCGCGCCTACGACGTCGCCGAGGAGATGCACCGCTCCCAGCGGCGCAAGTCCGGCGACCCCTACATCACCCACCCGCTCGCCGTCGCCACGATCCTGGCCGAGCTGGGCATGGACACCACCACGCTCGTCGCCGCCCTGCTCCACGACACCGTGGAGGACACCGAGTACTCCATCGAGGGCCTGCGCGGCGACTTCGGCGACGAGGTCGGGCACCTGGTCGACGGCGTCACCAAGCTGGACAAGGTGCAGTTGGGCTCGGCGGCGGAGGCCGAGACCATCCGCAAGATGGTCATCGCCATGGCCCGCGACCCCAGGGTGCTGGTCATCAAGCTGGCCGACCGGCTGCACAACATGCGCACCATGCGGTTCCTGCCGCCGGAGAAGCAGGCCAAGAAGGCCCGCGAGACCCTGGAGGTGCTGGCCCCGCTGGCCCACCGCCTCGGCATGGCGACGGTCAAGTGGGAGCTGGAGGACCTGGCGTTCGCCATCCTGCAGCCCAAGAAGTACGACGAGATCGTCCGGCTGGTCGCCAACCGCGCCCCCTCGCGCGACACCTACCTGAAGAAGGTCGTCACCGAGCTGGGCGCGAACCTGGAGGACGCCAGGATCAGCGCGCGGGTCGAGGGCAGGCCGAAGCACTACTACTCGATCCACCAGAAGATGATCGTCCGCGGCCGCGACTTCGACGACATCCACGACCTGGTCGGCGTGCGCATCCTGGTCGACGACGTGCGCGACTGCTACGCCGCGATGGGCGTCGTGCACGCGCTGTGGCAGCCGATGCCGGGGCGGTTCAAGGACTACATCGCCCAGCCGCGGTTCGGGGTCTACCAGTCGCTGCACACCACCGTCATCGGGCCGGACGGCAAGCCGCTGGAAGTGCAGATCCGCACGCACGAGATGCACAGGACCGCCGAGTACGGCATCGCCGCGCACTGGCGCTACAAGGAGACCAAGGGCACCCACTCGGGCATGGACGTCGACGAGATGGCCTGGATGCGCCAGCTCCTCGACTGGCAGCGCGAGGCCGCCGACCCGGGCGAGTTCCTGGAGTCCCTGCGCTACGACCTCGCCGCCCGCGAGATCTTCGTCTTCACCCCCAAGGGCGACGTGGTGACGCTGCCCGCCGGGTCGACGCCGATCGACTTCGCCTACGCCGTGCACACCGAGGTCGGGCACCGCTGCATCGGCGCCAGGGTCAACTCCCGCCTGGTCGCGCTGGAGCGCAAGCTGGAGAACGGCGAGGTCGTGGAGATCTTCACCTCCAAGGCCGAGGGCGCGGGGCCCAGCCGCGACTGGCTCGAGCTCGCCGCGTCGCCGCGGGCCAAGGCGAAGATCAAGCAGTGGTTCGCCAAGGAGCGCAAGGACGAGGCGATGGAGTCCGGCAAGGACGCCATCACCAAGGAGGTCCGCCGCGTCGGCCTGCCCATGCAGCGCCTGGTCTCCTCGGACTCGGTGGCCGCGCTGTCGCGCGAGCTGCGCTACCCCGACGTGGGGACGCTGTACGCGGCGGTGGGGGAGGGCCACATCTCCGCCCGCCACGTCGTCCAGCGGCTGGTGGCCCTGCTGGGCGGCGTCGAGCAGGCCGAGGAGGAGCTGGCCGAGCGGGCGACCCCGTCGACCATCGTCCGGCGCCGCAGCTCCGGCGACGCGGGCGTGATCGTCAAGGGCGCCTCGGACGTGTGGATCAAACTGGCCCGCTGCTGCACCCCGGTGCCCGGCGACGAGATCCTCGGGTTCGTCACCCGCGGCGGCGGCGTCAGCGTCCACCGGACGGACTGCACCAACGCGGGCGACCTGCTGGGCGCCCCGGAGCGGCTGCTGGAGGTGGAGTGGGCGCCCTCGGAGACGTCGGTCTTCCTGGTGGCCATCCAGGTGGAGGCGCTCGACCGGCACCGGCTGCTCTCGGACGTGACGAAGGTGCTGGCGGATGAGAAGGTCAACATCCTCTCCGCCTCGGTGACGACGTCGCGCGACCGGGTGGCGGTGAGCCGCTTCTCCTTCGAGATGGGCGACCCCAAGCACCTGGGCCACGTCCTCAAGGCGGTCCGCAACGTCGAGGGCGTCTACGACGTCTACCGGGTCACCTCGTCGTCCTGAGTAGAGTCCGCCGAGTGTCGATCACCGCGGCTGAGACGTTCATCCTGACCCACGCCCGCCTCCTGGACCGCCGCCGGTTCGCGTTCCTGTTCGGCTCCGGCGACCCCGCGGCGGTGGTCCGCGCGCTGGACGCGTACCGCAATCCGGACGGCGGTTACGGGCACGCCCTGGAGCCCGACGGCCGGGGCCCGGACAGCCAGCCGCTGGCCACCCTGACCGCCCTGGAGATCCTGCGGGAGACCGGGGCACTGGCGGAGCGGGCGGCCTCGGTGGCGGGATTCCTGGCGTCGGTGAGCGACGCGGAGTCGGCGGTGCCGTTCGCGGTCGCGGCGGGGGAGTACCCGCACTCGCCGTGGTGGCAGGCATCGGAGGTGGGCGGGCTGCTGCCGACGGCGAACCTGGTGGGGGCGCTGGCGGGGGTCGAGCACCCGTGGGTCGAGCGGGCGGCCGAGTACTGCTGGACCCGGATCGAGGGGCTGACGTCGTCGCACCCCTACGAGGTCCGCGGGAGCATGGCCTTCCTGGACCGCGCGGCGGACCGGGCCCGCGCCCAGGCCGCCGCCGACCGGCTGGGCGAGCTGGTGCGCTCCTCGCGGCTGGTGCGGGTGGAGTCCGACGCCGGGGTGGCGCCCGAGGGCTACGTGGCCGCCGAGCTGCCGTACCCGCACGAGTACGCCGCGTCCCCCGACAGCCTCGCCGCGTCGTGGTTCACCGCGGGGGAGATGACGGCGAGCCTGGACGCGCTGCTGGCCGAGCGCGCCGACGGCGGCTGGAAGCCCCGCTGGCTGATCTGGACCCCGGTCGTGGAGCACGAGTGGTCGGGCCCGGTGACGATCGAGGCCATCACGACGCTGCGGGCATGGGGCCGGGACCTGTGAGGCGTTCGCCCGCGACGTGACGCGGTGCGGCGGTCGCGCGTGGCGCTAGCAGCTGCCGCAGCAGCCGCAGCCGGAGCCCGAGCAGTTGCTGCAGCCGCAGCCGCAGCCCCCGGCCCGGGGGTTGCGGGGAGGCTTGGGCCGAGGAGTCCTCATCGCAGTCACCTCTCGTGGGTGGGCGGTGACTCATAGGCTACTCGCTATATGTGGCCGCGGACTCCGGCGAGCGGGGGACCCGGGGCGGGTGTCAGCCCTCCGCCTTCGCCTGCGTGATGAGGACCATCTCCGCCGGGGCGCCGTCCTGGGCGCCCGCGCCGCCGCTGATGCCGCCCTTGGCGATCTTGTCCAGCACCGCGAGCCCGGCGTCGTCGACCGTGGCGAACACCGCGTACGTCGGCGGCAGGGCGGAGTCGGCGTAGACCAGGAAGAACTGGCTGCCCCCGGTGTGCGGCTGGCCGGTGTTGGCCATCGCGACGGTGCCGCGGGGGTACTTGGCGTACTGGCCCACGGTTGGCAGGTTCTTGGGGTTCTCGTCCGGCACCGTGTAGCCGGGCCCGCCGCTGCCGGTGCCGCTCGGGTCGCCGCACTGCAGGACCGACAGGGAGTCCGCCTTCGTCAGGCGGTGGCAGGGGGAGGAGTCGTAGAAACCCGACTTCGCCAGATGGCCGATGCTCAAGGTGGTGCACGGGGCGATGCCGGTGTCCAGGCGCATGGTGATCTCGCCGTGGTTGGTCACCAGGGTGACCGAGGCGGGCGGGTCGTCCCCGGTCGGCAGGCCGACGTCCCTGCCCGCGGGCGGGTCACCGGGCGTCTCCTGGAAGTCGCACCCGCTCGGGGAACCCTCGGCGGTGGCTGACGCCCCCGAGGTGGGCGCCTGCGAGGTGGGGGCCTGGGAGGCGCCTGCCTCCGAGGGCACCGCCTGCGAGGGCGCCGGGGAGGCCGCCACCGGGCTGCCCGCGGTGGAGGACCCGCAGGCGGTCAGCGCCGCCGCGCCTGCGAGCAGCGCGGCGGCGATGGCGGTCCGGCGCACGGTCACGCCGCGACGGTGACGCCGGTGATCTTGACCTCGGTCTTGGGCTTGCCGTCGCCGGGCGAGCCCTGCGAGATGGTGCCCGCCTTGGCGATCTCGTCGATGACCGCCATGCTCTCGGCGTCGATGCTGCCGAAGACGGTGTAGTTCGGGGGCAGCATGTCGGCGGTGCCGTAGACGATGAAGAACTGGCTGCCGTTGGTGCCCTTCTGCGTCTCCGGGTTCTTGCCCGCGTTGGCCATGGCCAGGATGCCGCGGCCGTACTTCAGCTCGGGGAAGACCTCGTCGTCGAAGGTGTAGCCGGGGCCGCCGCTGCCGCTGCCGCTCGGGTCGCCGCACTGCAGGACCTGCAGGCCCTCGGTGGTGAGGCGGTGGCACGGCACGTCGTCGTAGTAGCCCTGCTTGGCCAGGCTCACGAAGCTGTTCACCGTGCACGGCGCCAGGGCGCGGTCCAGGGTGACCTTCACCTCGCCGGTCGAGAGCTTCAGCGTGGTCGCGACGGTGCCCTGCGAGGACACGCCGGACGTCGGCGGGGCCTGCGCGGGCTTGGCGGCCTCGGCGCCCTCCTCCTTCGGGTAGGCGCAGTCCACCTTGGCGGGCAGGGCCTTGGGCCGCTTGGGCACCGGGGCCATCTCCGTCGGGATGCTGGCGGGCACGTCCGGGGTCGCCTCGGGGGCCGTGGTCTCGCTCTGGGCCGCCGGGTCGGTCGGGGTGTCGTCGCCACCGATGGTGGTCAGCCAATAGATGAGGCCCACGACCACCACCACACCGATGATGGTGGACGCGACACCGAAGACGCGTCGCCTGCGGGCGCGCTCAGCCCGGCGGACAAGCTGGCGCTCCAGCTTGCGCTTCGCGGCTTCCCGGCGCTGCTCGTTAGTCGGCACCTGGCACCCTCCCGTGACCGTGATCTCTCTGGCAGGCGCGCAGTCTATGGGGAACCGGGGTAAGAACCGCGTGGAGGCCACCCCCACTAGGCTGGGAACACCCTGTGAATCGGCGCCCCGGAGGTTCCGCGTGCTCGTCGTCGGCTTCCCCGCCGGTGCTTTCCAGACCAACTGCTACCTCATCGCCGCTGGCGAGGGGGAGCCCTGCGTGATCGTCGACCCTGGTCAGGACGCCGGTGACGGGGTCGCGGAGGCCGTGCGCAAGTACGCGCTGTCACCCGTCGCGGTCGTGCTCACCCACGGCCACCTCGACCACACCTTCTCGGTCACCCCGGTCTGCGACGGCAACGACATCCCGGCCTGGATCCACCCGGAGGACCGGGCGCTGCTCACCGACCCGATGGCCGCGCTGAGCGCGGAGTCGGCCGCCTTCTTCGGCGACCTCACGATGCGCGAGCCCGCCGAGGTGCGCGAGATGACCGACGGCGCGGTGCTGGACCTGGCCGGGCTCACGCTGACCGTCGACCACACCCCGGGCCACACCCGCGGCTCGGTGATCTTCCGGACCGCCACCGAGGAGGGCGGCGAGCTGATGTTCGCGGGCGACACCCTGTTCGCCGGGTCCATCGGCCGCACCGACCTGCCCGGCGGCTCGATGGCGGAGATGACCGAGTCGCTGTACAACAAGATCCTCCCGCTGCCCGACGACACCGTCGTCCTTCCCGGCCACGGCCCGACCACGACGATCGGGCGCGAGCGGGTCAGCAACCCGTTCCTCACCGGCATGGTCGACCTGACCGACCCCGCTTCGGGGCACCGGGGCCGCGGCCGGGGCATCTGATGGAGTCGACCCCGCTCAGCGTCGCGCCCGGCCAGACCCGGCGGCGCGGCTGCGCGACGGTGATCGTCGCGGTGCTGCTGGGCGCCGCCGTCGGCGGGATCGTCGGGCTGCTGAGCAGCCGGGTGCCCGCGCTGATCGGCGCGGCGCTCGTGGCCGGGTTCTTCCTGTTCGTCGCGTGGGCGGCGGCCCGCAGGCGGCTCAGCCTGCGGGGCACCACGGTCGTGGCCCGCACCATCGGCACCAAGACCGTCGACCTGCGCCACGCCGACCGCATCGAGCTGATGGTCAGCGACGTGCGCGGGATGCGCACTGTCAGCGTGCTGGTCGGGCAGGGCAGGCGCACCGTCAACATCGCGCTGGCGGTGTACGCCGGGACGGGGGGACGCGAGCTGGGCATCCTGGCGCTGCGCCGCCTCGCCGACGCGCTGGCGGGCAGCGAGCACACCGCGGGCCTGGTGTTCTCCCAGCTCCTGGTGGCCCAGCTGCGCGCGGAGGCCAAGGGCGAGGCCGCCGCCGACCGCCCGCTCTACCGGCTGGCCGCCGCGGCCCCGACGGGCAAGCTCGCCCAGCGGCTGACCGCCGAGGCCGTCACCCGGTTCGTGGCGACGCTGGACTGACCTCGCGCACGGCCACCAGCGCCGCCAGCGCGGTCGTCACCGGCACCGCGGCCACCAGGCCGATGCTGCCCACCAGCGTCCGCACGATCTCCTGGGCGATCGCCTGCGACCCGAGGATGTCGGCGGCGCCGACCCCGGAGACCGACGAGTACAGCAGCAGCGGCAGCGCCGCGCCCGCGTACGCCAGGACCAGGGTGTTCACCGCGGAGGCGACGTGGTCGCGGCCGATGCGCAGGGCGGCGGCGTAGAGCCGGCGCCAGCCGAGTGCCGGGTTCGCCGCGCGCAGCTCCCACACCGCGCTGGTCTGGGTCACGGTCACGTCGTCGAGCACGCCGAGCGCGCCGATCACGATGCCCGCCAGCAGCAGCCCCCGGGTGTCGATCTCGCGGCCGAGCACCCCCACCAGCGTCGCGGTCTCCTCATCCAGCCCGGTCAGCGCGGCGGCGGCGGAGAACAGCGCGCTCAGCGCCCCGATCAGGCCCAGGCTGACCATCGTGCCCAGCACGGCCGTCGACGTGCGCGCGGAGAAGCCGTGGGTCAGGTAGAGGGCCGCGAACATGATCACGCCCGCCGCGGTGATGCCGACCAGCAGCGGGTTCTCCCCGCGCACGATCGCGGGCAGCACGAAGACGATCAGCACCCCGACGCTCACCCCGAGCGAGGACAGCGCGGCGAGCCCCTTCCAGCGTCCCAACGCGAGCACGGCCAGGACGAACACCGCGGCCAGCAGCACCAGCGGCACGCCGCGCTGGAAGTCGACGACCTGGTAGGACTGCCCGCTCAGCGGCTCGCCGCCGTTGTAGGCCAGCACGACGTCATCGCCCACGGCGAAGCGCGGCGTGCTGGGCTCCAGCGGCACGGTCGCGCGGATGTCGCTGCCCTCGGCCGCCCCCTCGGTGAGCTGGACGGTGAGGGCCAGGCACTGCTCGTCGCCGCCGGTGTCGCCTGCCGCGCAGGGCGTGGACTGGGCGGCGGTGACGGTCCCGTCGACCGGGGTCAGGCCCGCGCTGGCGACGGCCGGGGTGTCGCCGGTGGGGAACAGCACCACCAGGCCGGTGAGGGCGGCCAGGGCGAACGGGATGAGCAGCGCGGCCAGCAGCTGCCGCACCTGCCGGGAGGCGGGCGCCGCGGGTCCGTGCCCATGGCCATGACCGTGCCCATGCCTGGGCCCGTGTTTGGCCGCGGCCTTGGGTGTGTCGGGCGCTTTCTTCGCTCTCGGCCCGGGGTCCGGCGGGGTGGGACGGGGCCGCGGGCGCGCGGGCGGGGTGTCCCGCACGCGCGGGATGGGTTGGGTCGGCCAGTCGTCCACAGTGCAATCCTTCCCCAGGAGCGCGGGGTCCCACACGCGGAGCCCGCGCGCCCTTGCGGCGCTCTCGAACATGTGTTCGACTACGATCATGCGATGGGACGGGCGGCGCGTGGACCGGGGCGACGAGCCCGCCCTGCCGGGTATGTCCGGTCTGGTGGCCGGATCGGCGTCTGACCGGGTCCCGAGTGGAGCGTCGCCCGCGGTCGACCCCACCCGCGGCCGCGCCTCCGCGTGCGGCTACTGCCTGCACGGCGACACCCCGGTCCTGATGGCCGACGGCACCGTGAAGCCGATCTCCAGGCTCGTCGTCGGCGACCGCGTCCACGGCACCGAGCGCCGCGAGAGCTACCGCCACTACGTGCCCACCGAGGTGCTCGCCCACTGGTCGACGGTCAAGCCCGCCTACCGGGTGACCCTCGCCGACGGCACCGCCCTCATCGCGGGCGGCGACCACCGCTTCCTCACCGAGCGCGGCTGGAAGCACGTCATCGGCGACATGGTCGGCGGCAACCGCCGCCCGCACCTGACCACCGGCAACAAGCTCATGGGCACCGGCCGCTTCGCCGTGCCGCCCAAGGAGACCGCCGACTACCGCCGCGGCTACCTGGCGGGCGTGGCCCGGGGCGACGGCGGACCGGCCCCGTTGGAGCAGACCGCGGCCCGCGTCCGGGACTACCTCGACAGCGAGCTGGGCATGACCCTGCCCGTCCCGTGGCCGCGCACCCCGACCGACGAATGGCGCAAGGGCCTGCTCGCCGGGGTGTTCGACGTCGACGGCACCTACGCCAACCGCATCGTGCGCATGCCCAACCTCGGCGCCCGCACCCTCGTCGCGGTCACCGAAGCCTTGGCCGCGCTGGGTTTCCGGCACGCGGTGGAGCTGCGCCGCGCCCCCGACGGCAAGGCGTGCGCGCGCGTCGACGGCGGGCTGGCCGAGCACCTGCGGCTGTTCCACACCACCGACCCGGCGGTCACCGCCAAACGCGCCATCGACGGCGCGGCCGTCAAGTCCGCCGCCGACCTCGGCGTGCTCTCGGTCGCCCCGCTGGGCCTGGACCTGCCGCTGTACGACATCACCACCGGCACCGGCGACTTCATCGCCAACGGCGTCATCAGCCACAACTGCTCGCGGCGTTCACCCGAGCCCCAAGGTGATACTCCGGGTCGCTGACTTCTGTGCGTAGTCCGCCGGGCGTTGATTGCGTACCTCTACGGCCACTCGTACGGATTGTTCGGCGCATCCGGGGCCGCGATGGTGAGCCCACCATGGCTATCGCGCAGGAGGCCCAGCCGTCGTGGTCTACGCCTTTGACCCGTTCCTCGACAAGGACCCGCCGCACGGCGACTTCGGTATCGCCGTGCTCCCGCTGGCGGTGAGCCTCGGCAGGCTCACCGCGGCCAGCGCCCTCGTGCGCACCTGGGCGGGCGCGCTGCGGCTGCCGCTGCGGCTGACCGTGTCCGGCCTGCCCGACGCCGTGCTGGCCCGGTTCGACCCGCACAGCGTCGAGGCGGGGGCCGACAGCCAACTCACCATGTCCGTGGACGCGGCGCTGGGGGAGAGCAGGCACGCCATCACCGTCACCGCGACCTGCCCGAGGGGCCGCACGGCGCGCGCGTACCTGACGCTGACGGTCGGACCGGTGTCCCTTGGACCGGCACCCATCGGACCGGCGCTCTGAGGGGCGCCGGTCCGATTCGGGTCAGTCCGGCCACTCCCAGCGCACGCACATGATCCCGGGACCGAAGTCCAGGGCGACGGCGTGCGCCTTGCCGTCGGCGGAGACCTCCAGCTTGCGCCTGCTGGTCACCACGTCGTCGGCGTCGGTCGTGTACTGCTCCAGGTAGACCGGCAGCGCCCCGCGCGGGTCGAAGCGCAGCTCCAGCACGAACTCCCGCACCGGGCTGGTGAACTTGCGGCAGTAGCTGTCGTCGCCGCGCGAGTACGGCGGCCCGGGGTGGTGCAGGGCGTAGTCGACGATCGTCGTGTCGCCGCGGCCCAGCGGCCGGTCCAGCATGATCTCCGCGGCGATGAGGCCCGCGTCCTCGTCGCGGGCCACCCGGCCGATGCGGCAGGTGTCGCCCGCGACCACCAGCGGGAACGGCCTGCCCGGCAGTTCCAGGTCGTAGACCATCAGCGCGCGGTCGACGCCGTCGCGCTCAGCGCGGTACACCTGCCGGACGGTGATCGACTTCTCGCCGCGGTCGGCGCCGATCTCCATCCGGTCGTGCTGGCTGAGCTTGGTCAGCGCGGCGTCGGTGGTGAACTCGATGCGCTTGAGCAGGTGCGCGATGGGCTCGCTGTGGCCCCAGAGCGCCTCGATGGGCAGTCGGGAGGACTCGCGGTTGACCCGTCCGCGCGGCCGTGGCGGGCCGAGCAGGGCGATCAGCGCGCCGGTGGGCACCCCGAGGACGTCCTCGAGGTGGCCGAGCGCCGCGAGCGACTCCGCCCGCTCCGGCCTGCGTCTGCCCGACTGCCAGTAGCTCAGTGCCGTCACGCTGATCGAGACACCGCGCGCCCGCAGCCGATACTGGATACGGTCTAGGCTGAGCCCGCTCGCCTGGATCGCGGCGCGCAGCGCGGTCGGAAACGCGTCGGCCGCCATGGAATCCGGCTGTTCTGCCGTCATCGCGTGGCGGACCCTCCCGTTCTGGTGAAGTTCACGAACTGGCTCGCGGGTGATACCGCTACCCATGTTCACTCCCTGGGTTACCCCTTACGCCCTGCGGGTCACATTACGTCTTGGATGCCCCGCTGGGTAGCGGCAGTGTTAATTAATGGGTAACCAAAGCACTGCCAGCGGTGACCAGATAGTGCAGTTGGCGGCAAAACTATACGTCCAGTCAGCGGTATAGCACCGTCCGGGTGAACCACCCGGGAGGGGGAGTCGGCTTCTTCGGGCCCCGCCAAACCTGCTGGACGCCTGCCGCCCCCCGTTGGCTAGCCTGACCCCATCCATCACCTCATCTAGGAGTACGCGACACCGTGATCCGCACGCATGAGGCCGGGACCCTCCGCGCCGAGCACGCCGGGCAGACCGTCACGCTAAGCGGCTGGGTTGCCCGCAGGCGCGATCACGGCGGCGTCATCTTCATCGACCTGCGCGACGCCTCCGGGGTGGCGCAGGTGGTCTTCCGCGAGGGTGAGATGGCCGAGCGCGCCCACCGGCTGCGCGCGGAGTTCTGCGTGCGGGTGGTCGGCGACGTCGCCGCCCGGCCCGCGGGCAACGACAACCCCGAGATCGCCACCGGCGCCATCGAGGTGCTCGTCACCGAGCTGGAGGTGCTCAGCGAGGCCGCCCCGCTGCCCTTCCCGCTGGACGGGCACCTGAGCGTCGGCGAGGAGACCCGGCTGCGCCACCGCTACCTCGACCTGCGCCGCAGCGGCCCGGCGAAGGCGCTGCGCATGCGCAGCGAGGCCAACCGCATCGCCAGGACCGTGCTGCACGGCGAGCGCTTCGTCGAGGTCGAGACCCCGACCCTGACCCGCTCCACGCCCGAGGGCGCCCGCGACTTCCTGGTGCCCGCGCGGCTGCAGCCCGGCTCCTGGTACGCGCTGCCGCAGTCCCCGCAGCTGTTCAAGCAGCTGCTGATGGTCGGCGGCCTGGAGCGCTACTACCAAATCGCCCGCTGCTACCGCGACGAGGACTTCCGCGCCGACCGGCAGCCGGAGTTCACCCAGCTCGACATCGAGATGAGCTTCGTCGAGCAGGACGACGTGATCGCCCTCGGCGAGCGCATCGTCGGCGCGCTGTGGCGTGAGCTGGCGGACTACGAGATCACCGCCCCGATCCCGCGCATCACCTACCACGACGCGATGGCGCGCTACGGCACCGACAAGCCCGACCTGCGCTTCGACCTCGAGCTGACCGAGCTGACCGACTACTTCTCCGAGACCCCGTTCCGGGTGTTCCAGGCGCCCTACGTCGGCGCCGTGGTCATGCCGGGCGGGGCGTCGCAGCCGCGCAAGCAGCTCGACGCCTGGCAGGAGTGGGCCAAGCAGCGCGGCCACAAGGGCCTGGCGTACGTGCTGGTCGGCGAGGACGGCACCCTCGGCGGGCCGGTCGCCAAGAACCTCTCCGAGACCGAGCGCGACGGCCTGGCCAAGGCCGCGGGCGCCGAGCCCGGCGACTGCGTCTTCTTCGCCGCGGGCGAGCGGGGCCCGGCGCGCGGCCTGCTCGGCGCGGCCCGCCTGGAGATCGGGCGCCGCCGCGGGCTGATCGACGAGTCCGCCTGGTCGTTCGTGTGGGTCGTCGACGCCCCGCTGTTCGAGGAGGCCGACGCCGCCGTGGGCGCGGGCGACGTCGCCGTCGGCTCGGGCCGCTGGACCGCGGTGCACCACGCCTTCACCTCGCCGACCCCGGAGTGGGTCGACCGGTTCGAGGAGGACCCGGCCTCCGCGCTGGCCTACGCCTACGACCTGGTCTGCAACGGCAACGAGATCGGCGGCGGGTCCATCCGTATCCACCGCAAGGACGTGCAGGAGCGGGTGTTCGCCCTCATGGGCATCGGCCAGGAGGAGGCCCAGGAGAAGTTCGGCTTCCTGCTCGACGCCTTCGCCTACGGCCCGCCCCCGCACGGCGGCATCGCCTTCGGCTGGGACCGCATCGTCATGCTGCTGGCGGGCGAGCCCTCGATCCGCGACGTCATCGCCTTCCCCAAGAGCGGCGGCGGCTACGACCCGCTGACCGCCGCGCCCGCGCCGATCACCGCCGCCCAGCGCAAGGAAGCTGGAGTGGACGCCAAGCCCAAGGCGCCCTGAGTGCTCCACCTGCGAGTGGTGTGCCCGGCCGACGTGGCGCCCAAGGCGCTGGCGGTCCTCGAGGAGCACCCCGGCGCGGCGCACCTCGTGCACCTGCCCGGCGTCGCCCTGCACCCGCCGGGCGACGTCATCGATGCCACGATCGCCCGGGAGGCCACCGACGACCTCCTGGGCGCCCTGTGCGAGCTGGGCATCGACCGCAGCGGCGGCCTGACCCTCGAACAGCTCGACACCGTGCTGTCCGACGAGGCCGACCGGGCCGAGGAGCGCGCGCCCGGCGAGGCGGCCGACGCCGTGGTGTGGGAGGAACTGGTCTCCCGCACGGGCGAGGAGTCCCGGCTCAACGCGACGTTCCTGGCGTTCCTCATCATCGCCTGCCTGCTGGCCGCCGTCGGGGTGATCACCGACTCGCCGGTGACGATCGTCGGGGCGATGGTCGTCGGCCCGGAGTTCGGGCCGCTGGCCGCGGTGGCCGTCGGCCTCGTCCGCGGGCGCCGCGACCTGCTCAAGCGGGCCGTCCTGGCGCTGGCCGTCGGGTTCCCGCTGGCCATCGTCGTCACCGCGCTGGGCGCCTGGCTGGGCAACGCCGTCGGCCTGTTCGACGCCTCGGCCATCGGGGGCGACGACCACCAGGTCGACTTCGTCTACAACGTGGGGCCGTGGTCGCTGATCGTGGCCATGCTGGCCGGGGCGGCCGGGATGCTGTCGATGACCTCGGCGAAGTCCGCGGCGCTGGTCGGGGTGTTCATCTCGGTCACCACCGTGCCCGCGGCCGGGTACGTGGCGGTTGCGGCCATCGTGGGAGAGTGGGCCAAGATGGGGGAGTCGGCCGCGCAGCTGGCCGTCAACCTGGTCGGCATCGTGGCGGCCGCGTCGGTGGTGCTCCTCGTGCGCCACCGCAGCAGGGGAGACCTGCGCAGGCCGCTCGCGCCGGGGTGAGCGCTTGAGGGACTGGTCCGACCTCGCTATTTCCGGGGAAGACTATCCCTCTTGATCGATGGCCGGCACTACGGTCACGGCTGGGCGATGAGGACTTTCCGGCCTCCGCGCCCAGCGGGGGTAGGGTCAAAGGAGATGACTGTGGAGATCACCGCCGACCCGCCCGACGCCGAGGGCAGCCGGGACATGGCCGAAGGCAACCAGGACACCCCCGAGGCGGAGGTGCTGGCCACCGTCGTCGCCGCCGAGTCCGTGCTCAGCAAGCGCTTCGGCGCCCGCATCCGGCTCGGCGAACCCGAGGACCTCGGCGGCAGCGACCGCTCGGTGGTCCTGCGCGTGCGCGTCGCCGCCAGCCCGTTCTCGCTGCCCCGCACCCTCGCCGTCAAGCGCTACGTGCCGACGGGCACGGCCCCGCGCGACTCCTGGGTCCGCGAGGCGGTCAGCTACCAGATGTTCAACGCGCTGCCCGCCGAGGACCGCATGTGCCCGGAGCTGTTCGCCCACGACGGCGAAGCGGGCCTGCTGGTGATGGAAGACCTCGGCCGCGCCCCCACCTTGGCCGACAAGCTGCACGGCACCGACTCCCGCGCCGCCGAGGCCGCCCTGCTCTCCTGGGCCCGCTCCCTCGGCCGCCTGCACGCCACCACGGCGGGCCGCGAGGCCGACTTCGACGCCCTGCTGCGCAGGCTGAGCCCGCCCACCAACAAGGACCCCCTGGCCGAGGACGGCCCCATCGCCATCGCCGACCTCCCCCGCCTGCTGCAGACCGACTTCGGCGTGAGCACCCCCGACGAGGTGATCGGCACCGCGGCCAGCACCCTGGGCCTGCTCGACACCGCCCGCCACCGCGCCTTCAGCCCGTCGGACACCTGCCCGGACAACAACCTGATCACCAGCCGCGGCGTCCGCTTCCTGGACTTCGAGGGCGGCTGCGTCCGCAACATGATGTTCGACGCCGCCGCGATCGCCGTCCCCTTCCCCTCCTGCTGGTGCGCCTTCGCGCTGCCCCCGGGCATGGTCGACGCCATGATCGCCGCCTGGCGCGCCGAAGTCCGCGCCATGTGGCCCGACCTGGCCGAGGACTCGGTCCTGCTGCCCCGCCTCCTGGACGCTCACCTGTTCTGGGTCTGGCTGGCCACCTGGCACCACCTCACCAGCCCTCACGCCGAGCGCGTCGGCTCCCGCCACTCCGGCCCCATCCCCGACCAGGGCCCCCTCCTGTCGGCCCGCTGGACCGGCCTGGCCACCGCCGCCCACCGCCAGGGCGCTGACCACATCACCGAACACGCCATCGCCGTGGCCCACGCCCTGCGAGCCCACTTCGGCGACGACCCCCTCCCCCTGTACCCCGCCTTCGTCACCCGCTGACCCCCCTTCCCGCCGTCCACAGGGCCGCGCGGGGTCGTCGCCGTCCTCGACGCCGAATAGGGTGGCCATCCGGCGCGATCGTCCGACGGGCGCGGAGTGCTCACCCCAGTCGCCGGACCATGGTGCTCAGTCCGAAAAGCCGTCTCCAGCCGGACAGGACAACAGACCCGCCACGAGGCAGGCGCCGGCATGGGAAACCCCCACAGGACACACCCCGCCACTCCCAGGAGGCGGGCCCCTCGGCCAGTCTAGTCGCCGAAACCCCCAGGCCAGAGGGGTTTCTCGGCGGGCTGTGGATAACCGGAGTTGTCCACAGTCGGCGGTGCGGGCGGTGGCGGGGAAGGGGCGTTCGGGTGTACACGGTGACGGGCACGGATTCTTCGCCAGGCCGTCCACCGGCGGACACCGCGATCTCACCGGTGGTGAGCCCGGGCCCCGGATCGTGTGGTGCGTGACCGCGCTGGGCATGACCGCGACCCCGCTGGCCTGGACCGCCGCCCGCTTGGCCGTGTTGGGGGATTCGACCTGCGCCGGGCTCGGCGATCCGCTGCCCGGTGGCGGCTGGCGGGGCGTCGGGCCGCTGCTGGCCGCCGCGCTGGGGGCGGTGGAGCACAACGTGTCCTTCGCCGGGGCGCGCATGGCGTGCGTCCGGGAGCGCCAGCTGCCCGCGGTGTTGGCGGGCAGGCCGGATGCCGCCATCGTGATCGCGGGCATGAACGACACCCTGCGCTCGGACTTCGACCCCGAGCGCCTGCGGGCGGACCTCAACCACGTCGTCAGCTCCCTGCACGCGATAGGCGCCCGTGTGGTCCTGGCGCGCTACCACGACCACGGCAAGGTCTTCCGGATGCCCGCCTCCCTCCGCCAGGCGTTGGCGACGCGGATCGGGCGCCTCAACTCGGTGATCGACCGCGTGGTCGCCGACACCGGCGCGGGCCTGCTCGACCTGGACGCGATCCCCGGCGCCTATGAGCACGCGGTGTGGAGCGTCGACCGGCTGCACCCCTCCGAACTCGGGCACCGGCTGCTGGCGGAGGGCTTCGCCGCGTGTCTCGCCGAGACCGGGTGCGTGGTGTCCCGCCCGGTCAGCCTGGTCTGTGAGGGCGGGCGCCAGATCCGCACGGCGCACCACATCGCGTGGCTGATCGTCAAAGGCATCCCGTGGTTGTGGCGCCGCGGCCAGGACCTGGTCCCGTACGCGCTGGGCGTCATGGTGCGCGCGGCGGTCGAACGCCGCCCGTAGGGTGCTGGGTATGCCTCTGGTCGACCGCACGCTGCTGGGCCCCGGCCCGTCCAACCCCTACCCCGAGGCCACGGCGGCCCTCGCCGCCCCGCTGCTCGGCCACCTGGACCCGGAGTTCCTGCGCGTCCTGGACGAGACGTGCGAACGGCTGCGGACGGTGTGGGGCACGGCCAACGCCCGCACGCTGCCGCTGTCCGGGACCGGGTCGATCGGCATGGAGGCGGCGTTCGCCAACTTCGTCCACCCGGGTGACGTCGTGGTGGTCGCCGTCAACGGCCTGTTCGGCGAGCGGATGACCGATGTCGCGGACCGCTACGGCGCCACCGTCGTCCGCGTAGACCACGAGTGGGGCCAGCCGGTCGACGTCGACCGCGTCCTCGCCGCCCACCCGGCCCCGGCGATCGTGGCCGCCGTCCACGCCGAGACCTCCACCGGTGTGCGCAGCGACATCGCCGCCCTCGCCGCCGCCGTGCACGCCCGCGGCCCTGCCCTGGTCCTGGCCGACTGCGTCACGTCGCTGGCGGGAATCCCGGTCCTGATCGATGACTGGGGCGTCGACATCGCCTACGCCGGAACCCAGAAGTGCCTGGGCGTCTCCCCGGGCCTGGCCCCGTTCACCGTCTCCGAGCGCGCCTGGGACCGCCGTGTCCCGCGCCCGCCCACGTGGTACCTGGACCTGAACCTCATCGGCGCCTACGTCGACGGCTCCCAGGGCGGGCGCACCTACCACCACACCGCGCCGGTCGCCCTCATCGCCTCCCTGCACGCCGCCCTCGGCCGCATCCTCGACGAGGGCTTGGAGTCCGTCTACGAACGCCACCACGCCGCGGGCGCCCACCTCCAGGCGGGCCTGGTCGACCTCGGCCTGACCCTCTTCGCCGCCGAGGGCCACCGCCTCCCGGAACTCACCGCGGTCAACGTCCCCGACGGCGTCGATTCCGCCAAGGTCCGCCACACCCTCCTGACCGAGCACAACATCGAGATCGGCGCGGGCGCGGGCAAACACGCCGCGACGGTCTGGCGGATCGGCCTCATGGGCCACAACGCCCGCGTGGAGCGCGCGGACCTGATCCTGGCCACCCTCGCCCGGCTCCTGTCCCGCTGAGACCGCGGGCCCGACCGGTTCCGACGCGTGAGACAATGGCGTCTCGTGACGTTGATCCCGGTCATCCTGCTGTCCGGCCCGTCGGGGTCCGGCAAGTCCACCCTCGCCGCCCAGCTCGGCCTGCCGGTCCTGCGGCTCGACGACTTCTACCGCGAGGGCGCCGACCCGCTCCTGCCCCGCGACGCCGCCGGACAGGCCGACTGGGACGCCCCGCAGTCCTGGCACGCCGAGGACGCGCTGGCAGCCGTGGTGGCCCTGGCCACGACCGGAACGGTCGAGGCGCCCCGCTACGACATCGCCTCCGACAGCCGGGTCGGCACCAGCCGGGTGATCGCCGCGGGCGCGCCCGCGTTCATCGCCGAGGGCCTCTTCGCCGACCAGATCGTCGCGGGCTGCCAGGCCGCGGGCGTACTGGGAGACGCGCTGGTGCTGGCACCAAGCGGAACCAGGACGTTCATCCGACGCTTCGCCCGCGACGTCGCCGAATCACGCAAGGGACTCCCGCTCCTGGTCCGTCGCGGCCTGCGCCTGTGGCGCGAACACAGCGACGTGGTCCGCCGCTGCGAGACAGCCGGAATGCGCCGCTGCGAGCCCACCGACGCCCTGAGCCTGCTCGGCCGCTGGACCCTCCCCGAGAGCCTCGTCGACCGCCAGTCCCTCTCCGCCTGACCAATCTGGCCAACTCCACCAGCCGATGACCTCTACTCGCGGCTCGCGCATCCTCGGCGGCAAGTCGGTTGACTGTGTTTCTGGCTTACGTCCGGTCTGTTCCCCGGCTTTTCTGCCCGCTGCGGTTCGCGGTCGGCTTGGCGGCTGATCCGCTCCGAGAGTGGGGCCCTCCCCCTCCCCTCCCTCCTCGCCCTGTGCCTCCGGGGTGCCGCGTCGTCGGTAGCGGGTAGCGTCGGCTCCTGTGGAACAGGAGTTCGACCTCGACCTCTACGGCGACCCGCCCGCGGTGGGCAAGCGGCCAGAGCAGGGCGCGCCGCTGGCCGTGCGGATGCGGCCTGCCACCCTCAACGAGGTGGTCGGCCAGGACCACCTGCTTGGACCCGGTGCGCCGCTGCGCAGGCTGGTGGAGGGCGCGGCGCCCGCCTCGCTGCTGCTCTACGGCCCGCCCGGGACCGGGAAGACGACGTTGGCCACCCTGGTCTCCTCCGCCATCGGCAGGCGCTTCGTCGCGCTCTCGGCGCTGTCCGCGGGCGTGAAGGAGGTTCGGGCGGTCATCGACGACGCCCGGCGCAGGCTCGGTCGTTCCGGGGAGACCACCGTCTTGTTCATCGACGAGGTCCACCGCTTCTCCCGCACCCAGCAGGACGCCCTGCTCGGGGCGGTCGAGGACCGGACCGTGCTGTTGGTCGCGGCGACCACCGAGAACCCGTTCTTCTCCGTCGTCTCACCACTCCTTTCCCGTTCGCTCGTGCTCCAGCTGAAATCCCTTGAAGACGCCGACGTGCGCGCCCTCGTCCGCCGCGCCGTGGCCGACGAGCGCGGCCTCAACGGGGCCGTCACCCTCGACGCGGACGCCGAGGACCACATCGTCCGGCTCGCGGGCGGCGATGCCCGCCGGGCGCTCACCGCGTTGGAAGCCGCGGCCGACTCCGCCGCGGCCACCCGTGCGGGCGCCATCGACCTGCCCACTGTCGAGGCCACAGTGGACAAAGCCGCGGTCCGCTACGACCGCCAGGGCGACCAGCACTACGACGTCATCAGCGCCTTCATCAAGTCCATCCGCGGCTCCGACGTCGACGCCGCGCTGCACTACCTGGCGCGCATGATCGAGGCGGGGGAGGACCCGAGGTTCATCGCCCGCCGCCTGGTCGTGCACGCCAGCGAGGACGTGGGCATGGCCGACCCGACCGCGCTGCAGACCGCCGTCGCCGCCGCCACCGCCGTGCAGCTGATCGGCATGCCCGAGGGCAGGCTCGCGCTGGCGCAGGCCACCGTGCACCTGGCCACCGCCCCCAAGTCCAACGCCGTCATCACCGCCATCGACGCGGCCATGTCCGACGTCCGGGCGGGCGCGGTGGGGACCGTCCCCGCGCACCTGCGGGACGGGCACTACGCGGGCGCGAAGAAACTCGGCAACGCCACCGGCTACCGCTACCCGCACGACGTGCCCGAGGGCGTCCTCGCCCAGCAGCACGTGCCGGACGACCTCGTCGGTCGCGATTACTACAACCCCACGAACCGGGGTTCAGAACGTCCATTGGCCGAACGCCTCCCGAAATTGCGGCGAGTGATCCGAGGCCAGTGAATCGCGTCTTGGCCGCCCGTGTCGGACGTTGTCCACAGGCGCGGGAGTTGTCCACATCGCCGAAATTTGGGTGGCCGAATGGCTGGGCCGCGCGGACACTGGTCCGGCAACGTCGACCGCCGGACCGCGCGGTAGCCTGACGCGGATCATTCCCGGCGCGCTCCCGCCGGGGAGCCACGACGAGGAGGGCGCGTGAGCGCAGGGGATATTGCCTGGCTGGTCGGCGTCGGCGCGTTCGCGGTGCTCGTGGTCGTGCTGTGCGTCGTGCTGATCAAGCTCGGCCGCACCCTTGACGAGGCCACCATCGCCTTTCGCAAGGCGCACCAGAACAGCGACCCGATCTTCCAGGGCGCCAACACGACGATCACGCACGTCAACGCCCAGCTGGAGCGGGTCGACGGCATCACCGCCAACGCCCAGGCCGTCACCGGCAACGTCTCCGCGCTGACCTCGGTGTTCACCGCCACGCTCGGCGGCCCGCTGGTCAAGGCCGCCGCCCTGTCCTACGGCGTCAGCAAGGCCATCAAGGCCCGCCGCCGCGCCAAGGGCGAGATCGAGGGCAAGCACGCCCGCAGGCGTCGGGGAGCGCGGTCGTGAGCCGGATCTTCTGGATCGGGGTGGGCCTCGCGACCGGTGTCGCGCTGTCCCGCAAGGCCCGCCGCACCGCCCACGCGGTGACACCCGCCGGGGTTGCCGAGAACGTCGGCGACGCCGTGCGCGAGCTGGCCGGGGCCCTCGGCGCGTTCGGCGCCGACGTGCGCGCGGGCATGACCGAGCGCGAGGGCGAGCTGGCCGACATGGTCGAGCGCCGCAGTGGCGTCGAGTCCCGGCGCCCGGCTGAGCGCCGCGGCACCGCGCGAGCGCGCCGGGCGGACGACCGCGCCTGACGCTGCCGTCCGCCGCGCCGCAGCCCGCCGACCGCACGACCCACTCAAGGACCACGACAGTGCAGACCCATGAGATCTCCCGCCGTTTCCTGACGCACTTCACCAGCGCGGGCCACACCGAGGTGCCCAGCGCCTCGCTCATCCTGGACGACCCCAACCTGCTGTTCGTCAACGCCGGGATGGTGCAGTTCAAGCCGTACTTCCTGGGTGAGGCCCCGCCGCCCTACCCGCGCGCGACCAGCGTGCAGAAGTGCGTGCGCACCGGCGACATCGACGAGGTGGGCAAGACCACCCGCCACAACACGTTCTTCCAGATGGCGGGCAACTTCTCCTTCGGCGACTACTTCAAGGCCGAGGCGATCGAGCACGCCTGGAACCTGATCACCTCCAGCCAGGACGCGGGCGGCTACGGCTTCGACCCCGAGCGCATCTGGGCCACGGTCTACCTCGATGACGACGAGGCCGCCGACCTCTGGCAGAAGATCGCCGGGCTGCCCGCCGAACGCATCCAGCGCCGCGGGATCGAGGACAACTACTGGTCGATGGGCGTTCCGGGCCCGTGCGGTCCCTGTTCGGAGATCTACTACGACCGCGGGCCCGAGCACGGCCGTGAAGGCGGTCCCGTCGTTGACGAAGACAGGTACCTGGAGATCTGGAACCTCGTCTTCATGCAGAACGAGCGCGGTGAAGGCGGCGGCAAGAAGGACTACCCGATTCTCGGTGAGCTGCCCGCGAAGAACATCGATACCGGAATGGGTATCGAGCGCGTCGCGTATTTGCTCCAGGGTGTCGAGAACGTCTACGAGACCGATTTGGTCCGCCCGGTCATCACCAAGGCCGAGGAGATGTCGGGGCGCCGCTATGGCGCGGGCAACCCGGTGGACGACGTCCGTTTCCGCGTGATCGCCGACCACGCCCGCAGCGGCGTCATGCTGGTCGGCGACGGCGTCAACCCCGGCAACGAGGCCCGCGGCTACGTGCTGCGCCGCCTGCTGCGCCGCATCGTCCGCTCGGTGCGCCTGCTCGGCGTGAACGAGCCGGTGCTGGGCGAGTTCGCCGCCGTGGTGCGCGACACGATGGGCTCGGTGTACCCGGAGCTGGTGAAGGACTTCGCCCGCATCGAGTCCGTGGTGCGCAAGGAGGAGGAGACCTTCCTCGGGACCCTGGCCAGCGGCATGAAGATCTTCGACGTCGCCGCCGGCGACATCAAGTCCGCGGGCGGCTCGCAGCTGCCCGGCGACAAGGCGTTCCAGCTGCACGACACCTACGGCTTCCCCATCGATCTCACGCTGGAAATGGCCGCGGAGAAGGGCCTGTCGGTCGACGAGCAGGGCTTCCGCGACCTGATGGGCGAGCAGCGCGCCCGCGCCAAGGCCGACGCCGCGGCCCGCAAGACCGGCCATGGCGACCAGAGCGTGTACCGCGACCTGCTCGCCCTCGGCGCCACCGAGTTCACCGGCTACCAGGAACTCGACACCGAGGCCACCATCCGCGGCCTGGTTCGTGAGGGTGCCCGGGTGCCTTCCGCGAGCGAAGGCGACATCGTCGAGGTCGTTGTCGACCGCACGTCCCTCTACGCGGAGTCGGGCGGGCAGGAGTCCGACGCGGGCCTGATCGTCGGCGAGGGCTTCGAGCTGGAGGTCCTCGACGTCCAGAAGGTCGCCCGCAAGCTGTGGGTGCACCAGGCCCGCGTGCGCCGCGGCGAGGTGACCGAGGGCGTGGCCGCGCAGACGCGCGTGGACCCGGAGTGGCGCATCGGCGCTCGGCAGGGCCACTCGGGCACGCACGTCGTCCACGCCGCGCTGCGTGAGGTGCTCGGCCCGACGGCGCTGCAGAGCGGTTCCTACAACAAGCCCGGCTACTTGCGCCTGGACTTCGCGTGGTCCGGCGGGCTGTCGGCGGAGACCCGCAGCGAGATCGAGGAGGTCTCCAACCTCGCCGTGCGCAACGACCTGCCGGTCCGGGTCGTCTACACCGACATGGGCGGGGCCCAGGACATGGGCGCCGTCGCGCTGTTCGGCGAGACCTACGACGAGAAGGTGCGCGTCATCGAGATCGGCGGCCCGTGGTCGCGCGAGCTCTGCGGTGGCACGCACGTGGAGCGCTCGGCGCAGATCGGCCCGCTCACGCTGATCGGCGAGTCGTCGGTCGGGTCGGGTAGCCGCCGCCTTGAGGCGTACGTCGGTATGGACGCGATGCGCTACCTCGCCAAGGAGCGCGCGCTCGTCCAGAACCTCGCGACCATGCTGCGCGTGCCCGACGAGGAGGTGCCCGGTCGCGTCGAGGCCCTGATCGAGCGCCTGCGCCAGGCCGAGAAGGAGCTGGACAAGCTGCGCGCCGCCCAGCTGCTCTCCTCGGCGGGGGAGCTGGCGGGCGCCGCCGAGGACATCGGCGGCACCGCGCTGGTCGCGCTGCGCACCCCGGACGGCATCGGCGGCAACGACCTGCGCACGCTCGCCATCGAGGTGCGCAACCGGCTCGGCTCCAGGCCCGGCGTCGTCGCGCTGTTCTCCGCCGACGGCGGCAAGGTCGCCTTCGTCGTGGCCACCACGGCCGCGGGCCGCGACGCCGGACTGGCCGCGGGCAAGCTCGTGCCCGCCTTCGCCCCCGCCATCGGCGGTCGCGGCGGCGGCAAGCCCGACCTCGCCCAGGGCGGCGGCACCGACGCCGCGGGCATCGACGCGGCCATCACCGCGCTGCGCGGCGCGCTCGGCTCGTGAGCCGTCCCGACCGGCCCGGGGCCGACGATCCCGGCCGCGGGCGCAGGCTCGCGGTGGACGTCGGCTCCGTGCGGGTCGGGGTCGCGTTGAGCGATCCGGCTCCGGTGCTCGCCACGCCGCTGGTTACCCTGTCCCGCGACGAGCGCTCACGCAAGGACCTGGACCAGCTCGCCGCGCTCGTCACCGAGCACGAGGTGGTGGAAGTGGTGGTCGGTTTACCCCGCACCCTCGCCGCGCGGCACGGCGCCGCCGCGGAGGCGGCGGTCGCCTACGCGGCTGACCTCGCCGACCGGATCGCCCCGGTGCCCGTCCGGCTCGTGGACGAACGCCTCACCACCGTCTCGGCTTCCCGCATGCTCAGTCAGCGCGGTGTGCGCGGCAAGAAACAGCGCGCCGTGGTTGACCAGGCAGCGGCGGTGGAGATCCTTCAGGGCTGGCTGGACGCAAGGGCAGCGGCGCTCGCACGATCCGCGGAGGACACATGAGCGACGAACTCGACTTGTTCGACGACCAAACCGACCGGGACGCCGCGTCGCGGCGCGGCAGCCGCCGGATCAAGCTGGCGGTGTTCGGCCTGCTGGTGGTGATGCTCATCGGCACGGGCGTCTGGTACGGCTGGCGGCAGCTCTCCGACATCGGCGGCTACGAGGACTTCGCCGGGTCGGGGGAGACCGACGTCGTCATCGAGGTCAAAGGCGGCGACTCGACCGGCACGATCGCCGGGACGCTCGTCGAGCAGGGCGTCGTGGCCAGCTCGCGGGCCTTCGTGACCGCCGCGGAGTCCGACACGCGGGTGCGGGCGGTGCAGCCGGGCTTCTACGTGATGCGGACGAAGATCTCCGGGCAGGACGCGGTGAAGCGCATCGTCGACCCGGAGTCGAAGGTGGGCAACCTGCAGATCAAGCCCGGGACGCAGTTCGACGACATCGAGAGGCCCGACGGGGCCAAGGTGCCGGGGATCGCCACGCTGCTGTCGAAGGCGTCGTGCGCGGAGCTGAACGGCAAGAGCACCTGCGTGCCTGCCGCGAAGCTGCGCGAGACGGTCGCGAAGGCCGACCTGGCCTCGTTAGGCGTGCCGGAGTGGGCGATCGCCGACGCCGAGAAGGCTGAGCCCACCCGGCGCTTGGAGGGCTTGGTCGCCCCGGCGGTCTACGACGTCAAGCCGGGGGCGACGGCGGAGGAGCTGTGGAAGAAGCTCATCACCGACTCCTCCGCGCTGATGCAGAGTTTCGGGATGCCGACGCTGGCCGATTCGACCGGGTTCACCCCGTACCAGCTGCTGATCATGGCCTCGCTCGTGCAGCGGGAGGCCATCGCCTCGGACTTCGGCAAGGTCGCGCGCGTGACGTACAACCGGCTCGCCGCCGGGGACAGGCTGGAGTACGACTCCACGGTCAACTACGTGCTGGACCGCCCGGATGTCGCCACCAGCGACAACGACCGCAACCGGGCCGGGCCGTACAACACCTACAAGAACACCGGGCTCCCGCCGACGCCGATCTCCGCGCCGAGCAAGGAAGCCATCGCGGCGGCGGCCGAGCCGGAGCCGGGGGACTGGATGTTCTTCGTCCTGTGCGAGAAGGACGGCACGTCCTGCTTCGCCAAGACCTACGACCAGCACTTGGCGAACATCGACATCGCCAAGGCCAACGGCGCGTTCTGATGGCGGGTCGCCGGGCGGCGGTGCTGGGCTCGCCGGTGGCGCACTCCCTGTCGCCGGTGCTGCACGCCGCCGCGTACGAGGCGCTGGGCCTGGACTGGACGTACGACCGGGTCGAGTGCGACGAGGACCGACTGCCCGGGCTGGTCGCTTCGCTGGGGCCGGAATGGGTCGGGCTGTCGGTGACGATGCCGGGCAAGCGGGCGGCGCTGGCCGTCGCGGCCTCGGCGACGGCGCGCGCTGAGGCGGTCGGCGCGGCGAACACGCTGGCGCGGGGCGCCGACGGGGCGTGGCGGGCGGACTGCACGGACATCGACGGCATCACCGGCGCGCTCCGGGTGACGGGGTTCTCGGCCCGGGCGGGCGACGCGGTGATCCTGGGAGCGGGCGGGACGGCGTGCGCGGCGTTGGCCGCCGCCGCCGAGCTGGGCATTTCCGGTGTGGTGGTGGTCGTGCGGGAGCCTGCGCGGGCCGGTGACGCGGTCGAGTGCGCCCGCAGGCTCGGGCTGTCGCTGCGGGTGCGGAAATGGGCCGAGTCGGACTTCGACGCGCTCGCCGAGTCGGCCGCGGTGCTGGTGAACACGGCCCCCGCGGCGGCGACGGCCGGGCTAGCGTCCTCGCTGGCGCGGGCCGAGCACGTCCTCGACGTCATCTACCACCCGTGGCCGACGCCGCTGGCCGAGGCTCGCGGCGGCTCGCTGGCCACGGGCCTGGACATGTTGCTGCACCAGGCTTTCGGGCAGGTCGAGCAGTTCACCGGCAAGGAGGCGCCGCGCCGCGAGATGCGCGATGCGCTGCACGCGGCGACCGGCGGAGTGCTGCCCCTTCCGCTCTGAGTGAACACCGGCCACCCCGCCCGGACTCGAACGCCTGTTCGTGTACCGTGAAATCGGAGCGATCGCTCCGTCTTGATTTCCCGGACAAGGACAGTGCCGATGCGAACTCCCGGACTCTTCCCCGCCCTGCTCGCCGTCACGGCCTTGGGTGCTGCCATGGCCGTCGCCGACCCGGCTCCCGCCGTGGCGCTGGCCGCAGTGGGCGGCCTGGCCGCCGGTGCTTCCGCGCGGATACTGCTCAACGCCCTGCCACGGGGAACGCCCTCTCCGCCGGGATTGTGCGAGATCTCGACGGCCGCGCTGTGGGGCTTGATCGCCCACCAGTGGGTGGGTGGCGCCTTACCGGCCTGGTGGGTGCCGACGGTCTGCCTGGTGACGTGGGTGGCGGTGCCACTGGTGATCGTCGACCTGCGGCACCGACGTCTTCCCGACGCCTTGACCTTGGGTATGTGCCCGCTGCTCGCGGTGGCGCTGGCGGTCGCCGTCGTCGGGGGTGGGGCTGAGGTCGCGGTCGGCGCTCTGCTGGGTGCGGCGGGGTTCTTCGCGCTGCACGCGCTCGTGGCGGTGGCACGGCCTGGCGCGCTCGGGGGCGGGGACGTCAAGTTGGCGCTGCCGTTGGGCGCGGTGCTGGGTGTGCTCGGGTTCGAGGCATTACTCGGGGCCGTGTTCCTCGCCGCCGTCGTGACGCTGCTGCTGATCGCGGTGAACCCGCGCTGGCGGGCGGGTGCGCCACACGGTCCCGGGATGCTCGGCGCGGTGTGTGCCGTGGCGATCTCGGGAGCCGGACTCGGGTGACGGACTCGGGTGACAGCGCCGGGTTTCGCGTGGTGGTTGGAGTATCAGTCGATTCGGAGTGGAGGTGGTGCGGTGTCCGCTGATCGGACACTGTTGGTCTGAGCTGCGGGTTCGCGGCGGTTGTCGCGGTATGCCGGTCCGATCCCGGCGACCGGGCACTGGGCGGGCATGGAAGTATTTCGGCGTGCTGCGTTGGATGACCGCTGGAGAGTCGCACGGGCCCGCGTTGGTCGCCGTGCTCGAAGGGATGGTGGCCGGAGTCGAGGTCACCACCGCCGACCTGGGCGAGCAGATGGCCCGCAGGCGGCTGGGGTTCGGGCGCAGTCCGCGCATGGGCTTCGAGACCGACAAAGTCGAGTTCCTCGGGGGGGTGCGCCACGGGCTCACCCAGGGTGGGCCGATCGCGGTGCGGATCGAGAACGCCGAGTGGCCCAAGTGGGAGACCGTCATGTCGGCCGACCCGGTGGACCCGGCGGTGCTGGCCGAGCAGGCCCGCAACGAGCCGCTGACCAGGCCGCGGCCAGGCCACGCCGACCTTCCCGGCATGCAGAAGTACGGGTTCGACGAGGCGCGTCCCGTGCTTGAGCGGGCCAGCGCCCGGGAGACCGCGGCGCGGACGGCGGCGGGCACGGTGGCGCGCAACTTCCTGCGCCAGCTGCTCGGGGCCGAGGTCATCAGCCATGTGGTGTCCATCGGGGCCGCGGAGGCGCCGGAGGGGCCGCTGCCCGGGCCCGGCGACCTCGCGGCGATCGACGACAGCCCGGTGCGGGCGTTCGACGCGGCGGGGACCGAGGCGATGGTCGCCGAGGTGGAGGCCGTCAAGAAGGCGGGCGACACCGTCGGCGGGGTCATCGAGGTCATCGTCTACGGGCTGCCGCCGGGGCTGGGGTCGCACGTGCACTGGGACCGCAGGCTCGACGCCCGGCTGGCCGGGGCGCTGATGGGCGTGCAGGCCATGAAGGGCGTCGAGGTCGGCGACGGGTTCACCACCGCGCGGCGGTGGGGCAGCCAGGCCCACGACGAGATCGACCGCGCCGAGGGCACCGTCACCGGGGTCAGCAGGCGGTCCAACCGCGCGGGCGGGCTGGAGGGCGGCATCACCAACGGCGAGCCGCTGCGGGTGCGGGTGGCGATGAAGCCGATCTCCACCGTGCCCCGGGCCCTGGCCACCGTCGACGTCGTCACCGGCGAGCCCGCCGTGGCCATCCACCAGCGCTCGGACGTGTGCGCGGTGCCGCGCGCCGGGGTCGTGCTGGAGTCGGTCGTGGCGCTGGTGCTGGCGGACGCGGCGCTGGAGAAGTTCGGCGGCGACTCGCTGCCGGAGTCCCGGCGCAACGTCGAGGGCTACCTCGCGAGCCTGCGGGAGCGCTGGTGACCCGGCCGGTCGCGGTGGTCGTGGGGCCGCCGGGGGCGGGCAAGACGACCGTCGGCCAGGCGCTGGCCGCCGCGCTGGGAGTCGGGTTCCGGGACACCGACGCCGACATCGTGGCGGCTCTCGGGAAGTCGGTGGGGGAGATCTTCACCGAGGACGGTGAGCAGGCGTTCCGCGCGGCCGAGGAGGACGCGGTCACGTGTGCCCTGGCCGAGCACGACGGCGTGCTGTCGCTGGGCGGGGGAGCGGTGCTCTCCGCGCGGACGCGCGCACGCCTGGCCGGGCACACCGTCGTGTTCCTGAACATCGGGCTGGCCGAGGGCGTGCGGCGGACCGGGCTGTCCACGGCGCGGCCGCTGTTGGCCGGGGTCAACCCGAGGGCGAAGTTCAAGGAGCTGCTGGACGCGCGGTTGCCGCTGTACCGGGAGGTGGCCACCGTGGAGATGGGCACCGACCACACCGGGGCCGAGGACGTGGTGGCGCGGTTGGTCGCCGCGCTGACCCCCGAGCTGAGCTGAGGCGAGAACGTGGAGGACACGACCATGGGGTCCGAGCAGCCCGTGCGCATCAGGGTGGCCACCGCCCAGCCGTACGACGTGGTGATCGGCAAGGGGCTGCTCGGCGAGCTCGTCGAGGTGGTGCGGGGGTCGTCCAAGGCGGCGATCGTGCACCAGCCCACGCTGACGGCCACCGCCGAGCAGATCCGCGAGGAGCTGGCCGAGGCGGGGGTCGAGGCGCACCGCATCGAGATCCCCGACGCCGAGGACGGCAAGGCGCTGTCGGTGGCCGGGTTCTGCTGGGAGGTGCTGGGCCGCATCGGGCTCGACCGGCAGGGCACGGTGATCGCCCTCGGCGGTGGGGCGGTGACCGACCTGGCCGGGTTCGTCGCGGCGACCTGGATGCGCGGGGTGCGGCTGGTCAACGTGCCGACCACGCTGCTGGGCATGGTCGACGCGGCGGTCGGGGGCAAGACCGGGATCAACACCGACGCGGGCAAGAACCTCGTCGGGGCGTTCCACGAGCCCGCCGCCGTGCTGGTCGACCTGGCGACCCTGGCGACCCTGCCGCGCAACGAGTTGGTCGCGGGCATGGCCGAGGTGGTCAAGGGCGGCTTCATCGCCGACCCGGTCATCCTCGACCTGATCGAGGCCGACCCGGCGGCGGCGGTCGACCCCGAGGGCGACACCATCGCCGAGCTGGTGCGGCGCAAGATCCAGGTCAAGGCCGACGTGGTGGCCAGCGACCTGCGGGAGTCGAGCCTGCGCGAGATCCTGAACTACGGCCACACCCTGGGCCACGCCATCGAGCGCCGCGAGCGCTACCGCTGGCGCCACGGCGCGGCGATCAGCGTCGGCATGGTCTTCGCCGCCGAGCTGGCCCGGCTGGCGGGCAGGCTCGACGACGCGACCGCCGACCGGCACCGCGCCGTCCTCACCGCGCTCGGCCTGCCGGTCAGCTACGACGCCGACGCGCTGCCGGAACTCGTCGAGGGCATGCTCGGGGACAAGAAGACCAAGTCCGGTGTGCTGCGCTTCGTCGTCCTCGACGGCCTGGCCAAGCCCACCCGGCTGGAGGGCCCCGACCCGGCGCTGCTCGCCGCCGCCTACTCCACGGTGGCCGCCGAGCCCGCGGGCGGCGGGGTGCTGCTGTGAGCATCCTCGTCCTCAACGGCCCCAACCTGGGCAGGCTCGGCACCCGGGAGCCCGAGGTCTACGGCAGCACCACCCACGCCGACCTCGTCGAGCTGTGCGAGGCGACCGGGCGCGGGCTGGGCGTCGAGGTCGAGGTCCGCCAGAGCGACCACGAGGGCGAGATGGTCGGCTGGCTGCACGAGGCCGCCGACCGCGAGCTGCCCGTGGTGCTCAACGCAGGCGCGTGGACGCACTACTCCATCGCCGTGCGCGACGCGTGCGCGCAGCTCAGGGCGCCGCTGGTGGAGGTGCACATCTCCAACGTGCACAAGCGCGAGGAGTTCCGCAGGCACAGCGTGCTCTCCGACATCGCCGCCGGGGTGATCGTAGGACTCGGCGTCGACGGCTACGTCCTGGCCCTGCGCTGGCTGGCGGGCGCGGCCCGGGTGTGATCCGTTCCGAATCGCGTTACAGGGCGATCAACGCTGCCTAGACTCGGGTTGAACGCGTCATCGGAGTCGAGCGCGTAGTCGGCACGGAAGGTCTTCACCGCTCATGCCCAGCCGGGTCCGGCGATCGCGCCTCGCCTTGGTCCTGGCCGCGTTCGCCGTGGTCGGGTGCACGACCGCACCCGAGGAGACCACCCCGCCGCCTGCCACCAGCAAGCGGGTCACCACGACCCCGCCCGCCGCCCAGCCGCGACCGGCCGCGCCGATGGCGCTGGGCGCCGACAAGGCCAGGCGCGGCGCCGGGGTCATCGCCTCGGGCGGCCACGGGGCGCCGTACAACTACGGGCCGACCCTGATGCGCGAGAACGGCAAGTACCGCATGTGGTGGTGCAGCCAGCTCGCCGCCGCCGCCCCACCCGGCGACGACCTGCTGCTCGCCGAGACCACCGACCTCGCCACCCCCTTCCGCGACCCCGGCGGCAGCGACGGCACATCGGTGTTCTCCGGCAGCCGCACCGGCTTCGACGGGATGCACACCTGCGACCCGTCGGTCATCCGCGTCGGTGCCATCTACTACCTCTACTACACCGGCGCCGCGGGCGACCACGCCCTCGGCAACGCCATCGGCCTGGCCACCAGCACCGACGGCAGGCACTGGACCAGGGCCAACGCCGGGGCCCCCATCGTCACCGCCGCCCACGACGTGCGGCGCGACAACGTCTACGGCGCGGGCCAGCCCGCCGCGGTCCACCTCGACGGCTACTTCCACCTGATGTTCACCGACACCACCGGCCAGGGCACCGGCCAGAACGGCGCGGGCCAGTTCGTGCTGCGCTCGCCCGACCCGTCCTTCCGCACCCAGGTCGAGGCCCTGGGGCCGGGCGGCTTCGCCCCCGGCCAGACCGACGGCCTCCGCGAGCGCTCGGTGCTCGACGCCTTCAGCGTGGACTTCATGTGGGTCGACGCCCTCGGCGCCTTCGTCATCGCCCACCAGACCGAGGGCGGCACCTCGCTGACCTTCTTCGACCGCGAGTTCCGCACCCAGCCCTACCGCCCGGTCCTGGTCCCCGGGCCGTGGGCCGAGGGCCCCGGGCTGGTCCGCAACGCCCTCGGGCACGCCCTGTCCTCCCACACCGACCCGTGCGAGCGCGTGCCGATCGACCTCGTCCGCGCCACCCGGGTCCGCGCCGCGCCCACCGACCTGACCCACTTCGGCCTGGACCTGCACGGCACCGGCGCCTGCGACGACCCGGACCGCCTGCTCGCCGCCCTCGACGGCTTCGCCGTGCCGTCGCCCCAGCGCACCGTCGACGTCATCCGCGACGGCCAGGTGCTGCGGGTGGAGCGCCGCGCCGTCGCCGAACGCGTCTCGCTGCGCGTGCTGGACCGCCGCGTCCCCGCCCTCGACGCCATCCCGGTCACCGCGCACCTGCCCGCGGGCGCGCCCGCGGCCCGCAACGGCGACCTGGTGGGGTTCGTCCTGGACGACGGCAGGCTGTGGCCGCTCGCCGACCCCACGCTGGCCGAGGTCAACGGCTCGCGGGTCCATCCGGTCCAACCCGACCACTGGGCTCGTCACCAGCTCGGCCCCCGGCTGGGCTGAGCCCCGGCGGCCTGCCCAGGCGAGGGCCGACGAGCAGGCCGAGGGCGGCGGGCACCAAGACCAGCAGGGCGGTGAACGCCGCGCCGCCGGTCAGGGCCGAACCCAGGGCGCTCGCGCCGGTCTCGTCGACGAACAGGGCCCGGCCCAGGACGGCGAGCACGGCGGAGCCCCAGCCCGCGATGAGGCAGGCGATCACCCAGGCGCGGCCGCGGTCCGGCACGTCCTTCCAGGCGTCCACCGCGGCCCACACGGCCGCGGTGCCCGTCAGTACGCCCAGCACCAAGGCGGCCACCGTGCTCTGCCCCGTGGGGTCCCCGGCGCGCAGCAGGGCGACCAGCACCGCCGCCGCCGCGTGGACGACAGCCATGACCAGCCCCCGTACCAGCCACGTTCGCATAACCTGAGAGTAGGACACGGCGGCCTTAGGCTCTGGGGTATGCCTCATCCTCCCCGCCGGGACGCCCTGCGCGCGTTGCTGCGAGACCGCGGCCTGGACGCGCTGCTTGTCGTCGACCTGCTCAACGTCCGCTACCTGACCGGGTTCACCGGGTCCAACGCCGCGCTGCTCATCAGCAGCGACGGCGAGGACGTCTTCTGCACCGATGGGCGTTACACGACCCAGGCCCAGCGCCAGGTGCCCGATCTGCGCCACATCATCGACCGGGCCAGCGCGGCCGCCGTCGCCAAGGTCGCCACCGGGCGGGTCGGGTTCGAGAGCCAGCACGTCACCGTCGACGGCCTCGACGAGCTGGTCACCGAGGCCGAGCTGACCAAGGCGCCGAACCTGGTCGAGGAGCTGCGGCTGGTCAAGGACGACGGCGAGGTCGAGGCCCTGCGCATGGCGTGCGCCGCGGCCGACCGGGCGCTGGCCGACCTGGTCGAGCACGGCGGGCTGCGGCCCGGGCGCACCGAGCGGGAGGTGGCCAGGGAACTGGAGTCCCGGATGCTCGACCACGGCGCCGACGCCCCCAGCTTCTCCTCGATCGTCGCCGCGGGGGCCAACTCCGCCGTCCCGCACCACCGGCCGACCGACGCGGTCCTGGCCGACGGCGACCTGGTCAAGCTGGACTTCGGCGCCCTGGTCGACGGCTACCACTCCGACATGACCCGCACCGTTGTCCTCGGCGAGCCCGCCGACTGGCAGCGCGAGCTGTACGAGCTGGTCGCGCTCGCCCAGAAGGCGGGCCGCGCGGCGTTGCGGCCCGGCGCGGCGACCAAGGACGTCGACGCCGCCGCCCGCCAGGTGATCGAGGCCGCCGGGCGCGGGGAGAACTTCCCGCACGGGCTCGGCCACGGCGTCGGCCTGCGAATCCACGAGGCCCCGAGCCTGGCCAAGACCAGCGGCGGTACACTCGCCGCTGGCATGGCGGTCACCGTCGAGCCGGGCGTCTACCTGCCCGGCAGGGGCGGCGTCCGCATCGAGGACACGCTCGTCGTGCGGGACGCCGGTCCCGAGCTCCTCACGCTGACCACCAAGCAGCTCATGGTTGTCTGACCGGCCGGTCGGGCGCCAGCCGGGCGCGCGGAAACACAGGAGAACAACCCCGTGGCCTCGACCAACGACCTGAAGAACGGCCTGGTGCTCAACCTGGAGGGCCAGCTCTGGTCCGTCGTGGAGTTCCAGCACGTCAAGCCCGGCAAGGGCCCGGCGTTCGTGCGCACCAAGCTCAAGCACGTGCTGACCGGCAAGGTGGTGGACAAGACCTTCAACGCGGGCGTCAAGGTCGAGACCGCCACGGTCGACCGCCGCGACATGACCTACCTCTACAACGACGGCTCGGACTTCGTGTTCATGGACTCCGAGAACTACGAGCAGATCAGCATCGACCCCGCCGTCGTCAGCGACAACGCGCGGTTCCTGCTGGAGAACAGCACCGCCACGGTGAACTCCCACGAGGGTGTCCCGCTGTTCATCGAGCTGCCCACCTCGGTCGAGCTCGTCATCGAGCACACCGACCCCGGCCTGCAGGGCGACCGCTCCACCGGCGGCACCAAGCCCGCGCGGCTGGAGACGGGCGCGGAGATCCAGGTCCCGCTGTTCGTCACCACGGGCGAGAAGGTCAAGGTCGACACCCGCGACGGGCGCTACCTCGGCCGGGTCAGCGGCTGACGTGGGTGCCAGGAGCAAGGCCCGCAAACGGGCGGTGGACCTGCTGTTCGAGGCCGCCGTCCGCGGCGTCGACCCGGTCACGCTGCTCGCCGACCGGGTCGGCTCGCCCGATGTCCCCCCGGTGAACGACTACACCGTCGCCCTCGTCGAAGGCGTCTCCGCGCACCGGGCGCGGATCGATGAGCTGCTGACGGAGCACGCGCAGGGCTGGACGCTGGACCGGATGCCCGCCGTGGACCTCGCGGTGCTGCGCCTGGGGCTCTACGAGCTGCTGTGGGCCGGTGACGTGCCCGACCCGGTGGCCATCGATGAGGCCGTCGCGCTGGCCCGCTCGCTGTCCACCGATGACTCCCCCCGGTTCGTCAACGGCGTCTTGGGCCGCATCGGCGGGATCGCCGACCGGCTCAGGGCCACGCTCTAGAGGCGGGCGCACCCGATCGGCACGTCGGGTGCGCCCCCTGCTTCAGTCTTCTTTGGACGGACGGGCTTCCGGGGGCAGCACGCCCCAGTCGATGAGCTGCTCGGTCAGCTCGCCGGGGGTCATGTCGTAGATGATCGCCAGCGAGCGCAGGTCCTCGGTCCGGATGGACAGGACCTTGCCGTTGTAGTCCCCGCGCTGGCTCTGGATGGTCGCCGCGTAGCGGGCCAGCGGTCCGACCTTCTCGGCGGGCAGCTGCTGCAAACGTTCTAGGTTTATCACGATTTTGGTGGCCGGTTCCGCTCCGGACGGCACCCGCCCCTCGGGCAGCAGCTCCACCACCGGCACGCCGTAGAAGTCCGCCAGCTCGGCCAGCTTCTGCACGGTGACCGCCCGGTCGCCGCGCTCGTAGGAGCCGACCACGACCGCCTTCCACCGGCCCCCGGACTTCTGCTCGACGCCGTGCAGGGACAAGCCCTGCTGCTGGCGGATCGCGCGGAGCTTGGCTCCTAGCGCCTTGGCGTAGTCGCCCATGCGGCGGTTCTCCATTCGTTCGCCCCGTCGGCGCTATGGACTGCCGCGGGTAGCTTCAAATCGACACGCAGAGTAATGGTTACCCAGAGTTGTCACCAGGTCAAGCTGGTGCCCCTGGGAGAACCTGGGCAAATGGCGGACACCACCTGGTCGGGGTGCTCCGCGCGCCTGGTACCGTCGCGGAGGCCCCAGCTCAGGGGCAGGTACCGACATCCTTTAAGGACCCGTCCAGTGAGGCGGGGAAGGAGTCCAGCGTGGCGCCGCGAGACCGTGGCGCGACGGAACCGGCGGAGCGGCGCGAGCTGCTCGGGCCCGGCGACGTCGCGCGCACCATCGCCCGGATGGCCCATCAGGTCATCGAGAAGACCTCGCTCGACGCGAGCGGGTCCCGCCCGGTCGTGCTCCTCGGCATCCCGACCAGGGGCGTGCCGCTGGCCGCCCGGCTGGCCGCCAAGATCGCCGAGTTCGCCGACGTCCACGTGCCCACCGGCACCCTCGACGTCACCCTCTACCGCGACGACCTGCGCAGGCGCCCCACCCGCCCGCTCGGCGCGACCGACCTGCCCGCATCCGGGGTGGACGACGCGCTGGTCATCCTCGTCGACGACGTGCTGTTCTCCGGCCGCACCATCCGCGCCGCCCTCGACGCCCTCAGGGACGCCGGGCGCCCGCGCGCCGTGCAGCTGGCCGTGCTGGTCGACCGCGGCCACCGGGAGCTGCCGATCCGCGCCGACTACGTCGGCAAGAACGTGCCCACCGCCCGGACCGAGGAGGTCTCCGTCCTGTTCACCGAGACCGACGGCCGCGACGCCGTGCTGCTCAACCGCGAGGCCGCCGAATGAGGCACCTGCTGGGCGTCGACGGCCTCGACGCCGACGCCGCCCTGGCCATCCTGGACACCGCCGACGGTCTCAAGCGGACACTGCTGGGCCGCGAGGTCCGCAAGCTGCCCACGCTGCGCGGGCGCACCGTGATCACCATGTTCTACGAGAACTCCACCCGCACCCGCGTGTCCTTCGAGATCGCCGGGAAGTGGATGAGCGCCGACGTGGTCAACGTCTCCGCGGCCAGTTCCTCGGCGGGCAAGGGCGAGTCCCTGCGCGACACCGCGCTGACCCTGGCCGCCGCGGGCGCCGACTGCGTCGTCGTCCGCCACCCGGCCTCCGGCGCCCCGCACCGGCTGGCGGGCTGGCTGTCCGAAGTGGGCACCAGCGTCGTCAACGCCGGTGACGGCACCCACGAGCACCCCACCCAGGCGCTGCTGGACGCGGCCACCCTCCGGGACCGCCTCGGCGGCATCGACGGGCGCCGCGTCGGCATCGTCGGCGACGTCCTGCACAGCCGCGTCGCCCGGTCCAACGTGCACCTGCTCACCAAGCTGGGCGCCGAGGTGGTCGTGGTCGCCCCGCCGACGCTGCTGCCCACCGCGCTGGCCGACTGGCCCGTCGACGGGCTCACCGTCTCCTACGACCTCGACGCCGAGCTGCCCACCCTCGACGCGGTGATGCTGCTGCGCGTGCAGGCCGAGCGGATGCACGGCGGGTTCTTCCCGTCCGCCCGCGAGTACGCCATCAGCTACGGGCTCAGCGCCGCGCGCCTGGCGATGCTGCCCGAGCACGCCGTCGTCCTGCACCCGGGGCCGATGCTGCGCGGCATGGAGATCGCGCACGCGGTGGCCGACTCCCCGCGCGCGGCGATCACCGAGCAGGTCGCCAACGGCGTGCACGTGCGGATGGCCGTCCTGTACCACCTGCTGGCCGGAGAGGAGGACCACGCGTGAGCACGCTGGTGATCAAGGGGGTCCGCCCCTACGGCGAGGACGCCGTCGACATCAGGGTCGAGAACGGCGTCATCACCGCGATCGGCGCGGACCTCGACGGCGACGAGACCTTCGACGCCCGCAACGCCGTCGCCCTGCCCGGGTTCGTCGACCTGCACACCCACCTGCGCGAGCCGGGCCGCGAGGACGCCGAGACCATCGAGACGGGGTCGCGGGCCGCGGCGCTGGGCGGCTACACCGCCGTGTTCGCCATGGCCAACACCGACCCGGTCGCCGACAACGCCGTCGTCGTCGAGCACGTCTGGCGGCGCGGGCGCGAGGTCGGCCTGGTCGACGTGCACCCGGTCGGCGCGGTCACCGTCGGCCTCAAGGGCGAGAAGCTGGCCGAACTGGGCACGATGGCCCGCTCCAAGGCCCAGGTCCGGCTGTTCTCCGACGACGGCGTCTGCGTCGCCGACCCGCTGATCATGCGCCGGGCCCTGGAGTACACCAAGGCCCTCGACGCGGTGATCGCCCAGCACGCCGAGGAGCCCCGGCTGACCGTCGGCGCGCAGGCGCACGAGGGCGAGGCCGCCGCCCGCCTCGGCCTGGCGGGCTGGCCCGCGGTCGCCGAGGAGGCGATCGTGGCCCGCGACTGCCTGCTGGCCCGCCACGTCGGCGCCCGCCTGCACGTCTGCCACGTCTCGACCGCGGGCACCGTCGACGTGCTGGCCTGGGCCAAGGCCCGGGGCACCGAGGTCTCCGCCGAGGTCACCCCGCACCACCTGCTCCTCGACGACGCCCGCCTGGCCACCTACGACCCGGTGAACAAGGTCAACCCCCCGCTGCGCGCGCAGAGCGACGCCGCGGCCCTGCGCCAGGCCCTGGCCGACGGGACCGTCGACTGCGTGGCCACCGACCACGCCCCGCACGCCCCGCAGGACAAGGACTGCGAGTGGTCCGCGGCGCGCCCGGGGATGCTCGGCCTGCAGACCGCGCTGTCCATCGTCGTCAAGACGATGGTCGAGCCGGGCCTGCTGGACTGGCGCGGCGTCGCCAGGGTGCTGAGCGAGCGGCCCGCCGAGATCGCCGGGCTGCCCGACCACGGCCGCCCGATCGCCGTCGGCGAGCCCGCCACCCTCGCCCTGGTCGACCCGGCCGCGCGCTGGACGGTCACCGGCGCGGCCCTGGCCAGCCTCGCGGGCAACACCCCGTACGAGGGCATGGAGCTGCCCGGCGCGGTCGTCGCCACCCTGCTGCGCGGGCGGTTCACCGCCAGGGACGGAAAGGTGTCCTGATGAACCCTGTCGACTCCGGGGAGGCGGAATGAGGGTGCTGCTCACGTTGGCCACCCTTGCGGTGCTGGTCGCGCTCGTCGCCCTGATGTGGTGGGGCTACCGCAACCGGCGCAGGCGCCAAGCGGCGCTGCCCGCCTTCCCGACCGCTCCGGCCGAGCTGCTGGCCGCGGTCCGCGCGGGCACGGCCGAACCGCTGCTGCCGCCCAGCACCGGCGTCTACGCCAGCACCGTCACCGACGCGAGCTGGCAGGACCGGGTCGCCGTCGGCGACGTCGGCTTCCGCGCCGAGGCCACCGCGCACCTGCTCACCGACGGCGTGCTGTTCGACCGGACCGGCGCCGAGCCGGTCTGGATTCCCAGGGACACCGTGCTCGACGCCCGCACGGCCCCCGGCATCGCCGGGAAGGTGATGGGCCGCGACGGCCTGCTGGTCGTGCGCTGGCGCCTGGACGGGCACGAGTTCGACACCGGCTTCCGCGCCGATGACAAGGACGACTACCAGACGTGGGTGCCAGCACTGCGCTCGCTCACCGGAGGGACCGCATGACCACGACACACACACCCGCGGCGCTGGTGCTGGAGGACGGCCGGGTCTTCCGCGGCGCGGCCTTCGGCGCGCACGGCGCCACCTTCGGGGAGGTGGTGTTCTGCACCGCCATGACCGGCTACCAGGAGACCCTGACCGACCCGTCCTACCACCGCCAGATCGTGGTGGCCACGGCCCCGCAGATCGGCAACACCGGCTGGAACGACGAGGACGACGAGTCGGCCCGCATCTGGGTCTCCGGCTACGTCGTGCGCGACCCGGCCCGCGTGCCGTCCAACTGGCGCTCGCGGCGCCCGCTCGACACCGAGCTGGCCAACCAGGGCGTGGTCGGCATCAGCGGTGTCGACACCCGCTCGCTGACCCGCCACATCCGCGAGCGCGGGGCCATGCGCGCCGGGGTCTTCTCCGGCGAGGCGGTCACCAGCCCCGACGCGATGGTCGTGCGGGTGCTGGAAAGCCCCACGATGCTCGGCGCCGCCCTGGCCGACGAGGTCACCACGGCCGCGCCCTACGTCGTCCCCGCGGCCGGCGAGACCCGCTTCCGGGTGGCCGCGCTCGACCTGGGCATCAAGTCCAACACCCCGCGGATGATGGCCGCCCGCGGCGTCGAGACCCACGTGCTGCCCTCCACCAGCTCCCTCGACGAGCTGCTGGCGGTCGAGCCCGACGGCGTCTTCCTCTCCAACGGCCCCGGCGACCCGGCCACCATGGACCACGCCGTCGAGCTGGCGAAGGCCGCCATGGAGCGCCGCATCCCGCTGTTCGGCATCTGCTTCGGCAACCAGATCCTCGGCCGCGCGCTGGGCCGGGGCACCTACAAGATGCGCTACGGCCACCGCGGCATCAACATCCCGGTGATCGACCTGGCGACCGGCGCGGTGGCGATCACCGCGCAGAACCACGGGTTCGCGCTGGAGGGCGAGGCGGGTGAGGAGTTCGACACCCCCTACGGCCGCGCCGCGGTCAGCCACGTCTGCCCCAACGACGGGACCGTCGAGGGCGTCCGCGCCCTGGAGGTGCCCGCCTTCTCCGTGCAGTACCACCCCGAGGCCGCCGCGGGCCCGCACGACGCCGCGGACCTGTTCGACCGGTTCGTGACCCTGATGGAGGGCGGTCGCTGATGCCCAAGCGCGATGACATCCACCACGTGCTGGTGATCGGCTCCGGGCCCATCGTCATCGGCCAGGCGTGCGAGTTCGACTACTCCGGCACCCAGGCCTGCCGCGTGCTGCGGGCCGAGGGCATCCGGGTCAGCCTGGTGAACTCCAACCCGGCCACGATCATGACCGACCCGGAGTTCGCCGACGCCACCTACATCGAGCCGATCACCCCGGAGTTCGTGGAGAAGGTGATCGCCAGGGAGCGCCCGGACGCGATCCTGGCCACGCTCGGCGGGCAGACCGCGCTCAACACCGCCGTCGCCCTGCACGAGCGCGGTGTGCTGCAGAAGTACGGCGTCGAGCTGATCGGCGCCGACATCGACGCCATCCAGCGCGGCGAGGACCGGCAGAAGTTCAAGGACATCGTGGCCCAGGTCGGCGGGGAGACCCCGCGCAGCCGGGTGTGCCACTCGATGGACGAGGTCCGCGAGACCGTCGCCGACCTGGGCCTGCCGGTGGTCATCCGGCCCTCCTTCACCATGGGCGGGCTGGGCTCGGGCATGGCGCACACGCCCGAGGAGCTGGAGCGGCTGGCCACCTCCGGCCTCACCGAGAGCCCGGTCACCGAGGTGCTCATCGAGGAGAGCGTGCTCGGCTGGAAGGAGTACGAGCTCGAGCTGATGCGCGACCGCCGCGACAACGTGGTCGTCATCTGCTCCATCGAGAACATCGACCCGATGGGCGTGCACACCGGCGACTCGGTGACCGTCGCCCCGGCGATGACCCTGACCGACCGCGAGTACCAGGCCATGCGCGACATGGGCATCGCGGTGCTGCGCGCGGTCGGCGTGGACACCGGCGGCTGCAACATCCAGTTCGCCGTCCACCCGCAGACCGGGCGCATGGTCGTCATCGAGATGAACCCGCGGGTCTCGCGCTCCAGCGCGCTGGCCTCGAAGGCCACCGGCTTCCCGATCGCCAAGATCGCCGCGAGGCTGGCCATCGGCTACACCCTCGACGAGATCACCAACGACATCACCGGCGAGACCCCGGCCTCCTTCGAGCCGTCGCTGGACTACGTCGTGGTCAAGGTGCCCCGGTTCGCCTTCGAGAAGTTCCCCGGGGCCGACCCGACGCTGACCACGACGATGAAATCCGTCGGCGAGGCCATGTCGATCGGCCGCAACTTCGCCGAGGCGCTGGGCAAGGCGCTGCGCTCGATGGAGACCAAGGCCGCCGGGTTCTGGACCACGCCCGACCCCGACACCCTGACCCGGCAGTCCGCGCTGGAGGCCATCCGCACCGGGCACGACGGGCGCCTCTACACCGTCGAGCAGGCCCTGCGGATGGGCGCCTCCGTCGCCGAGGTGCACGACGCCTCCGGCATCGACCCGTGGTTCATCGACCAGGTCGCCATGCTCGTCGAGCTGCGCGGGGAGGTCGAGGACGCGCCGGTGCTCGACGAGGCGCTGCTGCGCAGGGCCAAGCACCACGGCCTGTCCGACCGGCAGATCGCCGCGCTGCGCCCGGAGCTGGCCGGTGAGGACGGCGTGCGCACCCTGCGCCACCGCCTGGGCGTGCGGCCGGTGTTCAAGACCGTGGACACCTGTGCCGCGGAGTTCGCCGCGCACACCCCGTACCACTACTCGGCCTACGAGCTCGACCCCGACGCCGAGACCGAGGTGACCTCGCAGCCCGACCGGCCCAAGGTGCTGATCCTGGGCTCGGGCCCCAACCGCATCGGGCAGGGCATCGAGTTTGACTACTCCTGCGTGCACGCGGCGATGGCGCTGCGCGAGGCCGGGTACGAGACCGTCATGGTCAACTGCAACCCGGAGACCGTCTCCACCGACTACGACACCTCCGACCGGCTCTACTTCGAGCCGCTGACCTTCGAGGACGTCCTGGAGGTCGTGCACGCCGAGCGCGTGTCCGGCACGGTCGTGGGAGTGGTCGTGCAGCTGGGCGGGCAGACCCCGCTCGGCCTGGCGCAGCGGCTCTCCGACGCGGGCGTGCCCGTGGTGGGCACCTCCCCGCAGGCCATCCACCTGGCCGAGGACCGCGGCTCGTTCGGCGAGGTGCTGACCGGCGCCGGGCTGCCCGCGCCGAAGTACGGCACCGCGACCTCCTTCGCCGCGGCCAAGCGGATCGCCGACGAGATCGGCTACCCGGTGCTCGTGCGCCCGTCCTACGTGCTCGGCGGCCGGGGCATGGAGATCGTCTACGACGAGGAGAACCTGGCCGGGTACATCCAGCGGGCCACCGAGATCACCCCGGAGCACCCGGTGCTGGTCGACCGGTTCCTCGACGACGCCATCGAGATCGACGTCGACGCCCTCTGCGACGGCGACGAGGTCTACCTCGGCGGCGTCATGGAGCACATCGAGGAGGCGGGCATCCACTCGGGGGACTCCTCCTGCGCGCTGCCGCCGATCACGCTGGGCCGCACCGACCTGGAGGCCGTGCGCCGCTCCACCGAGGCCATCGCCAAGGGGATCGGCGTGCGCGGGCTGCTCAACGTGCAGTACGCGCTCAAGGACGACGTGCTCTACGTCCTGGAGGCCAACCCGAGGGCCAGCCGGACGGTGCCGTTCGTGTCCAAGGCGACCGCGGTGCCGCTGGCCAAGGCCGCCGCCCGGATCATGCTCGGCGCGACCATCGGCGAGCTGCGCGCCGAGGGCATGCTGCCCGAGACCGGCGACGCGGCGGAGCTGGCCGAGGGCGCGCCGGTCGCGGTCAAGGAGGCGGTGCTGCCCTTCCACCGCTTCCGCACGCCCGAGGGCCATGGCGTCGACTCGCTGCTGGGCCCGGAGATGAAGTCCACCGGCGAGGTCATGGGCATCGACGTGTCCTTCGGCAAGGCGTTCGCCAAGTCGCAGACCGCCTCCTACGGCTCGCTGCCCGTCTCCGGCCGGGTCTTCGTCTCGGTGGCCAACCGCGACAAGCGGGCGATGGTCTTCCCGGTGAAGCGCCTGGCCGACCTCGGTTTCGAGGTGCTGGCCACCTCGGGCACCGCGGGAGTGCTGCGCCGCAACGGAATCCCGTGCACCGTGGTGCGCAAGCACTTCGAGGGCAAGGACAACATCGTCGACCTGATCCGCTCCGGCGGGGTCGACATGGTGATCAACACCCCGTACGGCAACCACGGGCCCCGCGTGGACGGCTACGAGATCCGCACCGCGGCGGTGGCCCGCGACATCCCGTGCGTCACCACGATCCAGGGCGCGGCGGCGGCGGTGCACGGCATCGAGGCGCTGATCCGCGACGAGATCGGGGTGCAGCCGCTGCAGGAGATGCAGACCGCGCTGCGGGCCAAGCGGTGACCGCCGGGTTCGGCGCGCGGCTGGCCGCCTCGGTCGGCGAGCGCGGGTCGCTGTGCGTGGGGATCGACCCGCACCCCGGGCTGCTCGACGCCTGGGGCCTGCCGCGCGACGTCACCGGGCTGGAGCGGTTCGCCCTGACCTGCGTCGAGGCGCTGGCGGGGGAGGTCGCCGTGCTCAAGCCGCAGTCGGCCTTCTTCGAGGCCCACGGCTCGCGGGGCGTCGCGGTGCTGGAGCGCGTCATCGCCGAGGCCCGCGCGGCAGGCGCGCTGGTGCTCGTCGACGCCAAGCGCGGCGACATCGGCTCCACCATGGCCGCCTACGCGCAGGCGTACCTCGCCGAGGGCTCCCCGCTGGCGGGCGACGCCGTCACGCTCTCGCCGTACCTCGGCTTCGGCTCGCTGGAGCCCGCGCTCGCCGCCGCCGAGGCGAGCGGGCGGGGGGTGTTCGTGCTGGCCCTGACGTCCAACCCGGAGGGCGCCTCCGTGCAGCGGGCCGAGGCGGGCGGTCGGTCGGTCGCGCAGGCGGTGGTGGACGCCGCCGCCGCCCGCAACGCGGGCGCGGTCCCGCTGGGCCCGGTCGGCCTGGTCGTCGGCGCCACCCTGGCCGAGACCGGGATCGACCTCGGCGCGCTCAACGGGCCGATCCTGGCCCCCGGTGTGGGGGCCCAGGGAGCGGGAGCGGCGGACCTCGCGCGCCTGTTCGGGGACGCCCGATATGTCCTGCCCACCAGTTCCCGGGACGTGCTCAGGCACGGCCCGGACACCGCCGCCGTGCGGACCGCCGCGCTGCGGCTGCGCGACGAACTGGCGGCCGCCAGGCCCTGACCCGATTTTCCCACGACCCGGACGGCCCGCTGCGGCCGTTCGGGTCGTTCTGCTGTCCGTTTTCGGCGTTATCGCAGGTCGCGGCGTTGCTCTGTCCGGGTGTAGTCGGGCAGCCGAGCGAGTGGCGCACGACTCACTGTGCGCGTGCCGTGGGCGGCCGAGCGCACTGCGTGACCGACCTCCGGAAGTGCGAGGTTTGTGGTGTTTTCCCAGGTCACCAAGGTTTCGATGGCTGGGCAGTTGATCAACTTTTCCAGGCCCGTCACCGACGGCACAACCCGGCCCCCGCGTTGTCCCCGCAGGCCAGGGCTCGGTAACGTCGCGGCACCGATCCGGAAATCCCACCCCACGGAGGAAATCGTGGCCCTTCCCCAGCTGACCGACGAGCAGCGGGCCGCAGCGCTGGAGAAGGCGGCTGCCGCCCGACGCGCCCGCGCCGAACTCAAAGAGCGCCTGAAGCGAGGCGGCACCACCCTCAAGGACGTCCTGGCCCAGTCCGACAACGACGAGGTGCTGGGCAAGATGAAGGTCACCGCGTTGCTCGAGGCCCTACCGGGCGTCGGCAAGGTGCGTGCCCAGCAGATCATCGAGCGCCTGGAGATCGCGCCCAGCCGCAGGCTGCGCGGTCTCGGCGACCGTCAGCGCAAGGCGCTGCTGGCCGAGTTCAGCGGCGAGTGACCAAGCACCACAGCGGCCGCGGGCCGGGGTCGGGCGAGTCTCTCGCCCGGCCCCGGCTCACTGTCGTGTCAGGCCCGTCCGGGGTCGGGAAGTCCAGCGTGGTCGCGGAACTCCGCCGCCTCCACCCGGACTTGTACTTCAGCGTGTCGGTGACCACCCGGGCCGCCCGGCCCGGGGAGGTCGACGGCGCGCACTACCGGTTCATCGACCGGCCCGAGTTCGACCGGCTCGTCGCCACGGGCGACCTGCTGGAGCACGCCGAGTACGCGGGCAACTGCTACGGCACCCCGCGCGGGCCGGTCATGGCCGCGCTGGCTGCGGGCAGGCCCGCGGTGCTGGAGATCGAGCTGCAGGGGGCGCGCCAGGTGCGCGAGGCGATGCCCGAGGCGCAGCTGGTCATGCTCATGCCGCCCAGCTGGGAAGTGCTGGTGTCGCGGCTCACCGGCCGCGGGACCGAGCCCGAGGCCGTGGTCGCGCGTAGGCTGGCGGTGGCCAAGCAGGAGCTGGCCGCCGCAGAGGAGTTCGACGCCGTCGTCGTGAACGCCGACGTGCTGACCGCCGCCCGCGAGTTGCTAACCTTGGTGCTCACGGATTCATCTGACAAGCTGGAGCGTTGCGAGTGATCACCCCCACTGAGCTGGGCATTGGCGAGCAGGCTGGCGCGCCGCTGGAAGGCATCACCAACCCCCCCATCGACGACCTGCTCGAGAAGGTCAGCTCGAAGTACGCGCTGGTGATCTACGCGGCCAAGCGCGCCCGCCAGATCAACGACTACTACGCCCAGCTCGGCGAGGGCCTGCTGGAGTACGTCGGCCCGCTGGTCGAACCCGGCCCGCGCGAGAAGCCGCTGTCCATCGCCCTGCGCGAGATCCACTCCGGACTTCTCGAGCACACCGAGGGCGAGTGACCGCCCGCCGTCCCCGGGTCGTCCTCGGCGTCGGCGGCGGCATCGCCGCGTACAAGGCGTGCGAGGTGCTGCGCGGCCTGACCGAGACCGGCCACGACGTGCGCGTCGTGCCGACCGAGGCGGCCCTGCGGTTCGTGGGGGCGGCGACGTTCGAGGCCCTGTCCGGCCAGAAGGTGGCCACCGGCGTGTTCACCGACGTGCCGGAGGTGCCGCACGTGCGGCTCGGGCAGGAGGCCGACCTGGTCGTGGTCGTGCCCGCGACGGCCGACCTGCTGGCCAAGGCCGCCCACGGCCTGGCCGACGACCTGCTGACCAGCACGCTGCTGACCGCCCGGTGCCCGGTGCTGATGGCCCCGGCGATGCACACCGAGATGTGGGAGCACCCCGCCACCCAGGCCAACGTGGCCACGCTGCGCGCGCGCGGCGTCGTGGTGCCCGACCCGGCCGCGGGCAGGCTGACCGGCGCCGACACCGGCAAGGGCAGGCTGGCCGACCCGGCGGAGATCACCGACCTGGCCCGGCTGCTGCTGAGCCGCCCGGACGCGCTGCCCCGCGACCTGGTGGGCCTGCGCGTGGTCGTCTCGGCGGGCGGCACCCGCGAGCCGCTGGACCCCGTCCGCTACCTGGGCAACCGCTCCTCCGGCAAGCAGGGCTACGCGCTGGCGCGCACCGCCGCCGCGCGCGGCGCCGAGGTCACCCTGGTCTCGGCGTACACGCTGCCGCTGCCGGAGCCCGCGGGCGTCGCGCTGGTCAGGGTGGACACCGCCGAGCAGCTGCGCGAGGCCGTGCACACCGCGGCCGCGGGCGCCGACATCGTCGTCATGGCCGCCGCGGTGGCCGACTTCCGGCCCGCGGAACGCGCCGAGTACAAGATCAAGAAGACCGGCCGGGACCCCGAACCAGTCGCGCTCGTGCGCAATCGCGACGTCCTGGCCGAGCTCGTGGAGGCCCGCAGGGGCAGTGCGGACCGCAAGGCGCAGGTGATCGTCGGGTTCGCGGCGGAGACCGGGGACACCGGCGCCGACGTCCTCGACCACGCCCGCGCCAAGCTCGCCCGCAAGGGTTGTGACCTGCTGGTCGTCAACGCGGTGGGGGAGGGAAAGGCATTCGGAACTGAGGACAACTCCGGATGGCTGCTCTCCTCCGACGGCACTGAACAACCGATCGAGCTTGGCTCGAAGTCGCAAATGGCGACCGAAGTCTGGGACGCAGTCGCGAATATGCTCAGTTCCGCCCGGGTCTGACGCCAGGCCCAATAATGGGCGTCAAACCAGCAACCTCTGTGGATGAGTGGGGTACTCAGTGACTGAAACAGGCAGCCGCCGACTGTTCACTTCGGAGTCGGTCACGGAGGGGCATCCGGACAAGATCTGCGACGCCATCAGCGACTCGATCCTGGACGCCCTGCTCGCCCAGGACCCCCGCTCGCGTGTCGCGGTGGAGACGATGGTGACCACCGGCCAGGTGCACGTCGCGGGCGAGGTGACCACCGAGGCCTACGCCGACATCCCGGGCATCGTGCGCGGCAAGATCCTGGAGATCGGCTACGACTCCTCGGCCAAGGGCTTCGACGGCAACTCCTGTGGCGTCAACATCGCCATCGGCGCGCAGTCCCCGGACATCGCCCAGGGTGTCGACACCGCGTATGAGTCGCGGGTCGAGAACGAGGAAGACGAGATCGCTCGTCAGGGCGCGGGCGACCAGGGCCTGATGTTCGGCTACGCCTGCAACGACACCCCCGAGCTGATGCCGCTGCCGATCGCCCTGGCGCACCGCCTGGCCCGGCGCCTGACCAAGGTCCGCAAGGACGGCGTGCTGCCGTACCTGCGCCCGGACGGCAAGACCCAGGTCACCATCGAGTACGCCGGTGACAAGGCCGTGCGCCTGGACACCGTGGTGGTGTCCTCCCAGCACGCCGACGGCATCGACCTGGAGAAGCTGCTCGGCGCCGACGTCCGCGAGCAGGTCGTGCTGCCCGAGCTGGCCCACCTCGACCTGGACACCGAGGGCGTGCGCCTGCTGGTCAACCCCACCGGCCGCTTCGTCATCGGCGGCCCCATGGGTGACGCGGGCCTGACCGGCCGCAAGATCATCGTCGACACCTACGGCGGCATGGCCCGCCACGGTGGCGGCGCGTTCTCCGGCAAGGACCCGTCGAAGGTGGACCGCTCGGCCGCCTACGCCATGCGGTGGGTCGCGAAGAACGCCGTCGCCGCCGGTCTGGCCGCGCGCATCGAGGTCCAGATCGCCTACGCGATCGGCAAGGCGGCGCCGGTCGGCCTGTTCGTGGAGACCTTCGGCACCGAGAACGCCGACCCGGTCAAGATCCAGAAGGCCATCCAGGAGGTCTTCGACCTCCGCCCGGCCGCGATCATCCGCGACCTCGACCTGCTGCGCCCGATCTACGCCCCCACGGCGGCCTACGGCCACTTCGGCCGCACGGACGTCGACCTCCCGTGGGAGCGCACCGACCGCGCCGACGACCTCAAGCAGGCGGTCGGCGCCTGATCTGCCCCGTCGAAGCGGGCCGTCCCCTGGTTGGCGGCCCGCTTTCGCGTGCCCAGGCGCGGTAGAGGAGCAGGTAGCGCCAGAACAGCAGGGGCCGGACCGTGCGACCGGGCAGCAGCCGGGCCGAGTCGCGGCGGATCTCGGCCATCAAGGCCCAGTCCTCCGGATGGGCGGCCCGGCGACCGGGTCGACACCTCCGTTGACCCGCTCCGCGGCGGCGCCGAGGGCGCGGGCGGCGTCGATCATCGGGCCGTGCTCATCGATCCCTCGACGAGCAGCCCGCGGGCGGCCGGCCTGCGGGCGAACCGACCGGAGCCGCATCCCGACATCGAGTGCGCGCTTGGCGTTCGGCGGCACTTGGCGCAAGAGCAGCGGGTGGTTGTGGTTGAAAGGCACCCGACCGATAGTGCCCACGTTTCGCCGGGCGCGTCGCGGGCTAACCACAGAGGTGGATGCGAACCGGCCTAGCATCGAGTTCGTGGAACGCGTGCGACCTGGACCCTTGCGATGGCTCCGGTACGCGGTCGGCGGGACCCTGCCCGACCGCTACCGGCCCTGGGTGCTGTGGGACCTCACCGCGCCGACCTGGGTGCTGCGGCACTTCGCCAGGGTGCTGGTGCTGTTCCTGCCGCTCTGGCTGATCCTGCTCGTCCCCGGCCCGCTGAGCCTGCGCCTGTCCATGATCGCCGCGGGCTACGTGACCGGGCTGTACTTCTCACTGTCCTTCATGGAGGACGCGAGCGAGCGCAGGCTCATCAAGCACGGCTACCCCGTGGGCCTCAACCGGCGCATCCGCGAGGAGGCGGGCCCGCACGACCGGGCCGAGGTCGCCGCCATGTACGCCGCCTATCACGACGACCCCCGACCAGGGTGAGTGTCGCCGGGGTCTGATAGACCAACCGCCATGCCAGCACCCGACCCCGACGCGCTCTTCGCCGTCGAGGTCCCCGTGCCGCCCGCGCCGCCCGCGCCCAAGGGCAGGCCGGAGCCCGCGGCGGTCCTGCCGGTGGCCAAGGTCTACGTCGACGTCCCGCTGGCCCACCTCGACCAGGTCTTCGACTACCTCGTCCCGGCCCGCCTCGACGCCGAGGCCGTGCCCGGCGCGCGGGTCAGGGTCCGCTTCTCCGGACAGCTCGTCGACGCCTTCCTCATCGAGCGGGTGGCGACCTCCGAGCACAGGAAGCCGTCCTTCCTGGACAAGGTGATCTCCCCGGAGCCGGTGCTGGCCCCGGAGATCGCCCAACTCTGCCGCGCGGTCGCCGACCGGTACGCGGGCGCCATGATCGACGTCCTGCGCCTGGCCATCCCGCCCCGCCACGCCCGCGTCGAGGCCGAGGCGGCCCCCGAGCCCGCGCCCACCCCCGCCGCGCCGGGCTCCGAGCACTGGGCGCGGTACCCGCGCGGTCGGGCGTTCCTCGACGCGGTGAAGGCGGGCAGGCAGGCCAACGCGGTGTGGCAGGCACTGCCCGGCGAGGACTGGCCCGCCCGGCTGGCCGAGGTCGCCGTCACCGCGGCGTCGGCGGGCCGCGGCGCGGTCCTCGTCGTGCCCGACCACCGCGACGTCACCCGGCTGCACGCGGCCTGCGTCGCCCTCGCGGGCGAGGACGCCGTCGTCGCGCTGGCCGCCGACCTCGGCCCCGCCAAGCGGTACCGGGCCTGGCTGCGCCTGCGCCGTGGGGCCGCCCGCATCGTCGTCGGCACGCGGGCGGCGGCCTACGCCCCGGTCCACGACCCCGGGGTGCTCGTCATCTGGGACGACGGCGACGACCAGCACGCCGACCAGCGCTCGCCGTACCCGCACGTGCGGGAGGTCCTCATCGAGCGCGCCCGCCTCGGCAGCGCGGGCGTCCTGGTCGCCGGGTTCGCCCGCACGGCGGAGGCGCACCTGCTGACCGAGTCCGGCTGGGCGCCGCAGATCATCGCCGCGCGCGAGCAGCTGCGCGCGAGCGCGCCCCGGGTCAGCGCCGTCGGCGAGCACGACTCCCAGCTCGCCCGCGACCCGGCCGCGCGCACCGCGCGCATCCCCTCACTGGCCTTCGAGGCCGCCCGCGCCGCGATCAAAGCGGGCGCCCCGGTGCTGGTCCAGGTTCCCCGACGGGGCTATGTGCCCGCCCTGACCTGCCAGGACTGCCGCACGCCCGCCCGGTGCAGGCACTGCGCGGGCCCGCTGAGCCTGGCGCCGCAGCGCCCGCCGACCTGCCGGTGGTGCGCCACCGCCGCGGCCGACTTCCGCTGCGGCTCGTGCGGGTCGCAGCGGCTGCGGGCGGTCGTCGTCGGGGCCAAGCGCACCGCCGAGGAGCTGGGCCGGGCCTTCTCCGATGTGCCGGTGCGCACCTCCGGGGCCGCCGAGGTGCTCGCCCGCGTCGACGGCACGCCGGCGCTGGTCGTGGCCACCCCCGGCGCCGAGCCGGTGGCCGATGGCGGCTACGGGGCGGCGCTGCTGCTCGACGGCTGGGCCCTGCTGGCCCGCGCCGACCTGCGCTCGGGCGAGGAGGCGCTGCGCCGCTGGATGACCGCCGCCGCCCTGGTCCGCCCCGGCGTCGACGGCGGCAGGGTGGTGGTGGTCGCCGACTCGGCCGTGCCCGCCGTGCAGGCCCTCGTCCGCTGGGACCCGGCATGGCACGCCGACCTGGAGCTCTCCGGGCGCGTCGAGCTGGGCTTCCCCCCCGCGGTGCGGATGGCCTCCGTCGAGGGCAGCGTCGACGGCGTCGCCTCGCTCATGGCCGAGCTGCGCCTGCCCGCCGACGCCGACGTCCTGGGCCCGGTCCCGGTCGGCGAGCGCGAGCGCATGCTGATCCGCGTCCCCCGCGCCCACGGCCGCGCGCTGACCGAGGCGCTCAACCACGCCCAGCGCGGGCGCACGATGCGCAAGGAGCAGGAGCCGGTGCGGGTGCGGGTCGACCCACTGGACCTCATCTGAGCCCGCATAGACTGCCGCTGCCGACCACGACACGAGGGAGAAGGCGTGACCGTCCAGCCGATCAGGCTCTTCGGCGACCCGGTGCTGCGCACACCGGCTGCGGAGGTCGTCGACTTCGACCGCGAGCTGCGCGCGCTGGTGAGCGACCTCTGGGACACCATGACCGCCCAGGGCGGCGCGGGGCTGGCCGCCCCCCAGATCGGCGTGGGGCTGCGGGTGTTCACCTACAACTGCGACGGTTCCATGGGGCACCTGGTGAACCCGGTCTGGACCGCGGTGGGGGAGGAGCACCAGGAGGGGCAGGAGGGCTGCCTCTCGATCCCCGGGCTGTACTGGGACTGCGTGCGCGCCAAGAACGTGGTCGCCCGCGGCTGGGACATGCACGGCGAACCCGTCCAGATCGAGGGCAGCGACCTGCTCGCCCGCGCGATCCAGCACGAGACCGACCACCTCGACGGCGTGCTGTTCCTCGACCGGCTCGACGAGGCCACCCGCAAGCGCGCGATGGCCGAGATCCGCTCGGCGCCGTGGTTCGACGGCGCGGTGCCCACCATGAAGCAGAGCCCGCACCCGCTGTTCGGGACGCGCTGATGCGGCTGGTGTTCGCCGGTACACCCGAGGTCGCCCTGCCCGCGCTGCGGGCGCTGATCGAGTCCGGCCGCCACGACGTGGTCGCCGTCGTCACCCGGCCCGACGCCCCCGCGGGCCGGGGGCGCGGGCTCGTGCGCTCCCCGGTCGGCGCGCTGGCCGACGAGCACGGCATCGAGGTGCTGACCCCGGCCAAGGCGGGCGACCCGGACTTCCGCGCCCGGCTGGTCGAGCTGGCCCCGGACTGCTGCCCCGTCGTCGCCTACGGCAACCTCCTCCCGCGCTCGGTGCTCGACATCCCCGCGCACGGCTGGGTGAACCTGCACTTCTCGATCCTGCCCGCCTGGCGCGGCGCCGGGCCGGTGCAGGCCGCGGTCAAGCACGGCGACGAGATCACCGGCGCGAGCACGTTCCGCATCGTCAAGGAGATGGACGCGGGCCCGGTGTTCGGCGTGCTCACCGAGGCCATCCGCCCCGACGACACCGCGGGCGACCTGCTCGACCGCCTGGCCGTGGCGGGGGCGGGACTGCTGTTGTCTACTCTGGACGGCCTGGAGGACGGCAGGGTCGTTGCCGTCGACCAGCCTGCCGACGGCGTCAGTCACGCCCCCAAAGTCTCTGTCGAGGACGCCAAAGTGGACTTCACCCTCCCCGCCCGCGCCGTGGACCGCCTGGTCCGCTCGGTCACCCCTGATCCGGGCGCCTGGGCCCAGTTCCGCGGCGAACGCCTGAAACTCGGCCCGGTGACCCCCGTCCCCGACGCCACCCTCCCCGCGGGGGAGCTGGGCGTTGAGCGCAAGCGCGTGCTCGTCGGCACGGCCACCCACGCCGTCGCCCTCGGCGAGGTGCAGGCCCAGGGCAAGAAGCGGATGGCCGCCACCGACTGGGCCCGCGGCGTCCGCCCCGAGGCCGGGGAGGCGCTGGCATGAGCCACCCGCAGCAGCCCCAGCGCCGCCGTCCGTCGCGGCCGCAGCGCTCGCACCCGCCGCGCCGCGCCGACGGCCCGGCCCGCCCGCCGAGCGACGACCCGGCCCGCCGCGCCGCGCTGGACACCATCCGCGCCGTCCGCGCCGACGACGCCTACGCCAACCTCGTCCTCCCCAAGCTCCTGCGCGAGCGCAGGCTGTCCGGCCGCGACGCCGCGCTGGCCACGGAGCTGACCTACGGCACCTGCCGCGCCTGGGGCCTGCTCGAGGAAGTGGTCGCGGCCTGCTCGGACCGCCCACTGTCCAAAATAGAGCCGCTGATCCTGGACGCCCTGCTGCTGGGCACCTACCAGTTGCTGCGCACCAGGATTCCCGCGCACGCCGCCGTCGCCGCCACCGTCGACCTGGTCCGCCAGGACGTCGGCTCCCGCGCGACCGGCTTCACCAACGCCGTGCTGCGCCGGGTGTCCGAGCACGACGAGACCGCCTGGCTCGACCGGCTCGCCCCGCAGGACCCGGTCGGCAACCTGGCCGCGCGCACCGCGCACCCGCAGTGGATCGCGCGGGCCTTCGCCGACGCCCTGGGCAGCACCGGCGACGAGCTGGCCGACGCCCTGCGCGCCGACGACCAGCGCCCCGCCGTGCACCTGGTGGCCCGGCCCGGCGAGCTGAGCGCCGAGGAGCTGGCCGCCCTGACCGGCGGCGACCCGGCCCCGTACTCGCCTTACGGCGTGCGCCTGGAGTCGGGCGCGGGTGACCCCGGCGACCTGGCCGTGATCCGCGAGCACCTCGCGGGCGTGCAGGACGAGGGCAGCCAGCTGTGCGCCCTGGCGCTGTCCCGCGTCCCCCTCGACGGGGCCGACTCCCGCTGGCTCGACCTCTGCGCGGGGCCCGGCGGCAAGGCGGCCCTGCTCGGCGCCCTGGCGGCGATCAACGGCGGCACCCTCGACGCCGTCGAGCAGGCCCCGCACCGGGCCCGCTTGGTCGAGCAGAGCACCGCGGGCATGCCGGTCACCGTGCACGTGGCCGACGGCCGCGACTGCGGCCTCCCCGCGGGCGCCTTCGACCGCGTCCTGGTCGACGCCCCCTGCACCGGCCTCGGCGCCCTGCGCCGCAGGCCGGAAGCCCGGTGGCGCCGCCAGCCCAGCGACGTCGGCGACCTGACCAAGCTGCAGCGCGAGCTGTTCACCGCCGCCCTCGACCTGGTCCGCCCCGGCGGCGTCGTGGCCTACGTCGTGTGCTCCCCGCACCTGGCCGAGACCGAGGGCGTGGTCTCCGACGTCGTCCGCCGGTCGGGCGCGACCCAGCTCGACGCCCGCGACTTCTTCCCCGGCGTCCCTGACCTGGGCGAGGGTCCCGGCGTCCAGCTGTGGCCCCACCGCCACGGCACCGACGCCATGTTCTGCGCGGTGGTGCGCCGATGACCAGCGGCGCCGTGGGCCGCGGGTGAACCGCCGCGTCCTGGGCCTGGTCGCGGCGGCAGGCGGGGGTGTCGAGCACCGGCTGCGGCTGGAGGTCGCCGTGCCCGCCGCCCGCCGGGGGTGGCGCCTGGCGATCACCTTCACCCCGGCCGCGGCGCGGTGGATGGAGGCGGCGGGGGAGAGCGCCCGGCTGCAGTCGCTGACCGACCTGCCGGTGCGCTCGCAGCCGCGGCTGCCCGACGAGCCCAAGCCCTACCCGATCCCGGACGCCTTCCTGTTCGTCCCCGCGACGGCGAACTCCGTGGCCAAGCTCGCGCTGGGCATCGCCGACAACCAGGCGCTGACCTCCCTCGGCGAGGCGGTCGGCACCCCGGGCGTCCCGGTCGTCGTCCGCCCGCAGGCCGATCCGGCCCAGCGCGCGCACCCGCGCTGGGAGTCGCACCTGGAGACGCTGCTGTCCTACGGCGTGCACATCGCCGACGGTCCCGTGGCCGACCCGTGGGGGCCCCTGCTCGACCTGGTCGAGGTCCTGTGACCCGGGTGGCCATCCTCGCCATGGGCGGCACCATCGCGATGGTGCCCGCGGCGGGCGGCGGCGTCATCCCCTCCCTGGGCGCCGACGACCTCGTCGCCGCCGTGCCCGCGCTCGGCGAGCTGGACCTGGAGATCACCGCCCGCACGGTCCGCACCCTGCCCAGCCCGTCGGTCGGGTTCGCCGACCTGGTCGCCCTGTCCGAGGCGGTGCGCGCGGAGATCGCCGCGGGCGCCGACGGCATCGTGGTCACCCACGGCACCGACACCATCGAGGAGACCACCCTGTTCCTCGACCTGACCGTCCCCGACGACACCCCGGTCGTGGTCACCGGCGCCATGCGCCCGCCCGCGTCGCCCGGCGCGGACGGCCCGGCGAACCTCTACGCCGCGGTGAAGGTCGCCGCGTCCGAGGCGGCCCGGGGCCTCGGCGCGCTGGTGGTCATGTCCGACGAGGTGCACGGCGCCCGGTTCGTCCGCAAAGGGCACACCAGCAGCACCGGCGCGTTCGCCTCGCCCGGGTTCGGGCCGCTCGGCCTGGTCGTGGAGGGCGAGCCCCGGCTGCGCGGCACCCCCAGGGTGGACCTGTGCCTGCCGGTGGGTCCCACGATCGAGGCCATCAGGGTCGGCCTGGTCACCGTGGTCCTCGGCGACGACGGCGAACTCCTGCGCCGCACCGAGGACGCCTTCGACGGCGTCGTCCTCGCGGGCCTCGGCGCGGGCCACGTCCCCGCGGGCATGGTCTCGCTGGTCGCCGAGGTCGCCGACCGGGTCCCCGTCGTGCTGGCCTCGCGCACGGGCTCGGGCTCGGTGCTGCGCCAGACCTACGGCTACCCGGGCTCCGAGCGCGACCTGCTCGACCGCGGCCTGATCCACGCGGGCTTCCTCGACCCGGCCAAGGCCCGCGTCCTGCTGCACCTGCTCCTGGCCGACGGCGCAGGCCGCGACCGCGTCGCCGCCGCTTTCGAGCTCTACCGCTGACCCGAGGGGGAACCGTGGACATCCTGTCCGACGAGCTGTCCGACTACCTGCTGGCCCACTCCAGCCCCGCCGACGCGCTGCTGCGCGAGCTGGCCGAGGAGACCGCGAGGGACTTCCCGGACCTGCTGAGCATGCAGATCTCCCACGACGAGGGCGAGTTCCTGACCATGCTGGTCCGGATCGCGGGCGCCCGGCGGGCCGTCGAGGTCGGCGTGTTCACCGGCTACTCGTCGCTGTGCATCGCCCGCGGCCTGCCCACCGACGGCACCCTGCTCGCCTGCGACGTCAGCGAGGAGTGGACCGCGGTGGCCCGCCGCTACTGGGAGCGCGCGGGCGTGGCCGACCGCATCGATCTGCGCATCGCCCCCGCGATCGAGACCCTGCGCGCCCTGCCGAGCGCGCCGGAACTCGACATCGCCTTCATCGACGCGGACAAGGTGTCCTACCCGGACTACTACGAGGAGATCGTCCCGCGCCTGCGCCCCGGCGGCCTGGTCCTGCTCGACAACGTCCTGCGCGGGGGACGGGTGCTCGACCCCGACCCGGCCGACGAGGCGACCGCCGCGATCATGCGCACCAACGACCTGGTCGTCGCCGATCCGCGCGTCGACTGCGTGATGCTCCCCCTGCGCGACGGCGTGACCATCGCCCGCAAGCGCTGAGCGAGTCCACGGCGGGCGACCTCACGTCGGGCAACCTCACGGCGGGCAGGCCGCGAACCCGGTTTGATTGACTTTGCATCGTCCTGCATAATCATTCGCATGACGGTGCGGGCAGCGGTGGCGGGGGCGAGCGGGTACGCCGGGGGCGAGGTCCTGCGGCTGCTGCTCGGCCACCCCGAGGTGCAGATCGGCGCGCTCACGGCGGGCGGCAACGCGGGCACCCGGCTGGGCGAGCACCAGCCGCACCTGCTGCCCCTGGCCGCCCGCGTGCTCGACGAGACCACCCCCGAGGTGCTGGCGGACCACGACGTCGTCTTCCTCGCCCTCCCGCACGGCCACTCCGCCGCCCTGGCCGCCCAGCTCGACGCCGACGTCCTCGTCGTCGACTGCGGGGCCGACCACCGCCTCGACAGCCCCGCCGACTGGGACCGCTGGTACGGCGGGGAGCACGCGGGCACCTGGCCCTACGGCCTGCCCGAACTCCCCGGTGCCCGCGAGACCCTGGTCGGCGCCCGCCGCGTCGCCGTCCCCGGCTGCTACCCGACGGTCAGCTCCCTGGCCGTCGCCCCCGCCCTGGCCGCCGGGCTCATCGAGCCCGAGGTCGTCGTGGTCGCCGTGTCCGGCACCTCCGGCGCGGGCAAGTCCCTCAAGCCGCACCTGCTCGGCTCGGAGGTCATGGGCTCGCTGAGCGTCTACGGCGTCGGCGGCGCCCACCGGCACACCCCGGAGATCGCCCAGAACCTCCGCAAGGCCGCGGGCCGCTCCGTCAAGGTCTCCTTCACCCCCGTGCTCGCCCCGTTGCCGCGCGGCATCCTCGCCACCTGCAGCGCCCAGCTCGCCGGGGCGGGAGACGTTCGCGAGACCTACGCGAAGGCCTACGCCGATGAGCCGTTCGTTCACCTGTTGCCCGAAGGGCAGTGGCCCACCACGGCCGCCGTCCTCGGCTCCAACGCCGTCCAGCTCCAGGTCGCCGTCGACCCCGACCTCAACCGCCTGGTCGCCGTCGCCGCCGTCGACAACCTGACCAAGGGCACGGCGGGCGCCGCCGTGCAGTCCATGAACATCGCGCTCGGCCTGCCGGAGACCACCGGCCTGTCCACCGTGGGAGTCGCACCGTGACCGCACTCGACCGCACCACCGGCGTCGCCGCCGCCCAGGGCTTCCGCGCCGCGGGCGTCGCCGCCGGGATCAAGGTCTCCGGCAACCCGGACCTGGCCCTGGTCGTCAACGACGGTCCCAACCAGGCCGCCGCGGGTGTGTTCACCACCAACAAGGTCCAGGCCGCCCCCGTCCTGTGGTCGCGCCAGGTCCTCACCACCGGCACCCTGCGCGCCGTGGTCCTCAACTCCGGCGGGGCCAACGCCTGCACCGGGCCGGAGGGCTTCCAGGACACCCACGCCACCGCGGAGAAGGTCGCCGACGTGCTCGGCATCGGCGCGATCGATGTCGCCGTCTGCTCGACCGGCCTCATCGGCGAGCGCCTGCCGATGGACGCGGTCACCTCCGGGGTGGACATCGCGGTCAAGGAGCTGGCCGAGGGCGGGCAGGCGAGCCTCGCCGCGGCGACCGCGGTCATGACCACCGACAGCGTGCCCAAGCAGGTCGCCCTGACCCACCCCGACGGCTGGACCGTCGGCGGCTTCGCCAAGGGCGCGGGCATGTGCGCGCCCAACATGGCCACCATGCTCTCGGTCATCACCACCGACGCCGACGTCGATCCCTCCACAGTGGACTCCGCCTTGACGGCCGCCGTCGCCGCCACCTTCAACCGCCTCGACGTCGACGGCGGCACCTCCACCAACGACACCGTCCTGCTGCTGGCCTCCGGCGCCTCGAACACCACGCCCGAGCCCGCCGAGTTCGCCGCCGCCCTCGAAACGGTGTGCGCCGACCTAGTCGCCCAGCTCCAGGCCGACGCCGAGGGCGCCACCAAGCACGTGTCGATCACCGTGCGCGGCGCGGCCACCGACGCCGAGGCCGTCGCCGCCGCCCGCGTCGTCGCCCGCGACCCGCTGTGCAAGACCGCGTTCTTCGGCAGCGACCCCAACTGGGGCCGCATCGCCATGGCCGTCGGCAACGCGCCCACCGAGTTCGACCAGCAGGCCCTCGACATCACCATCAACGGTGTCACCGTGTGCCGCGGCGGCGGGCGCGGCGACGACCGCTCGCTGGCCGACCTGTCCGGCCGCGACATCACCGTCGAGATCGACCTGCGCGCCGGGACCGGCACGGGGACGGTCCTGACCACCGACCTCTCGCACGGTTACGTCGAGGAGAACAGCGCGTACAGCTCATGACCACCCCCGCGGAGAAGGCCGGAATCCTCATCGAGGCGCTGCCCTGGCTGCGCCGCTCCCACGGCGCGCTCATCGTCGTCAAGTACGGCGGCAACGCCATGATCGACGACACGCTCAAGCGCGCCTTCGCCGAGGACATGGTGTTCCTGCGCCTGGCCGGGCTGCGCCCGGTCGTCGTGCACGGCGGCGGCCCGCAGATCTCGGCCATGCTCGACCGGCTCGGCATCCCCACCCGCCGCGCCGCGGGCCTGCGGATCACCACCCCGGAGACCATGGACGTCGTGCGGATGGTCCTCACCGGCCAGGTCAGCCGCGAACTCGTCGGCCTGCTGAACCAGCACGGCCCGCACGCGGTCGGCATCTCCGGGGAGGACGCGCGGCTGTTCACCGCCGAGAAGCGCACCGCGGTGGTCGACGGCCACGAGGTCGACCTCGGCCAGGTCGGCGACGTCGTCGCGGTCAACCCCGCCGCCGTCCTGGACATCCTCGACGCGGGCCGCATCCCGGTGGTGTCCACCGTGGCCCCGGACGCCAACGGCGTGCCGCACAACGTCAACGCCGACACCGCGGCCGCCGCCCTGGCCGTCGCGCTCAAGGCGGAGAAGCTGGTCGTGCTCACCGACGTCGACGGCCTCTACGCCGACTGGCCCGACCGCTCCTCGCTCCTGCACGAGATCCGGGCGGGGGAGCTGGAGAAGCTGCTGCCCAGCCTGGAGAGCGGGATGGCGCCCAAGATGGAGGCGTGCCTGCGCGCCGTCCAGGGCGGCGTCCCGCGCGCGCACGTCATCGACGGGCGCCTGGCCCACTCCGTGCTGCTGGAGGTCTTCACCAGCACCGGCGTGGGCACCATGGTTCTGCCGGACAAGGGGGACAAGTGATCGGGTCCAACGCCGAGGGTCGGCAGCGCTGGCAAGGCGCGATGATGGACAACTACGGCACGCCCGCGCTCACGCTGGTCCGCGGCGAGGGCGCGCACGTGTGGGACGCCGACGGCACCCGCTACACCGACCTCGTCGCGGGCATCGCCACCAACGTCCTCGGCCACGCCCACCCGGCCGTCGTCGAGGCCGTCACCGCGCAGATCGCCACCCTGGGCCACACCTCCAACCTCTACGTCAACCCGGTCGCGGTCGACCTGGCCGAGGCGCTCCTCGACGTGGCCGGTCTCAGCGGCCAGGCGAAGGTCGCTTTCAGCAACTCAGGCGCCGAGGCCGTCGAGGCGGCCCTGAAGCTGACCCGGCTCACCGGCCGCACCAAGGTCGTCGCCTGCGCCGGCGCCTTCCACGGCCGCACGATGGGCGCGCTGACCCTCACCGGACAGCCGCCCAAGCGCACCCCGTTCGAGCCGCTGGTCCCCGGCGTCGCGCACGTGCCCTTCGGCGACACCGACGCCCTGCGCGCCGCCGTCGACACCGACACCGCGGCGGTCTTCATCGAGCCCGTCCTCGGCGAGGGCGGCGTCATCCCCGCACCGGACGGCTACCTGCACGCCGCCCGCGAGATCACCACCGCCGCGGGCGCGCTGCTCGTCCTCGACGAGGTGCAGACCGGCATCGGCCGCCTCGGCACCTGGTTCGCCTTCCAGCAGGCGGGCATCGTCCCGGACGTCTTCACCCTGGCGAAGGGCCTGGGCGGCGGCCTGCCGCTGGGCGCGTGCGTCGCCGTCGGCGCGGCGGCCGAGCTGTTCGGCCCCGGCCACCACGGCACCACCTTCGGCGGCAACCCGGTCGCCTGCGCCGCCGGGCTGGCCGTGCTGCGCACCATCGCCGCCGACGGCCTGCTCGACCACACCGCCGCGCTGGGCAAGGACATCGCCGCGGGCGTGGAGGCCGTCGGCCACCCGCTCGTGGCGGGCGTGCGCGGCACCGGCCTGCTGCTGGGCATCGAACTGACCGCCCCGGCGTCCGCCGCGATCGCCAAAGCCGCCCTGGCGCACGGGTTCCTGGTGAACAACGTGCAGCCGGACGCGATCCGGCTGGCCCCGCCGCTGGTCCTCACCGACGAGCAGGCCGCCGAGTTCGTCACCGCCCTGCCCGCCATCCTCGACGCGACGGAGGTGTGAGCGTGGTCCGCCACTTCCTGCGCGACGACGACCTGAACCCGGCCGAGCAGCGCGAAGTCCTCGACCTGGCGAAGACCCTCAAGGCCGACCCGCTGGGCACGAGATCGCTCGCGGGCAAGGCCGTCGCGGCGATCTTCGAGAAGAACTCCACCCGCACCCGGCTCAGCTTCGAGGTCGGCATCGCCCAACTCGGCGGCCAGCCCGTGGTGATAGACGGCCGCACCATGCAGCTGGGCCGCGAGGAGACCATCGAGGACACCTCCAGGGTCCTGTCGCGCTACGTCGACATCGTCGTCTGGCGCACCTTCGCCCAGAAGCGCATGGAGGCCATGGCCTCGGCGTCCACCATCCCGGTGGTCAACGCCCTGACCGACGAGTTCCACCCCTGCCAGGTCCTTGCCGACCTGCAGACCATCGAGGAGCGCCACGGCGGGCTCGCGGGCGTCACCGCCACCTACCTCGGCGACGGCGCCAACAACATGTCCCACTCGCTGCTGCTCGGCGGCGCCACCGCGGGGATGCACGTGCGGGTCGTGGCCCCCGAGGGCTTCCAGCCGCACCCCGAGGTCATCGCGGCCGCCGAGCAGCGCGCCGCCGAGACCGGCGGCAGCCTCGCCGTGCTCGCCGACCCGCACGCGGCGATCGACGGCACCGACGTGGTGGTCACCGACGCCTGGACCTCGATGGGCCAGGAGAACGACGGCCGCGACCGGGTCAGCCCGTTCCGCAAGCTCCAGGTCAACTCGGAGCTGATGTCCCGGGCCGCCCCGAACGCGATCGTCCTGCACTGCCTGCCCGCCCACCGCGGCTGGGAGATCACCGACGAGGTGCTCGACGGCCCGGCCAGCGCGGTCTGGGACGAGGCGGAGAACCGGCTGCACGCGCAGAAGGCCCTGCTCACCTGGCTGGTGGCCCGCTTATGACCACCCGGACCGCCCGCCACGCGCGCATCGCCGCCATCGTCGCCAACCAGACCATCCGCAGCCAGACCGAGCTGGCCCGGCTGCTCGCCGCCGAAGGCGTCGAGGTCACCCAGGCGACGCTGTCGCGCGACCTCGACGAGCTCGGCGCTGTCAAGCTGCGCGGCGTCGACGGCGGCGCGCCGGTGTACGTCATCCCCGAGGACGGCAGCCCGGTGCGCGGCGTGCAGGGCGGCACCTCCCGGCTGGCCCGCCTGCTCGGCGAGCTGCTGGTCTCCGCCGACGCCTCGGGCAACCTCGCCGTCCTGCGCACCCCGCCCGGGGCGGCGCAGTTCCTGGCCAGCGCCATCGACCGCGCCGCGCTGGACGACGTCGTCGGCACCATCGCCGGGGACGACACCCTCGCGGTCATCTGCCGCGAACCCGTGACCGGCCGCGAGCTGGCCGACCGATTCACCGCCATGGCCGCCCGGCCCAACGGTCCAGATCAAGGAGAGAGCAATGAGTGACAGGGTGGTGCTGGCCTATTCCGGCGGCCTCGACACCTCGGTCGGCATCGGCTGGATCGCCGAGGAGACCGGCGCGGAGGTCGTCGCGGTGGCCGTCGACGTCGGCCAGGGCGGCGAGGACATGGACACGATCCGCAAGCGGGCCCTGGAGTGCGGGGCGGTCGAGGCCGTCGTCGCCGACGCCCGCGACGAGTTCGCCGAGCAGTACTGCCTGCCCGCGCTGCAGGCCAACGCCCTCTACATGGACCGCTACCCGCTGGTCTCGGCCCTGTCCCGCCCGGTGATCGTCAAGCACCTGGTCGAGGCCGCGAAGTACCACGGCGCCACCACCGTCTCCCACGGCTGCACCGGCAAGGGCAACGACCAGGTCCGCTTCGAGGTCGGCATCGGCGCGCTCGCCCCCGACCTCAGGGTCATCGCCCCGGTCCGCGACTTCGCCTGGACCAGGGAGAAGGCCATCGCCTGGGCCGAGGACCGCAACCTGCCCATCGACGTGTCGAAGAAGTCCCCGTACTCCATCGACCAGAACGTCTGGGGCCGCGCGGTCGAGACCGGCTTCCTGGAAGACATCTGGAACGCCCCCATCGAGGACGTCTACTCCTACACCTCGAACCCGGCCGAGACCCGCGACGCCGACGAGCTGGTCATCACCTTCGACAAGGGCGTCCCGGTCGCCATCGACGGCGAGACCGTCACCGTGCTGCAGGCCATCCAGGAGCTCAACCGCCGCGCGGGCGCCCAGGGCGTCGGACGGCTGGACATCGTCGAGGACCGGCTGGTCGGCATCAAGAGCCGCGAGGTCTACGAGGCCCCCGGCGCCATCGCGCTGATCACCGCGCACCAGGAGCTGGAGAACGTCACCGTCGAGCGCGACCTGGCCCGGTTCAAGCGGACCGTCGAGCAGCGCTGGGGCGAGCTGGTCTACGACGGCCTGTGGTTCTCGCCGCTGAAGGATTCCCTGGACGCCTTCATCGTCAAGACCCAGGAGTACGTCACCGGCGACGTCCGGCTGAACCTGCACGGCGGCCGCGCGGTGGTCACCGGGCGGCGCTCGGAGCAGTCGCTGTACGACTTCAACCTCGCCACCTACGACGAGGGCGACTCGTTCGACCAGTCCCTGGCCAAGGGCTTCGTCCAGCTCTGGGGCCTGCCGAGCAAGATCGCCGCCAAGCGCGCGCAGCAGCACTGACACAGCAGCACCGATTAGGAGAATCGTGACCGAGCACGGCCTGTGGGGCGGACGGTTCCAGAGCGGACCCGCCGAGGCGATGGCGGCGCTGAGCGCGTCGACCCACTTCGACTGGCGACTGGCCCGCTACGACATCGCGGGCTCCCGGGCCCACGCCCGGGTCCTGCGCCGCGCGGACCTGCTGACCGACGCGGAGCTCTCCGCCATGCTCGCCGCGCTGGACGCCCTGGAGGCCGACGTGGTCTCCGGGGCGTTCACCCCGACGCTCGCCGACGAGGACGTGCACACGGCGCTGGAGCGCGGCCTCATCGAGCGCGCCGGGGTCGACCTCGGCGGCAAGCTGCGCGCGGGCCGCTCCCGCAACGACCAGGTCGCCACGCTGTTCCGGATGTGGCTGCGCGACGCGGCCCGCCAGGTGGCGCACGGGGTGCTCGACGTCGCCGACGCGCTGACCGACCAGGCCCGGCGGCACGCCGACGCGGTGATGCCCGGTCGCACGCACCTGCAGCACGCGCAGCCGGTGCTGCTGGCCCACCACCTGCTCGCCCACACGCAGTCGCTGCTGCGCGACGTGGAGCGGCTGCGTGACTGGGACGTGCGGGCGGCGGTCTCGCCGTACGGCTCGGGGGCGCTGGCGGGCTCCTCGCTGGGGCTGGACCCGGCCGCGGTCGCTGAGGAACTGGGCTTCACCGGCCCGGTGGAGAACTCCATCGACGGCACCGCCTCGCGCGACTTCGCCGCCGAGATCGGGTTCGTCCTGGCCATGCTCGGGGTCAACCTGTCCAGGATCGCCGAGGAGGTGGTCATCTGGACGACCGCCGAGTTCGGCTACGCGACCCTGGACGACGCCTGGGCCACGGGCAGCTCGATCATGCCGCAGAAGAAGAACCCGGACGTCGCCGAGCTGACCCGGGGCAAGTCCGGGCGCCTCATCGGCAACCTGACCGGCCTGCTCGCCACTCTGAAGGCCCAGCCGCTGGCCTACAACCGCGACCTGCAGGAGGACAAGGAGCCGCTGTTCGACTCCGTCGAGCAGCTGGGTCTGTTGTTGCCCGCGATCGCCGGGATGGTGCGCACCCTGACCTTCCACACCGACCGGCTCGCCGCGCTCGCCCCCGCGGGCTTCACGCTGGCGACCGACATCGCCGAGTGGCTGGTCCGCCAGGGCGTGCCGTTCCGCGTCGCGCACGAGGCCGCTGGGGGGTGCGTGCGCGTCGCCGAGGCGCGCGGGGTCGGGCTGGAGGACCTGACCGACGCCGAGTTCGCCTCGGTCGACCCCGCCCTGACCCCCGCGGTGCGCGACGTGCTCACGGTCACGGGCTCGATCGCCTCGCGCGACGCGTACGGTGGCACCGCGCCGCCTCGGGTCGCCGAGCAGCGCGAGCGCGTGGAACGGCGGATCGAGGAGCACCGGACGTGGGCCGAGGAGATCGTGCGCAAGTAGCCGAGCAGTTCACCCGGGCGGAGTTGGCCGTCGACCCGGTCGACGCCGCCCGGGTGTTGCTCGGCTCGCTGGTGGTCTCCGACGGACCCGGCGGTTCGGTGTCCGTGCGCGTGGTGGAGGTCGAGGCGTACCGAGGGGAAGACGACCCCGCCTCGCACTGCTACCGCGGACGCACACCGCGCAACGAGGTCATGTTCGGGCCCGCGGGGCACCTGTACGTGTACTTCGTCTACGGGATGCACTTCTGCGCAAACGTTGTCTCCCTTACTGACGGGGTTCCCGGGGCGGTACTGCTACGCGCGGGCGAGGTGGTGTCCGGAGAGGACGTCGCGCGGTCCCGGCGCCCGGCCGCGCGGTCGACCGCCGACCTGGCGCGGGGACCCGCGAAACTGACCGGCGTGCTCGGTCTGGACCGCTCCGACAACGGCCTGGACTTGACCGACCCGTCATCACCGGTGCGGCTGTACAAGGGAGAACCGGTCGCCGAGGTGTCGGTGGGCCCGAGGGTCGGGGTGGCCGTCGCGGTGGACGTGCCGTGGCGGTTCTGGGTCACCGGGTCGAGCGCGGTGAGCACCTACCGCCGGGGCGGGAAGAACGGCGTCCTGCGGAAATGAGGTGGCGCCGGGCCTGCACAATGGCCCGGTGAGCGAACACATCCTCGACGAGCTGTCCTGGCGCGGCCTGATCGCGCAGTCCACCGACCTCGACGCCCTGCGCAGAGACCTCGACGGTGGCCCGCTCACCCTCTACTGCGGGTTCGACCCGACCGCCCCCAGCCTGCACGCGGGCAACCTCGTCCCGCTGCTGATGCTCACCCGCTTCCAGCGCGCCGGGCACCGCCCGATCGTCCTGGCGGGCGGCGCGACCGGCACGATCGGCGACCCGCGCGACACCAGCGAGCGCGCGCTCAACTCCCTGGACACCGTCGCCGAGTGGGCGGGCCGCATCCGAGGCCAACTGGAGCGCTTCGTCTCCTTCGACGACACGCACGGCCCCGGCACGGGCGCGGTCATCGTCAACAACCTGGACTGGACCGGCGAGCTCTCGGTCCTGGAGTTCCTGCGCGACGTCGGCAAGCACTTCTCCGTCAACGTCATGCTCGGCCGCGAGACGGTCAAGCGGCGGCTGGAGTCCGACGGCATGTCGTACACGGAGTTCAGCTACCTGCTGCTCCAGTCCAACGACTACCTGCACCTGCACCGGGAACTCGGCTGCTCCCTGCAGGTCGGCGGGTCCGACCAGTGGGGCAACATCATCGGCGGCGTCGAGCTGACCCGCCGGGTCACCGGGGACTCCGTGCACGCGCTGACCGCGCCGCTGGTGACCGACGCCGAGGGCCGCAAGTTCGGCAAGTCCACCGGCGGCGGCAACGTCTGGCTCGACCCCGCCATGACCTCGCCGTACGCCTGGTACCAGTACTTCGTGAACGTGGGCGACGCCGACGTCATCCGCTACCTGCGGCTGTTCACCTTCCTGGACCGGGAGGAGATCGACGCCCTGGCCGCCGACACCGCCGAGCGCCCCCACCTGCGCGCCGCCCAGAAGCGGCTGGCCGAGGAGTTCACCAGGCTCGTCCACGGCGAGCACGAGACGGCACAGGTGATCGCGGCCAGCCAGGCCCTGTTCGGCCGGGGCGAGCTGGCCGGGCTCGACCTGAGCACGCTGGAGGCCACGATGGCCGAGGCGCCCACCGGCACCGTCCGCCTGGCCGACGGGCCGACCATCGTCGACCTGCTCCTGGCCTGCGGCCTGGCCGACAGCCGGGGCGCCGCTCGACGCACGGTCAACGAAGGTGGCGCGTACGTGAACAACGCGAAGGTCGCCGAGGAGACCTGGCAGCCGTCCACGGAGGACCTGCTGCACGGGAAGTGGCTGGTCGTACGGCGTGGCAAGCGGAACACGGCCGGTGTCGAAGTCGGGCTTTAGAGGTTCAACCAAAGAAGTTGTTGTGACGGCCGTCACATTCACACCGTGCTGGGCCTGGGTTACCTTGTCATCAGACCTGACACAGGGCTGATGACCTGCGGTTTCGCTCTGGGTCGGGCGCTGGGGGGTGCGATTTGACCTCCAGTTGGCGGCCGTGTAACTTTCTTCCTGTCAGCGCGGAACGGGCCGGATCAAACGGACCGGGCGCGGCAGATCAAGACAAAGCCTGAAGAAAACAGCCTCCTTCAGTTGTCGCCTGGCGGCGCTGAGGATGTGCGTGTGTTGTTTGAGAACTCAACAGTGTGCCGATAAAAGCCAGTAGAGCTTTTATGAAGTGAACCCGTTCAATTGGGTTCCTTTGAGTATATTTTTGACCAGATTTCGATTCTG